>NZ_JAIQDH010000033.1:0-92745 GCF_020037095.1 Myxococcus sp. XM-1-1-1
GAGCGGGAAAAGGGATTTGAACCCTCGACCCTCGCCTTGGCAAGGCGATGCTCTACCGCTGAGCTATTCCCGCATCACGAACCGCGACGACGTCTCAACCTTCGGCGCCCGCACCTTCTCAGGTGAAAACAAAAGGCCCCCTGGTTTCCCAAGGGGCCTTCTTTTGGAGCGGGAAAAGGGATTTGAACCCTCGACCCTCGCCTTGGCAAGGCGATGCTCTACCGCTGAGCTATTCCCGCATCAGGCACCGCTTCAGCCGCGTCGCGTCAGCGCCGCGCCCGAAGTGAGGTGGGGTATACAGAGGCCTCCCAACGGCGTCAAACACTTTTCGCGATCGGCGCCTCGTCTCCCCGCTTCGCGAGCATGGCGAGGAAGGCCCGGAAGTAGACGACCGCGCTCCAGACGGAGAACGCGCCGGACAGGTAGACGAGCACCTTGCCCACGAGGTTGTAGTCCACGGGCGTGCTGAACGAACCGAGCGTCAGCGGGTGCACGTAGTGGACGCACAGGGAGATGATGCCCACGAGCTGGAGGGAGGTCTTCCACTTCCCCTCCTGGCCGGCGGCGATGACCATGCCCTCGCTGGCCGCGATGGTGCGCAGGCCGCTGACGATGAGCTCGCGGGCGAGCAGGACGATGACGACCCACGCCGCGATGCGTCCGAGCCGCACCATCATCACCAGGGCCGCCATGGCGATGAGCTTGTCGGCCAGGGGGTCCATGAACTTGCCGACCACGGTGATGAGGTTCCACTTGCGCGCCAGGTAGCCGTCGATGACGTCGGTGATGGCGGCGACGGCGAAGACGAGCCCCGCGAACAGGGAGCTGAGCGGGTCCCCGTCGTACATGAGCCAGACGAACGGGGGGATGAGGAAGATGCGCCCCAGCGTCAGCATGTTGGGCAGGTTCCAGAACTCCTGAACCAGCACGCTCGGCTTGCGCTCGGCGCGCCGGCGCGCCCGCTCCTCCCGCTTGCGCTGTTTGCGAATCGCTCGGTCGGTGGCCATGGCGCGCCTTCTAGCGGACCCCAAGGGCGATGAGGGCAAAACCTTCGCCCCCCAGTTCCACCGCCGTGCGCAGCGACTCGCCGGAGGCGGACTTGAGCAGCGGCACCACGCGAGGCGTCAGGTTGCCCTGCCACCCGACCAGGTGTGTCAGCGGCACCGTCACCGGCGCATCCAGGCGCACCGCCACCGAGCGCAGGGGCCCGGGCAGGCTCAGCAGCACCTGCCCCTGACCGCGCAGGTGGACCAGGTCCAGGTCCGGCGCGATGTCGGAGGGCACCCGGCCATTCTCGAACATCACCGGCTCCTCGAAGGCGAAGACGTTCTCGTCCCGGAAGTAGGCGGAGTCCTCGCCCAGGTCCACCGCCAGGAACGTGCGGCGCTCGGAGGGCTCCAGGTGGAGCACGCCCCGGCCCCGGGCGCGCACCATGCGCGAGGCGCCCTCACCGAAGGGCTTGTCCGTCGCCCGGCCCCGGAAGCGCTTCATCTCCGGCTGGAACGCGAGCTGCCCCTCGAGGGCCACCAGGCCGTCCAGCCGGGTGAGCAGCTCCGTCTCCACGGCGATGCGGAAGCGGCCCTCGCCGAGGGCGAAGGGACCACTCCCCCGCTCCGATTCGAGGGCCAGCGAGGGCGCCAGCACCGACAGGAGCGGCGCGGAGGAGGTCGCCTCACGCGTCGGAGCGGGCCGCGCGGCGACCTTGGTGAGCTGCAGCCGGGACAGCGGCACCGAGGAGGTCGCGGCGGAGGTCTCGTCCGAGGTGGGGCCCGTGCCCGCCGTGGCGGAGGAACCCGACGCGAAGGACGTGCTCGAGCCCGTCTGGAGGGACGCGCCCGCCGAGGCCGACGCCCCGTGGATGGGCGGCGAACCCACCGCGGCACCCTGGCTCGCCACGTTCGACGCGCCCGAAGCGGTGACGGCTCCGACCGAGGCGGACGCGCCCAAAGAACCGACCGCGCCAGTCGCACCCGGCACACCACCCGCCGAGGACGCTCCCAGCGAGCTACCGACCCCGGACGGGCCTGAACTCCCCGGTGAGCCACCCGCTGCGAACGCTCCCGAGGCGCCACCCGCTCCGGACGCTCCCGAGGAGGAGAGCGCGCCACCGGCCACCGAGGTTCCCGGCGCGCCAGTCGCTCCGGACGACCCCGACGCGGAGAGCGCCCCCCCCGACGTGCCGACAGGGCCAGCGGTCGTGAACGGACTCCCCGCCTCCTCGGGGGACTGCGACGCGGAGGACTCCGACTCACCACCACCGAGCGCGCTCGGCCCCTCGTCCTCGGCGAAGCGGATCTCCTCTTCCTCGGGCTCCGGGGACCGAGCCCGCACGGGGGCAGGACTCTCCACCCGCGCCGCGGGCGGCGGCACGGGCGCGGGCGTGGCGCGGGCGAAGTTCTCCCCGGCGATGGCGCGGGACATCTTCTCCGCCATCGCGTCGCTGCCCGCGAGCAGGAAGTGCTCACGCGCGCGGCCGTACTCTCCCATCTGCGCGAGCGCCAGGCCCAGGTAGTTCTGCGCCTTCTGGTGCTCGGGCGACAGGTCCGTGGCCGTCTCGAACTCGCGCACCGCGCGCTGCAGCGCGTTCGTCTTCAGGTACACCAGGCCCAGGTTGACCCGCAGCGTCGGGTCCACCGGGTTGTCGCGCACGAGCATCTCGTAGAGCTCGGCCGCCCTGTCGAACATGCCGAGCTTGAAGAAGCACAGCCCGAGCAGGTTCTGCGCCTTCTCGTTGCGAGGCTGGAGCTGGTGGGCACGCTCCAGGAAGCTCCTGGCCTCGATGACCTTGTTGGCCGCCAGCAGCTCTCCACCACGCTGGAGCTGTTGGAGGAACTCGTCGTCAGCGGGGCTCGTCTCCGGCCGCCCCTTCACGCGCGTCGTCATTCTGGGATGTGAGCTCGCGGGGTCCGCTCTCGGCGGGTCGCTCGCGCTCCTTGTAGTGGTAGTAGAGCTGGAGCACCTTGCGCACGTACCCCTGCGTCTCTTCGTACGGGGGCACCTTGCCGCCGTAGCGCTTCACCGCGTCCGGGCCCGCGTTGTACGCGGCAATCATCTTCACCATGTCGCCGTCGAACATGTTGGCGAGCACGCGCAGATAGCGCACCCCGCCCTCGATGTTGTCGCGCTCGTCGAAGATGTCCTTCACGTACATGTCCGACGCCGTGGCCGGCATCAACTGCATCAGTCCGCTCGCGCCCTTGTGGCTCAGCGCGTTCTTATTGAAGTTGCTCTCCGCGTGCATGATGGCGCGCACGAGCGCCGTCGGGATGCGGTAGCGCACCGCCGCCGCCGCGATGTGCGGGTCCAGGTCCGGCGGCGTGCGGGAGCGCCCCACCACCGGCCGGCTCTTCGCCGGCGCCTGGGTGAACGCCCCCTTCATCTTCTTCGCGCCCTTGGAGCCCGTCGGCGGCACGTTCGTGTAGACGATGGTCCCGTCCTTCTCCACGTACCGGTAGATGGACTCGGACGCGCCCGCCCAGGACGGGAGGCCCAGCACGGCACAGAGCATGAGCGCGGGAATGGCTCGCATATCGGCCCTCGAACCTTAGACACACGCCGGAAAGTCCTCAAGAAAACGCCTTGTTTCCAGCACTTACAGTCGTTAAGGCTGTTGGCCATGCCCCATCGGTTCGACTTTCTCGTCCTGGGAGGCGGCGTGGCGGGCCTCTCCTTCGCCCTCCAGGCGGCCCGGCATGGCACCGTGGCGGTGCTGACCAAGCGCGAGCGAGGCGAGAGCAACACGGCCTACGCCCAGGGTGGCATCGCCAGCGTGCTGGCCCCCACCGACTCCTTCGACGCCCACATCGAGGACACCCTCGTCGCGGGCGCGGGCCTGTGCCACCGGGACGCGGTGGAGGTCACCGTGCGCGAGGGCCCCGAGCGCGTGCGGGAGCTCGTCACGCTGGGCGCGGAGTTCAATCGGCAGACCTCCGGCGAGTTCGACCTGACGCGCGAGGGCGGCCACTCCGCACGGCGCATCATCCACTCGGGTGACATCACCGGGCGCGAGGTGCAGCGCGCGCTGCTCGCCAGGTGCGACGAGACGCCCAACATCACCTTCTTCGCCAACACGGCCGCCATCGACCTCATCCTGGACCGGCGCCAGCCCAGGCCCGGCGGCAGCCGCTGTCTGGGCGCGTACGCGCTCCTGGAGAACGGCGGCATCGAGCGGTTCCTCGCGAAGGTGACGGTGCTGGCCACCGGCGGCGCGGGCAAGGTGTACCTGTACACGTCCAACCCGGACGTGGCCACGGGGGACGGTGTCGCCATGGCGTACCGCGCGGGCGCGCAGGTGGCGAACATGGAGTTCTACCAGTTCCACCCCACCTGCCTCTTCCACCCGGAGGCCAAGAGCTTCCTCATCAGCGAGGCCCTGCGCGGCGAGGGCGGCAAGCTGCGACTCAAGGGCGGGCAGACGTTCATGGAGCGCTACCACCCACTGGGCGCGCTCGCCCCGCGCGACGTGGTGGCGCGCGCCATCGACGCGGAGATGAAGCGCACCGGCGACGAGTGTGTCTACCTGGACATGACGCACATGGGCCGGGCGTTCCTCACCGAGCGCTTCCCCAACATCTACGCCACCTGCAAGGCGTTCAACATCGACATGGCCGTGCAGCCCATCCCCGTCGTCCCCGCGGCCCACTACCAGTGCGGCGGCGTGGTGACGGACCTGCATGGGCGCACGTCGGTGCCGGGCCTGTACGCCATCGGTGAGGTGTCCTGCACGGGACTGCACGGCGCCAACCGGCTCGCGTCCAACTCGCTGCTGGAGGGGCTCGTGTTCGGGCAGCGCGCCGTGATGGTCGCGGCGGAGGAGCTGGCGTCGCTGCCCACCCCGCGCGAGGACCCGCCGGAGTGGGACCCGGGCAGCGCGGTGGAGTCCGACGAGAGCGTCGTCGTCAGCCACAACTGGGATGAGATCCGCCGGCTCATGTGGAACTACGTAGGCATCGTCCGGACGGACAAGCGGCTGATGCGCGCGCGACGCCGGCTGGAGCTGTTGCGCGAGGAGATTCGTGATTACTACTGGCGCTTCGAGGTGACCCGGGACGTCATCGAGCTGCGCAACATCGCCGATGTGGCCCTGCTCATCGTCGACTGCGCCAGCCGTCGCAAGGAGAGTCGGGGACTGCACTTCACCCTCGACTATCCGCATCCCGATGACCACCACTGGCTGCGAGACACCACCCTTTCCCGGGAGCTGTGAGGGACATGTCCTCAGGACCGCGACACATCCTCGACGCGCCAGGTGGCGGGACTGAGCCTCGCGGCGGAGGCCATCCGTTCGGCACGCCTCCCCCGCCCCAGGCCCCGCAGCCGCGCCCGTGGGTCTGCTACGCCATCATCGGGCTGTGCGTGGCGGTCTTCCTCCTGGAGGAAGCCGGACAGCTGCCGTCCTTCACCGCGCGGCAGCTCCCGCTGGGCGCGCTGTACGGCCCCGCGGTGCAGGAGGGCCAGTACTGGCGGCTGCTCGCGTGCGCGCTGGAGCACGGCGGCATCCTCCACCTCGTCTTCAACATGTCCGTCGTCGTGACGCTGGGCTTCACGCTGGAGCGCGGCATCGGCTCGCTGCGCTTCCTCGGCCTGTCGCTCGTGACGGCACTGGGCTCGTCCGTGTTCTCGCTGCTGTTCAACTTCGACACGCCCATGGTGGGCGCGTCCGGGATGATTCTGGGCTGGGCGGGCGCCATGCTGCCCATCGCCACGCGGCAGGGGCGCCGGGAGCTGGGCATCTGGCTGGTGCAGGTGGCGGTGCTCAGCCTGTTGCCCTTCGTGAGCTGGTCGGGCCACCTGGGCGGCTTCCTCTTCGGCCTGCCGTGCGGCATCGCCCTCCGGCAGGGCCGGCAGGTGTACGCGCTCGCGCTGCCCATCATCCTGTTCCTCTCGGCCCTGGTGGCGCTCTACGCGGCGCACCCCGAGCGGCGCGGAGCCTTCTGACATGTCCGTGCGCAGCGTCTGCGTCTTCTGCGGCTCCAGGCCGGGCACCCGCCCCGAGTACACCGAGGCCGCGCGAGAGATGGGCACGGAGCTGGGCCGCCGAGGGATGACGCTCGTCTACGGCGGCGCGAGCGTGGGCCTCATGGGCACCGTCGCCGCCGCCACGCTCGCCGCGGGCGGCCAGGTGGTGGGCGTGCTGCCCCACTTCATGGGCGCGCGGGAGATTGCCCACCTGGGCCTCACCGAGCTCATCCGCGTGGACTCCATGCACGAGCGCAAGGCCCTCATGGCCACGCGCGCGGACGCCTTCGTCGCCCTGCCCGGCGGCTTCGGCACCCTGGACGAGCTCTTCGAAATCGTGACGTGGGCGCAGCTGGGCCTGCACCAGAAGCCCATGGGCCTGCTCGACACGCGCGGCTTCTTCCAGCCGCTGGTGGCGCTGTCCAGGCACCTGGCCACCGAGGGCTTCGTCCCCGAATCCCAGGCCCTGCCCTTCGCGGTGGAGGCCTCACCGGCCGGGCTGCTGGAGCGGCTGCAGGCCGGCCCCACGCTCACCGTCACCGAGAAGTGGCTCAAGCGCCCCGAGCAGACCTGATGAGGCGCGAGCTGTCCTGCTACTGCGCGGAGACCTTCATCTCCGCCTGCCCCAGCGACGAGGCCAGTCGGAAGGTGACGTGCTCGGTGCCCGGCGGAATCACCGGCTGACCGCTGGCCATCACCGTGGGGAACTGCACCTCGTATCCCACCCAGAAGACGTTGGTGTACGGGTAGTAGGCGCGCATCTCCAAATCGGCGCGGCCCAGGCGGCGGATGCGCACGGGCGTCACCTCACCCGCGGGCGTCACCAGCGCCAGGCGCCAGATGGAGCGACGGAAGTCGAAGTCGAGGTAGCGGTAGTCGTTGACGTGCACGCCCAGGAAGAACTCGTGCACCTGGGACGACTCGGCGCGCTCCTCGGCGAGCAGCTCCGCCACCTTCGCCTCGGGCAGCACCTGGAAGGCCGCCTGCCGCTTCACGCGCGCCTCGCGGAAGGTCCACGTCTGCAGCGTCGCCCCCGCGAACAGGCGCGTGTCGAAGCCGTCGTAGATCTCCTGGTGGCCCGTGTACTTCGCGAGCAACGCCCGGTAACGCGACTCCGCGTTCTCGTCCTTCAGCGTGGGGGCCTGCTCGCCCACGGCGATGGGAGGCAGGGAGGAACAGCCGACCAGCGCTCCCAGCAGCGCTCCCGTCGCGAGCAGCTTCTTCAAGGGATGAAGTCCTTGCGGGTGAACAGCGTGGTGAGTCGGTGGCCCGCGGCCTCCACCGCCTCGCGCCCTCCCTCCAACCGGTCGACCAGGGCGAACGCCCCGAGCACCGTGAGCCCCTCGGCCTGGGCCCGCTCGATGGCCTTCAGCGTGGAGCCACCCGTCGTCACCACGTCCTCGACGATGGCCACCTTCGCGCCCGTGCCCAGCCCGCTCAGGCCTTCGATCCACTGGCCGGTGCCGTGGCCCTTGGGCTCCTTGCGGACGATGAACGCGGACAGCGGGTAGCTGGAGAGGTAGCCGGTGAGGCTCACCGCCGAGGCGAGCGGATCCGCGCCGAGCGTCAGCCCGCCCACGCCCACCGCCTCCGGGGCCTCGCGGCGGATGGCGTCCAGGAACAGCCGACCGATGAGGAAGTGCCCCTCGGCCAGCAGCGCCGTGCGCTTGCAGTCGATGTAGAAGTCCGACTCCTTGCCGGACGAGAGCACGACGCGGCGACGCTCGAAGGAGCGCTGCGTGAGCAGCTCCAGCAGCCGGGCCCGGTCTCGGGCGAGAGCATCCACCATCACGACAGGCCCTCCAGGTACGCCACCAGCTCCGACGAGTACCGCAACTGCATCAACAGCTCCGCCCGGCGTGACTCGTCCAGCGACGCGAACACGTCCGCCAGCAGCGAGAGGTCCTGGTTGATGGCGCCCAGCCGCTGCGACACGTCCGAGGCCAGCTCGTCGGCGTCGATCTCCTCCTCGACCCCTTCGGGCGCCAGCGACTCGTCCGTGGCGAGCGCCTTGGCGAGCATGTCCGCCACGGCCGCGCTCAACCGGCCCTCGGACTCCAGCTGGTCGCGCTTGGCCTCGAGGACCTCCGGCTCCACCGGCGTGGCGTGGATGGCCTCCGCCAGCGACATGAGGAGCGCGTCCTCGTCCGACAGGTCGGTGTGCACGCGCGCCTGCACCGCGTCGCGCTTGAGGAAGCGCAGCGCCGCCACGCGACGGAACCCGCACACCAGCTGGTAGCGGTCGTTGCCCCGGGGACGCACGTCCACCGGGAACAGCTGCCCCAGCCGCGCGATGTCCGTGGCCAGCCCGGACACGTCCCCCTCGGGCCGCAGCCGGTACGCCGACTCGTCCTCCAGGCGCTCCAGCGGCATCAACACCGTCACCACCCGCCCCGCGAGGCGCTCCTCGGGCGCGGCGAGCAGCTCGGACTCCTCGTCCTCCTCCGCTCCGGACGCCTCGGCCCCGCCCGGGGCCCCCTCAGAGGACGCTGCCTCGGACTCCTCGCCTGGCGCTCCGGTGAAGGACGACGCCGCGGACTCCTGGCCGGGCGCCCCATCGGTGGACGACGCCTCCGCGGACTCCTGGCGGGGAGCGCCCTCGGAGGTCGCGGGCTCCGACGACGCCGCGGACTCGCTGCTCGAGGCCTCCGACGGGGACTTCTCCTGGGACTCTTCCGACGAACCCACCGACGACTCCATGCTCCGCTCGGGCTCGCCCGTGCTGGGCGCGCCTTCGGCGGCGATTGCCTGGGACTCCGGTGAACCGCCTTCCGGCGCCGACGCACCCGCTTCGGGCGCGGGGGAATCGACCGGGGCGGACTCCCCGACGGCTCCCTCTATACGCGACGACTCTGACGGCGCGCCGTCCTGGCTCGCGCCATCGCTCCGCGCCGACATCGCCTCGGGCGCGGACGACGAGCCACCCTCCGGAGAACCCGGCATCCCTTCCTCTCCGTCAACCCTGTGCTCGGCGTCCATGGTGGCACCCCTGGTCTGCCCACTCCCGCGCCACCGACTCCGGCGGCGCGGGCTGTGTGCTCTAGCGGGTCTTCTTCTTCACCACGACCTTCTTCTTGGCGCCAGCACCCACCGAGAAGGGCGTTGGCGGCTCGGCAGAAGTCGTCTGCTCCACGGGCGGCGGCGTCGGACGCGTCTCGGCCCGGGGGGGCGGAGGCGGCGGCAGAGGCTTGCTCGAGGGGCGGGCCACCGTCGTGGGCGCCGCGGCGGGCGTCGTGGGACGGGCCGGGGGCGCCGGCGGACGCGCGGGAGGCGTCGGCGGGCGGGCGGGCGTCGTCGTGGTGCGCACGGGGGTCGCCGTCGTCGGCCGCGTCACGGCCGTGGGACGGGCCACCACGGGGCGCTCCGAAGGCAGACGGCCGGGCTCCACGTCACCCATGTCCACGCGGCCGCGGAAGCTGGCGCCGTCCACGATGATGACGCGCGGGGCGTGGATGTCGCCCACCATGCGGCCCTCGCGGGTCAGCTCCACGCTCTCCGTGGCGTTGATGTTGCCCACCACCACGCCGCTGACGATGGCGTTCTTCACCGCCACGTTCGCCTTCACCACACCCGAAGGCTCCACGATGAGGGTGCGGCTGAGCGTCAGCTCTCCCTCCACGCGGCCCCGGACGGTGAGGTCCTCGTCGCCCGTCAACCGGCCGCTGATGAGGATGGAAGGCCCCACCACGGTGTTGTTGACGGCGGTGCTACCGCTCAACTCCTTCGGGGTGGCCACGAATCAGCGCTCCTTCATGTCCATGTCGACGTTGCCCTTGAAGGAGGCACCATCGGCGATGAGGATGCGCGGCGCCTTGATGTCGCCCACCACGCGGCAGTCCGTCTTCAGCTCGACCTTGTCGCTGGCGACGATGTTGCCCGTCACCCGGCCGGCGATCTCCACGTTCTGCGTCTCGATGTCCGCCTCGACGACGCCGCTGCCCTCCACGTAGAGGCTCTCCTTGAGGGAGATCTTCCCCTTCACGGTGCCCTGGATGACCAGGTCCTCGTCTCCGGAAATCTCTCCGTCGATGACGATGCTCGAACCAATGACCGTATTCGCCATGAGTGTTGTCCGCCCTCTCGAAAGGTGTGTGCCGCGTCCGCCCGCGGCGTGAGCTTCAGATGTCGTCCGGCAGCCGGACGTCCATCTCGATGGAGCCGTTGAACACGGCGCCATCCTCGATGACGACGCGCGGCGCCTTGATGTCGCCAGCCACCTTCGCCGAGGCGTTGATGGCCACGCGGGTCGAGGCGTCGATGTTGCCGCTCGCCTCGCCGTTGATGGTCAACTCCTCGGCCCGGATGTCCGCCTGCACCTTCCCGGTGCTCTCGATGGTGAGGTGGTTCTTCAGGGCAATCTGCCCCTCCACCCGCCCCTCGATGACAAGGTCCCCACCACCCGTGAGGTTCCCCTTGATGACGATGCCCTTGCCGATGATGCCCGTTTCACCCGTTGCCATGCGGTGACCTCACCCAGAGCCCGCTCCTCCCGAGGAGCCGAGCGCCTTGATTATGTCAGAGATGCGCGGAGATCCAGCCGGAGATATCCCGGAACACCTCGGCGCGCCCCACCTCGTTGAGCGGCTCGTGCTTCATGCCGGGGTACTCCTTGAACTTCTTGTCCGCCGAGCCCGCCGTCTCGAAGAACACCCGCGCCGCCGCGGGCGCCGCCACCCCGTCCTCCGCGCCGCACAGCACGAACAGCGGGACTTGAATCTTCGGGGCGAGCAACATCGCCTCCGCCTGCGCCTTGGTGGATTCGATGAACCAGCGCGGCGTGGCGATGGACAGGTAGAGCGGATCCTCCCGGGTGGCGCGCTGGACCTCCGTGTCCCGGGTCAGGTCCTCCACCTTGAGCCCGGAGGCGATGCCCAGCCAGGGCACCAGCGCTCCCGCCGCCTTCGCGGCCAGCACCTTCACGGCGGGCGGGGTGATCGCCAGCTTGAAGTACGGGCCCGACAGCACCAGCCCGGAGAGGCCCTCCACCTTGCGGGCGCCCACCCAGTGCGCGGCCATCAGCCCGCCGTGGCTGTGGGCCAGGGCGAACGTCTTCGCGCCGCCGGCCGCCGCGCGCACGCGGTCCCAGAACACCTCCAGGTCGTCCACGTAGTGCGGCCACTTCTCCGCGTAGGCGCGGCGTCCCTCCGCGCGCCCGTGGCCGCGGTAGTCGAAGCCGTGCACCGCGAAGCCGTCCGCCACCAGCGCGTCCGTCACGTACTGGTAGCGGCCGAAGTGGTCTCCGTAGCCGTGCACCACCGCGACGTGCGCTCGCGGCTCCGCGTCCGGCAGGTGCGTCTTCCAGAAGAGCCGCGTCCCGTCCCGGCCGGTGAAGTAGCCCTCGTCATGGCGAGCCATAGGCCCAGCAACTTAGCGGCCCGCCGCACCCGTGGATAGCGCCTTGAGCTTGCGCTCCAGGGCCTCGCGCTGGCCCGGGGGCTCGGCGGACTCGGGGTCCAGCGACAACACCTCCAGCGCCCGGCGCCACGCCCCCGCCGCCTCCGGTCCCCGGGCGGCGCGCTGATAGGCGTCCCCCAGGTGCTCGAGGATGACGGGCTCGTCCGGCGCCAGCGTGGAGGCCCGCTCCAGCACCTCCACCGCGCGAGGGTAGTCCCCGCGGCGGAAGTAGACCCACCCCAGCGAGTCCAGGAACGCGCCGTTGTCGGGGCGCAGCTCCAGCGCGCGCAGCACCAGCCGCTCGGCCTCGTCCAGGTGACGTCCGCTCTGCGCCAGCAGGTAGCCCAGGAAGTTGAGCGCGGGCGCGTGGTCCGGCTCCACCTCCAGCACCGCGCGCATGCGCGCCTGCGCGCCCGCCATGTCCCCCTGCCGCTCGAAGGCCGCGCCCATCACGTACTGGAGGGCCGGGTCCTTCGGCATCCGAGCCAGGGCCTCGCGCAGCAGCACCAGCGCCTCCGCCCCCCTTCCCTGCCGCTGCAGCGTGGCGGCCAGCGCGTCGTAGAGCGCCGCGGACTGCTGGCGGGACAGCCCTTCCTTCAGCACGGACTCGGCGCGCGCGGGCGTGCCGCCCCGCTCCAGCGCCCGGGCGTACTGCGCGCGGACCTCCAGGTCATCGGGCGAGTCCTGGAGCGCGGCCCGCAGGAGCGCCAGGGCACGCGGGTGCTGGCCCGACAGCGACAGGCACTTCGCCAGGCGCACCCGCGCGTCGGGGTAGATGTCCGAGCCCTCCGGCACGGAGGCGAAGGCCTTGGCCGCCTCGGGGAAGCGCCGCAGGCGCTCGTGCACCAGGCCCACGTAGTAGGCCAGCCGGGGCTCGCCATCGCTGGCGCTCCGAGCGGTCTCCAGCACCTGCACGGCGGCGTCCGGCTCGCGCTCGGACAGGTAGCTGAAGGCCACCCGCACCGCCGTCTCCGGCTCCCCCGACAGCGACAGGAGCCGGTCGAAGTACGCCCGCGCCCGCACCGGAGAGCCCGCCTTGAGCGCCGAGCGTCCCGCGGCCAGGAGCACCTCCTGGCTGTCCGGCTCGCGCTCCAGCGCCTTCGCCAGCGTCTCCTCGGCCTTGCCTGGACGCCCCGTCTCCTCGTACAGCTTCGCCAGCGTGCCCAGCACCTCCACGTCCCCGGGGTCCCTCGTGGCCGCCTCGGAGAGCAGCCGCTCGGCGCGGGCCGTGTCGCCGCGCTCGGCCAGGGCCAGCCCCAGCCGCCGGTAACCGGAGGCCTCTCCCGGCAGCGCGCGGGACAGGGACTCCACCACCTTCACGGCCTCCCCCGGGGAGCCGGACTCCAGGTAGAGCTGGGCGAGGACCAGGTACGCCTCGGGCTCGCGCGGCTTGAGGGCCACGGCGCGGCGCAGGTGCAGGCGCGCGCGGGTGAAGCGGCCTGACTCCATGAGCACGCGGCCCAGGAGCACGTGCGCCGGGTAGTACGCCGAGGAGCGCTCCACCGCGCGGCGCAGCTCCCGCTCCGCCTTGTCCAGGTCTCCCAGCCGGGCGTACTCCTCCGCCAGCCGGGTGAGCAGCAGCGGGTGGCCGTCATCCGTGGCCAGCGCCAGCCGCAGCGCATCCACCGCCCCCCGGTGGTCTCCTGCGTGGTGGAGCAACCGGGCCCGCAGGTACTGGGTGTAGCTGGCGGACGAGGAGAAGGCCCCGTCGTCCGTGGCCGCCGCGTCCATCGCCTCCCGCATGGCCTCCCGGTCGACGCGGGGACGCCGCGACGCGGGCGCCGTCGCCAGGGCCTGGGGCCCGGACAAGGCGACGAGCAGGACGGCGACGAGGAGGCGGGAGGGGCTCACGCGAGGTGGAAGTCTAGCGCGGCCCCAGCCGCCTTGCAGGGTCTCAGGCCTCCTCGGGAGGCGGCGCGCCCAGCTTCTCGAGCAGCTTCTCCACCGGGTCGCTGTCCTGGCTCACGTCCGCCACCGCCGAGCGGTACTCGGTGTCCGTCGCCTTCTCCACGTCGGGCATCAGGCGGCTGATGACGGCGCGAGCGGCCTCCGCGTTGCACTCGGGCAGGACGACGACGAAGACCCCCGCGCCCAGGTGGGAGATGGCATCCGGGTGGCGCACCCGCTTGCGCATCACGTCCGCGATGTTGTTCGGGACGGGCTCCACGGGCCGGTCGGGCCGCAGCACCGCCAGGCTCAGGGCCCGGTGGTAGCGCCGGCTGCGGGCCAGCTCCTGCTCCAGCCGGAGCAGCAGCCCGCGCCGGTCATGCAGCCCCGTAGCCGGGTCGCTCCCGGTGCGGCGCTGGAGCGAGGGCTGGGAGCGCTCCCTCTCCTGCTGCTCGCGCTCACCCTGGCGCAGCTTGAGCGCGCGGTCCGTGCGGTTGAGCAGCTCCACCGCGTTGAACGGCTTGCTCATGTAGTCCACCGCGCCCAGGTTGAGCGAGCGGACCTTCTCCGCGACGCCCTGGTGCGCGGACAGCAGGATGACGGGGATGTGCGCCGTGTCGGAAGACGACTTGAGCGCCATGGCCGCGTCCAGGCCGTCCAGCTTGGGCAGGAACACGTCCATGACCACCAGGTCCGGCCGCTGCGCGCGCGCCCGGGCCAGGCCCTCCGCGCCGTCGCGCGCCACCTCCACGCGGTACTTCGAGCGCAGCACCTCCGACAGCACCGCGGCGATCTCGGGCTCGTCCTCCACCACCAGCACGCGCGGCTGCTCCGTCACCGACGACGTGGCGACCACGGGCCGGGGGTTGCGCGGCGCCTCCTGCGCGAGCGGCAGCGTGAAGACGAAGAGGCACCCGTGCTCGGGCGGGCTCTCCGCCCAGATTTCGCCGCCGTGCAGCTCCACGAACTCCTTGCAGATGGCGAGCCCCAGCCCCGTCCCCTTGCCGCCGTGACGGTACCGGTCGAACACCAGGTGCAGCTCGTCCTGGGGGATGCCCACGCCGTCGTCCTGCACGCACACCTTCGCCGCGTCACCGTCCGGACGGCCCAGCCGCCGCGTGGACACGACGACCTCGCCCGCGTCGCGCGCGTGGTGGATGGCGTTGGTGATGAGGTTCTGCAGCACCTCGTGCAGCTTCACCTCGTCGCCGATGAGCATCAGGCTGTCGGGGCAGTCCGCGCGCAGGGACACGCCCCGCTCGGCCGCCAATATCTCCAGCTCGTTGACCGCGTCACGGCACAGCTGCGCGACGTCCAGCACACGGGGCTCGATGGACAGCCGCGCCGCCTCGCCCTTGCCCTTCTCCAGCAGCGACTCGACCAGGCCGAGGATCTTCTTGCCCTGGCGGATCATCGCCTCCGCGGACTGCTTCTGCTGCGACTCCAGCGGCCCTTCCAGCAGCAGGCGGCCATGGCCCAGCAGCACCTGGAGCGGCGCGCGCAGGTCGTGGCTCACCACCGCGATGATCTCATCCTTCAGGCGGTTGAGCTCCTTGAGCCGGCGGTTCGCCTCGAGCAGCTCGTGGTAGCGCTCGACGTACGCCAGCTCCAGGTCCTCGCGCTTCTTCTTCACCGCGGTGTGCAGCCGCGCGTTGCGGATGGAGTTGGCCAGCACGCCGGCCACGGCCTGGGTGAACTCCTGCTCGTCGCGGCCGAAGGACGCGTCCATGCGCGACACGCGCAGGAACAGCGCGCCCAGCAGGTCGTCCTGGCAGATGAGCGGCTGCACCAGGATGGACTTCACGCCCAGGGGCACGATGGACGTGCGCACCTCCGCCATGAGCGGATCCCGCTGCGCCTCCTCGATGAGCACCGGCTCGCGCGTCTCCAGCGCGCGGCGCAGCTCCGGATAGCGCGCCACCTCGATGTCGAGCTGCACGAGGCTGGGGTCCTCCTGCGTCGCCACCACCTTGCCCGTGCGCGCGTGGCTGCCCTCCACCAGCACCACCGAGCAGCGGTCCGTCCCGGTGACGCGCCCCACCTTGTCCACCGCGATGCGGAGGATCTCCTCCAGCTCCAGCGAGCTGGTCGCCGCCTGGGTGATCTCCAGCAGCATCCCCATGCGCAGCCGGACGCGCTCCTCGCGGTCCTTCAGCCGCCCTGCCCTGAGCGCGGCCTCCAGCCGGGGCACCACCTCGTCCGCGCCGCGAATCCAGTCATCCACCGCCAGGCGCTTGAAGGCCTCCGCCGACCGGGACTTGCCCAGGTCCACCACCACGGGCAACCGCTGCAGCCGCTCCACCCGACGCAGGGACTCGAGCAGCTCCGCGGCGCGCTTGGCCGTCACCGACAGCAGCACGACCTCGGGTTGCAGCGAGTCCGCCAGCTCCGCCAGCCCGGTGTCCTTCTCGGCCGCCGCGCAGTGGTAGCCGCTGGCGGTCAGCCGCTCCATCAAGGCGTCGCCGGACTCCTTCCCGGCCACCACCAGCACGCGTCCCCGCTGATCCGCCTGCATCTCGACTCTCACAGTGAACCTCGCGCCGCGGCGGCCCTGTGCGGGCGCCACTGGGGAGGCTGCAAAAACCCGTTGAATGCGGAAGGGTTCATGGTTCGGTTTCCGAATCTTGCCGCCGTTCACGTCCGTGGGCCAGAGCGGCGCACGGCTGGTGGCGACCGGGACTGTGAGTGGAGATGCCCGGGCGCCACGCCCATCGTGGCTTCCCACACCCACGCCCCTGGAGCACTTCCACCCCATGTCCCCCACTCCGGGGGCAGAACGGGCGCGCGCCAACACCGCGCGGTGGGAATCCTTCCCACGCCCGCCATGACCTGGCGCCGCTCGTCCGGCCGGACTCCGTCCCTTCGAGCAGCCAACCACCCGTCATCGCAAGCTCCCACCCGTTCCCGTGTGCCCTGGAGTGGTGGAGGACCCGAGGTCCCCACCCACGGGAATCGCCGGGCTATCACGTCATGGGGCCCTGGAGGGCCGCAATCTTCGGGGGCGCGGGGGCCGGGCCGTTTTGCGGATGGGGGAGGATGCCGGGAATGGTGCGAGCGAGGTAGAGTGCGGTGCCATGCTCCACCCTCCCGTGACTCGGCGTGCATGGCGCACCGCCCTCGTACTCGTCTCCAGTCTGGCCATCGCCTGTGGCGACGACCCGCCACCGCCCACGCCGGATCCGCCGCAGGTGGCCCTGACGGTTCCCCAGGGCAACGTCGCGGGCACCAGCCTCAAGCTCATCGCGACCATCGCCGGCTGCGAGAAGGTCAACACGCTCAACCTCTACGACCGGACCACCTTCCTCAAGGCGTTCCCCTCGGGCGGTGGCACCACCAACTTCGAGCTCCTGGCGTCGGACATCCCGTACTCCAACCCGCTGGTGGGGCTCGCCGCGAGCCTGTCGCTCACGGCCGAGGTGGTGTGCGACGACGGCCGCAAGAACACGTCCCTGCCCCAGCCGGCCACCTTCTTCCCGGTGTCCCGCGCCAATGACGACCCGCAGGGCCTGCAGGTCTACGCCATGCCGCTGGCCATCGACGGCTCGGGCTCCACGGCGACGTTCCTGAGCTGCGCCAAGACGACCACGGGCGGCATCGAGACCATGTACCGGCACAACGCCTCGGGTGGCGCCGCCGGGACGCTGCAGGCCCCGACGCTCTGCAACGCGTCCACCGTCATCACGCCCCGCAACGCGCAGAGCGGCAAGCGCTGGGTCTACACGCCCGGGTACGGCGCGTTCGCCATCGACCGCGACTTCAAGATGACGGCGCGCACGCCGGTGGACCTGGAGGTCAACGACCTGGTCGTCTTCCCCAACGGCGACGCGTTGATCCGCTCCGTCCAGGGCCTCATCTACCGCATCACCCACGACACCCAGGACGGCCTGAAGATCGGCGTCACGCGCTGGGAGTACCAGCGGGAGATCTCCGTGGGAACCCCCGTCGGCCAGTTGTTGATCCGCGGGGATGGCCGCGTGCTCTTCGCCAGCCACATCGAGTACAGCGAGAACCGCGCGGACATCATCGTCGAGGAGTTGGACGGCGGCACGGACTCGGCGGGCGGGACGCTGCAAGCCACGCACATCATCCGGCAGCTCTTCACGTCGAACACCGCCACGCCGCGCCCGGTGGGGCAGTTCAGCAGCGACGGCAGCATCCTCTACCTGGGCTTCGCGCTGCCCGAGGACAAGTCGCAGGTCCTCGCCTGTGTCGCGAACCTGGAGGGCTGCGAGGGCAACGCGTCGAAGTGGGCCACGGGCGTGCTCACCGGAAAGGTGCAGCAGATCGCCACCTACGCCAACGGCAGCCGGGTGGCCGCGGCGACCACGCAGCGCGTGTGGCTGCTGGATTCGAACACCGGCACCATCCGCAACCGGGAGCTGCGCTCGGTGGACGCCAACGGCGCGCTCCACGTGAAGTACCTGCTGCCGGCGAACCCGACCTCGGACCTGTTCTTCCTGAACGCCCCCGCGGCCCAGGGTTCGACGGCGACGCTGCCGGTGGAGCTGGTGGGCGTGGACCAGACGCTGGGGAGCTCGGCCGAGGGCCGTGAGCTCTTCCGCTACCAGGTCTCCGTCTCCATGGGCGCGGCCTTCGACGACAGCGGCCGGCTCTGGATGCGCACCAACCAGAAGCTGCTCGAGCTGCAGACGTCGTCGCAGTACCGCAGCGCCCGGCCGTAGCCGAAGGCCACCGGGAAGGGCGAGCCCTCCGGCCGCCCTTCCCTCCGTGCCGCGTCAGGGCCGCTCGGCGACGAGCAGCGCCTCCACGTTGCCCGCCGGCCCTGGCACGGGCGAGTCCATGACGCCGCGAACGGTCAGCCCCTGCTCGCGCACGAAGGCCGTCACGGTGTCGATGGCGTCCTGCCGCGCGGCGGGGTCTCGCACCACGCCTCCCTTGCCGACGCGGTCCGGGCCCACCTCGAACTGGGGCTTCACCAGCGCGGCCAGGACACCGCCCGGCTCCAGGAAGGGCAGCACCGAGGGAAGCACCTGGGTGAGCGAGATGAAGCTGACGTCGATGACGACGACGCCCACCTTCTCCGGCAGGTCCTCCTCCGTCAGGTAGCGCGCGTTGACGCGCTCACGGGAGCGCACGCGCGGGTCCTTGCGGAGCTTCTCGTGGAGCTGGCCGTAGCCCACGTCGATGGCGTGCACCCGCACCGCGCCATGCTGGAGCAGGCAGTCGGTGAAGCCGCCCGTGCTCGCGCCGATGTCCGCGCCCACCTTGCCGCGGACATCCAGGCCGAAGTGGTCGATGGCGCCCTTGAGCTTGAGCCCACCGCGCGAGACGTACGGCAGCACCTCGCCCTTCAGGCGCAGCTCCGCCTCCACGGGGATGAGGGAGCCGGGCTTGTCCACGCGCTGGTCATCCACGACAACCTGGCCCGCGAGGATGAGCGCCTGGGCCTTGGTGCGCGACTCCGCCAGCCCCCGCTCCACCACCAGCACGTCCACCCGCTCCTTGCGAGGCTTCATCGTCATGTGCCCTCCAGGAGCGCCCGGCCCGCGCGTCGCAAGCCCTCCGCGTCCAGCCCCATCTCCGCGCGCTGCACCCGCGCATCGCCATGGGGGACGAATTCGTCCGGCATGCCCACGAGCCGCACGCGCTGGGACACGCCCTTGTCGGCGAGCAGCTCCAACACCGCGCTCCCCAGCCCTCCGCGCACCGTGCCCTCCTCCGCCACCACCAGCGGCCCCTGACGCGCGGCCTCCAGGAGCGCGCCCTCGTCCAGCGGCGACAGCTCCCGCGCGTCGAGCACGTTCCATCGCGGCTCGTGTCGCGCCGCCTCGAGCGCGGAGAGCGCCAACGGCCCGAGCGTCACCAACGTCAGCTCCGGCTGCGTCGCTCGCACGAGCCACCGGGCGCCCTGGACCGGCGCCTCGCCCACGTGCACCTCGGCAGGCAGCGCAGGCAGCGTGCCGCGAGGGAAGCGGAGCACGGAGGGCAGCGGCGAGGCGAGCGCGGTCTGCAGCATGGGCGCGAAGTCCTCGCCCACCACGGGGGACCATAGCTGGAGCCCGGGCAGCGGGCGCAGCGAGGACACGTCGTACGTGCCCTGGTGCGTGGCCCCATCCGCGCCGACGAGCCCCGCGCGGTCCACCGCGAAGACGACGGGCAGGCCCGGAAGACACACGTCGTGGATGATCTGGTCGTACGCGCGCTGGAGGAACGTGGAGTAGATGCAGCACACGGGGCGAGCCCCCGCGGCGGCGAGCCCCGCGCAGAACGTCACCGCGTGCTGCTCGGCGATGCCCACGTCGTGCACGCGGTCCGGGAAGCGGGCCTTGAGCGCATTGAGCGCCGAGCCCTCCAGCATCGCGGGCGTCACCGCGACGACGCGGGAGTCACGCGCCATCGCGTCCTCCAGCGCCGAGGCCAAGGCCTCGCTGTACGTGCGATGCCCTCCGCGCGAGCGCACCAGCTTGCCGTCGCGCCACTCGTAGGGCCCCATCGCGTGCCCACGCGTCTGGGCATCCGCCTCGGCCGGAGGGAACCCCTTCCCCTTGAGCGTCAGCGCGTGCACCACCACGGGGCGCATGGACGCACGCGCCTCGCGCAGCGCGTGTGTCAGCGCGCCCAGGTCGTGCCCATCCACGGGGCCCAGGTACGTGAAGCCCAGTCCCTGGAAGAAGTCCCGCGCGCCGCGCGTGCGCAGGAGCGAGGGAATGGCGCCCACGTTCGCGCTGATGGACATCTGGTTGTCGTTGAGCACCACCACGAGCGGCAGGTGGCTGCCTCCCGCGTTGTTGAGCCCCTCGAACGTCAAGCCGCCGGTGAGCCCTCCATCCCCGAGCACCGCCACCACGTGGCCCCGGTGCCCCAGCATCCTCCGCCCCTCGAGCACCCCCAGCGCCGCCGACACCGCGGTGCAGGAGTGTCCCGCGAGCAGCGCGTCATGCGGGCTCTCGCGCGGGTCCAGGAAGGGCGCCACGCCGCCGGCCTGCCGCAGCGTGTGCATCTGCGCCCGGCGCCCGGTGAGCAGCTTGTGCGCGTACGTCTGGTGCCCCACGTCGAAGAGAATCGCGTCCGTGGGCGAGTGGAAGACCCGGTGCAGCGCGACGATGAGCTCCACCGCGCCCAGCGAGGCGCCCAGGTGGCCACCCACGCGGCCGCAGATGGAGATGATCTCCTCCCGGAGCTCCGTGCACAGCTGCGGCAGCTCCGCTTCGGGAAGCGCCCGCAGGTCCGTCGGCGAGGCGATGCGGCTCAGGACCTCCGCCGTCAAAGCTTCCGCTCCACCACGTACCGCGCGAGCGCCGCCAGGGGCCCATCCTCACCCTCGAGCGGCCGCACCGCCTCCACCGCCAGCCGCACCTGCTCGTCGGCCAGACGGCGCGACTCCTCCAGGCCCACCACGGCCGGGAAGGTGAAGCGTCCCGCGTCGGCGTCCGCGCCCACGGGCTTGCCCAGCTGCTCCCGCGTCGACGTCACGTCCAGCACGTCGTCGGCGATCTGGAACGCCAGACCCACCGCGTCGCCGTACATCTGCGCGCGCACGAGCGCCTCCGCATCGCCTCCACCCGCGAGCACGCCCATGCGGCACGCCGCGCGGATGAGCGCGCCCGTCTTGAGCCGGTGCATGCGCACCAGGTAGTCCAGGTTCGCGGGTCGGTCCTCGGCGGTGTCCAGCACCTGGCCGCCCACCATGCCCGCGGCGCCCGACGCCACCGCCAGCTCGCGGCACAGCGCGCCCCGCACGGGCTCCGGCCCGTCGGCGAGCAGTCCGAAGGCATCCGTCAGCAGGCTGTCGCCCGCGAGGATGGCCATCGCCTCACCGTAGACCTTGTGGTTCGTCGGCCGGCCGCGACGGAAGTCGTCGTCGTCCATGGCCGGCAGGTCGTCATGCACCAGCGAGTACGTGTGCACGAACTCCAGCGAGCACGCCGCGTCCGCCGCCAGCGCCGACACGAGCGAGGCTTGCGCCACGGTGTCCGCGAAGGTGAGGCAGAGCACGGGCCGCAGCCGCTTGCCGCCCGCGAGCAGCGAGTAGCGCATGGACTCCACCAACCGGGGAGGAGCCCCCGAGGAGGCGAGCCGGTCCGCGCGCTCGAGCAACAGCGACTCCACCCGCGCCTGCTGGGTCCGCAGGAAGGCATCCAGGTCGAACTGAGCCATGAATCGATACTCCTCTGCTGGATGAGCGCTAGGGCGCGGCCGGGGTCACCAGCTCACGGATGCGTCGGACGAGCTTGTCCGTATCCAGCGGCTTGACGAAATAGTCCGCGGCGCCGACCTCGCGACCGCGCTTCTTGTCCTCCGAGTCCCCACGCCCGCTGATGAAGATGATGGGGATGTCCCGGAAGTGCTCGTTCTTCTTCACCGCCTTGCACAGCTCGAAGCCGTCGATCCAGGACATGTTCACGTCCAGGAGGATGGCCTGCGGCCGGCGCAGCTGCAGCGACGCGATGAGCCGCAGCCCGTTGGCCGCCAGCGTCACCTCGAAGCCCTCGTCCTCCAGGGCCGCCGCGAGCAGCTCCCGCGTGTCGCGGTCATCGTCGACGATGGTGATCTTCGGCTTCGACATGCCCGAGCGCGCGTCCCGCACGACCTAGAACGGGACGTCATCCTCGGGTGGAGGTCGCGGTGCGGGCGCCCGGGGGGCCGCCGCCTGCGCCGGAGGTCGGGCCGCCACCGACAGCGGCGCCACCACGTCGTTGCCATCCTCGTCCTGGAGGAGCTGCTCGATTCGCTGCTCCGCCTCGGTGAGCAGCTTCTCACCCCGACGTACCAGCCGGATGCCCTCCTCGAACGCCTTGAGCGAATCCTCCAGCGACAGGTTGCCGCTCTCCAGCCGGCCCACCGTCTCCTCGAGACGGCTCACGACGTCCCCGTACTGACCGGGAACCTCGGCCTCACCTGCCTTGTCCGCCTTGGACGCCTTGTCCGCCTTCGCCACAGCCTTCCACCTCCCCGTTCGGGGCGCGGGACTCTAGAGGGTGGCCCGTTAGCAGTCCACCGGCCCTTTTACCGATGTCACGGTGGCTTCGACTTCTTCACACCCGCCGAGTGTCCTCGCGCCATTCGCCGCGAGCTTGATGCCCAGCTTCTCCCCCACCTCGACATCCGCGACGGAGCGCACCACGCCCCCGTCGCGCTGACGGAACACCACCGAATAGCCGCGTGACATCACCTTCAACGGGCTCATCGCGTCCAGTCGTCCCTCCAGACGCTGGAAACGCCGCTGCGCGTCCGCCAGCGTCCCCTGCTGCAGCGCTCGCAGCCGTGCCTGGTGCGCGGCCAGACGGGCGCGCTCCTTCGCCACGAGCGCCACCGGCGAGGCCCGCTCCAGCCCCAACCGCGCCGCGGACAGCGAAGCCTGCCGCGTCGCCACGCCCGCGCGCGCCGCCTCCGCCAGCCGCATGGCCAGCTTCAACAGGTGCGCGCGCTGCTCGCCCAGCCGAGCCTGCGGGCGCGCGCGCTGCAGCCGCTCCGTCAGCGCGCGCAGCGAGTCCCGCCGCTCGCGCACCGCGGGCCGCAGCACCCGCATCATCGCCTCCACCTGCTCGGACAGGTGCAGCCGCTGGTGGTTGAGGGCCCGCCGCGGGTCCTCCAGGCGCGAGGCGAGCTGTCCCTGACGCTCGCGCAGCTCCAACACCCGGCGCTCCGTGGCCCGCCGCAGCCGCCCGGCCTGCGTCGCGAGCGACAGCTCCAGGTCCGCCAGCACCGGCGCCAGCCGCTCCGCCGCCGCGCTGGGCGTGGCCGCGCGCCAGTCCGCCACGAAGTCGGCGATGGTGAAGTCGATTTCGTGACCGATGGCGGACACCACCGGCACGGGCGAGGCGAAGATGGCGCGCGCCACCTCCTCCTCGTTGAACGTCCAGAGGTCCTCCACCGAACCTCCGCCGCGCGTCACCACGATGACGTCCACGTCGGAGCGGGAGAGCCGCGCGATCGCCCGCGCCACCTCGGGCGCGGAGCCCTCGCCCTGCACGCGCGCGTCCGCCAGCAGGACGCTCAGCCGGGGGTTGCGCGAGTGGAGCACGCGCAGGAAGTCCTGGAGCGCGGCGCCCGTGCGGCTCGTCACCACGCCGATGCGCCGGGGAAGGAAGGGCAACGGCCGGGGCGCCCGCACGCGGCGGTCGCCGATGAGGCCCTCCGCCGCGAGCCGCGCCTTGAGCTGCTCGAAGGCCAGCGCCAGCGCGCCCTCGCCCACCGGCTCCAGCCGCGTGACGATGAGGCTGTAGCGGCCCTGCGGCTCGTACAGGTCGACGCTGCCCTCGGCCAGCACCTCCATGCCGTCGCGCAGCGCGAAGCGCATCCGCCCCGCCATCGACGCCCAGACCTTCGCGTCGATGGAGGCGACGGTGTCCTTCAGCGAGAAGTACCAGTGGCCCCGCGCGTTCGCCCCGCGAAAGCCCGTCACCTCACCGCGCACGATGACGCGCGCGAAGCGGGACTCAATCGTCTGCTTGAGCTGCCGCGTGAGCTCTCCCACGGAGAGCACCGAGCGCTCGGGCTTCGGAGGCGCCGAGGGAGCGCCCTCCAACGGCCCCAACAGCCCGGTGCCGTCCGCGTCCACAGGAGGAGGCGGCGGCGCCTTGCGCGGCAGCGCCACCACCTTGGGCACGGCGGCCACGGCGGGCTCCACCGGCGCGAGCGTCCCGAACAAGTCCCCCTGGAATCCCGACGCGGCGGACGGCGGAACCTCGCCGCCCGCGCCCTTGCGCTTCTTCATCGCGAGAGCTTCTCGACCCAGGTCTTCGCCTTGTCGTGGTACTCGTCGTCCGGGGGCGTCATCGCCACCACGTCCTTGAACTTCGGCAGCGCGTCCTCGGGGTTGCCGTCCTTCATCGCGTAGGCCAGGAAGTACAGCTCCTTCGCCTTCGCCTTCAGCTCGCTGATGATGTTGGACGCGCCCGCGTGGCCCGGGTCCGCCTGCAGCGCGCGGCGCGCGTACTCCATGGCGCGCGCCCACTGGCCGGCGGCCTTCGCGCCCGTGGCGCTCTTGTAGAAGATGGTCGCCGCGCGGGTACCCGCGTTGCGCGCCATCTTGCTCGTGCGCCCGTCGGTGATGTCCTTGTCCAGCGCCATCAGCTTCGTCAGGCCCTTGGCGTCCAGGTCCTCCAGCCGCTTGTACAGGTTGCTGAACTCCGACATCTGCCCGAGCAGCTTCTTGCACTGCGGCGCCTTCGACATGCAGGCGTTGAGGATGGCCACCGCGCCGGACATGTCGCCGTCGACGAAGCGCTGCACCGCGGGCTCCCACGGCTTGGGCGCGGGTCCGACGATGACGGGCCTGGGCGCGTCACGCACGGCGATGGCCTGCACCGCCTGCTCGTTGATGAGCTTGGCGTCGCGGTGGTCCGGGTACGCCTTGAGCACGTCGTCGGTGATGAACTTGGCCTGGTCCAGCTGGTTGGTGTCCAGCGCCTTGCGCGCCTCCACGGAGCGCTTGTCGGCCAGGTCCTTCAGCTCGCGCTTGGCGGCGTTCACCTGCTCGTAGAGGAACTGGCTCTCGCCGGCCTTCGCGAGCGCGGCGGCGGCGTTGCCCAGCTCGTTCTTGATGATGGCGGCGCGCGCCTCCGTCAGCCGCTCCTGGATGGGAATCTCGCGCTGGGCGTGGTCGAGGTAGTCCTTCACGCCGGGGTAGTCGGGCGCCGCGGCGGCCAGCTCCTCGAGCTTGGCCTTGGCCTCCACCCACTTGCCCTCGCGCACCAAGTTCTTGGCGTCCTGGAAGACGGTGCTCAGCTCCTTGCGGACGGCCTCCTGCTGGCCCTTCTGCAGGAGCAGCTGCTCGTTCTGCTTCGCCACCTGCACGCGCGCGACCACGAGGCCACCGAGCAGCAGCACCACCACGCCGCCGCCAATGAGCATCATCTTCTTCTTCTTCGCCAGGACCTCCGGGTCAGGAGGCGCCATGGCCGACGAGCGCGCGCTGCGCACACGTCCACCCTCCACGCGCGGAGGCGGACGCGCGGGGACTCCGCCTCGGCCCGCGGCGCTCGAGGGACGGCTGCGCGACGGCGGCGCGGCCACCATCATGGTGGAGTTGGCCACGTCCTCGAAGCGCAGCTCCGTGTCGCCCAGGGTGATGATGTCCCCGGTGGCCAGGGGGGTCTCGTCGCCAATGGCCTCGCCGTTGACGAGCGTGCCGTTGCCGGACCCCAGATCACTCACCGTCCAGCCACCGCCCGACTTGCGCACCATGACGTGCTTGCGCGACACGGAGGTGTCCGGGATGCAGATGGGGTTGTCCGTGGCGCGGCCGATGACGTACTCGCCGTCCTCCAGGGAGAACTCCTCACCCGCCTTGGGTCCCGCGATGCAGACGAGCCGGGGCGACGCCGCCACGGGCGCGGGCCGAGCAGCGGCCGGAGACGACCTGCGGGTGGCGGGGCGAGCTCCGGTCCCGCCCGAGGGCGTCCCGGAAGGAGGCCTGCGACGAGCAGGAGGGGAACCGTTCGACATGACCAATCACCGACTTCCTGAGAAAGAGCACGAGAGCTACAGCTCGTGCTCGAACGCCTTTTCCTTGGCCAGATTGTGGCAGCGATGCTCTGTCGTAGGGAAGCGCCTGCTGACTTCCTGCAAAGCCGCCCGGGCCTTCTTCGCGCTGCGGAACTGCACACTGCGTTGGAATTCGAGCATGAGCTGGGCACATTGGTGGTCCAGCTCGGAGGAGACCTGGGAAAGCTGATACCGGACGTCCTCGTACAGCTCCGGCCGCGTGTCCAGGGCCTCCAGGGTAATCCAAGCGAAGCGGAACTGCTGCCAGGCCCGGAACAGGTTCTCCGCCCCCACCCCCTTCGAGTCGAAGAAACGCCGGCCCGTCGAGGCATATTCGCGCGCCTGCTCCAAAAGCTGCTCGGGCGGCAATTCCGGCACGGGGATGATTTCCAACCGCAGGTTCCACACCCGCCACGTCTCGTTGCCCGGGGGGTTGCGGACGTTGTCGAAGGCGAAGGTGTTGACGACGCCGCGCTTGAGGGCGCTGGCGGGGAGGATGTGCTCCAGCTCCCGCTCGGCGGTGGTGGTGGTATCCGGTGGCACCCAGCCCAGGTTCACCCCGTTGAGCACCAGGGCGACCTCCTCCTTGGACACGCCGCTGGCCTGGTAGTGCAGCAGGGCCACCGCGCGGGTGGGCGCGACGAACTGGAACTCGAAGGACTTCTGGTCCGGGTGCTCCCAGCGCACCCCCTCCCCCAGCCCGAACGAGTCCGTCACGGCCTCCAGGCCCAGGCTCGAGGGCTCCGCGCGAGCGCCGCCCAGGCCCACCCCTCCGGGCAGGAACACGGCGGCGAGCCCCACCGACACGCCCCCCAGCACCAGGAGCAGCACCGCGCCCGTCAGCAGCTTGCGGGGCAGGGACAGCCCGCGCCACCCGAGCACCAACTGCCCTCCCCGGCTCCGCGACAGCGCCCGTCGCTCGCGCGCACGGTCCGCGGCGGTGGCCCCGGGAGCGGACGCGCTCTTGGCGACGACGGGAGGGGGCGCGAGCGTCGGCGCGTCCTCCACGCCAGGGGCGAGCGCGGCGACGGGCTTCGCGAGCCGGACGATGGGCCGGGTGGAGTCCTCGTCCGCGGGACTCTCCAGCAGCCCCACCGCCGCGAGCGTGGGCAGCGCCAGCTCCGTGCGCTCCTCCGGGATGGACTCCTCCAGCAACCCCGGAGGCATGGCGGTGGCGATGGGCGGCGACACCGCGGCCAGGAGCACGTCGGTGCGCTCCTCCACCGGCGGCGCCAGGGGCACGCCCAGCAGGGCGGGTGAGAGGGTCAGCTGCACCTCGGTGCGCTCCTCGACGGGGAGCACCGGGGGCATGGCGGCGCGGGCGGGAGGGAGGACCTCGGTGTGCTCCTCGCGTGGGAGCACGGGGGGCGGCAGGGGCCGCGAGGTGAGGACCGGCACCATCACCACCGGCGCCAGGTTCAGCTCGGTGCGGTCCTCCTGCGGCGGCGCTGGAGGGGGCACCAACACCGGGGGCACCGGCGGCACGGAGGGGCGCTTCGAGGCGGTCGGCGCCGGCTCGGACAGGGACGCGAGCGACGGCAGGATGGGGAGCGGCGCCGCGGGGGCCACGAGCGGACGCTTGCCGCTGGGCGGGTTCGACGAGGACGGCGCCACGGGAGCGACGGCGGGGAGCTCTCCGGTGGGCAGGTACTCCTGGTCCGGCTGCTCCAGCACCACCGAGGGCTGCGGGGGCGCGCGGCGGATGGGCCGCGTGGCGTCCACGTCCCCATCCGGCGGCACCCACAGGAAGGTGAACTCCACCGGCCCCACGCCGATGCGGTCCCCGTCGCGCAGCAGCTGCTCGCCCTTCAGCAGGTTGCCGTTGAGCGCCGTGCCGTTGGAGCTGCCGTTGTCCTCGGCGTAGTACTGCCCGTCACGCAGGACGATGCGAGCGTGCTGCCGGGAGACGCCGTGGTCATGCAACACCACGTCGTTCTCCGAGGTGCGGCCGATCTTGACCTCGGCCTGCTCGAAGACGAGCTCGCGTCCTTCCTGGAGCCCCTTCGTGATGGAGAGGAGAATCGGCAGAGGACTTCCCCCTACGCGAGCTCACCGAAGAAGAACTGGAACACGATGGGTCCGAAGAGGACCATGAACACGGTCGGGAAGATGCAGGCGATGAGCGGGAAGAGCATCTTCACCGGCGCCTCGCCGGCCAGCTTCTCCGCGCGCTGCGTGCGGTCGATGCGCATCTGCGTGGACTGGATGCGCAGCACCTTGCCCAGGCTCGTACCCATCTTGTCCGCCTGGATGAGCGCCGTGACGAACGTCGTCAGCGACGGCAGGTCCACGCGCACAATCATGCTCTTGAGGGCCTCTTCACGCGTCTTGCCCATCTTCAGCTGCTTGAGCACCAGCTGCAGCTCCTCGCGCAGCGGGCCCGCCTTGCCCTTCTCCACCACCTTCGCCAGCGCCGCGGTGAAGTCCAGACCGGCCTCCACGGACAGCGTCAGGAGGTCCAGGTTGTAGGGCAGCGCGCGGCTGATGAGCAGGTGGCGCTTCTTCACCTGGTCGTTCAGCCACAGGAGCGGGTAGTACATGCCGAACAGCAGGAACAGCAGCGACCAGACCAGGTTCTGGCCCAGGCCGTTGAGCATGAACAGGCCCATCAGCAGGCCGACGACGGCGCTGACTTCCTGCAGCGCCATCATGTCCTCGGGCTTGTAGCCCTGGGGCTCACCGGCCTTGATGAGGTTGCGGCGCGACTTCGCCTCGTAGCTGGGCCAGATGAACCGGCGGTTCATGGCACCCAGCCGGCGGATGGCCACCGAGCCGAAGCCCTTCATGCCGCCCTGGGACTCGTCGCGCACCTCCGACAGGAAGCGCTCCAGGAGCACCTGGTACAGACCGATTCCGAGGAAGCCCACCGCGCCTGCGAAGAGCAGCGCCGAGCTTCCGACCAACACTTGCGTCAGGATATCCACCGGGCACCCCTCAAATGTCGATGTTGACGATGCGCCGGATGATGAGGATGCCCATCACTTCCATGATGGCGATCAGCACCACGAGGATCCACCCGAAGTAGTGGTTCATCATGGGCTCCATCAGGTCCGGCCGCATGTAGTTGAGCACCATGCCGAGCACGCCCGGCATGGCGGCGACGATCCACCCCTGCAGCTTGCCCTGCGAGGTGAGCGCGTCGATCTTGCCTTCCAGGCGGAAGCGCTCGCGAATCACCGTGGAGATGGTCTCGAACATCTCCGCCATGTTGCCGCCCAGCTGGCGCGCGATGTTGGTGGACACCACCACCAGCTCCAGGTCGTCGCTGCCCACCCGGCGGCCCATGTTGATGAGCGCCTCTTCCAGCGGCACGCCCAGCTTCACTTCCTTCACGAACAGGCCGAACTCCTGCGACAGCGGAGGCATCGCCTCGCGCGCCACGTGCTCGATGGCCTGCGGGAAGGTGAGGCCGGCCTTGAACGCGTTCGCCATCGCCTGCAGCGCGTCCACCAGCTGGACGTTGAACTTCTTGATGCGCCGCTTGCGGTAGTGCTTGACCATGATCATCGGCAGGAAGAAGCCGAAGACCGTGGCGATGACCGCCAGGATGGGGTTGAAGATGATGTAGGTGAGGATGCCCAGCAAGCACATGCTGGCGATGTTGAGGACCAACATCTGCCGCGCGTCGATGAACAGGAACATGTCGCTCAAGTCGTTCATCGACTTGGCGACGTAGCGCTCCTGGTACTGCTCGTACGCCTTCGAGAGGACGCTGAAGATCACCAGGCTGAAGAAGAAGACCGAGCCGGTGACGAGGAGGAGGACGATTCCTGCGAGCATGGGCGTGCTTCCCTGAGGACGAGGGCGCCGTGGCGCCGACTACTGGGCGCCCGCGGCCGCGGCCTTGTCGCCACTGCCCTTGATGATCTGGATGATCTCCCGGCGCTTGGCCTCCAGCACGCGGGTGCGCTCACCCGACAGGAGCGTGCTGATGGTCGCGCGGCCGCGCTCCTCGATGAGGTCCACGTCGTCCTCGTTGCGCAAGGACAGCGTCAGCGCGCCGAGCTCCGCCGCGAGCACGAGGATCTCCGCCTCTTCCGGCAGCACCATCAGCGACACGTTGTTGTAGTCGCGCTGGCCTTCCGGGATGAGGTTCACGTTGGTGGTGCCGGTGATCTTGCCGGTGGCCACCACGATGATGTTCTGCAGCAGCGTCACGCCGACGTTCTCGTCCGTCTGCGGGTCGCGGAACGTGCCGATGATGTCCACGTGGTCGTTCGGGCGGATCCAGCCACCGACGGAGGTGGTGTTCTTCGCCTCGATGGTCATCGCGCGCATCTTCTTCTGGACCTTCGAGGACAGGCGCTCGGCGGCCTTGGTCGTCTCGAACTGGCTCCACAGCAGCGGGTCACCCGCCTGCAGGGCCACCAGCACCTTCTGGTTCACCACGTACGACGCCGAGTCCGGACGGACCACCGACGAGGTGACGAACTGCTCGGGGACCGAGCGCTGGGAGATCATCTCGAAGGTGATGACCGTACCCTCGGGGACATCCTGAGCCGCCACGACGACGGGCACCAGGTTCCAACCGCGGCGGACATCCGCCTCCTTCTTCTTGATGGCGGAGTACGCGATGACGCCGGCCAGAAGGCCGAGCACGAGCGCGACGACGAGCGGAGTCTTGCCCTTCAGCATGGTTCAGGAACCTCCAAAACGGGGGGGCGCCGTTCGGCGGCGAAGGCGTTCGAGGGGTGTTGAATTCCAAAAAGGCGCACATCGGCGCCGACGGCGCGGGATGTTAGCCGTGCGATACAGCAGGTGTCAAAACCACCTCCCGCGACAGCACAGAATCCCGCGCCAACCCTGTCGAATCGCTGGGTTGCGTCAGCGGTTCCTGAGGCCGTTGATGGCGGCGAGGTCCTCGGCGGTCAGCCCGTTGTATTCGGTGATGCTGTAGAGCGCATCCTGGACCACGTCGGCGTCATCCTCGTTGGCGATGACCTTGTTCTCCAGGAGCTGCAGCAGCCTCACGATGTCGGGGTCCGTGGACACGGGGCCCAGCTCGAAGGTGCCCCCCTCCTCGGAGGGGCCACGCGCCTCGTTGAGGCAGTACATGTGGAGCGGGACCAGGAAGACCTCTTCCTCGCTGCCGCCATCCGTGCCCGCGTCGACGCCGCCGGGGCCCGTGCCCGTGGGGGGAACCGTGATGGGCTCACGGCCGATGAGCATGCCGTTCTGGATGCGGCTGGGCGCCGTGTTGAGCACCACCAGCCCCGGCTCGAACGTCACCTCGACGGGGCTACCCGTGGTGTTGCGCAGCGGCACGCAGACCAGCACCGCGGGCCCCGTTCCGATGGGCGCCACGCCGTTGCCGCAGTCCTTCGTGGCGTCGCTGGCGCCGTACGGCACCCCGGCGAGCTCCACGCCCGGAGGGAAGACGAACGTCTTGCCCACCGGCCGGCCCGGGTCCTCGCCGAAGCCGGGCCGCACCAGGTTCACGCCCGCGTCGAAGGTGAAGCCGCCATCCCCGCCGCCGCCACCGCCCCCGTCGTCGTCATCACTGCACGCCAGCACCCCTGCCCCGACACCCACCGCGACGACCATCCACTTCCAGGCCGCATGCGCCATGTCGCGCTCCTTGTCCTCGTCGTTGTGCGCAGGCGACTCCTCCGGCCACGAGCCACTGCGTCATGAGGTATCCCGAGACTCGCCGAGTCCCGGGTCCTCGGCAACACCGACGCGCAAGGAACGCGTCAGTGTCCAGCTGTGTGCGAAGGATGCGGCGATTCGAGGGGCGACGCCGAGGGCTGCTGCATGGGCGGAAGGTCCGGATTGTAGAGGCCGCGCAGAATCAATTCCCGCCCCCGCTCATCCAGCAGCATCGCGGGCTCGCCCTCCCGCAGGCCGACCATGCGCACGCTGAAGCCCACTCCGTCCGGCGTGACGTGGACCCACAGCGCTCCAGGCACCAGCGTGGCGGGACGGTCGTCATCCGACTCCAGCCACTCCAGCCGCATGGGCACGGCGCTCAACGCGCGCGTGCGCACGCGGTCGTTCACGGGCCCCGCCACCTCGAGGGCCGTGCTCCAGTCCCCACGCTCCGTGGGGACCTCTCCGTGCGCCTGGAGCTCCTGCACCATCGTCAGATGGACCCGGCGCCCCACGCGGAGGATGGACAGGTTGGCGGTCTCCTCGGCGCGAGCCTCGCGCAGGGGCCGCCCATCGCCCGCCGCCACCGCGCCCACCACGGCCACCAGCACCGCGCCCGACGCCCAGAGCGGCGCGGAGTGCCCGCGCACCAGCGCCCAGACCAGACGCAGCACCGCGAGCACCGCCACCACGGAGCCCCCGAGCAGCGTCCAGCGCGGCAGGGGGCCGACATGGAACGCGTGTCCGAGGACTCCGACGACGTGCCGCCATTCGGGGACGGAGACGTACAGCACGCCCCCCGCCATCGCGAGGAAGGCGGCCGCGTGCACCAGCCTCAGTCCCAAGGGGGACGGCGCCCCCACCGTGCTCCGGTCCGTCACGGGAACGGCAGGTTCAGCACGAAGTAAAACGAGTCGTAGTAGATCTGGTACGAGCGCATGAACAGGTCGATGACGTTCGACTGCACGTCATCCGTCCACCGGACCTTGACCGACCCGCCGATGATGAGCGCGACGACGAGGACCCAGTTGAGGATGGAGTATTCGACCATGGCCTGGCCGCGCTGGGAGGCGCGCCGGCGCTGCGTCTTGGGGATGCTCATGGGGAGGCTTCCTCCGGGGCCGCGTCCTGCGGCGCGTCCATGTCGGGCAGGTTGGGGAACACACGGTCCGCGTACTCCAGGCGGACCTTGGGGGCGGACGGAGGCGGCAGCACCATTCGCGGCTTGGCGTCGATACCGTACTCCGCCACCTCCATCGAATGGGCGATGCCTGGAATCTCCATCTTCGCCAGTTGCATCAACGGAATCTCGCGGGAAATCCACATCCGCTTGACGACGGTCTTCTTCACGACCAGTTCGATCTGCACGGCCGACACCGTCCCCGCCAGCGTCATCACCCGCATCTCCTTGCTGGAGCGTAGCACGGGCTTGAGCCCCGCGGGCAGCGGCTCCTTGTCCTCGTCCGGGTGCGGCAGCTTGTCGTCCTTGGCCTCCTGCCCCATCTTCTTCATGACGTGGTCCAGGGCCTCCTGCGAGTACTCCTGCGGACGGTCCGTGGGGCCGCCCACATAGAGCCGGGAGATGGCGTCGTACTGGATCTGCTCGCCCTCGCGCGCCACCAGCATGCGCATCTGCATCAGGGGCGACTTCATGGCCGGGTGCGTGCCCGCCTCCATCTCCACCCACACCGCGTCCCGGCCCTGCTTGTCCTTCTCCTCCCCCACCACCGCCATGCGCCAGTAGTAGATGCGCTGGCCACCCGCGCCGCCGTCGAAGCGGTAGGTCACCCAATCGCCCACGCGCGTGTTGCGCGCGCCGCGCGTCAGGTGGTTCATCACCTCGCGCGCCGCGGGGCTCTCCTCCGCGCGCGCCGACGCCGCCATCAGCACCACCGCCAGGACGGCCCACGTCGCCCTCATTTGCCCGTCCCCTTCGTCTTGGCCTTCTGCTCCTGCTCGTAGGCCTCGCGGCTCTTGCGGACCGCGTCGTCGTTGGGCACCGCGTCCGGACGGTCCGAGCCCACCCAGGTCTGGAGGACGGTCGACATGCCCTCGTCCACCTCGGAGATGGTCGTCATCACCTGCTCGCCCTTGCGCGCGTGCTCCATCGTCACCTGCGTGCCACCGCCCAGCTTCGTCACCGTGCTGCGCACCGGCGAGAACCCCTGGCGCTCCAGCTCCGCGTCCACGCGGCGCTGCACGTCGTTGAGGTCCCCCGTCACCAGGGACGTGCGGTTCTGCGAGCCGCCCGGGTCGTCGCGCGTGGCCAGGTCCTGGCTGTAGAGCGTGCCCTCCAGCTTGACCAGGCCCTGCGGCGGCGTCTTCGGCGGACGCGACCACAAATCGCGCAGCGCCGTGAAGCCCACCGTCTTGCCCGCGTGCATGCGCAGCACCACCCCGCGCTGCAGGCCCTCGCGCGTGAAGAGCGCGGAGACGACGGCCTCCTCCTCCATGTCGCCCTCCACCACGGTGGGGTAGCCCTCGTCGCGCCACTTCTGCGCGAAGTAGGCCACCACCTTCTTCATGGGGTCGGTCGTGGTGAAGTAGGCCAGGCGGTAGTACTCCCCGCCGATGACCAGGTCGTTGCCGATGCGGGTGTGGACGGTGCCCGGATACACGGGCACCTGCTGCTCGGCCGCGCGCGCCGGCCCGAAGGCCCCCAGCGCACAGCCGAGCACCAGCCCGAGGGCCGCGGCCCTACTCGCAGCGAATCTTGTTGTCCTGCTCATCCTTCTTCGTCGCCTCTTGGTTGGCGTCCGGGTCCGACGGGTCGTCGGCCATGGCCTTCTTGCAGCCCATGAAGTGCGGACCGCGGGCCATGAACAGCTTGATGTAGTTGCTGTCCCCGTACGTCATCTCATCGCGGAACGGCGCCGTGTCGAAGCAGTCCGGCCGGTCGTTGTCCAGCAGGTCGCGCATCGCGTGCAGACCGCTGCTCGCCGAGCTGTCGTACCCCGTCAGGCCGTTGCAGTTCCCCTTCTGCTGGGGATCGATACCGTAGTTGCGGGCGACGACATAGGTGCCGAAGAAGTTCGGCAGGAAGCTCCCCAGGAAGCTGAGCACGCTGCCGACGCTGCCATCCAGCGCCTGCGTCAGGCCCAGGAACTTCATCCGCCCCACCTGCACGTGCATGCCGTGCGGGTCGCTGCCCGAGCGGTGGTTGCCCGCTCGCCTGTCTCGCACCACCGCGTCGCCGCCGTCCGGCATGTTCCAGCCGTTGGCGTACATCGAGTAGCGCGAGCGCATGGGGATGCTCGCCAGGTCCTGCCCGCCGAAGGTGTCCGACTTGAAGAAGCCGCCCTGCCCCGACTCGTCCAGGTAGCTGCGCGGGATGATGACGTTGTCGAAGTTCATCGTGACTTCGGACTCGACCCATCCCTTGTTGTTGAAGCCCCACATGTTGAGCACCGAGCCGGCGCCCGAGTTGAGCATGCCAATCACCCCGGCGCCCAGCCCGCCACCCTCTCCCGTGCTGCCGGGACCGCCCAGCATCCCGGACTCGAGGAAGGGAATCTCCTTGTTGGTGATGGTGCCCTGCACGTTGCCGTAGCGGGCGATGAACGTGCCCACCGTGCCGTTGGGCTCCACCGAGTCCATGTCCTTGTAGCGCTCGACCAGCTCGGTGTGCGCCTCCTGACGTGCGTCCTCGAAGGCGTTGTCGTGGTTGCCCTTGGCGAAGTCAGACAGGGAGTAGCTGGTCATCTCCCAGACGGCGTAACGCGCCATCTCCTGGAGCTTCAGCTTCGCCCGGACCAACTCCGTCAGGTACATGCTGAACATCAGAATCATGACGAGGAGCGGCACGGAGAGCGCGAACTCGACCGTGGCGGCACCGCGCCGGAAACTCTTGCGGGACATGGGGGCTCTCATCGCGGTCCTCAGTGCGTCATGACCTTCGGGGCGAAGCCCTGGAGCGCGCCGGGCAGCGCGTCCAGCATGCTGCCGACGACCGGGAGCTGGTTGCGCCCCTGGTACACGGACGCCAGGCGAGGACGCCAGTATGGGTTGAAGAAGTTGGGCTGCTCGGTCCAGTTGCCCGGGCGGTGGTAGTAGCTCTGACCGCGCGAGATGACGTTGAGGCCCTCGGTGAGGCTGAGGAACTTCTTGCGGTTGTTGAGCATCTCCAGCCCCTCCGAGTCCGCGGTGAAGGAGAACTTCACCTTGCCGTCGTCGTTGAGGAGCGCGGGCGCGTTGGAGCCCGTGCCGTCCGCGTTCTCCTTGTTCACCACGTCCTCGGGAGACTTGTTCAGCGCCACCCAGGCCGACGGCTGGTTGAAGTCGAACTTGCGCTCGGCGATGGCGTTGTTCGCCGCGTTCGCCATCGGGTTGCAGGTGCTTCCCGAGTACTGACCGGGCTCGAAGTGCATGAACGGCGTCACGCCACCCCAGGGGTGGTTGCCGTCCTGGGCCGGACGCACGTTGGCCGTGTACACGTCCACCTTGAACCAGCAGACGACGAGCTGGAGGACGCAGACCTTCTCGCGGTGGATGCCCACCTCGCGCTCGGCGCCGCTGGGCGCGCGGTGGTTGCGCCACCCCTCGCTGTTCTGGGGGTAGTGGATGCGCCAGTGGACGCCGCCCTTGACGCTGCCGGTGTCCTTGTCGTTGAGCGCCCACACGCTGGGCTTCATGGTGTGACGGTACGGCAGCTTGATGCCGCCCTTGTCGTTGAGGCCCTTGCGGTTGTCACCGAAGCAGCGCGTGTACGGGTCCTTGTTGTTGCAGGACAGCGGGTTGTCCGCCTTGCCCACGCCCACGTCGACCTCGGCGGGGCCCAGCTTGAGCCAGTACAGGTCGTCCGCGCCCATGTTGTCACCCTGCGCCGTCATGCCCCACGGGCTCAGGTTGTCGTTCCAGTCGCGGATGTAGTTGCGCGAATCCATGATGCTCTTCGCGGTGGGGAACGTCGCGGACAGCATGCGCGTCTGCCCCATCTTCTTGAACTCCATCAGGCCCGGAGCGTTCACGCCGTTGTTGAGCATGTCGCGCAGGAAGCCGAGCGCGTCCGGCAGCGGGAGGATGTCACCCAGCTCGCGCGAGGTGGTGAAGCGCTCGGGGCAGATGCCACCCTCGTGGTCACACGCGTAGCGCGTGGCGTTGGTGATGCCGCCCATGGAGCGCTTGGCGCGGGCGATGTCGTCGTTGGCCTTGTACTTCGTCACGTCCAGCGCGCCGAACGGGTTCTTCCACGTGCCCGGGTTCAGGGGCTTGCCGCCCGCGTGCGAGTTGTGCGCCTGGCTGAAGAGACACTGGCTGTAGATGCCCGTCGCCAGCTGGCTGGCCAGCGAGTTGAGCTTGGTGTCGTTCGCGTCCAGCACGCCCTGCGTCGTCTGCGTCACGTGTGTCGACGCGGACATCATCACCGCCTGGGACATGAAGTACATGGCGCCGTTGAGCACCCGATGCGCTGGAATCAGGAACTTGCCCAACCACTTGTCGGGGTTGGCGGCCTTGAGGATGCGCTGGAACGGCTGCAGGAAGACCGTCTTGTACAAGGTCATGATCTTGTTCACGGCCTTGATGACCTGTCCCACGTACGGAATCACTTCGATGATGGGACACAAGACGATCCACAGCTTCTTGCGTTTGCCGGCGCACGGGTTGAGCGTCTTCATGAACCCGAACAGGTCCGTGAAGAACGCCTCGGCCGAGTAGATGACCGAGATGAGCGAGTGCCACATCATGGCCGACACGTAGTGGGACACCTGCGTGCGGTTGGCGTACGCGTAGAAGTTGAACGCGCGCGCCTCCATGGCGGCCATCGAGTAGGCGGCGGCGTCCGCGGTGTTCTGCAGGCGCACGCGCTCGTGCACGGTGTGGCCGATGTTCACCGTGGTCAGCACGGCGATGGACATCACCAGCACCATCAAGGCGGCCAGGATGAGGGCCTGGCCCTCCTGGCGCTGGAAGCTCTGTCGGAGGATTCGAGTGAACATGGTGCGTGCGTCCTCTTACAGGCCCCAGTCGGGGTTGAGGTGCATGATCCACTTCCGGTGGAAGTTGGACTGCATGCGCATGGTGTAGGTGGCCGTCAGCGGCATGAAGTAGCGCTTTCCGACGAGACTGGAGACGAACGGGATGCTGCCGGTGGCGAGCCCCCAGAGCACCCACATCTCGGCGGGGTACAGCGAGTTGTAGCCCTGCTCGTGGTCAATGCCCTTGGCCATCGCGGCCAGCGGCGTGAGGTTGCCGCCGTCGGACATCATGTTGGCCCGGGGCGCGAGCGTCGCGCGGTCGATGGCGCCGCGCAGGGCCACCTGGGCGTTGGACGCGTACCAGGACGTGAAGATGATCCAGTTCGCGAACGGGACCTTCATCTCATAGAAGTAGCGCAGGCGGATGGTGAGCCGCGTGGCCTTCCGGTAGACGAGCTCGGAGCTGTCCGGCTCCGGCAGGTTGAAGAACTTGCGGATGTTGCTCTCCAGCGAGGGGACTTCCGGGAAGCTGTCCGCGCCGTCGAAGTCCAGCTCCTGCCAGTTGTAGCCGCTGCGCAGCTTCCAGATGGTGTCGATGGGCGTGAAGTACGCCGGGTTGATGGTGTCCACGCGGATGAGGCCGAACAGGTTCGAGCCGTTCACCGTGCGAGGAACCACGCCGCCGCCGAAGTTCAGCGTGCGCATCGCGGAGTCGTAGATTTGATGGATGGCGAAGGTCTTCGCCAGGTTGCCGATGTCGTCGGTGCGCCCCAACGTCGGCAGCAGCGCGACGATGGCCGCGTCATGCATGCGCTCGTTGTTGCCGTTCCACACGACGCCGGCGCGCGCGGCCTGGTAGGCGGCGTACTCGGTCATCAGCTTCGCGTGCTGAATCAGCGTCAGCTGGATGATGCCCAGCGTCATGAAGACCGCGAGCGGCATGATCATCGCCGCTTCGACCGCCGCCTGCCCGGATTGACGGCCCGACGCCTTTCGCGGCCGCTCTTCCTGTTCCATTCCCATGGCGCCATTATCTCGATCAGCGCCTCCGGGACGCATCGGTCAAATGGACACCGCCGGACGGTTTCAGCCTCCCATTTATTGAAAAATCGCGCGGGCTTACGGCGCGGGTTGGGCAGGCTCGGCCGGGGTTTCGGCCGAGTCGGCCTCGCGGCTCAGGCGTCGCCGGGCCGCCTGCGCGGCGCTGGAACCCGGAGATTCCTGGATCACCTGACGACACGCGGCCAACCCCTCACGTCGGCGTCCCAGGGCGAGCTCGGCATCGCACAGCCGGTTGAGCAGACCCATGCGCTCCGTCCCGGAGGCCCCGGCGTTCAGGGCGAGGTTCAAGAGACCCGCCTCCCGGGCCCGGTCCCCTTCCCGGAACGCGGCTTCGGCCTTGAGGGACAGCTCACGGACGGAGGGGCCCCGGGCCTTGTCCTCCTTCGCGGCCTCGGGAGCCGTCGAGGCGGCCTTCGGGCTCTTGGGCCGCATCACCAGGGCATCCTCCTGCTGCTTCGTCGGCTTCGGGGCCGCCGGAGCCGTCCTGGAGGCGAGCGAACGTTCGATGGCGGAATCATCCTGGGGCGGTGCGGGCGGCGGCTGGGCGACGACGGCCTGGGGCAGCGACTCCGCGGCGGACTCCATCGCCGGGGCACCCTCGGCCTCCTCCCAAGCAGCAACGTCCGCTGACGACTTGTCGTCCAGGTCCGCGCTGGACTCCTTCTTCGCCGCGCTCGAACCTCCGAGCCGGAGCGGCTCCCGGCGCGCCACCTTCCCCTGCGGCGCCTCCAGCTCGTCGCTCACGGGAGCGCGCTTCTCCAGGGCCTTCGGCGCGGGCTTCGATGTGACGGGGAGCGAGGCCGTGGGCAACGAAGGGGCGCCCTTCGACTTGGACCTGGAAGCCTCGCGAGGGCCCACCGAGCCGATTCCACCCCCGCTGCCGTTCTGGTCCCAGTCCTCGGCGCGGCGGGCCACCTGGTTCTTCCGCTCGCCGAACTCGTCGCGCTGCCGGGTCTCGTGCATGAGCCGGTCCTCCGCCAGCTCGCCATCGACGACCGGCGCCGAGTCCGCGTACGCGGCGGCGGCCGGAGCGGGGGCCGGGGCCATGCCCGCGGTGGGCGGCGGAGGGGCGTCCACGGAGGTGGGCTCCGCCTTCTTCACCTGGGCCTCCCCCTGCCTCAGGTCGGGGCGGGTCAAGTCGGGAGAGACGGCCATGAACGAGACGATGCCCAGCGTACCCACCGACGCGAGCCCCACGACGGGCAAGAACCAGCGACGCCACCGGGACGGCTTGGGCTCGGGGCCCGCCGCGGCCCGGCGCGCGGACTGCTGCGCGTAGGCCAGCAGCGACTCCAGGCCCGCGTCCGGCGCGGGCTCCTCGGAGAGCTGCGACATGGTGACGCGCACGCCACGGATGTCGTCCAGGGCCTGGGTGCAGCGCACGCAGCCCTGCAGATGGGACTCCACCGCCTGGGCCTCCGTCGTGGAGAGCTCGCCGTAGGCGAAGTCGAGGAGCCGGTCCTCATGAGCATGGAGGTTCTGCGGCTTCATCCCACCACCGTCCTTCCATCCTCGACGAGGTCGCCATCCACGCCCAGCTCGGCCAACCGGCGACGCAGGCCGTCCAGCGCGTAGCGCATCCGGCTCTTCACCGTGTTCTCCGAAACGCCCGTCACGTCGGCGATGTCCTTGAACGGGATGCCGCTGTACTCACGCAGGATGAACACCTCGCGCTGCTCTTCCGGCAGCGCCGCCAGGGCGCGCTCCAACAGGGGCCGCAGCCGCGCGTTGTGCGCGCCGCGCTCGGGGCTGGCGCCACCATCCGGCAGCGCGTCCGCGAGCGCCCGGCCGTCCTCGCCGTCCGCACCATTCACCGGCGACTCCAGGGACGCGGCCTGGCGGTAGCTTTCTTTGCGCGCGCTGTCCACACAGAGGTTCCTCGCGATGGTGTAGACCCAGGTGGTGAATCGGGCCTTCGCCTGATACTCGCCGGCGCTGCGTACGACCTTCAGCCACGTCTCCTGCAGCACGTCCTCCGCCCGCGCGCGTTGCCCGACGAAGCGCAGGATGAAGTTGAACACCGGTGTCCGATGCCTTCGCACCAACGCCTCGAACGCACGAGCGTCCCCCGCCTGGAAGGCGAGCATCAGGCGCTCGTCTGAGGTCTCCGGTCCCAACTCTCCCCCATCGCTCGTGGAGCCACGCTCACTTCCGGCCCACCCTCAACCCGTGCCGTCATAACGGACGACGGCGCGCGAGGGTCTAATCCGGTCGTGGTCTCCGGTAAGTGGCCAGAATGACAGGCAGCGCGACCCCTGTCACCAGCGCCGCCTGGGCCAGGAGCACGCCAGGCAGGGGACGCTGGAGGTGGACGTGCAGCGAGCGTGCGAGCGCCAGGCCCAGCAGGACCCCCGTCGCGGTGCGCACCGCGTTGGAGCCCGCCGCGGGCCGGAAGCGGCCCACCGCCCAGTCCACCAGCGCGGGCAGCGTGAGCAGCAGCACGGCGGGCACGTCCCAGGACCAGCTCAGCGGCGCGCGCGCCACGAACAGCGCCACCAGCCCGGCCAGCATCACCGGGTAGGTCCCCAGACAGCGGGCGCAGAGCCTCAGCCCGCCGAAGAGGTACGTGCGGTTGTACTCATCCGGGTGATGGTGACTGAGCCAGAACACCGTCGGTCCCTCCGGGAGGTGGAGTGGGAGCAGCCCGCTGGGATGCGTCCTCCGCCAGGAAACACGCGGCGAAGTGCCCCGAGTCCAGGGGATACAGCGGAGGCGACTCACGTCGACAGCGCTCGATGGCGTGGGGACATCTCGGATGGAACGTGCAGCCAGGAGGCGGCGCGAGCGGAGAGGGCGGCTCGCCCGGTACCAACAGCCGCGTCCGGGTCCGCGACGGGTCCGGCACCGGCACCGCCGCGAGCAGCGCCTGCGTGTAGGGGTGGCGCGGTCGGCGATACAGCCTGTCCGAAGGGGCCAGCTCGACGACGCGCCCCAGGTACATCACCGCCACGCGCGTGGACACGTGCTCGACGATGTTCAGGTCGTGCGCGATGAACACATAGGTGAGCCCGCGCTCGCGCTGCAGGTCCACCAGCAGGTTCACGATTTGCGCCTGGATGGAGACATCCAGCGCGCTGATGGGCTCGTCGGCCACCACCAGGTCCGGGCGCAGCGCGATGGCCCGGGCGATGCCCAGCCGCTGTCGCTGCCCGCCGGAGAACTCGTGGGGCAGCCTCCCCAGCGCCTCGCGCGGCAGGCCCATCGCGTCGAGCAGCGCGAGCACCTCGCGCTCCTTCTCTCCCGGACCACGCGCCAGGCCGTGGATGTCGAAGGGCTCACCCAACAGCTCGCGCACCGTCATGCGCGGATTGAGCGAGGCATACGGGTCCTGGAAGACGAGCTGCATCCGGCGACGCAGCGGCCTCAGCCTGCGCTGGGACAAGCCGGTGAGCTCCTGCCCGTCGAAGCGGATGGAGCCCGCGGTGGGCTCCACCAGTCGCAACAGCGCGCGCCCCAGCGTGCTCTTCCCACAGCCGCTCTCCCCCACCAGGCCCAGCGTCTCGCCCCGGAAGACGTCCAGGCTGATGCCGTCCACCGCCTTCACCGCGCCGCGCACGCGCTGCAACACGCCCGCGCGCACGGGGAAGTGCACCTGGACATCCCTCGCCTGGAGGAGCGGCTCGACGGGGCTCATGGCGCGGGCACCGGATGATGACAGGCCGCGCGCTGCGAGCCGCGCTTGAGCTCGAGCACCGGCATCACGCGCGCGCACTCTTCGGTGGCCCGCTCACACCGCTCGCGGAAGGCGCAGCCGGAGGGCAGTCGCCCCAGCGCGGGCACCATGCCGGGGATGGCCCTCAGTCTCATCCTGGGAGCGCGAGCATTCGCGTCGAGTTCGCCGCCCAGCGCGGGCAGCGAGCGCAACAGCCCCGCGGTGTACGGATGGGCCGGATGGGCGAACAGCTCGCGCACCGGCGCGTGCTCCACCACCTTCCCCGCGTACATCACCACCACCGTGTCGCAGCTCTCCGCGACGACGCCCAGGTCGTGGGTGATGAGCATCACCGCCATGCCGCGCTCGGCCTGCAGGCGCTTGAGCAGGTCGAGAATCTGGGCCTGGATGGTGACGTCCAGCGCGGTGGTGGGCTCGTCCGCGATGAGCAGCGACGGGTCGCACGCCAGCGCCATCGCAATCATCACCCGCTGCCGCATGCCGCCGGAGAGCTGATGAGGCCACGCATCCACCCGCTCGCCGGGCGCAGGGATGCCCACCTGACGCAGCATCTCCACCGCGCGCTCGCGGGCCTGGGAGCGCGAGGCGCCCAGGTGCAGCCTCACGCCCTCCGAAATCTGCTCGCCCACCGTGAAGACGGGGTTGAGCGACGTCATCGGCTCCTGGAACACCATGGCCACGTGGCGTCCCCGCACGCGCCGCAGCTCCTCCTCCGGGAGCGTCAGCAGATCGCGCCCCTCGAAGAGCACCTCGCCGCCCGCCACCCGCACGGGCGGCTGGGGCGCGAGTCGCAGCACGGACAGCGCGGTGAGGCTCTTGCCGCAGCCGCTCTCACCCACCACGCCCAGCGTGCCGCCAGGAGGCAGCGCGAAGGACACACCGTCCACCGCGCGCACCGGGCCTTCCTCCCGCGACAGCTCCACGGTGAGGCCCCGGACGTCCAGCAGGGGCCCCTCCGCCGAGGGCGACGCGACGGAGGTCACTTCTTCGCCAGCTCCTCCAGGAACTCCACCTCCTGGATGAGCCCCTTGCGGATGAGCAGGCGGATGAGGCTGGCCACCATGCGCGCGGGCTTCACCTTCTCCGTGTCCAGCACCGCCTCGTCGCCCCGCGACATGCGCTCCAGGTCATCCAGGATGGCCAGGTCGTCGTCGGAGAAGTCCGGCGTGGGCGTGAGCGCCAGCGCGGGCTGCGAGCCCTTCGCCGCGCCACCGAACATCACCACCGGGACGCGCGGCTTGCCGTCGTCGGCCTCGAGCACGGGAGGCGGCGGAGGCCGGGGCGGCGGAGGCTTCACGCCGAGCAGGTCATCCAGCGAGTCGCCCCCGGCGCCGCCCAGGGCCTCGGCGGGCGGAGGCGGCGGCGTCCCGGGCCGACGGGCCGCGGGAGCGGCGGCGGGGGGTGGTCTCGCTGCGGGGGGCTTCGGCGTCTCCGGCATCTCCCACTCCAGTGGCGTTCCCGCGGCCACGGGGAGAGGACCTGCGCCCTCCTCCTCGTACAGCGGCTCCGCCTCGACGATGTCCAGCGGCTCTCCCCGCGCCCGGGCCAGCGCGGTGTCCAGGTCGTCCGACGCGACGACGAAGACCCGCACCTGCTTGCGGAGCTGGAAGCGCAGCTCATCCACCAACGTCAAATCCCCCGGGTCCTCCACGGCGACGTGGACGCGCTCGCTGCGGCCCTCCACCTCCATCCGGAAGAGGAGCACCCGGTGCTCGGCCTGGAAGTCCAACGACACCAGCGACGACACCGCTGGCGCGATCTCATCCGGCAGCTCGATGAAGGGCAGCCCGTGCTGCACGGCCAGCGCCCGGGCGACATGGATGGGCGCGCACGCCCCCTGCGCCACCAGCACCTCGCCCAGCCGCAGGCTCCCCGGAGCGCCCTTCTGCCCGAGCGCCACCCTCACCTGCTCCGCCGTCACCACGCCCGACTCGACGAGCAGCTCGCCAATCTTCTTGCGCATAAGGCAGAGCTACCGCTTGACCTTCGCGAGGTACTCATCGCGGGAGAAGACGTTCTTCTCGATGAGCAGCTCCACCATCGCCTTCAGGGCCGCCACCTCCTTGCGCTGCACCTCCTCCACGCTGCGCAGGAGGTCCGCCGGACTGCCACCTCCCGAGGACGCGCGAGGGGCCTCCGCGACCGGCGGTGCCGGGCGCGCGGCGGGAGCGGGCTTGGGCGCCGGAGCGGAGGCGACAGCGGCCGCCGCCGGGTCCAGGTCCTTGAGGTTCTTCACCACCGTGCGGCCCTGGGCGTCCACCACCTTGAAGTTGGTGTCCGCGTCCTCCAGCTCCATGTTCTGCTCGTACATGCGAGCAAACGCCCGGGCGATGGAGGTGCGGCCGGCGACGTTGGGGATGATGCGGCACTTCGTCACGGCGCGCAGCTCGTCGAGCATCCGCACGTTGAGCGGATCCGACATCGCCACCACCAGCGTCTTTCCCTCGTCGCGAAGCTGCAGCGGCAGCACGGAGAAGTCGCGCGCCGTCTGCGCCGGAATCTTCGCCTTCACGTGCGGCGCGACCACCTGCACCGCGTCCAGGTTGACCGCCGGCATGCCGAGCTGCTTTGACAGCGCCCGCACCAGGATGTCCTCGGAGACGAGGCTCATCCGCACCAGGATTTCACCGAGCTTGCCGCCCCACTTCGCCTGTTCGGCGAGCGCGGCCTTGAGCTGGCTCTCCTGGAGCACATTCGCCTTGATCAGCAATTCTCCAAGCTTGATCTGTGCCATGTCGTGGGGGCCACTCTACCCGAGTCCAGCCGTCGCGCTTCTTCTTCCGTGCCTGGCCGGTCAGGAACCCGGCGCCGGGGGTGCCGGCGACTCGGGGGGACCGACCGGCTGCTCACGCCCGGAGTCATCCACCTCGACGACCTTGGCCCCCTCCGGCGGGACCAGCTCGTAGAGCGTCAGGTCCGGCCGGGCGTTGAGCTTGATCTGCTGGTAGCGCACCTGGAGCTTCGTCTGTGCCTGCTTCGCCTCCAGCTCCACCTTGCCCGGGAAGATGAGCCCGCCCTGCTCCAGGAAGTCGTCGAACGCCAGGTCGTACCCCGGCACGCCCCGCACCTGGCTGCGCACCACGCGCAAGTACTTGGGGTGAACCTGTAGCACCTGGGTGGCCGCCCCCCGGTGGAGCGTGAGCACGTAGACGCCCTCCTTCGTGTCCAGCTCCAGCGTCTTGCGCTCGGGCGGGATGAGGGGCACCTGGCCCAGCAGGATGGCCACCAGCTCCTCCCCCGGCAGCACGACGGGGAGGAAGCGCGAGACGTTCTCCGGGCTCGCCGGTCCCTGGTACCAGGTATGCGTCTGGGCCTGGTACAGACCGAAGCGCGAGCCGTCCCCCACCAGGGAGGCGAGCGGACGGTTGAAGAAGTCGAACGTCTCCAGGTGCAGGAAGGCCGGCCGGGTGACGGCGAGGAACATGCCGATGGTGCCGCTCTGCTGGGGGGACTCGACGCGCAGCTTCGCGTCCCCCTCCAGCGTCACGACGTTCTCCTGGTTCGCCCGGACCCGTTCGTAGACGACCTCGGCATCGGTGAGCTGGCCCTCGGGGCCGAACTCGATGCGCTTGGGGCAACCCGAACAGAGCACTCCCAGGAAGATTGCGACGGCTGCGCGGTTCATATGTCCTAGTCTGGGCCATGGCGCCCTGCCGGGTCACCCACCAATGAGCCTGAACGACATCCTGCATTACCTCCGCCTGGGCGGAGTCACCCTGGCCCTGCTGCTGCTGGCCTCCGTTGCCGCGCTCGTCGTCGCCGTGGAGCGCATCATCGCCCTCTGGGGGGTGAGCGAGCGCTCGCGCCTGCTGGGCGAGGCGGTCAGCAAGCACCTGTTGCGAGGCGACGTGGCCGCGGCCCGCACCGCGGCCGAACGCTCCGACTCCGTGGCCGCCGACATCTTCCTGGCGGGCTTCGACCGCTGGGAGCGCAGCCGAGGCTCGGGCGGTGCGGGCGTGGAGGCCGCCGTGGAGCGCGAGCGCGCGCAGGTGGGCCTCAAGCTGCGGCGCAACCTGTGGATCCTCGCCACCATCGGTTCCATCACCCCCTTCGTGGGCCTGTTCGGCACCGTGGCGGGCATCATGCGCTCGTTCAAGGACCTGGGCCTGGACGTGGAGGCGGGCGGCACCGGCGGCAGCGCCGCGGTGATGACGGGCATCTCCGAGGCGCTCGTGGCCACCGCCGTCGGCATCCTCGTCGCCGTGCAGGCCATGGTCTTCTACAACTACTTCCAGGCCCGCCTGTCGCGCGTGCTGGTGGAGCTGCGGCTGATGGGCGACGAGTTCGCGGAGCTGCTCAAGGAGCGCGCCGCCGGGGGACCTCCTCCGGAGCCCCGCCCCGAGTCCCCGTCCGCGCCCCGCGCCGACTCGCAGCCGGCCTGACGCCCGGAGGGAACACACCATGGCCATGGGCAAGACACCGGGGTCCGACGACGGCGAGGAAGGCGTCTTCGCCGAGATCAACATCACCCCGCTCACCGACATCTTCCTCGTGCTGCTCATCATCTTCATGGTGACCAGCTCGGTCATCGTCCAGCAGGGCCCGGGAGGCGGCGCCAAGGCGGGCCTCAAGGTCAACCTGCCCAAGGGCGGCGCGGCCGACGTCACCGCGAAGACGACGGACCTGTCGGTGGCGGTGCTCGCCGACGGGCGCTTCGTGCTCGCCGGCAACGTCGTCACCCAGGAGGAGCTGCAGAAGTCCTTCGACGCGGCCAAGGTGAAGGACCCGGACACCGTCGTCATCGTCCAGGCCGACGAGGGCGTGCCCCACGGCACCGTCGTCCAGGTGATGGAGCTGGCGAAGAAGGCGGGCCTGGGTCAGCTCGCCATCGGCGTGCGCGAGGGCGACTGACGCGCCGTCCGGTGGGACACCGCTGAAAAGCATCGAGGCCACCTCGGGAAGCTCGGGCTCCCCAGGGTGGCCTCGCGTGTTTCAGGCGGGCGCCCCATTCACGTGGGGCGCCTCGACTTCAGGAGCGGGCCTTCCCCGCTCAGACGGACGCGAAGGCCGCGTCGGTGATCTCCATCGGGGACGTGTCCTCGAGGGCGATGAGGCGCGCGGCCTGCTCCACGTTGGGCAGCACGTTGCGCGCGTAGAACAGCGCGCTGTACTTCTTGCCGTCGTAGAAGGCGCGGTCCGGGTGGTCCGCGGACAGCTCCGCCTTGGCCTTCTCCGCGATGAGCGCCGCGTCCAGGAGCAGCCAGCCCACGGCGACCTCGGACATCATGTTGAGGAAGCGGTTGGCGGACAGCGGAATCAGCGGGAACTTGCCGCCGTCCTGCGACCAGCCGAACACCGTCATCGCGCTGGACATCAGCGCCTCCTGGGCGCTCGCCAGGATCTTCACGGCCTCGCCGTACACGGCGTGCTCACGATGGGCCTCGACGAAGGCGCCCACGTCACCCATGAACTGCTGGAAGTGCGCGCCGCCGGCCTGACCCAGCTTGCGGCCCACCAGGTCCATGGCCTGGATGTGGTTGGTGCCCTCGTAGATGGAGAAGATCTTCGAGTCGCGCGTGTACTGCTCCACCGGGTAGTCCTGGATGTAGCCGGCGCCGCCGTACACCTGGATGGCCTGCGAGCACAGGCGGAAGGACTGGTCGGAGCCGTAGGACTTCACCAGCGGGGTGAGCAGCTCCACCTGGCCCTTGTGGTAGGTGGCCGCCTCGTCGTCCTTGCCCGCCAGCTGCCGCGCCTTGTCCAGGTGGTGCGCCAGCTTGATGATGAGCGCGCGGATGCCCTCCACGTGGGCCTTGATGTCCAGCAGCATGCGGCGGACGTCCGGGTGCTCGATGATGGCCGCGCGCGCCGCGGTGGGGTCCTTCCACTTGGTGAAGTGGGAGCCCTGCTTGCGGTCCTTCGCGTAGTCCACCGCGTTGTAGTAGGCGGCGCTCGCCAGCGCGACGCCCTGGATGCCCACGGCGATGCGCGCGCCGTTCATCATCTTGAACATCTGGCTCATGCCGACGTGCTCGACGGTGCCGACGAGCTCGCCCAGACAGCCGTCGTTCTCACCGAAGTTCAGCACACAGGTCGCCGAGCCGTTGATGCCCATCTTGTGCTCGATGGAGCCCACCGACACGTCGTTGGACGCACCCGAGCTGCCGTCCTTGCCGATGCGCAGCTTGGGGACGATGAACAGCGACAGGCCCTTGGTGCCGGGCGCCGCGCCGTCGATGCGCGCGAGGACCAGGTGGATGACGTTCTCCGCCATGTCGTGGTCGCCGCCGGAGATGAAGATCTTCGTCCCCTTGATGTTGTACGTGCCGTCACCGTTGCGGCGCGCGGTGGACTTGGCCGCGCCCACGTCGGAGCCGGCGTGCGGCTCGGTGAGGCACATGGTGCCGCCCCACGTGCCGTTGAGCATGCGCTCCACGAACAGGTGCTGCTGCTCCTTCGTGCCGCACTCCGCGATGACCTCGGCCGCGCCGAAGGACAGGCCCGGGTACATGTTGAAGGCCGTGTTGGCGCCCGACAGCAGCTCCTCCACCGTCACCTGCAGCATCATCGGCGCGCCCTGGCCGCCGTGCTCGGGGCTGACCGCCACCGTCTTGAAGCCCTGCTCGTAGAGTTTCTTCCACGCGTCCTTGAAGCCCGTGGGCGTGTAGACGGAGCCGTTCTCCACCCGACAGCCCTCGCGGTCTCCCACGGAGTTGAGGGGCCCGAGCACCTCGCGCGCGAAGCGGTACGTCTCCGACAGCACCGCCTTCGCCTCGTCCGGGCCCCAGGCGTCGTACGGCGCCTGACCGGCCACCTGGCCGAAGCCGAACTGCTCGAACAACGTGAAGAAGATCTCTCGGAGGTCGGTCTTGTAGGTGTTGATGCCGGCGGACATGGCCACTCCTGCGTGACGGCTCGCTGCCCACCCTCCAGGGAGGGCCTCGGGTCAGCGGCGCGAAATTGAGACACAGGAAGTGTGGCGGCGACTGATTTTTGAGTCAACCCTGAATGACACCCTGCGTTGAGGGGCAACCCGTCTGCCCCCCACCGCAGGACTGCAAAGCGCTACTTCTTGACCTTCTTGGCCGAGGGAAGCGTCGCCGTCTTGGCGGCGGGCTTCTCCCGAGGCGCCGTCTTCTTGGAGGAGGCGCCGGCCGGACGCTCGTCCGAGTCCTCGTCGTCTCCTTCGTCGTCCTCGGAGGCGCCCGTCGCCTCGCTCACCCCGCCAGTGCTGCTGGGGGTGGGCACGGGGGCCGCGAGGCTCTCGCGGGGCACCTCGATGACGATGGGGCTCTGACCCGAGCGCTGACGGTTCTCGTCCTCGAGCGAATAGAAGAGCTGGATGTGCGCGCCGCCCTTCATCACCAGCTCACCGCGCTGGTTCTCCGCCCACAGGTCGATTTCGACGTAGTAGCGGCCGCCGGTGCCGTGGCGGTTGCTCACCCGGCCCTTGCAGACGACGGTGTCGCCCGGCCAGACCATCTTGTTGAAGCGCACGTTGTAGCGGCGCATCTGGCCGCCGCGGGCCCAGTCGCTGATGAGCTGGCCGAGCATGCCCATGACCAGCATGCCGGGGGCGTAGACGCTCGGCATGCCCACGCTCTTGGCGTAGAGCTCATCGACGTGGACCGGGTTGTAGTCCCCCGAGGCGCCCGCGTACCGGGACAGCTGGACGCGGTCGACGGGGGCCTTGGCCAGGGCCGGCAGCTCGTCCCCGACTCGGATGGACTCGAAGTAGAGCTTGCGCGCGGGCATCACGGGGTCTCCTTGGTGGCGCGGACCACGAGCGTCCGGCGGGCTCGGAACACCAGGTTGCCTTCCTCGTCGCGGCCTTCGTCCTCGATGACCGCGATGTCCATCTTCCCCGACGGGCCCTGGCGCTCGGAGACGTCCGCCACGCGCGTGGAGACGTAGATGCGGTCTCCGGCGAAGATGGGGCGCTCGTACTCGAAGCCCTGCTCCGCGTGGAGCAGGCTCTTGATGCCCACTCCCAGGAGCTCCCTCAGGTCCGCGGCCGAATGGAAGGACGCGGGGAAGGTGGGCGGCGCGATGATGGTGGGGTAACCGGAGGCCCGAGAGTACTCCTCGTCGTAGTAGATGGGGTTGTAGTCGCCGATGGCCTCCGCGAAGCGGCGGATGGCACCCTTCTCCACTTCGTTGAGCGTCGGCGGCGAGGCACGGCCGATCGCATTCTTGTCCAGCATTATCCCTCTCCTGACTAGCGTCCGGCCGGAAGCTCGAGCACCGTGAGGAGCCCAGCTTCGGCGGCCGTCAAGCGTGGCGCGGCATTCACCAGCGCGTTCGCGGTGGCCCGGTCGCCCGCCACTCCCCCCGGGATTTCCAGCACCAATCGAGGGTCCGCATCGATTTCGATGCGGTCCTTCGGGTCCTCTGCCCCCACGGCGATGGTCAGCTCCAGCCGCACCCGCTCCTGCCCGTCCTCCAACCCGACCACCGACTGGAACATGCCCGCCACCCGTCCCTTCTTCACTGCGAACGCTCCGCCCGAGATGTCCTCCTCGGCGAAGACGGGGGCTACCTCTTCCTCGTAGTCATCACAATCCAACCCCAGCCCCAATGCCGCGAGTGCCGCCGACTCCACCAGCCCCACGTGGCCGAGTTGCTCACCATCCACCAACTCGAAGAACTCCTCCTCGGTCAGCCCCGCGCCCACCTTGCGCTGCAGGGCCTCACGCCGGGTGCGCGCGTCCACCACCCGCGTGACGGTGGCGCGCCTGACGGGCCCACACACCTGACCGGCCGTAGCCACCAGCCGGTCCATGATGAAGCCCGGGTTGACGCCCGCGCCCAGCACCGCCACCTCGGCGCGCTGCGCGGCCTGGTCCAGCTTGTCCGCCAGCTCCGGGTGGTTGAGATAGGGGAAGGCCAGCTCCTCGCACGTGCTGACCACCGGCAGGCCCAGCTTGATGGCCTCCAGCAGCTGCTCCATCACCTGCGGCAGCCGCGAGCCCGTGGCGTGCAGCAGCACCACGCCCTTGCGCCGGCCCACCGCCTTCTCCAGAGAGTCCACCACCTTCACGCGCGGCGCGGGACCTCCCAGCACGTCACCCAAGGGGCGACCGACCAGGGAGGGATGGGTATCCACGGCCCCAATCAATTCCACTTCCGGGCTGGACAGGGATGCCTTGGCAATCTCCTGCCCGATGAATCCCAGCCCCATCACGACCACCGGCACCGGCCCTGCTGGGGCTCTAGCCATCGGAGATTGCTCCAGGATTCCAAGGGGTTAGCGCTGAAACGCAGCCTTGCCGCGCACCATAAATCACACCTTGGCGGGCAGGCAAGCATCACTTGGTTCCGCGCATCTTGCGCAATGCGAGAACCTTCAAGGATTTCCGGGGCTTGCGCGCGCAAACCGTCGGGGGGCCCTGTTTGGGTGCGCGACAAGGCTGTATAAAGAAAGACAGGCCCAAAATCCCCCGGAGACCCTCCAACATGGACCGCATCCTCGTGGTGGATGACGACGTGCTCATCCTCGCCGCGCTCTCCCGGATCCTCCAGACGGAAGGCTATGACGTCGTCACGCACAGCGACCCCGCGCTCGCCGCGCGCGAGGTGGGCTTCTGCGTGGTGCTGACGGACTTCATGATGCCGTACCTCAACGGCATCGAGCTGTTGGGCGCCCTGAGGGAGAAGAACCCGAGGGCGGTGCGGCTGATGCTCACGGCGGCGGCGGACTTCCGCGTCGCGTCCGAGGCGGTCAACCGCGGCGAGGTGTTCCGGCTGCTCGGCAAGCCGTGGTCGCTCAGCGAGCTGACGAGCAGCGTGCGCCAGGCCGTGGAGCACTACCGGCTGGTGGAGGCCAACGAGCGGCTGACGCGCGAGGTGGCGGAGAAGAACGCGGAGCTGGTGGCCATCAACCAGGACCTGGAGCGTCGGGTGGTGGAGCGCACCACGGGCCTGTTGGACGGGCTCATCAGCGCGCTGGACTACCGCGACACGGAGACGCAGTGGCACTCGCGTCGGGTGGCGCTGTACTCGCGTCGGCTGGCGGAGGAGGTGGGGCTGGTGGGCGCCGCGCTGGACGTGGTGGAGCAGGGAGCGCTGCTGCACGACATCGGCAAGATTGGCGTGCGCGACTCCATCCTGCTCAAGCCCGGGCCGCTGACGCCGGACGAATGGGTGGAGATGCGCAAGCACCCGGAGTTCGGCTACCGGATGATGGCGAAGATGCCCTACCTGCACGAGGCGGCGCTCATCGTCCTGCAGCACCAGGAGCGCTGGGACGGCAAGGGCTATCCCCAGGGGCTGTCCCGCGAGGACATCAGCATCGGCGCGCGCATCTTCTGCATCGCCGACACGGTGGACGCCATCACCTCCGACCGGCCCTACCGCAAGGGGCGGCCCATGAGCGTGGCGCGGGATGAGATCCGCCGCTGCGCGGGCACCCAGTTCGACCCGAACCTGGCGGATGCGTTCCTGCGCATCCCGGAGACGGAGTGGCAGCGCATCCGCCACCAGGTGGAGCAGCTCGAGGAGGAGGAGAACCAGCGCTGGCGCAGCCACCCGCTCGGGGTCCCCGCACCGCTCGCCCGCGCGAGCGGCGCCTGAGCGACGGCCGTCAGGGCGACAGCGTCACCGCGGTGACCTCGCGGATGACGTCGCCCTCCAGCAGCGCGTCCACCACGTCCATCCCCGAGGCCACCTCGCCGAAGGCCGTGTAGCGGCCATCCAGGTGCGGCTGGGGCGCGTGCGTGAAGAAGAACTGGCTGCCGCCCGTGTCCTTGCCGGACAGGGCCATGCCGAGCGTGCCGCGCGTGTACGGACGGCGCGTCATCTCGCAGCGGATGGAGTGCCCCGGCCCGCCCTCCCCGTCCCCGCGCGGGTCTCCGCCCTGCGCGACGAAGTCCGGCACCACGCGGTGGAAGGTGACGCCGTTGAAGTAGCCCTTGCGCGCGAGCGCGTACAGGTTGCCCGCCGTGAGGGGTGCCTCGTCCGCGTCGAGCCGCACGGTGATGTCGCCCTTGTCCGTGCGCAGCACCAGCCCCGCTCCCTTGGGCGCGGGCTCCGGGCGGAAGGCGTAGGCGGGGAGCTCCACGCGCTCGGAGCGCACGGGCTGGCCGGTGAGCTTCGTCAGCGACTCGGCGGCCACGCGGCGCACGTTGGCGTGAGGCAGCGACAGCCACTGCCGGAACCGGGGCTCCGCGGCCTGCCCCTGCAGGGCCACGAGCGCGCCCGCCACCGGGTCCGCGAGGTCCGGCTGGGACGGCACCCGCTCCGCCAGCGCCTCGAGCTCCGGAGGCATCGCGGGGGGCTTGAGCAGTCCCAACGTCGCGGCCGCGGCGCCGGCGACCACCAGGTCCTCGTCCTTCAGGAGCGCGCTCACCGCCGTCGCGCCGCGGAGCACGGGGCGCGCGGCCAGGACCTCCATCGCGGTGAGCCGCACGCGCGCGGCCGGGTGGCGCAGGTAGCCCACCGCGAAGTCCGCGGGCGTCTTCTTCGAGAAGAGCGCCACCTCGCGCAGGCCCAGCGCCAGCCGGCGCTCCTCGGGCACCTTGTCGAAGCCGCACGTACGCACGTCCGCCACCACGCCGCGCTGCCGGTCCAACGCCGCCGCCAGCCGACAGTCGAGCCAGCCCAGGTCCGCGCGCGCGAGGTCCGACGCCGCGCCCCGCTCCGCGTCCGCCAGCGCCAGCCGCAGCGCCACCAGCACCGGCGCGCCGAAGTCCGGCAGGCCCTGCTGCGCCAGCGCCAGCAACGGGTGGCCATCCGCCGAGCGCGCCAGCGTCTCCACCCGGGGCGTCGCGCTCGTGGGCACGGGCGTCTCCATGCCGCGCGCCACACGCTTCGCCCGAGGCGCAAGGCCCTCCAGCACGTCCAGCGGTACGCAGGGCCCGCCACACATCGCCGCGAGCTTCGCCAGCGAGCGCGCCGCCTCCGCCGCCACGCGCGGCACCGAGTCATCCAGCAGCCGCCCCAGCACCACCGCGTCCTCCGGACCGCCCACGTCGCCGAAGGCCTTCGCGCACAGGCCGCGCACGTCCGCGTCCTCGTCCGAAAGGCAGCGGCGCAGCGTCGGCAGCTCCTCGGCGCGCTTCGCCGTGGCGAGCAGGTACGCCGCGCCGTAGCGCGACTCCACCGGCACCCCGGCCGCGAGCAACGCCCGCGCGGGCGCCAGCGGGACGTCCTTCACCACCGCCGCGCCGCCCCGACGCGCCGCCACGCCGAGCACCAGCGCGGCCTTGCCCGCCGTCGCGACCTCCTTTGCCTGCAGGCGCTCCACCAGCCGCGCCAGCGCGTCCGGCGTCGCGAGCCGTCCGAGGGAGTCGAGCTGCGCGTCACGCGCGTCCACGTCCCGCTCCACCGCCTCGGCCTCGAGCAGCGGCGCCACCAGCCGCGCGCGCTCGGCGTCCGTCGGGGTCTCCCACGCCAGCGCCAGTTCCCCCACCGCGAAGGCGGCCTCACCGCGCACGCGGGGCTCCGGGTCCTTCAGCCCCCGAGCCACCACGTCCAGCGTGGCCAGGTCCTGGATGCGCGCCAGCGCGCGATAGGCCCGCGCCCGGATTCGCGCGTCCGGCGCGTCGTGGGCCAGCGCCGCGAGCTGCCCGTCACCGAGCGAGCGGCGGTCCTCCCAGTCCAGGATGCGCGCCATCACCTCCGGGTCCGGGGGCGCCTCGTCGGAGCCGCGGACACCGCGGTGACACCCGGAGAGCAGGACGACGAGGGCCAGGCAGACGTGGGGAAGTCGGACGGGGCTCAAGCGGCGCATGGGCTGGGGCCTAGGCCAATTCCCCGCGAAAATCCAGGGGTTAGGCCGCGTGCCGTTTGACACGTCCGCCCCGGCCCCGGAAGATGCGCCTTCGCATCTCTCAGCAGGAGCGCCGGTCCTGAACTGCCCTGGCTGCGGCTCGAAGGTAGCCGCCAACTCATCCATCTGTCCCGTCTGCGATTACATCATCGACGGCTCGTTCCTCTCCGCCGAGCCCCCCGCGGACAACGATGAGGACACGGGCGTCGGAGAAGCCCCCCGTCCACCTCCCGCCCGGAAGCCCGCCCCCGCGCGCCCCCGCCCCGCGAAGTCCGGCGCCCGGCCCGCTCCCACCGCCGCGGCGGGTGGGGACGCCACCAACGTGCGCAGCGTGGACGACATCGCCCGGAGCGCCTCGCAGCGCGCCAGCCGTCCCGCGCCCGCGCGCAGTGGCGGCACCGCCCCGCGTCGTGCCCCGGCGCCCGCGCCCGCCCCCGCCGCCACCGGGCCCGACCCGTGGGCCCGAGGCGCGCGCGACGAGGACGAGGAGAACAACAGCGCCATCGCCGACCCGGACGAGCTCATCCAGGACGCGAAGGACCTGCTGGGCGCGATGAGCGCCGGCGACAAGATTGCCTTCTACAGCGCGGGGCTCGTGGTCCTGTCGTGCTTCGTGCCGTGGAAGGAGACGGCGGCGGACGGTGACGCGCTGGGCTTGATGAGCCTGGGCTTCGGCGCCTTCCTGCTCGCGCTGCTGACGATGGGCGCCATCGGCGTGCGCGTGCGCGCCACCTTCCCCAAGCTCAACCCCGTGGTGCCGTGGATGGCGCAGCTGTTGACCACGTTCCTGTGCCTCATCTGGTGCATCGTGTTCATCAAGGTGTCCTCGGACACGGCGCTGGTGCCCAGCCCCGTGGGCAACTCGGAGATGATGAACTCGTCGCCCAGCTTCGGCGTCTTCATCGGCATCCTGGGCTCGGTGGGCGCGCTCATCGGCGCGTTCCTGGGACTCAAGGGCCGTCAGGACTGACGCCCCTTCCCGCCCGCGCGGCCCGGACGCCACGAAAGTGGTGCCGCGCCGCGCGCGGCCGTTCTACCGTCCAGCGCACCATGTCCGACGCCACGCCCCTGTCCCGCCTCACCGCCGCGCTCGGCGGCACCGTCTTCGGTCAGCCCCGCGTGCTCGCGGACCTGGTGACGGCCTTCCTGGCGCGAGGACACGTGCTGCTGGAGGGCGTGCCCGGCGTGGCCAAGACGCTCACCGCGCGCAGCATGGCGGGCGCGCTGGGGCTGCTCTTCACGCGCATCCAGTTCACCCCGGACCTGATGCCCGCGGACATCCTGGGCACCAACGTCTTCCAGCCGCAGGACAACGCCTTCCGGCTGGTGAAGGGCCCCATCTTCACGGAGGTCCTGGTGGCGGACGAAATCAACCGCACGCCGCCCAAGGCCCAGGCCGCGCTCCTGGAGGCCATGGAGGAGCGCCAGGTCACCATCGACGGCGTCACCCACGCGCTGCCGCCGCACTTCTTCGTCGTCGCCACGCAGAACCCGCTGGAGCTCGAGGGCACCTATCCCCTGCCCGAGGCGCAGCTGGACCGCTTCCTCATGCGCGTGCGCGTGGGCTACCCGGACTCGGACGCGGAGACGACCATGCTGCGCGCCTTCCACCAGCGCGAGGGCCGCGTGCCCTCCGTCGAGCGCGTGCTGGACGCCCCCACCCTGCTGGAGCTGCAGGCCCGCGCGGCCCGCGTCACCTGCGACGACTCCATCCTCCAGTACGTGGTCGCCGTGGTGCGCGACACGCGCGCCAACCCCCGCGTGCGACTGGGCGCGAGCCCCCGCGCGGCGCAGGCGCTGCTCGCCGCGGCCAAGGCCCGCGCGGCGCTGATGGGCAACGACTTCGTCACCCCCGATGACGTCAAGGGCGTGGCCGGCAGCGTCCTCAACCACCGCCTGCTGCTCAAGGCCGAGGCCGAGGTGGAGGGGCTCACCTCCGACGACGTGCTGAAGCAGACGCTCGAGCGGGTCCGGGTCCCCCGGTGAGCCTGGGCCGCCCGGTCCCCACGGGCCTCGCCGTGGCGCTGCTCGCCGTGGCGCTCGTCCCCGCCGCCCTCTCGGTGGCGAGCCCCACCTTCGGCTGGTTCGCGCTGGCCGTGGACGTGGCGGTGCTCGCGCTGTGCGCCGTGGACTTCCTGCGCGCGCCTCGCGAGGGCGACGTCACCGTCACACGCGTCGTCGAGCCCATCCTCTCCTCCGGCACGCGCAACCCCGTGCACCTGGCCCTCGCGCGCCATGACACGGGCACCTCGCCCCTGCGCGTGGAGGTGCGCGACGAGCCGCCCCTGGTCGTCGCGAGCCACCACCACCGACAGTCCGTCGTGCTGCCGCCCCGAGGCGCCCCCAGCGAGCCCGCCCCGAGGATGACGTACTTCGTCACCCCACCGTCTCGCGGAGACGCACGCTTCGGCGACGTGCACCTGCGACTGCCCGGCCCGCTCGGCCTGTGCGCGCGGCAGGTGCGCGTGAAGGCGGAGCAGGCGGTGAAGATCTATCCGGACCTCACCGCGCTCTCGCGCGAGGCGCTGAGCCTGGCGCGCACCTCGGACGCTCCCTCCGAGCGCACCCTGCGCCGCCGCGCCGCGGAGGGACGCGAGTTCGAGTCGCTGCGCGAATACCGCCCCGGCGACGACTACCGGCACATCGACTGGAAGGCCTCTGCCCGTCACGCCAACACCCTGGTGCGCACGTGGCAGCCCGAGCGCCACCAGCCCATGTTGCTGCTGCTGGACTGCGGCCGTCACATGGCCGGCAAGGTGCGCGGCCGGCGCAAGCTGGACCACGCGGTGGACGCGGCGCTGCGGCTGGCGCGCGTGGGCCTGGACGCCGGAGACGTGGTGGGGGTCATGTCCTTCGCCAGCGACGTGCTCACGTACCTGCCTCCTCGCAAGGGCCACGAGCACCTGCGCCTCATCACCGAGTCGCTCTACCGCGCCGAGGCCGCGCTCGAGGAGAGCGACTACGGCCGCGCCTACGACTTCGCCTTCGCCCGCCAGACGCGCCGCACGCTCGTGGTGCTCTTCACGGACCTGGTGGACCCGGACGCCTCCGCGGGCCTGCTCACCCGCACGCTCGCCTTGCGTCCTCGGCACCTGCCCGTGGTGGCCTCGCTGCTGGACGAGGACGTGCGCGACGCGGCCACCCGCGTGCCCGACGCGGCCCAGGACGCCTACGCGCGACAGGCCGCCACGCGGCTGGAAGCCGAGTTCCGCCGCACCGCCACCACGCTGCGCGACGCGGGGGCGTTGGTGGTGCGCGCGCCGGCCCAGGGCTTCGGCGCCGCCGCGCTCAACGTGTACCTGGACGTCAAGTCGCGCGGGCTGTTGTAGGCCTCGCGAATATGTCCAGCGGAAAGTTCGTGTGGCGTGCACATACGGTGCGCGCGCGCGTCGCTCGCGAAGAAGCATGCCAATCGCGCGGAGGCCGATTTTTCGGCCTCGGACACGACCCCCTTTACATGAGGGCCTTCGTCAACAAAATGGCGCGTCTCTCTCGCCCGCCGCATCGGCGGGCCCCCTGAAACAGCACGGATGGAGACGGTCTTGGCGGAGGTCGCGAGGGGATTGAGGTTGGAAGTCGAGGCGGATGCGGCGGCCATCGCCGCCCGGGCGGAGCCCACCGAGCCGGTCCAGTCGCTGACGCACTTCCACGAGCGCCTGCTGGCCGAGGAGCTGCTGGCGCGCAGTGGTGACACGCAGCAGCGCCTGGCGGGCGCGTTGTCGGAAGCGAAGGTGGACCTCAACCCGCATCAGGTCGAGGGCGCCATGTTCGCGCTCGACTCGCTGTCGCGCGGCGGCTGCATGCTGGGCGACGAGGTGGGCCTGGGGAAGACGATTGAAGCGGGGCTCGTCATCGCCCAGCTGATGGCCGAGGGGAAGACGCGCATCCTCATCCTCGCGCCGGCCACGCTGCGCGCACAGTGGAACAGCGAGCTGCGCGAGAAGTTCGACCTGGACAGCGTGCTCGTGGACGGTCGCACCGTGCGCGCCACCGGCAACTGCTTCGACCAGCCCTTCCCCGTCATCTGCTCGCACCCGTTCGCGGCCAACAAGGCGCACCTGACGTCGGAAATCCCGTGGGACCTCATCGTCATCGACGAGGCCCACCGCCTGCGCAACGCCCACCGCGCCAACAACAAGATGGGCCAGGCGCTCAAGGCGTCCCTGGCGGGCAAGCCCAAGCTGCTGCTCACCGCCACCCCGCTCCAGAACGACCTGATGGAGCTGTTCGGGCTGATGTCGCTGCTCGACGAGCAGATCCTCGGCCCCGAGCACGCCTTCCGCAGCCGCTACCGCGTGGACGAGGGCGGCGGCATGTCCGAGGCCGCCGCGTGCGAGCTCAAGGAGCGGCTGGCCCCCGTGGTGCAACGCACCCTGCGCCGGCAGGTGCGCGAGTACGTCCGGTACACCAACCGCCGCTCCATCGTGGAGGACTTCACGCCCTCGCCCGAGGAGCACGACCTCTACGAGAAGGTCAGCGAGTACCTGCAGCGCTCCGAGGCCGCGGCGATTGAACCCGGCAAGAAGACGCTCCTGACGCTGTGCTACCGCAAGCTGCTGGCGTCCTCCACGTACGCCATCGCGCCCACGCTGCGGCGGCTGTCGGACAACCTGGAGAAGCGCCTGCAGGCGGCGAAGCTGGGGCAGCAGGCCCTGGCGATGTTCGAGCCGGAGGAGGCCAAGCAGTACGTCGAGGAGGGCGAGGAGTGGTCGGATGATCCGGCCAAGGCGCCCAACATCCGCGTGCTGGAGCAGGAGGTCTGGGAGCTGCGGCAGTACGCGGACCTGGCGGACTCCATCAAGGTCAACGCCAAGGGCGAGGCCCTCAAGCGCGGCCTGGACCGCACCTTCGGGGTGATGCGCGCGCACGGCTGGCCGGAGAAGGCGCTCATCTTCACCGAGTCCAAGCGCACGCAGCAGTACCTGTTCAACCTGCTGTCGGACAACGGCTACCGGGGCAAGATTTCGCTCCTGTCCGGGGACATGGCCGGCACGCCCGAGGAGCGGCGCGCGCTGGTCGACGAGTTCCGCAACAAGACTCAGATCCTCATCTGCACCGAGGCCGGCGCCGAGGGCCTGAACCTCCAGTTCTGCAACCTGGTGGTGAACTACGATTTGCCCTGGAACCCGCAGCGGGTGGAGCAGCGCATCGGCCGCTGCCACCGGTACGGGCAGCAGCGGGACGTGCTGGTCATCAACTTCCTCAACCGCGCGAACGCGGCGGACGCGCGCCTGTTCGAGCTGTTGGAGAAGAAGCTCAACCTCTTCGACGGTGTCTTCGGCGCCTCCGACGAAATCCTGGGCGCGCTGGAGAGCGGCGTCGACTTCGAGCGCCGCATCCTCGACATCTACCAGGGCTGCCGGAAGGTGGAGGACATCAACGCCGCCTTCGACAAGCTGCGCGCGGAGATGGAGTCGCGCATCAGCAAGCGCATGACGGAGATGCGCTCGGTGGTGCTGGAGCGCTTCGACGGTGACGTGCGCCGCCGCCTGCGCGGCCAGGGCGAGCAGACCAAGGAGGCCCTCGCCAAGCGGCAGCAGGAGGCGCGCGCGCTCACCAGCTCCGTGCTGGGCAGCCGCACCTCCGGTCGGCTGGAGATCGCCAAGGCCGCCTACGCCGTCAAGGAGCGCAAGCAGGACGCGGTCAGCTACCTGCAGCTCGACGCCTCGGGGCTCCCGTCGCGACTGGCGCGGCTGGCCGGCAGCGAGGGATGGTGGTTCGTCTACAAGTTCGAGACGACGGGCCTCAAGCCCGAGGAGAAGCTGGTCCACCTGGTGCTGGTGAAGGACCGCGAGGGCAACTTCCGCGCCCTGCCCCTCCAGGACGGCGCGCACTTCGTGAAGCTGTCCGCCAAGGACGAGAAGCGCCGCCAGCCCGCGCCGGTGTCCGTGCAGCTGATGCAGGAGCAGGCGCTGGTGGCCGCGAAGGACGAAATCGTCCGCGCCGCCGAGCGCCGCAACGCGCTGGAGCTGGACAAGGCCAAGGAGCGCGCGGACCGCTACGTCGAGGACTGCCTCATGGAGTCCCGCGAGGGCGTGGAGGCGGCGCGCCAGCAGTGGATCGACGCGCGCAAGCAGGTCACCACGGTGGAGGACGTCGCGGAGCGCGCCAAGGCCCGGGCGAACTCGGACCGGATGGAGCGCGAGTACCGCCGCAAGCTGTCTTCGCTGCGCAACGAGGAGGAGAAGCGCTACGCCTCCAAGGACCGTCAGCTCGCCGAGCTCGCCCAGAAGGCGAAGGTGACGGAGAAGCGCGCGCTCATCGCCTCCGCCTACTTCTGGCTGTCCTGAGCCTCCAGCGGCTTGAGCCGCACCCAGGTCGCGCCCCAGCCTCCGTCGAACTCGGAGGCGGGGCGGAACGACTCCACCTCCTCCAGCTTCGGCAGCAGTGAATGCACCGTGCGACGCAGCGCGCCGGTGCCCCTGCCGTGGATGATGCGCACATCGAGCAGGCCCTTCTGGCGGCAGGCCCAGAGGTACTCGAGGATGAGGGGCTTCACCTCGCGAGGCTGAAAGAAATGCAGGTCGAGGGTGCCGTCGATGGGCAGCTCGACGACCTCGTCATCAGGGGGCGGGGGTTCCGGCCCCTCCGGTGGGAGCGAGGGCTCGTTTGCTGGCAGCGGGGGCAGGCGACGCGGGCTCATTCGTCCACTCTCCTGACTCGCGCTTCTTCTGCTCGGCTTCCAGCCGGCGTCGCTCCCGAGCGGCGCGGAACTGCTCCGACACGGACGTCAGCTCGTTCTTCAGGGCCGACAGGTGCCTGGAAACGTCCTCATCCTCGGCCACGCTGCGGTGTGCGTCCGCGCGCTTCTCCCGCGCGCCAGCGCCACCGGCTGTCGTCATCTGGACCATCAGTGCCGCGAGCAGGACGGACTTCATGCCTGATGAGGTAAGCAAGAGTCGTGCTCGGTGGCAAGCCCCCGTTCATGAGGCGACGCTTCGCTGGTCCCCCTCCTTGGTCGTACCTGTGACGATGCGCTCCGCCAGTTTGATGGCGGACAGTGGCGCGCTTCCCTCGGCCTTGTTGTTGATGGTGACGAAGACGGGGCGCTCGCGACGCAGGGCCGCCAGACACGCGCGCGCCAGCAAGTCGCGCGTGGGCACGTCCTCGTCCACCAGCCGGTTGAAGGGCGCGTAGCGGGCGCGAGCCTCCTCGTAGCCGAGGTTCGGCGGCAGCATCCACCGCACCACCAGCGCGCGGGCGTCGAGCGCGCGGGTGCGCCTGGCCTGGATGCCCATGGAGGGCATGTGGGCCCAGACCGCGAGCACGGGACAGGCGCCCACGTCCGCCAGGGCCTGCGCGAAGCCCTCCGTCAGCAGCTCCTCGTTGCGGACCTCCACCGCGTAGAGGGGCCCTTTGGGCAGCGCGGAGAGGAACGCGTGGAGGCGCTCCACGAAGCGCGCGGTGCCGCCGAGCCCCTGCGGGTCCTGCGGCGGGAACTGGAAGACGAGCGGGCCGCCCTTGTCGCCCAGGCCCTCGACGAAGGGGCGCACCACGTGCTCCTCGGCGTAGGCGGCGTGGAGGAAGCGCTCGTTGAGCTGGCCTCGATGCGCGCCGTAGCGCTCGTGCACGGGGAAGCGGGCCAGGGTGCAGACCTCGTGCGCCTTCACGAGGAAGCGGAAGTCGGCGGGCACCTGCTCGGCGTACTCGGCGAAGGCCTCGGCGGAGATGGGGCCGTAGAAGGTCCGGTCGATGCCGACGGTGCGCAGCACGGGGTGACGCGCGTACGCGGACAGGCCCTCGCGCGCGAGCTGCGACGCGGAGGCCTCGTGGTCGTAGACGAGGCCGGACCAGCCGGGGAACGTCCACGACGAGGTGCCCAGGAAGACGCCAGTGGGGAGCTGCTGACCGAGGGACGCGAGCGAGTCCTGTACCGGCGCGGGCTCCACCGGCTGGCTCCGACTCCGGGCACGCGCGGGGGCCTCGGCGGGCGCGCCGGTGAAGAGGTCGAGCTGGGAAGGTCCACGCTGAGGGGCCATCGGCGTCTCCTACGTCCTGCGTCCCGTGGCCCCGCGACGGCGGGCCGCACGTCCAGCGCACATAACGCCGGACTCCACGGGATTCAGGAGGTTGCCTCAGAACCTAGGGACTCCCCAAGGGGGATGTCCGTCCTACAGGCAGCCGAGCTCCATGGCCCGGAGCACCGCGCGCGTCCTGTCGCGGACGCCGAGCTTCGACAGGATGCTGGAGGTCTGGTTCTTGACGGTCCCCTCCGCCGTCCCGAGCGCCTGGGCAATCTCGCGGTTGCTCAGTCCCCGGGCGATGAGGCGGAGCACCTCGACCTCGCGGCGCGTGAGGCCCTCGGGCAGCTCCGCGTGCGGGAAGTCGCGGCCCAGGTCCACGAGTCCACGCGCGACACGCTCGGCGACTCCGGGCGGCAGCAGCGTCTCGCCAGCATGGACGCGGCGGATGGCGTCCGCGAGCTCCTCCAGCGAGACGTCCTTGAGCAGGAAGCCCTGCACGCCCGCGCGCAGCGCCTCGACGATGGCGGCGTCCTCGTCGAAGGTGGTGAGCAGCACCACGCGCCGGTTCACCGGCTCCTGGCGCAGGCGCCTGAGCGCCTCCAGGCCCGTCATGCGCGGCATGCGCACGTCCATCAGCACGACGTCCGGGTTCAGCTCGGCCACCTTGGCCAGCGCATCCTCACCGTCCACCGCCTCGCCCACGACACGGAGGTCTGGGGTCAGGTCCAGCAGGCTGCGCAGTCCCTGGCGCACCAGCGCGTGGTCATCCACCAGGACGAGACGAATCATCCGCGGGCCCTCGAGTCACAGGATGCCATTGGCTGCACGCGCTCTCGGATGAAGGGCTGTATGAGCGTTCGGGCTCGCGCGTCGCAGGCAGCCCTGGCTTCAGCTGCATTCTCCGCCCGGCCTCCGCGCGACGCTGTCACGCGTGCCATCTGCTGTGCGCGACTCAAAATGAAGCGACGCAAGAGCGCTCCGCCTCGCGCACCGGAGCCATCCAGGGATTCAGCAGTCATCCTCCGCATGCCCCTGTCACGACTCTTCATCGGATACGCGCGACTCACTGTCGAGCGAATCACGAGAGCTCCGTGCCGCGCGCCGCGGGCAACCATGCGTTCAGCTCCCATCCCTGCCCTTCCTCCGCGCGCCACTCCACGCGGCCGCCCAGTCGACTGAAGCGCTCGCGCATCCCCGTGAGCCCCGCGCCCGGAGTCGGAGCACGAGCGCCATGCCCATCATCCCGCGTGGAGACGCGGACCCCGCCGTCCTCCTCGGGCGCGATGCGCACCCAGAGCTGCGTCGCTCGCGCATGGCGCAGCGTGTTCGTGAGGACCTCCTGCACGCAGCGGATGAGCGAGTGGGTCGCCTCCGGCGAATCGAGCGCCAGAGTCTCCGGCACATCCAGATGCACGGTGAGCCCTGGAGTGCTTCGCGCGAGCTCGCGAAGCGTGGCGAGCAACGGCTCGGGTGACTCCCTCAACGCGGACACCGACTGCCGGACCTCCGAGAGCAGCGTGCGCGAGGCCTCGCGGGCACGACGCAGATGCTCGACCGAGGCCGGGTCCTTCACCGTGTGCACGGCGGCCTCCAGGTTCAGCGACAGCGCGGTGAGGTGATGTCCCAAGGAGTCGTGGAGCTCCCGCGCGATGCGCAGCCGCTCCCCTTCCCGCTCCCGCGCGGCGAGCAGCACCTGCGTGGCCTGGAGCTCCACGTTGAGCCGGGCCAGCTCGGCGCGGGCCTTGGCTTCACGGACCATGACGACGGCCGAGCCCAGCGTGAAGCCCTGGAAGCCGACGAAGATGAGCGTCTGGAGCAGCGCGCGCTCCAGCGGGTAGATGACGAGGAAGACGCCCAGCATCGCCACCGACTGCGCGAGGACCCAGACCATCGCGCGACGCTGGGACATCATCTCGGGAGCCTGTCCCGCGATGATGGCGAGCAGCGCGCCCTCCACGCCCGTGCCTCCCGTGGCGATGACGACGAGCGCCGCAACGGTCTGCACGGCCATCAGCACCGGACCGCCCTGCCCCCGTGAACGAGCACTTCGCCAGTACCCCACGCCGAACGCGAGGAACCCGAGGAACCACGCCAGCACGCGCGGCGAGGCGAGCACCGAGGGGCGCCGGAGAATCTCCTCCATGTAGGAGGAGCCGACCACGGCCCACGTCAGCAGCCCGGCCACGAGCAACAACCGGTGGACCGATGCCGACTTGCGCGTGTGGTGCCTCGAGGCCATGGAGGGGCAGCATAGGACCTCCCCTTCCGGGTGGACATGTGCCGGAAGTCACAGGGCGCCCGTGTGACTTCCCGCAGATGTGGGCCCCGGAGCGCTCCCGTACCTTGGCCTCGTCTCGCAGCACACGGGAGGCTCGCATGTCTTTCTATGCCCTGGCTCGCACGCTCCACATCACCGCGGGGGTCATCGGGTTCACCGCGCTCTGGCTGCCCCTGGTGGCCCGAAAGGGCGGCACGCTCCACAAACGCGTGGGTTGGGTCTACGTGGCGGCGATGGCCGCCGTGTCCCTCACCGGCTTCCTCCTGTCCGGCTGGCGGTTCCTGCACGACCCGGCACAGCGCTCCGCGGCCCTGTTCTTCATCTACATCAGCGTCCTGAGTGGCACGTCCGCGTCCATGGGCGTGCGAGTGCTGCGCACCCGCGCGAGGACGACTGCGAATCGCAATCCCTTTGACATCGGGATGTCGGCGCTGACGCTCGTGCTCGGCCTGTTCACGGCGGCGTGGGGGCTCGCGGTGAGCATGCCGTTGCTCTGGGGCTTCTCGTTCGTGGGCATCTTCCTGGGAGCGTCATCGCTCCGCTACTGGCTGCGCCCGCCCCAGACACGCATGCACTGGTGGTTCGAGCACATGGGCGCCATGGTGGGCTCGGGCATCGCGACGCTGACGGCGGTGCTCGTGGTCAACGCGCGACACCTGGGCATCAACGGCATGCAGCTCGCGGTGTTCCTCGGGCCCACCGTGGTGGGCGTCACCGGGCTCAAGCTGTGGGAGCGGTACTACCTGAAGAAGTTCGCGCCCAAGTCCCGCGCCAACGTCGCCACGGCGCCGGCTACACCTTGATGCGGATGGCCGAGGGCAGGAGCGTGAACGTCGCGGGCAGGCGGCCCGGCGTCTCGCCATCGACGTCGAGGAACACCTCCTGCTCGTCGACGGGCTCGGCATGCACGGACTGGCAGCGCAGCCGGCGCGTGCCCTTCCAGGTGACGTGGGAGCCGTTGTAGACGCCCTTCGACTTGAGCAGGAAGTCGCTCAGGCCATAGCCGGACCAGATGGTGACGTCGAAGGCGCCGTCGTGGGTGATGGCGTCGGGCGCGACGAACATGCCGCTGCCGAAGTAGCGGCCATTGGCCACGGCCACGGCGGTGACATCGAGCGTCTGCGCGGGCCCGCCGTCGGTGGACACCTTCACCTTGCGCTCGGTGTACTTCACCAGGCCCTTCAGCGTGCCCCAGACGAAGCTGAAGTTGCCGCCGAGCGCCTTGCTGCCGCTGTTCACCTCGCGGGCCACCACCGCGCTGACACCGAACGAGGCGATGTTCGCGAAGTAGCGCGTCGCGGGCTTGCCGTCGTTGTCGATGAAGTCGAGCCGGCCCACGTCGAACGGCTCCGTGGTGTCGGTGCGCAGGCGCTCCAGGGACGACTCCAGGTCCAGGCCCCAGCCGAAGGTGCGGCGGAAGTCGCCGCCGGTGCCACGGGGGATGAGGCCGAGGGCGGCGTTCGGGTTGATGGCCTTGCCGTCGCGGAAGAAGCCGTTCGTCACTTCGTTGAGGGTGCCGTCACCGCCCACGGCGACGATGCACTCGTAGCCCTGGTCGATGGCCTCCCGGGTGATGCGCGCGGCGTCCATCCCGCCCTGGGTGAAGCCATGCCCGAAGTCGCCGAGCACCCTTCCCACCTGCGCGGCAATCTCCACCCAGCGCTTTCCAGTCTGACCATTCGCGCTGCGCGGGTTGACCACGAGGAACGTCTTCATCGGCACCTACCCCTCCCTGTAACGCCCCTGTTTACGCGGTTGTGGCGCCGACCTCCACTTCGCGACACCCCTCCCCAGGTCGTCCAGGTCCCCGCGACCCCGCCCCTCGGCTGACGCAGCGCACAGGCCCCGGCCGTTTGAGGCACGACGATGCCGTCACTCCACGTCCACCTCCCGGGCGAGCGACACGTTCCAGTCAGACGGCAGGTCCGCGTCGCAGAAGGTGCAGACGAACCACCGCTCCTTCACCAGGGTGACTTCACCGCACGCAAGGCACCGCCGGAAGTCCATCGCCCCGGTGAAGCCGGTGGGCGAGTGGAGCCCCAAGGGCGCCAGGGCCCGGGCCACGACCGCCCAGCAGGTGACGTCCGGGCAGTAGCCGGTGGACAGGTTCGAGACCTCGGCGACGGAGGGCTGTCCTGCATCCAGCCGGAAGCGAAGCTCTCCGGCCGCGAGCACCTCTTCGCCGTCCGCGCATGCGACGTGCTCGGAGCGGCGCGGAGCCAGACGCAGGCGTCCGAGCAGGTCGACGACGTAGGTCGCTCCTTCGCTGAAGGCCTCCGGCTGAACGGAGAGCCAGGAACGGAGCGCCAACGCAGACGTCACGGGTGTCCCGGGAGTCCCGAGCGAGCGCTGTCGTATCTCCCGGGACCCCACATAGCTGTAGGCAAGCAATCGCATGCGGCGCGGACGGGCTGGCTGCCCGACACGGACAAGAAGCCACAAAAAACGCGAGGCGCAAGCCCAGACGCGTCTCACCGCAGCGCCAGCTCGGACTTCATCCGCGAATCGAGCAGTCGCTCGGACACAGTCCCGCTGCACGATTCAAACGCGCAGCGGGCCGTCGAGGACTGTCACCGCGGACTTCACCAACGGGCCCGAGAGGACCTTCGAGCAGTCCGAATCAAACGCACAGCGAGCCTTCGAGCACCGTCACCGCGACACCGCCGATGCGGGCCTGCTCGGGATGGCCCGCGCGACCGGAGACCTCGACCTCGATGCGCCCCGGCTTGCCGATGGCGTCGCCCTGTTCGATGCGCGCCCGGACCGTTCCACCCGAGGCCGGCAGTTCCAGCGCACCGTGCATCGCCAGGTACATCCCGAGCGGCCCCGCGGCCGAGCCCGTCACAGGATCCTCCGGCACCCCCAGCCCCGGCACGAAGTAGCGCGAGTGCGCCACGCTCCCCGCCTCACGCGTCTCGCGCGTGAAGACATACAGACCACGCAGCCCATGCGGCCGGAGCAACTCCGCCAGCGCCCCCGAGCGCGCCGCCAATACCCACACATCCTCGCGCCGACGGAACGGCACCATCAGCCGCTGTGCATTGCGCCGCACCGGGAGCGTCGCATCCACCATCTCCACCGTCCCGCCCACCAACGCGAGCACCTGTGACAGCGCAACCGGCGACTCCAGCCACGGGTTCTTGGGCGTCACGATCCACGCGCGGCTGCCACCCGACTCCAGCGCCTCCAGTTCCACGTCGAGCCCCCCCGCCGCGCACTCCAACCGCGTCGCCCCGGAGCGCGGCAACAGCCCTCGCTCGGCTAGCAGATGGAACGTCGCCACAGTCGCGTGGCCGCAGAAATCAATCTCCGCCTCCGGCGTGAAGTACCGCAGCTTCACTCCCTGCGCTCCGGGGCCCGCCAACACGAAGGCTGTCTCCGACGCGCCCACCGCCGCGGCGATGCGCTGCATGGCGTCTTCCCCCAACCCGGCCGCATCCAGGACCACTCCCGCGCGGTTGCCGACTCCCGGCGTCCGCGTGAAGGCATCGACAATGCTCACCTGCATGGTGTGCTCCTCCGCTGGCCACCTCACTCGATGGCCGAGGATTGTACCGAAACAATCGACCTCAAGAATCGACACAATCGATGCATTGCGCGGAGCCGCCCGTCAACCGTATGAATTGTCACCATGACAATCTGGACGCCCAACCTCCGCGACCGAGAGGGTCCGCTGTACCGGGTCATCGCGGATGCGCTCGGCGCGGACATCGAGGAGGGCCGCCTCGCTCCGGGGACACGCCTGCCAACCCACCGGGAGCTCGCTGAGAAGGTCGGCGTCACCGTGGGCACGGTGACTCGGGCCTACGCGGAGGCGGAGCGCCGAGGCCTCATCGGCGGAGAGGTGGGCCGAGGCACCTTCGTGCGCCACCGCGACACGCCCCGCCACCTGCCCTCCCCCGCACCGGATGAAGGGGATGACGCCCTGGTGGAGCTGGGCCTCAACTGGCCCGCCACACCAGCGAAGGACCCGGCCAGCGCCGCATTCGCGAAGACCCTGGACGCCGTGCATCGCTCGCCCCGCGTCGCGGAGCTGCTCGAGTACGCCCCGCACCTGGGCCATCTCGCGCACCGCGAGGCCGGCGCCGAGTGGATGTCCCGCTTCGACCTCGACGTGTCCCCCGCGCGCGTCATGGTGTGCTCCGGTGGCCAGCACGCGATGGAGGTGGCGCTCAATGTCCTCACACGCCCGGGCGACACGGTGCTCTGCGAGGCCCTCACCTATCCGGGCCTCAAGGTGCTCGCCAGCCGCCTCCACCTGCGTCTGCAGGGCGTGGCCATGGATGCGCAAGGACTTGTGCCCGAAGCCCTGGAGGCCGCGTGCCGGGGCGGCGCGAAGGTCCTCTTCTGTCTGCCCAATCTCCAGAACCCCACCGGCGCCGTCATGTCCGAGGAGCGCCGCCGCCGCATCGCCACCGTGGCCCGCAAGCACGGGCTCTCCGTCGTGGAGGACGACGCCTACGGCCTGCTGCTCGACAAGCGCCCACCCCCGCTCTGCGCGCTCCTGCCCGAGTCCGGCTGGTTCATCGCGGGTGTCTCCAAGCTGCTCGCCCCGGGCTTGCGCATCGGCTACCTGGCGGCGCCCGAGGGCCCTGGTACGGAGCGCCTCGCGGAAGAGGCCGCGCTCGCCTCACGCATGACACCCGCGCTCACGGCCGAGCTCGCCGCGAGATGGGTGAACGACGGCACCGCGGACGAGCTCGTCACCCGCCGTCGACGCGAGGCCCGGGAGCGACTGGAGCTGGCGAAGGAAATCCTGGGAGACAGGCTGCGGCGAACACCCGCGAACCACGTCACCTATCACCTGTGGCTCGAGCTGCCCGGCGGCTTCCGCGCGGAGCCCTTCACGTCGCAGGCCCGGCGGCGCGGAGTCTCCGTCACACCCGCCGAGGTCTTCAGCGTGGGGCCCGCCACCGCGCCGGCGGCGGTGCGCCTGTGCCTGGGAGCACCGCGCACCCGCGCCGCGCTGGAGAAGGGCCTCCAGCGATTGAAAGACACGCTGGAGGGAGGGCCGGAGCCCCTCGCCTCCATCGTCTGACGACTACTTCTGCGGCGGCGGCACCGGACGGACATGCAGCTCGCGCAGCTGCTTGTCGTCCACGTCGCCCGGCGCGCCCGTCATCAGGTCCGTGCCCGTCTTCGTCTTCGGGAACGGAATCACGTCGCGCAGCGACTCGGAGCCGGTGAGCAGGAAGGCGAGCCGGTCCATACCCAGCGCGATGCCACCGTGCGGGGGCGCGCCGTACTTGAGCGCGTCCAGCAGGAAGCCGAACTTCGCCTGCGCCTCCTCGTCACCGATGCCCAGCGCCTTGAAGACCTCCGCCTGCACCTTCGGGTCATGCAGACGGATGGAGCCGCCGCCAATCTCGAAGCCGTTGAGCACCACGTCGTAGCGGTGGCACTTCACCCGGCCCGGCTCCGTCAGAAGATATTGCACGTCGCCATCGTGCGGCCGCGTGAAGGCGTGGTGCGCCGCCACCCACGTGTTCGTCTCCTCGTCGTGCTCGAACAGCGGCGGGTTCACCACCCACAGGAACTTCCACTGGCCGCCGCTGCCGTACTCCGGAATCAGCCCCAGCTTCTTGGCGACATGCACGCGCAGGTTCGCCATCACCGTGTGGACCAGCGCCTCCTTGCCGAACTGGAACAGGATGAGGTCGCCCGTCTTCGCGCCCACCGCCTGGTTGATGGCCGCGCGCAGCGCCGGCGTGATCGTCTTGGACAGCGGCGACTGCGTCCACTCGCCACCCTCCGCCACCTTCGCGCGCGCCAGGCCCTTGGCGCCCGCCTGCTTGGCGAACTCCTCCAGCTTGTCGCTCTCCGCGCGGCTCATCGCCTTGTCCGCGGGGATGACCATCGCCTTGACGATGCCCTTGTTCTGCACCGCCTCGAACATCATCGGCACGCCGCCCGCCTCGCCGTGCTCGCGAATCAGGTCCGTCAGCACCGTGTGCTCCAGCCCGAAGCGCAGGTCCGGCTTGTCGTTGCCGTACTTCGACATGGACTCGTAGAAGTCCATGCGCATGAACGGCGTGGGCACGTCGATGCCCAGCACCTCGCCCCACAGCTTCTTGATGAGCCCCTCGATGATGGTGAAGATGTCGTCCTGGCTGACGAAGCTCATCTCCACGTCGATCTGCGTGAACTCCGGCTGCCGGTCCACGCGCAGGTCCTCGTCACGGAAGCACTTCACGATCTGGAAGTACCGGTCGAAGCCCGCCACCATGAAGAGCTGCTTGTAGAGCTGAGGGCTCTCCGCCAGCGCGTAGAACTTGCCCGCGTTCATCCGGCTGGGCACCAGGAAGTTGCGCGCGCCGCCGGGCGTGTACTTGCCCATGAACGGCGTCTCCAGCTCCAGGAAGCCCTGGTCCACCATGTACGCCCGCGTCAGCGCGTTCATCTGCGAGCGCGTGCGCAGCGACTTCTGCAGCGGCGCGCGGCGCAGGTCCAGGTAGCGGTGCGCCAGCCGCTTCTCCTCCGACGTGTCGATGGAGTCCTCGATCGGGAACGGCGTCGGCTCCGAGCGGTTGAAGATGGTCAGGTCGCTCGCCTGGACCTCGATTTCACCCGTCTTCATCTTCGGGTTCACGTTCTTGCCGCGCGACACCACCTTGCCGCGCACACCGATGCAGTACTCCAGCCGAAGGCTGCCCGCGAGGCCATGCGCCTCCGCGTGGTCCGGCTCGAACACCACCTGCGTCAAGCCGTCGCGATCCCTCAGGTCGATGAAGACCGCGCCACCATGGTCGCGTCGATTGTGCACCCAGCCGAAGAGGACGACCTCCTCGCCGACATTGCGCGCCGTGAGCTGGCCGCAGGTGTGGGTACGCTTGACCTCGGAGATGAACGGGACCGCCATAAAGACCGCCTGCGCTGTGCGTAGAGGGAAAAGGCGCGGCACCATAAAGAGCGTGGAAACGATGCGTCAAGGAGTCCGCGCCGGCCTGACAGCTCCCAGACGGTCGCCGCCTGACGCGCGTTCCTGACGGCCCCGGAAAGCCCTGCCCGCCCGACGTCGACCTGCCTGGAGAACCTCACGGCCCCCGCGTCCTCGTCCCCGCGGCCAGGATGCTCGGCCCCCTGCCCTGTCCGGCCGCGCGCCCACACCCCGCGTCTCCCTCACGCGCCGCTGGCACCCGGAGGGGAATACACGTTCCGCCCGGACCGGAGTAAAACGGCCCCATGCTCCGAACAGTCATCGCCACCACCGCCGTGCTCGGCCTGGCCGCCGGCTGTGCGCCCGACCCGAGCGCGCCGGTCAAGATTCGCGCCCTGGTGCTCTCCAGCAACGGGCAGTACATCCCCGAGGAGGTCGAGCTCAAGACGGTCTCCGACATCGTCGGTCTCAGCGGCAGCGTGGCCGACCTGCACGGCGGCGCGCGCATCGTCCTGGACCCCAACGACCCGGACCTCGACCGCGCCACCACCCCCGAGGCCTTCGTCAACGCCCTGCTCAAGGACGAGGGCCGCGACGTCACCGCCAGCTACATCACCCAGGGCGACGTCCTGTGGCCGGCGGACTTCCACACCTGGAACATGGTGACGACGTATTACAACCTCGAGCGCGCCTTCGATTACTTCCGCGAGGTCACGAACATCCCGGTCGCGGACTTCAAGACGCCCCCCAGGACGTACTACTTCCCCGAGTTCCGCACCCCCGCCACCGACAAGGACCCCCTGCGGGACAACGCCTTGTACTTCTCGGCGATGGACTCCTTCTTCATCCTGCCTTTCGACGAGCTGCAGCGCGCGCCGCTCGCCATCAACGCGGGCGTCACCACCCACGAGTACGCGCACCGCGTCTTCAACCAGAAGGCCTACGGCGGCAACCCCTTCCCGCAGGCCCTGGGCACGTGGTCCGACGGCGGCGGCCCCAGCCCGGGCGCCAACATCCTCAAGTCCATGGACGAGGGCCTGGCGGACCTGCACGCCTACGGCGCCACCTGCCGCTCCAAGAACGGCTGTGACACGCGCTTCCTCTCCACGTCCTTCGAGGGCCAGTACGGCGCCGTCGCCGACGAGCGCGACCTGGCCCGCTCGGACCGCTGCATCGACGAGAACCTGCGCGACACGCTGCTCAGCGCCAACCTGAACCAGTTCGAGAACTACTACCGCGTGGGCACCATCCTCGCGAGCGCCCTGTACCAGGCGGGCGAGGCCACCGGGCAGCGCGACATCCTGCTGCGCTCCATCGTCACGGCGTACAACGACGAGTCCACGACCACGCCGGGCATCCTGCAGCTCACCCGTCAGTACCTGTCGGACCAGACCAAGTTCACGCTCGCCGTGGCGGTGACTCCCATCATCACCCACATCACGGACCTGCGCCTGAAGGAGGCCGTCTGCAACGAGGTGATGGACCACCTGCAGATTCCCCGGGATCTGCTCGTCGGCACCACCAATCCCAACCTCTGCCCGCCCAGCGCCGCGGGCGGCACCACCTGCCCCCGCCTGAGCGAAGACTGATGAGAACCGCCACCGTGAAGACCTGGCTCACCCGCTGCCTGCTGGGCGGCCTGCTCGTCGCGCCCGCCGCCCACGCGCAGACCGATGACGACCCGTACGCCTATCCGGAGGACGAGCCGGGCCCCACCCAGGAGCAGCTCGACGAGGAGGAGGCCTACGAGCGCCGCCGCCGCAACGCGGACCAGGTGGAGGAGTTCCGCGACATCTCCGAGCAGGAGGGCGAGGACGGCGACTTCAAGCGGCTCGCCGGCATCGACGACCCCAACAAGGGCTTCGCCGCGGAGCTGCTCGCCGGCGCGCTGCTGCTCGACTCGTCGCGAGGCCGCTTCGCCGAGCCCGTGCTCGGCCTGGGCATCCGCGCGACCTGGGAGTACGGCCGCATCCTCGACATCGAGCCCTTGCGCGAGGCGCTCTGGGCGGACCTGCGCTGGACGTACGGCAGCCAGAGCGACGGCACCCGGTTCCTGAAGGGCCGCTCCAGCCAGCACTACTTCACCCTCGCCCCCGCCTACGAGTTCAAGTTCGGCAAGTCGGACTTCGGTGTCTTCGGGCAGGTGGGCGGCGGCATCGCCTACCAGGCCACGTCCATCACCATCGACACCGCCGAGACGAAGGTGAACGGAATCAAGCCCGTCATCCAGTACGGCCTGGGCCTGCGCGGACGTCCCCGCGTGTTCGGCGACAGCAACATGAGGCTGTCCCTGCGCCTGGAGGCCATGGGCTTCCGCCGGGGCTACCTCAACGACTTCTTCCTGGGCGGCAGCGCCGGCATCGCCTTCTGAAGAACACTTCCCGGCCGCGCTCGCTCCCACGCGGGCGCGGCCGAGTGGAAGTTTTTCCACCTCCTGCCCACCGTGCGTTCCCCCGCCCCTCGGCATTCCGAGGAGTTGGGGGTTGGCATATGCCCTGCTTGTGTCCACCGTCGGGTGTGGGCGTAGAGCCCTCAGGGCGGCGCGGGGAGGCGAGGCATGACAGGCGTGCAGGGACAGACGCAGGGCCAGGGCAAGCACTGGGATCCGGTGTGCGGCAAGCAGTTGGAGACGCCGGAGGGCCAGCCCTCCTCGGAGTACAAGAAGCGCCGGTACTTCTTCTGCTCGGAGCGGTGTCGCCACACCTTCGAGCGTCAGGCGGAGCGCTTCCGTCTCAACGAGCTGGCCCGCGTGGGCGCGCTGATGACGCCCGGCCGGGTGCGCTGGGGTCTTGCCTGAGGTGACACCCGCGGGCCCGCGCGTCACCCGCGAGGGCCCGCCTCACAAGCCAAGGGCTCAAGCGGCGACGCGCACGTCCTTGAGGCGCAGCGACAGCTTGCGCTGGCCCCGGAAGGTGTCGAAGCCGGCCTGGAAGGCCAGGTCCACCGGCCCCTCCACCAGCCGCACGCGGTCCGCCATGCCGAAGCCGATGGCGTCCAGCTCCGGCGCGTCCAGGAGGGCGAGCTTGAGGTGGCCGTGGCTGCCCGCGGACTTGGCCGGCAGCACGCGCGGACGGGCCACCTGGTGGCGCAGCACCAGCACGGGCTCCGGGTTGCCCTGACCGAAGGGCCCCAGCCGCTGGAGCGCCTCCACCGCCGTGGCGTCCAGCTCCCGGGGGCTCACCACCGCGTCCACGCGGCAGCGGGGGATGAGGTCCTCGGGGGACAGGCGCTGGAGGGCAATCTTCTCGAAGGCCTCGCGCAGCGCGGGCAGCTTGTCCGCGTCGATGGTGAGGCCCGCGGCGTGCTTGTGTCCGCCGAACCTGGTGAGCAGCTCCGAGCAGCCGCTGAGCGCGTCGAACAGGTGGAACGCCTCGATGCTGCGCGCCGAGCCCTTCCCCACCCCGTCCTTCACCCCCACCATGACGGTGGGCCGGTGGTAGCGCTCCACCACGCGCGAGGCGACGATGCCGATGACGCCCGGGTGCCAGCCCTCGTCGTAGAGCACGAAGCCGCGCGCGTCCTTGCGCTCCTCCGCCTGCGCCAGCGCCTGCGTGAGGATGGTGCTCTCGATGCCCTGGCGCTCCGCGTTGGCCCGGTCCAGGACCGACGCCAGCGCGCGCGCCGACCCGAGCGACTCCGAGCAGAGCAGCTGCAGGCCCAGCGACGCGTCATGCAGCCGACCCGCGGCGTTGATGCGAGGCCCCAGCCGGAAGCCCACCTGGCCCGCCGTGATCGGGGTGTCCGGGTCCATCCCCGCCACCTCCTTCAGCGCGCGCACGCCGGGACGACGCGCGGCGGTGAGCTCCTGCAGGCCGTGGGTGACGAGGATGCGGTTGGCGCCGGTGAGCGGCACCACGTCCGCCACCGTGGCCAGCGCCACCAGGTCCATCAGCGCCTTGAGGTTGGGCTCCTTGCGCGTGGCGAAGTAGCCGTCGTCGCGCAGCCGCTTGCGCAGCCCCATGCAGAAGTTGAAGGCCACGCCCGCCGCGCACAGCGCCTTGGTCGGGTACTCGCAGCCGGGCTGGTGCGGGTTGAGCACCGCCACCGCGGGGGGCAGCGTGGGCGGCACCGTGTGGTGGTCCACCACCACCACGTCCAGCCCCAGCTCCTTCGCGCGGGTGATTTCGGCCACGGACGTGATTCCGCAGTCCAGCGTCACCAGCACCCGCGTCCCGTCCCCGGCGATGCGCTCCACCGCGCCCAGGTTCAGGCCGTAGCCCTCATCCAGCCGGTGGGGGATGTACGTGGCGAGCTGCGACATGCCCAGCTCGCGCAGGAACAGGAACAGGAGCGACGTGGAGCACACCCCGTCCACGTCGTAGTCACCGTACAGCGTCACCTTCTCGCGCTTGTGCAGCGCGCGCACCAGCCGCTCCACGCCCGCTGCCATGCCCTTCATCCGGAAGGGGTCCGGCAGGTCCGCCAACCGGTCCGACAGGAACGCCGAGGCCGACTCCGGCGTCCGGTATCCCCGGTGCAGGAGCACCCTCGCCGCGAGCGGATGGAGCGACAGCTCCCCAGCGAGCGACCCCACCTCCTCCTCGACCACGTCTGGAAGCAACCACCGCACTCGCGAGCTCCCCTCCTCGGCGCACGGAACTCCTCCGTGGCCGGGACGAAATCTTGACACGCGAGACAGTACCTCAGACGTCTGACGAGGAAAGTCCAACCTGGGGCACGACATTTCCCTTCCTGCTCACGCGTTCAGGCATGCGCTTGCTCCTTTGCCTGCCGGTGGGAGGCGCGCCGTGCGCCCGGTGCACAGCTTGAGTGCACACCACCTGATAGGGAGGACGCATGTTTTCAAGGGGTATCCAGGTTGGCGCGCTGGCGCTCGCGATTCTCGCTGCGGGCACGGCCTCCGCGCAGGAGCGCAAAGCGGGCAAGCGCGGTGACGTCAACGTGTTCCTGAAGGGCGGCCTGGGCGACTACACGGGCAACCTGGGAGATCTGACGAGCACCGGTCCGTCGTGGGGTCTCTCACTCAACGTGCAGCCCACCACGTTCCTGGGGTTCGAGCTCGGCTACGAGGGCTCGCAGAACGGCATCAACGACGTGCGCATCCTCGACGACGGCCCGTCCATCGTCCGCCAGGGTGGCAGCGCGCTCGTGAAGCTCTCCCCGCCCATGCTCACCGCGGTGCGGCCCTTCGTCGGCGCGGGCTTCGGCCTGACGTACGTGGACGTGCGCGGCACCGGCGGCGGCTTCTACGACAACGACACCATGGAAGAGGTGCCGCTCGCCGCGGGCCTGGAGTTCAACAGCGGCGCGCTCACCGCGGGCCTCCGGGCCACCTACCGCCTGCTGATTGACGACGCGGGCTTCGCCAACGGCGCGGTGGAGGACTCCGACGGCGGCCTCTTCGACGCCTCCGTGACGCTGGGCGCGCGCTTCTAGCGCGACGTCCCGCACCAGAAACACCGAGGGCCCTGAACTTCCGAACCTCCGGAAGCGCAGGGCCCTCTTTCGTGTCACGCGGCCCCAGCAGGGCCCGCGCGGCCTCAGGCCGGCGCGGTGACGCGGGCTTCCTTCGCCGCGGCGCGCTCGTCCAGCCAGATGGTCACTGGGCTGGCGATGAACACGGACGAGTAGGTGCCCACCACGATGCCCACCAGCATGGCCATGGCGAAGTCGAAGATCTCACCCACGCCGAAGATGAGCAGACCGATGAGCGACAGCGCCGTGGTGCCGGCGGTGAGGATGGTGCGGCCCAGGGTGTCGTTGATGGCGATGTTGATGACCTCCGCGAACGGCTTGCCCTTGAACTTGGCCATGTCCTCGCGGATGCGGTCGTAGATGACGATGGTGTCGTTCACCGAGTAGCCGACGATGGTCAAGAGCGCGGCGATGGCCGTGAGGTTGAACTCGCGGCGGCTCACCAGGTAGTAGCCCGCCACCATGATGACGTCGTGGAGCATGGCCAGGAGCGCGCCGGGGCCGAACTTGAAGTCGAACCGGAACGCCACGTAGATGAGGATGGCCACCATGGAGTACAGCAGCGCCATGACGCCGCGGTTGCGCAGCTGCTTGCCCACCTGCGGACCGACGTAGTCCACGCGGCGCTGCTCGAAGTCCGGCTTGTCCAGGCCCGCGCTCAGCGCGCCGAACACCTTGTCCGCCATGCCGCTGGCGACGACCTGGTAGTCGACGCCCGTGCCACCCTGGTTCTCGCCCAGGACGCGGACCTCCTGCACGCCGGTGCCGGACTTCTCCACCGCCGCCTTGATGGCCTCCGCCGTCAGCGGCGTCGAGGAGCGGAAGTTGATGATGCCGTTGGCCAGGTCCGCGTAGACGTTCTTCACGCTTCCCAGGCCCTCGATGGCCGCCTTGGCCTTGTCCGCGTTCTCCTCGTTGAGCTGCGTGACGCCGCCCATGCGCAGGAGGAACGCGTTCTCGGAGGCGCTGCCGATGTTCTGCACGCTCACGTCGTGCAGGCCACCCTTCTCCGCGCGCTCACGCACCTCCGCCGCGGAGACGGGGTGGTCGAACTTCAGCTCGACCACCGTGCCACCCGCGAAGTCCACGCCGTAGTTGAACCCCACCGTGGCAATGCCCACCAGGATGGCGAGGTTGATGAGGGTGGAGATGAACACGGCCGGCTTGCGCTTGCCGATGAAGTCGATGTTGGTCTTGTTCTTGAGGATCTGCATGGCAGTTTCCCGGGCTCCCGCCGGTCAGACGGACACCGACTGCGCATTACGGCCGTGGACGAAGTAGGTCATCAGCACGCGCGTGACCATGATGGACGTGAACAGCGAGGCCAAGAGCCCGATGATCATCGTGGTGGCGAAGCCTCGCACCGGCCCCGTTCCCGTGAAGAACAGGATGAAGCCGGCGATGAGCGCCGTCACGTGCGCGTCGAAGATGGTCCAGAAGGCACGATCATACCCCTGGTCCACCGCCGCCTTCGCCGTCTTCCCGTGGGACAGCTCCTCGCGGATGCGCTCGTTGATGAGCACGTTGGCATCCACCGCGATGCCCAGCGTCAGCACGAACCCCGCGATGCCAGGCAGTGTCAGTGTCGCGTTGAAGAACGCCAACCCCGCCAGGATGAGCAGACCGTTGAGGATGAGGGCCACGTCCGCGATGAGCCCCGCCTTGCGGTAGTAGAGCGCCATGAAGAGCACCACCAGGCCCAGCCCCAGGACCACGGCCAGGCCGCCCTTCTTGATGAGCTCGTCACCCAGGCTCGCGCCCACCTGACGAATCTCGCCCACCGTCACCGGCGCGGGCAGCGCGCCCGCCTTGAGCACCAGCGCCAGCGTCTGCGCCTCGCCCAGCCACTCGTCGCGGGTGCGAGCACCCATGCGGCCCATGGTGATGCGCGCGCGGCCTCCGCCGATCTTCTCGTTGATGTTCGGCGCGGTGTGGACGTTGTCGTCCAGCACGATGGCCATCCGGCGGCCCACGCCCGCCTCGGTCAGCTTCTCGAACTCGCGCGCGCCGGCCGGGTCGAACGCGATGTTCACCTCCGGCTCGTTCATCTGGTTCACGGACGCGTCCGCGCCCGCCAGGCTCTCACCCGTGAGCGGGACGTTCTTGTCCAGCAGGTACGTGCGGTACGAGGAGCACTCGTTCTTCTTCAGCGGGTTCGCGATGCACTCGGTGACCACCTGGCGGTTCTCCGGAACCTTGTCCTTGGTGTACTCGAGCAGCGCCTCGCGCGAGGCGCTCTGCAGCTGCGCGAAGCCCCCCTCGTCCGTCACGGTGATGTCGCTGCCCGCGGGCGGCGGCGTCGTCTGGAGCATCTGCGCGAAGAACTGCGGGTTGGTGTCGTCCACCATCCGGAACTCGAGCTGCGCGGTGGTACCCACCAGCTCCTTGGCCTGCTCCGGGTTGCTGCGACCGGGCAGCGAAATCTGGATGGAGTCGGTGCCGAGCTTTCGCACGTCCACTTCGGCCACGCCCCACTTGTCGATGCGGCGGCGGATGACGAGCATCGCCTGGTCCACCGCTTCCTCACGGAAGCGGTTCACCTGCGTGTCGTCGGGCGACAGCACGAGCGTCGCGCCGTCGCGGCTGACCCGCTTGAAGTCGCCGAAGGTCGCCAGGACGTCCTTCTCGATGGCGTCCATCGTCGCCGGGTCCTTCGCCGTCAAGGTGAGCTGGAGCTTCTCCGGGTCCGTATCCGCCGTGACCTCGCCGAGCTTCTTGTCGGCGACGTACGTGGCGATCTGCTGGCCTCGGCGCTCGGTCCGCTTCTGGAGCGCCGTCTTGGTGTCCACGCGCATCACCATGTGGATGCCGCCCTGAAGGTCCAGGCCCAGGTTGAGCCGGTACTTCGCGGGGGGCGCCCACGCCGGCAGCTTCTCCTCGAGAAGCGCCAGGTTGTTGCGCTGGTCACGATCCATGACCACCAGCGTGTAATACGTCGGAATCAGGAACCAGAGGGTCCCCAGCGTCACCGCGACAATCAGTCCGAACTTCCACCACCAGCCGCGGTCCATTTTTACTTCTCCTCCTTCTTCTTCTCTTCGGTCGGCGCCCCCGCCTGCGCGCCCTCGGCCACCGTGCCCTTGGCACTGATGGACGTCTTCAGGATGCGAATGCGCACACCGCTCGCGACCTCCACCGTCACGGTCCGCTCGTCCACCTGGTGGATCTTCCCGAGCATGCCGCCCGCGGTGACCACCTCATCGCCCTTCTTGAGCGAAGTGAGCAGGTTGCGGTGCTCCTTCATCTGCTTCTGCTGTGGGCGGATCATCACGAAGTACATGATCGCGACCAATCCCACGAGCAGAGCCAGGGTGTTCAGCGGGCTCGTCCCGCCGCCCCCGGCCTGCGCCAGCATCAAAAAGCTCTCAGCCACAGACTGCCTCGTCGGTTGTGGAAGGCTTGGGATGGGGGACCCCCCACGCTAATCGAGGAACCCATCCTGAAAGGGGGCCCTCTTAGCAAGGGGTCCCCATGTGAGCAAGTGAACGCGGGAACCCCGACATCCCAACCGCCCGCTCAGCGGCCACGGGTCCGCTCGGCCTCCTGGGCCCGCGCCCGCTCGCGGAAGTCCCGGGCGAAGGCGGCGTAGCGGTCCTCCGCGATGGCCCGGCGCACCTGGGCCATCAACCCCAGGAAGTAATGGAGGTTGTGCAGGGTGTTCAGGCGCATGGCGAGGAGCTCCCCCGCCGCGAACAGGTGGCGCAGGTAGGCCCTGCTGAAGTTGCGGCAGGTGTAGCAGGAGCACTCAGGGTCCACCGGCCTGGGGTCCTTGGCGAACGCCGCGTTGCGGATGGTGAGCTTGCCCTCCGAGGTGAAGAGCAGGCCGTTGCGTGCACAACGCGTCGGCAGCACGCAATCGAACATGTCCACCCCGTGCTCCACGCACGTCACCAGGTCCACGGGGGTGCCCACGCCCATGAGGTAGCGGGGCTTGTCCCGGGGGAGCAGCGGCGCGGAGTAGGCCACGCCCGCGTGCATGGCCTCGGGGGCCTCGCCCACCGAGTAGCCGCCCAATGCGTAGCCGGGCAGGTCCACCGCGCACACCTCCTCGGCGTGGCGCTTGCGCAAATCCTCGTGCAGGCCGCCCTGGACGATGCCGAAGAGCGACGAGCGCCCCCGGGTCCACGCCTTCTCGCACCGGTGCAGCCAGCGGGTGGTGCGCGCCAGGGACTTCTCCAGGTAGGAGCGCTCGGCGGTGGAGGGCGGGCACTCGTCGAACGCCATGATGACGTCCGCGCCCAGCGTCTCCTGGATGTCGATGGAGCGCTCGGGCGTGAGGAAGTGACGCGCGCCGTCGAGGTGGGACTGGAAGGCGGCGCCCTCCTCGGTGATCTTCCGCTTCTCCGACAGGCTGAAGACCTGGAAGCCGCCGCTGTCGGTGAGCATGGGCCGGTTCCAGGAGACGAACTGGTGCAGGCCGCCCATCTCGCCCACCAGCGCCTCACCGGGGCGCAGCATCAGGTGGTACGTGTTGCCGAGGATGATCTGCGCGTCCATGGCGAGCAGGTCGTCCGGACCCACGCCCTTGACGCTGCCCACGGTGCCCACGGGCATGAAGATGGGCGTCTCGATGGGGCCGTGGGGCGTGTCGAGCCGTCCGCGGCGGGCCTTGGTGCCGGAGGCGTCCTCGTGGAGCAGCTCGAACTTCACCATGCCCGGCGCCACCCGCGTGTCGCCCTTCTCGCGCGGCGTGCCCGCGTCCTGCTCGTGCTGCTCACCCATGACACTCACTCCGACACCAGCATGGCGTCGCCGTAGCTGAAGAATCGATATCCCGCGCGCACCGCCTCTGAATACGCGGCGAGGGTGCGTTCCCGGCCCAACAAGGCGCTCACGAGCACCACCAGCGTGGAGCGCGGCAGGTGGAAGTTCGTCAACAGCGCGTCCACCTGGCGGAAGGTGAAGCCCGGACGGATGAAGAGCGTCGTCTCGCCGGGGCCCTCGCGCAGCTGGCCCGTCGCCGCGTCGGTGGCGGACTCCAGCGTGCGCACCACGGTGGTCCCCACGGCCACCACGCGCCGGCCTTCCGCCTTCGCCGCGTTCACCTCGCGCGCGGTGGACTCGGGCACGGTGTAGCGCTCGGGGTGCATGTGGTGCTTGTCCAGCTCCTCCTCGCGCACGGGGAGGAAGGTGCCGGGCCCCACGTCCAGCGTCACCAGGGCGCGGCGCACCCCGCGGGCCTCGAGCGCGGCCAGGGTGTCCTGGGTGAAGTGCAGGCCGGCGGTGGGCGCGGCCACGGCGCCGGAGGCCTTGGCGTACACCGTCTGGTAGCGCTCGGCGTCCGCGGCGTCGGGCTCGCGGGTGATGTAGGGCGGCAATGGCAGGCGGCCCGCGGCGTCGAGCAGCGAGGCCAGCGACGCACCGGGCGGCGCGTGGAAGCGCACGCGGTACTCCCCGCCCCCCAGGACCTCGAGCACCTCGGCCTCCAGGCCGCTGGCGAACGTGAGGCGCTGGCCGGGCTTGAGGCCCTTGGAGGCCTGGCCCAGGCAGAGCCAGTCGAGCGACTCGGGGGCACCACCGAGCGCGGCGGAGGTGAGCGTGGAGGCGGCCGGACGCACCACCAGCAGCTCCACGCGGCCTCCGGAGCCAGCCTTCTGGCCCAGCAGGCGGGCGGGGATGACGCGGGCGTCATTGAGGACGAGCAGGTCTCCGGCGCCGAGCAGCTCCAGCACGTCGGAGAACTGGCGGTGGCTCACGTCGCCCGAGGAGCGGCGCACGTGCATCAGCCGCGAGGCGTCGCGCTGGGGGAGCGGCGCCTGGGCAATCTGGGACTCGGGGAGCTCGAAGTCGTAGTCTGAGAGGCGGGACGACACGGGGTTGGCGCTTGTAGCAGCCCCCACGCCGCCACGGAAAGCGCGCCGACGCCGGGGGCCTCAGTAGAGCTGCTGCAGCTCGGCGCCGGGGTAGTAGTGGGTGAGGATTTCCAGGTACCCCCTGCCCTTGTCGGCGAGCGCCTTGGCGCCCCACTGGCAGAGCCCGGCCCCGTGGCCATAGCCGCGTCCGGAGAACTGGTAGCCCTGGTCGGTCCGTTCCACCTCGAAATCGAGGCTCTTGAGCCGGGTGTAGCCGAGCCTCCGCCGCAGCTCCACGCCGTCCACCGAGCTGCCGTCCCCCAGGGTGACGCGCGTGACGCGGCGGGTGGACGTGCGGGCGGTGATTTTCATGCCCTGGGCGGGCCGCTTGAGCGCCGCCTTGATTTCGGCATCCGACATGGAGGCGGACCAGCGGCTCGCGGGCAGCCGGCCGCACGGGCAGTCGACGGGCTGCAGGTAGGGCAAGTCCCGGTGGAGGGCATCCTGGCCGGACTCGGTGCGGCCGCCGCAGGAGGCGTGGAAGTAGGCCTCGATGGGCGCGAGCTCGTAGGTGAGCACCTGGCCGCGGGTGGCGTCCACGGCGGCGCGGGTGCGCGGGTCCTCGCGGTTGACGCCGCCGTACACCTGGTGGAGCACGCTGCTGCCCAGATGAAACGCGTTGCTGTAGGCATCCAGCTTCTTCTGCAACGCGTAGGTGCGAGCGGCCACGGCCTGGGCCTTGAGGGCCTCGGGCGGGAAGGACACGGGCATCTCGCTGCCGAGCACCGCGGCCAGGTAGTCCTCCAGGGGGATGACGTTGATGAGCTGCAGGCCCTCGCGCAGCGGGCGCACGACGACATCGCCGCGCACCTGGGTGTTGCCGGCCTTGATGGGCTGCTCCCCGGGAATCGTCCCCGCGTCCTCGGAGGTGCTCAATCCGGCGCGGAAGCGCACCGAGTCCCCGAGCACCGGCGCGCCGTTGACCTCGAGCTTGCCGGCCTTGCGTCGGACGATGGCGACCTCCGAGGGGATGGAGACGTAGGTGGCCTCCTCGCTGTCCGCGCCGAAGCCGAGGCCCTGTCCCCGGATGCGCACCTCGCTCCCCGTGTCCTCGATGGCGATGCGCAGGGTCTCCACGGCGAGCGAGCGAGGAGCGGCGAGCAGGAGCAGGAGGAGTGCAACAGGTCGCAACATGGCCTGGGAGTGTAGGAGGGTGGCCACGTGCCTCAAGAAAACGACCGGAGGATGGGCGAGGATGGCGCCCACGTGACACCTCCCGAGTCCTCCCCTTCCCGACCTCCCCCCCAGGCCTTCGTCCGGGCCCTGCGAGAGATGGAGCCCCGCTCCGCCGCCGTCCTCACCCGTCGGCTCGTGACGGGGGCGTCCCTGGGCGACTGCGCGCGCTTCTATGGCGTCACGGACGAGGCGCTGTCGGTGATGCTCCTTCGGGCGGCCGTGTCGTTGACGCGGAATGTCTTCCCCGGGGCCCGGGAGCCCGCGACGGCGGAGGAGGAATCCGCCTGGGCGAGGATGCTCGCGGCGGCGCTGGAGCGCGAGGCCGCCCCGGTTCCCGCGGGCCTGGTGCCCGTGGTGGAGGCGTGTCGCAGGCTGCGCGCACTGAGCGGCGACGTGACGGCGGGGCTCGAGGCCGCGACGCGGGAGGACCAGGCATCGCCCCAGCGGCGTCGTGAGGACTGGCTGCGCAGGCTCGCCGTCATGGCCCTGCTGGCGCTGACGGCCTATCTGTACCTGTCGCGTCCCGAGGAGCCCGCGCGTCGCCCCAGCACGGCGCCACAGCCCACGGCGCCGGACTCGGGACGCCCCTGAGCATTCGAGAGCACGGGGGCATCGCCCTGCACGTGCCGCCTCGCCCCTGGCCGCGTGGACGAACACACCAGGCACCTCGCGAAGCGGGGGCGCCATCCCGACCTGCGGCGTCCATGGGACGTCAGCCCAGCGCAGCGGTGCAGTGACTCCTCCGACGGGCCGCCTCGTGGGAGGCGCTGCCCCTGGCTTCGCCGACGCACCTGACAGTCCCACCGGAGCGCCTATCCGCCGCCGATGGACCGCCGCGCCTGGCATGGGACAACGGCCCAGCGCGGCGGCCACCGTTGCTGGGGGGGTCGCGCTTCGACAACTTCAGGCCGCTTCTCCACGGACCGAGCAAAGACTCCGCACCGTCGGGCGCGCGCAACAGACAGCGCCGGAGCGCCGGTCATCGGCCGACATTGGGAGCCTGGGGCGCTGGACGACGGGGCAACCCGGCGCGTAAGGGGAATCCATGAGTGCCCTCTCCTTCGCCCTGCCCCTGGTCGTCCTCACGTCCCTCCTGGCTGGCTGCGCGCGCAACGTGGACACGCGCGTCGCGGGAGATGACGACGCGGCCATCGATGGCGCCGCCGCGCGACTCGAGGAGTTGCGGGTGCGGACCGCGGAAGACGACCTGACGTGCGACCAGCGCTGCGCCGCGGCGACACAGACGTGCGAGGTCTCCGAGGAGCTCTGCGCCCTGGTGGACCGTCACGCGGACCGCGATGACCTGCCCCCGCGCTGCGCCGAGGGTCGGGAGCAGTGCTCCAGCGCCCGGGACGGCTGTACGAGCTGCCGCAATGGCTGAGCCCACCGGCGCGCGCCCGCCGGGGCTTCACGGGATTCGCCCCCGTCGCCACACTGTTCTCCAGCAGGAACGCAACCGGTGCACGCCGGTGGATGGCCGTGCTTAGATGCCCTTGTTTCCAACATCGAGGAGCCGCGTCATGTCCCGCCCCATCTCCATGCTCATCGCTGCCCTGCTCGTCGTTCCGGGCGGTGCTGGAGCGCAAGAAGGGGGCGAGATGACTCCCGAGAAGGTGGCGCAGATCCGCCGGGACGAAGCGGCGGCGATGAAGCAGGTGGATGAGGAGTTCGGCAACCGCAAGCCCTCGGAGATGAGCAACGAGGAGCGCGGACAGGCCAGCCGCAAGCAGGCCGCCGTCACCGCCGCGGTGATGGAGAAGCACGGCGTCAGCGCGAAGGAGTACGAGCGCTTCACCGCGAAGATGGGGCCGGAGGGCAACGAGCGCGCCAAGGTCGAGGCCCAGCGTCTGGAAGACCAGGCCAAGGCGGCCGCGGCCCGCCAGGCCGCCGCGGCGAAGGCCAGCGAGGAGAAGGAGGTCTCCGTCCAGAAGGGCTTCGACAACGAGAACCCCGTCGAGCTGGAGTCCTCCGGAGGCGATGGCCCCGAGGTCGAGATTGGCATCCCCGTCGAGGACGAGGCGGGCGGCGAGAACGGTGAAGGCGTGGAGACCGCCGAGGGCGAAGGTGGAGGCGCGGTGGGCGCCGATGCCGCCGCGTCGGCCGAGGACAACGTGCAGGTGGAGGTGATGGGCGACGGCGACGCGAAGCCGGCGAAGAAGGCCGTGCGCCGCGCCAGCTCCGAGTCGTCCAAGGCGAAGAAGAAGTTCGTCCGGAAGAAGAAGTCGAGGGACGACTGAGCGTCGTCCCACGGAGCCTGGGCCGAGGCCCGGGCTTCAGCCCTTCCGGTGGTAGCCGAACTGCTGGGCCCGCTCGCGCCACGTCTCGTCATACGGACAGGCGCAGTCGGTCTCCTCGGGCTCCGGATAGGCGTAACGCTCGCCCTTGAAGTTGCGGAACACCGTCTCGCGCTCGTTGCGCTCGACGACGTAGTCCGGCTGGAGCGTCACCTTGCCGCCGCCGCCCGGCAGGTCCACCGCGAGGTGCGGCACGGCGAGCCCCGTGGTGTGCCCCCGCAGCTGCTGGATGATCTCCAGCCCCTTGGCGATGGGCGTGCGCAGGTGCTCGCAGCCTTCCGCCACGTCCATCTGGTGCAGGTAGTACGGGCGCACGCGCGTGCGCAGCAGCAGGTGTGACAGCTCCTTGATGATGCGCGCGTCCGAGTTGAGCTGCCGCATCAACACGGCCTGGTTCTCCACGGGCACGCCGTGGTCCACCAGTCGCTCGCAGGCCTCGCGAGCCTCGGGCGTCACTTCCTTCGGGTGGTTGAAGTGGGTGACGACGAAGACGGGCGCGTAGCGGCGCAGCAGGCTCGCCAGGGAGTCGGTGACGCGCATGGGCAGCACCACGGGGACCCGGGTGCCGATGCGAATCATCTCCACGTGGGGAATCTCGCTCAACGGCGCGAGCAGCTCCTCCAGCCGCTGCTCGCTGAGCAGGAACGGGTCTCCGCCGGAGATGAGGACGTCGCGCACCTCGGGGTGACGGCGCACGTAGTCGATGCCCCGCCGCATCTGGTCCTTGGACAGCTCCGCCACGCCGCCCTGGGTGATGCGCCTGCGCGTGCAGTGACGGCAGTAGACCGAGCACGTATCCAGCGCCAGGAACAGCACCCGGTCCGGATACTTGTGGACGATGCACTCCTCCGGCCGCGTCTTGTCCTCGCCGAGCGGGTCCTCCAGCTCGCCGGGACGCACGCGAGCCTCGGCGCGCACGGGGATGGACTGCATGCGCACCGGGCAGAACGGATGCTCCGGGTCGATGAGCGACAGGTAGTACGGGCTGATGCCGATGCGGAACAGCGAGGCCGTCTCCTGGACGCCCGCGCGCTCATCGGCGGTCAGCGGCACGTAGCGCTCGAGCTGCTCCAGCCCGCGCACCGCATGCCGCTGATGCCAACGCCAGTCCGCCCACTCCGCGTCGGTGGCCTGGGGGAACAGGCGACGGCGCCCCTCGGAGCTCAACGAGGTCCGCTCGGAGCGAGGCTCCGGCGACGGGGGCACCACCCACGCGGAGGAATCCATCACGCCGCCTTCGTCTGTTCCCGCCACCAGGCCTGGCCCGCCTCGGGCAGCGAGTCGATGGGGTCGAAGTACTCGTACTTCCGGTTGAGGGCCTCGGGGTCGTTCGCCTCGATGCCCGTGCGGTAGTTCTTGGTCCAGTACGAGATGCCGCGCTCGCGGTCGTACTCGGCGATCTGATGGACCCAGCGCTTGCCGACGAAGGGCACGTCACAGACGATGCGCGGCGTGGCGAAGCCCGGCATGTAGCCCATGATGTCGTGCTGCAGCCGCTGCGCCTGGTCCACCGACAGCCGCCAGTGCTCGCTGTTGGGGATCATGTCGCACATGTAGAAGTAGTACGGCAGGATCTTCGCGTGGTCGAGCAGCGTGAAGCACAGCTCGAGCAGCGACTGCGCGCTGTCGTTCACCCCGCGCAGCAACACGCCCTGGTTGCGCACGTCGCGGAAGCCCATGTCCAACAGCTTTCGCACCGCCTTGCCCACCAGCGGCGTGAGCTGCGAGGCGTTGTTGACGTGCGTGTGCAGCGCCAGGTCCACGCCCCGCTCCACCGCCTTCTTCGCCAGCCGGTCCAGCCCCGCCAGCACCGAGTCCTGCAGGAAGTGCTGGGGAATGGCCATCAGGCCCTTGCTGGCCAGACGGATGTCCCGGATGTTCGGGATGTCCATCAGCGAGCTGACGAACGGCTCGAGCTGCTGGATGGGCAGGTTCGCGATGTCGCCGCCGGACACCACCACGTCGCGCACCGTCGGCGTGCGACGCAGGTACTCGAGCATCTGCTCGTAGCGATCTTTGGGGCCTATCGAGAATTTGTGTTTGCTGACCTGGGGCACGTCGTTGCCCACCAGGTCCATGCGGGTACAGTGTCCACAGTACTGGGGACACGTGGGCAGCATCTCCGCGAGCACCTTGGTCGGATAGCGGTGCGTCAGCCCCTCGACGACCCACATGTCCTGCTCGTGGAGGCTGTCGCGGCTGGCCTTCGGGTGGTTGGGCCAGTCCGTCAGGCGGTCCGCGAAGGCCGGCAGCATGTAGCGGCGCACGGGGTCCTTCCAGAGGTCCTGGAAGTCCATCGTGTTGAGCATCTGCGGGGGCACGAGGATGGACATCGTCGCGCGCTCGCGCTGATCCCGCTCCAGGCTCTCCGCCAGGTCATCCGGGAGCAGCGCGCCGAGCGTCGCCTTGAGCTCCTTCAGGTTCTTGACGGTGTGCTTGCGCTGCCAGACGGAGCTCTCCCACTCCGCCTGGGTAACGTCCTTGTACCCGGGGATGCGCTTCCAGTCGGGTTCGACGAACTCACGGCGGAGCGGATAGGAAAAAGGCTGCTGGGCAGGACCGGCCTCGGTCTTGCCCCGGATGGGCGTCGTGGTCATGGCGCATTCCCTCAGCGTGTGGCGTCGCGGGCCGGGCGTCATACCGCGCCCGGCACCGGTTCATTCAACAATTCGACGACGCGCAGCCTGCCCGACTCCTCACTCGATGGCGACGTTGACGAGCTTCTCCATCTTGCCTTCCGCGATGGAGACAACGAAAGGCTTGCTCGTCTTGCCATTGAGTTTGAAGGTGATCTTCCGCTTGCCCACCGGCAGGACCAGGGGGCTGCCGAGGGTCACCGGCGTCTGTCGGCCAGTCTTCTTTCCGTCGACGAAGATCTCCGCGCCCGCGGGCTTGGTGCTGCACGCCAGCGTCCCCGTGGCCTTGGACGCCGGAGGCGGCTTGGGCGGCTGCGGCCTCGGAGTCGGCGGCGGGTCGGCCTGCACCACGGGCTTGGGGGGCCGAGGAGCCTCCTCCTTCACGAGCTGGAACGGAACGGTCAGCTCGTCCCCCTCTCCCTTGGCGACGAACTTGCCCGAGTAGGGCTTGTAACCCGCGAGCTTCGCCGTGAACTGGTAGGTCTTGCCCACCTCCAGGTTGGCCATCCGCGCGTCGGGCGTGAGCCCCACCCGGCTGCCATTCACGGAGATCTCCGCGCCCTCGGTGCCCTCGAACACCGCCGCGAGCTTCTTGGGCGCGGGCGGCTCCACGGGAGCCGTGGGCGTGCTGGGAGGAGGCTCCACCTTCACCGTCTCCGTCGGCGAGTCGGTGCCCGGCTTCGCATCGCTCGGAGACTCCGTCCCAGGCTGGGCTGGAGGCGTGCCGGGCTGGCCCGGGTCCACGACCGTTCCCGGGTTGTTCTCCGGGGGCGTCGCCGGGCGCTCGGCCACCTCGACGGGCCTGGTCGGAGGAGGCTCGTCCTGAGGAGGCTCGACTGCATCGGGCACCAGGCTGAAGGACTCGGCGAGCGGCGTGCCCTCGACGACCTTCACGAACTTCCGCTCGGACTTGTGTCCCGGAGCGCTGGCGATGACCTCGTAGTCACCGGCGGGGAGGGCCAGGACGGTGTTCGGCTCGACGGCCTGGTTGTTCACCGTGACGGACGCGCCCACCTGGGGCGTCACGGAGAAGATGACCTGTTCTCCCCCCGAGCCGCTCATCACGAGCGCCAGGAGCAGAATCAACACGGCGACGATGCCCGCCGCGGAACCGAAGAGCACCGGCTTGGGCAGGTTCGCGAGCGTCTGCAGGAGCGGCGGCTGCCCCTTGCCGGAGCCCTTCGCCTTGGGCTTGGCCTTCGTGGGCTGAACGGGCTTGGCCTTCCCCTTCCCGCCCTTGTTCGCCACGGGCGCGGGCGCCTGGGAACCGGTGACCTCTTCGGGGTCCTGGTGGTCGTCGGCGTAGGCGCCGTCGTCGTGCTGACCGTAGCCGTCCTGGTGGTCGTAGCCCTCATCCTGGGGCGCATCGAAGGCGCCGGTGTCGTGGGGCTGCTGCGAGCCGCGCTGACCGCCGCGGCCCCCTCGCCCGTTCTGGGCGACGGTGATGTTGCCCGTCGTCTCCTCGGGCGGCTCGTCCTCCATCGGCCTCGAGCGCGAGGGCGGAGCCGTCGGCGCCGGGCCAATCATCGTCGCGCCGGAGTAGGCCTCGCCGTCCTCACTGGCGATGACCACCTGGGCCTTGGGCCCGCTCTTGCCCTTGCGCATCGAGGGCTCGGGCTCACGCGACGGATAGGCGGACGCGGTACCGCTGCCCTGGAGCGTGGGGTTCTCGGACCGTCCCGTGATGCTGTCGTCGACGAGCACGCTGCTCTCGGCGACGCGCGTCTCCGGCGACATGAAGGTCTGGGTCGAGTCGACGATCTGCGTCTTGTCGCCCGCGCCGACGCCCATCTCCTCCAGCTCCTCGGCGGAGGGAGGCGGGATGTAGCCAGGGGCTGGATGGCCCGGCGCCGTCGGGGCACGCCCCGCGGGAGAGCCGGTCACCACCACCGCCGGCGGAGGGCGCTGCTTGGTGCTGCGAACCTGCGCGGGAGGCGGGACGGTGATGCCCGAGGTCTCGATCTGGTCCGGGCGCTCGATGCCCGCGAACCGCTCCATCTTCTCCGCCTCGCGGAGCATGTCCTCGGCGAAGGCCTCCTTCATGTAGGAGGACAGATGCTTCGACGAGTAGATGGCATCCCCCGCGAGGAGGAAGCGCATCAGGTCCTCGGCGAGGTCGGAGCCCCACTGGTAGCGCTCCTCCGGCTCGCGGGCGAGCGCCTTGAGGACGACCTTCTCGAGCCCCGGGGGGATGTTCGGGTTGAACTCGCGCGGCAGCGGGACGTCCGCGTTGCGCACCTTCTCCAGGGTGGAGAAGTCCGACTCGCCGACGAAGAGCTTCTCGCCGGTGAGCATCTCGTAGAGCAGCACGCCGACGGCGAAGATGTCGCTGCGCCGGTCGATGGGCATGCCCCGGACCTGCTCCGGGCTCATGTAGCCGAACTTGCCCTTGAGGATGCCGGCCTGCGTCTTCTGCGAGCGGTTGGCCGCCTTGGCGATGCCGAAGTCGATGACCTTGACCTCGCCCTCGTACGAGATGAGGACGTTCTGCGGCGACACATCGCGGTGGATGATGTGGAGGTCCTGGCCGCGCGCGTCCTTCTTGCGGTGGGCGTAGTCCAGGCCGTCACACAACTTGGAGGCGATGAACACCGCCTGGGCGGTGGGCATGATCTCCTTGCGCCGCCGGTACCGCTCCAGGATGGTCCGCACGTCGCGACCCGCCACGTACTCCATGGCGATGAAGTAGGTGTCGTCGTGCTTCCCGAGCTCGTGGATGTGCACGATGTTGGCGTGGTTCAGCTGAACGCTGATCCGCGCCTCGTCGATGAACATCGTGATGAACTCTTCGTCCTCCGCCATCGTGGGGAGGATCTTCTTGATGGCGAGGATGCGCTCGAAGCCCTCGACGCCGAAGGCCTTCGCGATGAACACCTCGGCCATGCCGCCGACGTTGATGCGCTCGAGGAGCAGGTACTTCCCAAAAAGGGTCGGCTTCTTCATCTCGTGGAGCGGTCCGAGGCCGGGGTGAGCACCGCGGCAGGCGGAGCGCAGACCGGGCGGAGAAGTGGGACTCTAGTTCTGCACAGATAGCGAGTCAAACACCTCGGCAGCCCCAAAAGCCGAACGAATTCAGAAGGTTGAGGGGTTCAGAGGCCACTCGGAGGCAGCGTGGGGACCAGGCGCAGCGTCGTCTGTCGGACAGGACCTGATGCGCTCCCGGCAAACGCCCCACATCGGCCGCGCTGATCCCACCCCGCCCGGTGCTTGAACCGATGGCGCCGCGACGGCGACTCCCGCCGGATTCCTGCGGGAGAAACGGTGTCGGCCGAAGCCCTTCGACGCGCGCCGGGGCAGCGAAGCGGCGCGCGGAGTCGCTCAGGGAGCCGAGTGGCGCCATTGACGCGGTCGAGCTCGCCGGCCGTCCGCGCGATGACGAACAGGCGCGCAACGAGGGCTTCGTGTACGAAGGCATGGGGTCCGGCGCTGAGCAGGACAGCCACGCAGGCCGCGTTGGGCACGCCGCGCTTCCCCAGGCCTGCAGGTCCTTGGAGCGCTGAGGCGGGTGGTCCACGCGGAAAAAGAAAAGCCCCCGTCGCACGAGGCGACGAGGGCTTCTCAAAAAGAATCCGGCAGCGACCTACTCTCCCACGCG
>NZ_JAIQDH010000034.1:0-89883 GCF_020037095.1 Myxococcus sp. XM-1-1-1
GGTCCACGTGTCCGATCGTGCCGATGTTCACGTGGGGCTTGTTACGCTCGAACTTCTCCTTGGCCATGACACTCCTCTAAAAAATGGAGCCCTGAACCAGGATTGAACTGGTGACCTCATCCTTACCAAGGATGCGCTCTGCCAACTGAGCTATCAGGGCTTGGCGATGCTATGAACTACAACGTTTGGAGCGGGAAATGGGATTCGAACCCACGACATTCAGCTTGGAAGGCTGACGCTCTACCAACTGAGCTATTCCCGCAATGCCGAGTGGAGGGAGATGGATTCGAACCATCGAAGGCGTAGAGCCGGCAGATTTACAGTCTGCTCCCTTTGGCCGCTTGGGTATCCCTCCAGAATTTTGAACCGCCGACTTCAACTGCCCCCGCACTGCTCGTCCCGGGCCCTCATCCGCGGCCCCGTCCTGCTTGGCCGGCGGCGGGACTTGAACCCGCGACCTACTGATTACAAATCAGTTGCTCTACCGACTGAGCTACACCGGCACTCATCGGCTCCTGCCCTACCCTACCTGCACCGAAGCCGTCAACCACCCGACTCCGATGTGCGAGGCGCGCCCTTTTAGAAGTCCCCATCACCCAAGTCAAGGAGATTGATCCCGGGTTCAGACCGACTAACGGGAGGAGCTGCTCCCCCGCTGGCGGGCGACCTCGTATAGCAGAATGCCGGCCGAAACGGACGCATTGAGTGAACCGACCTGACCCGCCATGGGAATCCGCAGGCGGTGGTCGCAGTGCTTGAGCACACCCTCCCTCACCCCTCCCCCCTCGGCGCCCACGACGAGGGCCAGGGGGCCGTCCAGCCGGGCGCTCCACATGGGCTCGGTCGCGTCCACGTCGGCCGCGGCCACCCAGAGCCCCGCCTCCTTCAGTTGCTCCAGGGCGCGCGAGATGTTCACCACCCGGGCGATGAGGCAGTGCTCCACCGCTCCGGCGGACGCCTTGGCCACCGTCCCCGTCACCTGGACGGCCCGGTCCTTGGCGATGACCACCCCATGCGCCCCGAGCGCATGGGCCGACCGGATGATGGCCCCCAGGTTGTGCGGATCCTGGATGCCGTCGAGCACGACCACGAGCGCGGGCCGCTTGCTGGCCTGGGCCGCGTCGAGGAGGTCCTCGAGTTCCGCGTACTTGAAGCCCCGGAGCTCCAGCACCACGCCCTGGTGCACGCCGCCGTCGGCCATCACGGCCAGCCGCTCGCGCGACACCTTCTCGACGCGGACGCCCGCGTCCCGGGCGCGGCTGAGCAGCTCCCCCGCGGCCTTGGCCGCGAGCTGTCCCTCCACGATGAACAACCGCTCGACCTCATCCGGCCGGGCCCGCAGGGCCTCGAGGACCGGATTCACCCCATAGACGTGCCGCGCGGAGGAATCTCCCCCCTCGCGCTCGCCTCGACCACCTCGGGAGGAACGCTCACGCATGGGGACTAGAGGACCTCGACAGGGACGGAGAGGGTCTTCTGCTGACGCGCGCAGATCTTCTCCGTGCAGATGAAGAAGACAAGCTTGGCGTCCACCGAGCCCTTGCCCGCGGCGGCCGCGGTGAAGGGGACCTCGAAGCGGGGGTCGGCGAACTCCTGACCCGCGGCCTTCTTGGAGACCGAGTCCTCGCGGCCCAGCTTCTCCTTGGCCACGGTGAGCTGGGTGCCCTTCACGTCCAGCTTCAGCGGGGCCTCCTCGGAGACATGCGCGCCGGACTTCGTCTTCACCGAGACCACGAACACGCCCTTCTCTCCCGCCTTCACCTGGGAGGAGGAGCCGTCGGTGGACACGTCATAGAGGCTGGCGGGGTCCACCTCGTTCGCGGACGCCGGGACCGCCCAGACGCAGGCCACCAGCAGGGCGGCGACGGAGGTGACGCTTCGGATGTGCGACATGGCTGGGTCTCCTGGATGCGGGGGTTGCGTATCACGCCTCGACGTGAGGTGCCGGGATTCTGTTCACGCGCCCTCCGAGCCGCTCCGCGGCGCACGGCTCGCGCGCTTCTTGCGCGGTGATGGGACGAGGGCACTCGCGAGCGGGCTCGGTGGGAGCAGGTCCGGCATCGACACAGGCTCCGCGCCCGCGACCAGCTCCTCGGCCCGGATGATGATGGGGGTGGCCAGGTCCATGCCCGTCACCGCCTCCATCTCCGGCAGCGCGGGAGAGCTGTTCACCTCGAAGACCTTGGACTGGCCCTGGACGTCCAGGAGGTCCACGGCCGCGACCTCCAGGCCCACCAGCCGGGTGGCCTTCTCCGCCGTGGCCCGCTGCCCCGGGGACAGGTCCATCTCCTCCAGACGCGCGCCCTTGATGAGCGTGTGGGCGAGCCGGCCCGGGCGAGGACGCCTGCGGACGGCCGCGATCGCCCTGCCGCCCACCACCAGCACGCGCACATCCTGGCTGGTGCTCTTCACGTACTCCTGCATCACCAGGTTGTGCCCCAGGCCCAGCACCGCCTCGAGCGCGGCCTCCAGGGACTGGAGGCTCTCGCACACCATCACCCCGTGCTTCTCCTGCCCCTGCAGCAGCTTCACCAGGACGGGGACACCGCCCACCAGGCCCACCATCTCCTTGAGCTGGGCGGCGTCGCGCGCCATCACCGTGGCGGGGATGTCGATGCCGTGCGCGGACAACAGCTGCAGCGAGCGCATCTTGCTGCGCGACTGCGCGATGGCCTGCGCGTGGTTCACCAGCGGCACGCCGTGGAGCGCGAACTGGTTCACCACCGCCAGGCCATAGGTGTTGATGGACTGGGCGATGCGCGGCAGCACCACGTCGGTGGGCGCCAGCTTCTTGCGGTCGTAATAGAGGGTGGCGCTTCCCCCTCCATCCAGGTGCATCTGCACCCGGAGAGGGTTGAGAACGCGGAGCTGATGCCCCCTCGCGCGCCCCGCCTCGACAAGACGTCGGGTGGACGGAATGGAAGCGGAGCGCGAGAGAAGGGTGACTTTCATGGGCAGGGGCGGCAACCGGGCCGGAGGCGGACGGGACCTATAATCCCCACCACCCCCGGGGTAAAGCCGCCCCCGGCCGCCTGCTCAGCGCTGACGGATGGCGCGGATCTCGATCTTGATGGGATCTTCCGGGCGCGAGTTCTTGATGCGGTCGCACGTGGCGCCGTTGAAGAGCACACCTTCGTCCGTGAGGCTCCACGTCCCATCACCCGCCTGGAGCCGCTCTTCCTCGACGTACACGACGATGAGCTGGGGGTTGGACGGCAGCTGCGGGCCCTTCAGGGGGATCAGGCACGGCTCGGGATTGATGACTTCCTTGCTGATGCGCTCGAGCGCCGCCGCGAGCTCCTCTTGGTTGCCCGCCTGGTAGAAGGTCCGGCTGCACAGGCCTGTCGCCGCGATGCAGGTGTCATTGGCGCCGCACGCCGTCGGGTCATCCGCGCAGGAGCGGGCGAAGCCACCCGCCGCGGCCATGGCCTGCAGCACCGCGGTGCCCTCGCCCGTCGCGGTCTCCGCGCCGAAGCCGATGACGATGGTCGTCACGCCCGCGGCCTTCAACTCCTGAACCGCCGTCACGGAGGCGTTCGTGTCCAGGCAGCCGCGCCGCTCGAAGGCGGTGCCCGCCGTGGAGCAACCGGTGGCGGAGATGGTGCACTTGCACTGGGCCGGGTTCTCCGCACCGGAGTACTCATTGGCCTCATTGCAGTTGGGCAGACCATCCGTCAGCAGGATGACGAAGTTCTTGCGGTCCGGGTCCTTCAACGCCTCCAGGCTTCCGACGAACCGGAGGCTGCCACTGGTGGGCGTGCCGCCGATGGGCTGCCCCGTGCCGAAGTTGGGGATGCCCTGGAGGATGGCGTTGATGGAGTTGGCGTGCTCGAGCAGCGAGCCGTCGTCCTCGACGGCGGGAAGGTCCTTGCGCACGGACGTCGCCGAGGCCTTGGTGCACGCCTCGACGCCCGAGTTGCCCGTGGCCTCCGGGTAGGTCGTCAGGCCGAAGCGCACGAACGGACCGCTGGTCGCGAGGAACTGGGGGACGGCGGCCTGGAGATCCGTCCAGCGCGTGGGGCACGTGTCCGTGGGGCACGCCAGCGACTGGCCGCACACCACCAGGTTGCCCTGGTTGTTGCGCACCATGCAGGTGGGCTCGCTCGGATTCACCGGCAGCGTCATGGAGCCGGAGACGTCCACCAACAGCATGATGTTGGGCTTGCTCGACAGGGCCGAGATGGTCTCCTCGACCGTCGTCTGCGCGATGGCGAGCGGCTCCACCGGCTCGAAGTCGTAGGACTGACAGCCCGTGACGACGCCTGCGAGGGCGCCCAGAGCAAGGGCGCTCAGGCTCAGGAGGTTCAACTTGGCGCGCATAGGTGATGAATTCCTTCTGCTTCTATGGGGGGACGCGGAGCTCCGCGCGGCCGGGCTCTTCAGGGGGACGGCTTGGGCGCAAGAGTAACGCGTGACTCCCCCTGGAGGCTACAGCCTCAAGAGGAGGGGTCCGAGGGTTCGGATGAGACTGCGAGGTTACAGCAGGAGCCGACGCGCCTCTTCGTCAGGCACACACCCGGAGCGGAGCAGACGACATTGTCGCCTGCCTGGCGCGCCTCGGGGTGGAGTGGCTAGAGCGACAGCGTGCGGGCGCCCTGCGTGAGGCGCCAGAGGGAGGCGAGCCCCATCACCTCGTCCAGGGCGCCACTCAGTGCCTCCGGCGGGTAGCCACACAGGCGCACCGTGGTGTCGCAGGCGATCAACCTCGCCCCCAGCGCCCTCGCCTCCTCCAGCATCTTCGCGGGGGCCAGCACGCCCAGCCTCTCACCTCGCGCGTGCTCCTCCTGCTCGCGCTCGCCGTCGGGGTGACCGAAGGTTCCGTCCACCCAGGCACGGAGGGCATCGAAGGCGAGGACGAAGTAGACCTCGTCCCCCATGGCCACCGCGGTGATGCCCATGGAGGCGGCCTGGAACGCCGGCTCATACGTGGCGTGCTGAAGAAAGAAGAAGACCCGTCCAGCCATCGACGAAGCACCTTACCGGGGTTCGAGTCCGGGCGGGCAAAAGGCGTATAACCCTGGACCTCCCCCCTCCCCTCGCCGAGGCGCCCCATGTCGACCCCGACCTCGCCGCCCCCCTCCACCTTCGCTCCTCGCGCCACGCGGGGACGACGATGGCGCGCCCTCGTGCTCGGCGCCGGACTGCTGGCCACCTCCGCTGGCTCCGCGCTGGCCTACTCCCGGGGCGCTGGCGAGCCTCCTCCCACGGCCACTCCTCCTCGCGACCTGCGCGCGCAGGTGGAGTCCCTGCTCGATGCATCCCAGGGCACACCGCGCGACGAGCAACTCCGACGGCTCGGGCCTCAGGCCGTGCCTGTCCTCAGCTCGCTGGTGATGGATGGCTCCGCGCCCTCGACGCGACGGGCCCGGGCCGTGGCCTCGCTGGCATTGGTGGACCCGACGCAGAGCGCGCACTCCATCCAGGAGGTGCTGGAGGACGCACGCGCTCCCGCGGACGTTCGCGCGAGCGCCGCGGGAGCCCTGGCGCGCTGCCTGGGAATCGACGCCATTCCTTCGCTCTCCGCCCGCCTCACGGACCAGCAGGAGCCCGTGCGGGAGGCCGTCGCCCTGGCGCTCGGACGGCTCGGCGGACAGCAGGTCCGACAGGCACTCGAGGAACGACTCCCCTTGGAGGAGCGTCCCCTCGTGCGAGAGGCGCTCCAGCGCGGCCTCAGCCTCGCGGAGCCGTGACTCGGCGCTCGCCTCGGCCCGAGCCTTCCGTTAGATGGGGTCCATGCGTCCCACGGTCCTCCTGTTCGATATCGACGGCACCCTCATCACCACTGGCGGCGCGGGCCGCCGCGCCATGGACCGTGCCTTCGAGCAGCTCCACGGCCGCCGCGATGCGTGCGACTCGTTCCCCATGTCCGGCATGACCGACCGGGGCATCGTCCGGAAGGCCCTGCGCGTCATCGGCGTCGAGGACACCGAAGCGGCCATCGACGCGGGCATCGCCGCCTACCTCACGCACCTGGCGGACGAGGTGCGGAAGGTCGACGCGCAGCGCTACCTCGTCTACCCCGGCATGCGCGAGGCCGTGCAGGCGGCGCGTGGCCTCGAGGGCTTCGCGGTGGGACTGGGGACCGGCAACGTGCGCGAGGGCGCTCGCGTGAAGCTGGAGCGCGTCGGCATCCATGACCAGTTCGCCTTCGGTGGCTTCGGCTGCGACCACGAGGACCGCGTGGAGCTCATCCGCCGGGGCGCGGAGGCGGGCGCGTCGCTGCTCGGGGTGCCTCGCGAGGAGTGCCGGGTGGTCATCATCGGCGACACCCCCAAGGACGTCGACGCGGCCCTGGGCATCGGCGCCGAGTGCATCGGCGTGGGGACCGGGACCTTCACCGCCGAGGCCCTGTTGAAGGCCGGCGCTCACGCGGCCTTCGCCGACTTCTCGCACCGCGACGCCCTTCCGACCTTGCTCGGCCGAAGCTGAGGCCCCCGCCCGCGCTCGGAGCCGAGCCCGGGCTGTGGTATCTCCCGCCGCCCTTTCGAGGAGCCCGCCGCATGTCATCCACGCTCGAGTCCTATGAGCTCATCCGCTTCGCCGAGGCCTTCGAGGCACGGCTCGCCACCGCGGGGGAGATGCTCGCTGGCCGCCCCGGCCTCGATGCCGAGAAGAGCTGGCTGGCCACCGCCCTGGAACTGGTGCGCACCACCCGCGCTCCCGCGGCTGGGGTCGTCGACCGGGTGAAGGACCTGCCCGAGCTCGATGAGGCCCGCGAGGAGTTCGCCTTCCACCAGCAAGGCCTGTGGGTCGATGCGCTGGAGAAGCTGCACGCGGGCATCACCTTCACCGCGAGCAGCCGCGCCCCCGTCATCGAGGCGCTCTTCCCCCACCTCAAGTTCGCCCAGCTCCGCCGCGCCCCCCGGGACACCATCTTCGAGTACGCGACCTCCTACGACCGTCGCACCCGCAGCGCCTACGTCACGCGCATCTTCGCTCGCGACGACTTCGCGCTCGTCCGGCCCGTGATGGAGCAGGTGGCCACGGCGCACGCCGCCTGGCGCTCCAGCCATGAGCCCGCGCCGCTGTCCCCGGAACAGGAGGCGGTGCTGCGCGAGGAACTGGTCAACCTCGGCCGCAAGCTGGAAGTGGCGCTGCGCCAGGCGCGTCTTCTCTCCGAGGCCGCGCTCGTTCCCGTGCCCAGCGTCCATGAGGCCGCGGCGCTCGGACTCAAGCCCAAGCGCCGCGCGGGACGCGGTCTCGCTCCGTCCGACGAGGGACTCGGCGCGCTCGACCTCGAGCCCTCGGACTCCATGGAGCCCACCGAGGCGGAGCTCGCCGAGGTCGCCGCGCTCGACTCTCCTCTCGAGGAGGGTGACGCGCCGCCCGCAGCTCCGCTCGAAACATCCGAGGTGGAGCAGCCGGCTCTCGATGAGCCCACTGGGGCAAGGGAGGGAGACTCCGCGGACCTCGCCATTGTTGACGATGGTGTGGCAGATGCAACCGTGAATGCCGATGTGGACTCCGCGGAACACGTGAACGGGCGCGCCACGGCTGCCGTCGTGACGGTCCCTGCCGCGACAGGTGGGCGCACAACGGCGGAGGAGCCCCGCGTGAAGGCGGGTCGCGGCCCCCGACGTGCTTCGGGTGCGGCCGAAACCGGCGCAGACACCGCCCGCGCTGCGTCGATGCCCGGTGCCCATCTCGATGCGGCCGACGCGGGGGCAGATGCGCCTCCCGTCGCTTCGACACAGGACGCTCGGCATGGCGCGACCACCCACTCGGGCTCCACTGAGGACACGGCCTCTGTTTCGATGGGTTCCGAGGAAGCGGCTTCAAGCCCGAGCGATGGAGCGGCTTCTTCCGAAGGGCCTCGCGGCTCGACGGGACGTGGACGGAGGCGTGAGGGCAGAACGAACCTGACGGCGAATGACAGCGCGGGTTCGGACGACGCAGGCACCTCGACCCCACGCGGCCGGCGAGGCACAGGCGCATCCCCGGGCGCCCCATCCGGTTCCGGAGAGGATACGGGTGGCACTCCTCGTGGCCGGAAGCGTGAGTCGAGCGACGACACCGAGGCCCCCCAGGAGCACCGCACTCGCGGTGCCCGAGACTCCGAGGCGGCTCGGGCGCAGGCCCCCTCCGTGCGGAAGAAGCGAAACGCGACGTCGCCTTCCGGCGGGGCGGGCAGCGAGACACCGTGAGCGAGCCTCCGCGCGCGTTGAGCGGAGACCGGACATGACGGATGCCGACCGCCCCTTCCAGCGGGCTTCTCCACATTGGCGAGGCCCGTTCACCCATGCGAGCCCAAGGCGTGCGCGAGAGCACTCCGGCCAGGATGGATGCCGCCCTTCCCCACTGCGTGCCGCACGCGCCATCGTGCGACGCCCCGTGAGCGAGCCCCGGCTCGCGCCTGAATGGATGCCGCCCTTCCCCACTGCGTGCCGCACGCGCCATTGTGCGACGCCCCGTGAGCGAGCCCCGGCTCGCCCCTGAGAGGACACCCGCCATGGCGGATGCCACCCTTCCCATCGACCCGCTCCTCCCGGAGATCGTCTCCACGCTGCGCGGCGCTCGCTCGCTCGTGCTCGAAGCACCTCCCGGCGCGGGCAAGACGACCCGAGTCCCGCGCGCCCTGCTCGAAGCTGGCCTCGGCGCGGGCAAGGAGATCGTCGTCCTCCAGCCGCGCCGACTGCCCACCCGGCTCGCCGCCCAGCGTGTCTCCGAGGAGATCGGCGAGCGCGTGGGAGAAACTGTCGGCTACCAGGTCCGCTTCGAGGATGTCCGCAGCGCGAAGACGCGCATGTCCTTCGTCACCGAGGGCGTCCTCGGCCGACGCCTCCTCTCCGACCCCACCCTCCGCGACGTCGGCATCGTCGTGCTCGATGAGTTCCACGAGCGCCACCTGTCCGCCGACATCTCCCTCGCGATGCTCCGTCGACTCCAGGAGACGCGTCGCCCGGACCTCAAGCTCGTCGTCATGTCCGCGACCCTGGAGGCCGAACCCGTCCGGGCGTACCTCGGAGGTTGTCCCTCTCTTCGCTCCCAGGGACGCCGCTTCGACGTGAGCGTCGAATACCTCCCGACTCCCGATGACCGGCACCTGGACCAGCAGGTCCTCTCCGGCATCAAGCGCCTGTTCACCCAGGGCGTCGACGGCGATGTGCTCGTCTTCCTCCCCGGCGCCGGAGAGATCCGCCGCACCCGCGACGCCTGCGCCGAGTTCGCCGAACGCCACGACACCGACGTCCTCCCCCTCCACGGCGACCTGTCCCCCGCGGAGCAGGACCGCGCCGTGCGCAGGAGCTCGCGCCGGAAGATCATCCTCTCCACCAACGTGGCCGAGACCTCCGTCACCATCGACGGCGTCGCCGTGGTCATCGACACGGGCCTCGCGCGCGTGGCCAGCCACTCGCCCTGGTCAGGACTCCCCACGCTCAAGCTGTCCAAGGTCAGCCGCGCCTCCGCCGTCCAGCGCGCAGGCCGCGCCGGCCGCACCCGCGCCGGGCACTGCCTTCGCCTCTACACCCAGCACGACTTCGACGGTCGCCCGGAACAGGACGCGCCCGAGATCCGCCGCATGGACCTGGCGGAGACCATCCTGTCCCTTCGCGCCTCCGGCGTGACCGACCTGACCGCCTTCCCCTTCTTCGAGCCACCTCCCACCGCCTCGCTCGACGCGGCGGAGACGCTGCTGCGTCGCCTCGGCGCGGTGGATGCCAAGGGGGCCGTCACCGACGTGGGCCAGCGCCTCCTGCGCTTCCCTGTCCACCCGCGCCAGGCTCGCATCATCGTCGAAGGCGAGCGACGCGGTGTCGGCGCCGACGCGGCCACCCTCGCGGCCCTCATGGGCGAGCGCGACATCCGCCGCGAGGCTCGCGCCAACCTCGGGGGTGGCCAGCGCGCCGCCGCCGTCGTCAGTGGCCCCTCGGATCTGCTCGAGCTCCTCGAACGCTTCCGCGAAGCCGAGCGCTCCAACTTCTCCTCCGGACGCCTCCACTCCCTCTCGCTCGAACAGGGCGCGGTGCAGTCCGTGGACCGCGTGCAGAAGCAGCTCCGCCGCGCCGTGCGAAGCCAGGGCGAGCGCCCACACCGACCCGAGGACGTGGAACAGGCCCTCATGCTCAGCGTCCTCGCGGGCTACCCGGACCGCGTCGCGCGACGTCGTCGACCCCGCGCGCCCGAGCTGCTGCTCTTCGGCGGCGGCACCGCGTCCCTCTCCGAGCTGAGCGTCGTCCAGGACGCGGACCTGATGGTCGCCGCGGACGCGGAGGAGCGCCCCGGCCGCGGCGCCGTGGTGCGACTGGCCAGCGCCGTGGAGCCCGAGTGGCTGCTGGACCTCTACCCGGAGACGCTCGAGGAGGTGGACACCCTCCAGTGGAACGCCGAGGCGCGCCGCGTGGAGCGCCTCACCCGCCTGTCCTACGGCAACCTCGTCCTCGAGGAGACCCGAACGCCCGCGCCCGCCTCCGAGGCCACAGCGCGCGTCCTCGTCGAAGCCGCGCTCGCCGCCGGCCCCGGCCGCTTCGCCGAGCCCGAGGCGCTGGAGCAATGGCGCACCCGCGTGGCCCTGCTCGCCCAGGCCTTCCCCGAGGCGAAGTTCCCCACCGTCGACGACACCTTCCTGCGCGATGCGCTCGCGTCCCTGTGCTCGGATGCGCGCAGCTTCAAGGACCTGGAGGGCGTCTCGCTGCTCGACGCGCTCTACGCGCGCCTCACCTCGGAACAGCAGCGACTGCTCGCCACACACGCTCCCGAGCGCGTCACCCTCCCGGGCGGCCGGGGCGTCAAGGTGAACTACGAGCCGGGCAAGCCGCCCTGGGTGGAGTCACGGCTCCAGGACTTCTTCGGGATGGCGCAGGGGCCCAGCGTGTGCGCGGGCCGCGTGCCGCTGGTGCTCCACCTGCTCGCGCCCAACATGCGCGCCGTGCAGGTGACGACCGACCTGGCGGGTTTCTGGGAGCGACACTACCCGGCGCTGCGCAAGGAGCTGGGGCGCAAGTACCCGCGCCACTCCTGGCCGGAGGACCCCAGGCACGCACAGCCTCCCGCGCCCCGTCCTCCGCGCCGCTGAAACCACGGCCACCTAGAAGCGCTTGCGCATCTCCAGGTGGTCGATGCCGCCCTCGAGGAACACGGTGCCCACCTCGGTGTAGCCGTGCTTCTTGTAGAACTCGAGCGCGTAGAGCTGCGCGTGCAGCATGATGCCCTTGACCCCGCGGCGGACCGCTTCCGCCTCCAGGGTCGTCAAAAGCAGCGAGCCCACGCGGGCCTTGCGATGCGCCTGCAGCACCGCCATGCGCCCCACCTGCCCCCAGGGGCCCTGCTCGCCCTCGGGCGCTTGAGGCAACATCACCAGCCGCCCCGTGCCGATGGCGTGGCCTCCCTGGTGGGCGATGATGTGGTACGCGTTCGCGTCCTCGGCGTCGCGCTCGATGCCCTCGGGGACGTGCTGCTCCTCGATGAACACCACCTCGCGGATGGCGAGCGCCTGCATGAGCTCCGCCTCGTCCCGGATCTGGGCGACGGTGACGGGCGCGGAAATGTCCGTGGAACTGGCCATGTCGAGGGCAAGGTACACAAAAGGCAGCGAGGTCAACAGGCGGAAAAGCACCCGGACATGTCAAGGTCCCAACCGTCCATGAGCCCCCGCCCCGTCGCCAGCCGCCTGCCGCTGGCGGGCTTCTACTTCCTCTACTTCGCCGCGGTGGGCATCGTCCTCCCGTTCCTGCCCGCCTGGTTCAAGTCGCTGTCGCTGTCCGCGACGCAGGTGGGGCTGCTCCTGTGCCTCAGCCCCTTGGCCTCCCTGCTCGTTCCGCCGATGTGGGGCCACCTCGCCGACCGCACCGGCCGTGCGTCCCGGGTCCTCACCGTGCTGGCGCTCGGCGCGGCGCTCGCCTTCGCGCTCGTGGGCCGCGCGCGGACCTTCGACACGCTCGTGCCGGCCATGGCGCTGTACGCGTGCTTCGTCTGCGCCTTCACGCCCCTCATGGACAGCCTCACCCTGCACCATGTCGCGCGCACCGGGGACAGCTTCGCGCACGTGCGGCTCTTCGGCTCCGTGGGGTTCATCACCTCGACGGTGCTCTTCGGCTGGCTCGTCACGGGCGTGAACGAGTGGGTGGTCCTGGTCCCGCTCGCGCTGCTGTCCGCGCTCGTGCCCTGGAGCTTCACCCTGCGGGACACCGCCGCGCCCAGCCGGGGCCTGAGCCCGCTGGCGGGCCTGGCGCTCCTGAGACACCCGGACCTGCGCTGGCTGCTCGCCGCCACCAGCCTGCATTGGATGGCGTGCGCGCCCTTCCACGGGACCTTCTCCATCCACGTCATGTCGCTGGGCCTGTCGCCCGCGGTGGTCGGCACGGTGGCGGGCATCGGCGTCATCGCGGAGGTGGCGGTGATGGCGTTCTACTCGCGCGTGGCCAAGGACACCGCGCCGCGCGTCGTGCTGGCCGTGGCCTTCGTCGCGAGCGCGGTGCGCTGGGGCGGCATGGCCCTGGTGTCGTCCCCCGAGGGCATGGTGCTGATAGCGCCCTTGCACGGGATGACCTTCGGCGCGTTCTACGTGGCCAGCGTGGCGTTCCTGTCGCGACGCGTGCCCCCGGAGCTGCGCGCGTCCGGGCAGGCGCTGTTCGCGGCGTTCACCTTCGGACTCGGCGGACTGGTGGGCTACCTGTCGTCGGGAGTGGGCTACGACTGGCTCGGCGGCCATCGGCTCTTCGCGGTGGCAGGCGTGGTGGAGTTGGTCGCCGCGGGCCTGGTCCTGCGGGCGTCCGCCGTGCCCGCCCCACTCTCCACGACGAGCCCGGGATGATAGGCTGCCGGGTGATGCGTACCGCCCGACTGCTCGTCCTCGCCCTGGGGCTGCTGGCCAGCCCCGCACTCGCCCAGCCCGAGTTCTTCTTCGGCACCGGAGAGGCTCCCGTCTTCCGCGAGGAGGCCATCGACAAACGCTTCCTGCGCACGCGCCTGTTCCAGGCCCTGGACCAGGGCACCGCCGACGCCAACTGCGCGCAGGTGGTGGGCGCGTACCTGACGCTGCTCGGCGAGGTGGGCACGCAGTTCCACAAGCGCGACGAGAACTTCATGCTGGATCCGGCGCTCGTGCAGGCGCTGAACACCCAGCTGGTGACGGACCGCTTCCCGGGCAACAGCTACTTCGTCACCATGGTGCGACGGGTGCTCATCGACAAGCAGCTGCGCCCCGACTGGTTGAAGACGGCCGAGTCGCTCGTCCCCTACTACCCGGCCATCGACATGGCACGGCTGCGCTTCCTCGCCGACGGCACGAAGCCGGTGGACAGCTTCCTGCTCACGCTGCCGGTGCTGCGAGAGCGGTACAAGGAGGAGGTCCAGCGGGTGAACTCGGTGGCCGTCTCCACCGCCGAGGCCCTGTTCCGCGACAACTACCTGGACCACGAGCTGGCGTTCAGCGGCCTGGAGCTGGTGGACGTGAAGCTGGAGAAGCCCAAGAAGAAGAAGCTCAAGAAGGGCGAGGAGCCGGAGCCGGAGCGCATGGTGGCCCGCCTCATCTGGACGGAGCCCGAGCCCGCGCCGACGGCGACCTACGAGTTCCAGTTCGGCAAGCCGCGCAAGCGCGAGCGCGTGGAGGTCGTCGCCATCCTCCAGGACAAGCAGTACGTGGACCTCAACAAGCTGCTCAAGGGCAACACCGTCCTCGTGAGGGGTCGCTTCTGGGAGTACAAGAAGGGCCTGTCGTCCATCGAGCTGCGCGACGCGCTCCTCTTCCAGGAGCGGGACTGGGCGCGCATCGGCGGGCTCGTGGAGCCCATGGCGCTGGCCTCCTGTCCCCTGGCCGTCAACGACCTGACCGGCATCGCACCGGTGCAGCCCGGAGCGTTCGGCTCGAAGCCGCGCTGAAGGCCCATCCCACGCCAGAGCCTGGACCTCCATCGGCTGGGACGGTGACGCCACCGTCCCATGGGGAGCCTCCTGGCATGACCGCTGCTTCGTGTCGCCCCCGCACTCCAGCGAGGGATGACATGAAGGTCGACACCGACGCCTCCACCGACAGCGCTGCCTCCACCCGACGGTCCGCCGACGGAGAGCGCTTCCAACGAGCCCTCCAGGAGTCCGCCCCACGGCGTCCTCCGGCCACCCCACCCCGGCCCGCTCCCGGCGAACCCAAGGCTGCGGCAGGGGTGAAGGCGCGTCCGCCGAGCCTCCCGCTCGGAGCCCGGAGCCTCGCCACCGTCCGAACCACCACCACCGTGCTCTCGACCTCCCGCGGGGTGCTGGCCAGTCCCGAGCGGCTGGGCATGGTCCGACAGGCGATGCACGTCGAGTCCCACCGGCTGGGTGCGGTGCGGAGTGAAGCGCAGGTCCTGAATCACGAGCGGACCGAGCAGCGCCTCACGGAGCTCGTCGTCCGGGAGGTCTCCCGTCAGGCGGCGCAGCTCCCCACGACGCGCGGGTCGAGCACTCCCAGGACCGAGCCCGTCCCCGTGGACAACCCACGGCCGGTCCCTACCCAGGAGGGCACGCCTTTGGAGGCGCGGCAGTTGGCCCCGGCGTCGACGGGAGCAAGCCCACCCGAGCCACCGAGCCGCGTGGAGTCGACCCTGGAGGTCATCGAGCGCATCGAGGTCCTGGTGAAGTCACAGCGCCCCGCGCTGAGCCTCAGCGTCCGAGGCAGCCTGCACGCCACGGTGGAGGTGGAGCGGACGGGTCCCCGTGAAGTCTCGCTGCGCATCCAGGGCCACCAGGGGCCCGTCCCCGACACGGAGCTCACCCGACTGCGCGAGGCCCTGGAGGCACGCGGGCTCCGGCTGCGTTCGCTGAGCGCGGGCTGAATGAGGCGCCCCGCAATGGCGAAGGCCCTCGCGCCGGAAACAAGCGGGAGGGCCTTCTCGAGACTCACGGGCGCGACAGGCGCCAGCGGACTACTTGCCGGGCGCGTCACTCAGGAGGGAGCGCTTGTCCTCCTTGTCCTTGTACTCCTCGGCCTCGGGGAGGGACGTCTTCTTCTCCGCGATGTTGGGCCACTTGGACGAGAAGTCCGCGTTCAGCGCCTTGTAGTCCTTCCACTTCGCGGGGAGCTCGGTCTCCGGGAAGATGGCCTTGGTGGGGCACACGGGCTCGCACGCGCCACAGTCGATGCACTCGTCCGGGTGGATGACCAGGAAGTTCGCACCCTCGTAGAAACAGTTGACCGGGCAGACCTCGACACAGTCTGTGTACTTGCACTTGATGCAAGGGTCCGCGACGACGTAGGCCATGAAAGCTCTCCTCTAGAAATCTTCAGCGCGTCCGTGGGCGCGCAGACTAATGGTTCGCTACAGGGATGGCACCCTGAATTTGTGCCATCGGTCCGACGCGCGGCGGTGTCAGCCGAGCAACCCCTGGGCCCGCAGCTGCTCGGCCACCAGGATGGACCCGCGCGCCGCTCCCATCTTCGTATTGTGGGAGACGAGCACGTACTTGAAGCCGTTCTCCAGGACACCATCCTCGCGCACGCGTCCGACGGTGGTGGCCATGCCTCCATGGGTCTCCCGGTCCAACCGGGGCTGAGGACGGAACGGGTCGTCCAGCACCTCGATCCAGCGGGGGGGCGAGGACGGCAGGTCACGGGCCACCTCGGCGCCGCGCCACTCGCGCATCGCCTGGGTGACTTCAACCACCGTGGCCTTGGTGCCCAGCGAGACGAAGACGGACTCGGTGTGGCCCTCCATCACGGCCACGCGGGTGCAGGTGCAGGAGACCCGGAGGTCGTGGGGCGTGAGGGCGGAGCCGTCCTGGCCCAACGCGCCGAGGATCTTCTTCGTCTCCACCTCGACCTTGTGCTCCTCCTTGGGGATGTAGGGGATGACGTTGTCGAGGATGTCCATGCCGATGACGCCCGGCGAGCGGCCGGCGCCGGACATGGCCTGCAGGCTGGTCATCAGCACGGCCTTCACACCGAAGCGCTCGACGAGCGGCGCGAGCGTCACGGCCAGGCCCGTCGTCGTGCAGTTGGGGCTGGGGACGATGAAGCCCTTCCAGCCGCGGCGGCGTTGCTGCTCGCGCACAAGCGGCGCGTGCGCGGCGTTGACGGGCGGGATGAGCAGCGGGACGTCGTCCTCGTAGCGGAAGGCGCTCGCGGCGGAGAAGACGGGGATGTCCCGGGCCAGCCGGGGCTCGAGCTCCCGGGCGACGTCCGCCTCCACGGCGGAGAAGACCAAGTCATAGTCCTGGGCCTGGAGCGCGTCGCCGCTGATGACCTGCATGCGGGCGATTTCAGGCGAGAGCGGCTCGGAGACGAACCACGCCGTCATGCCGTTGGCCGTGCGCAGGGCGTCCCCGTAGGATTTGCCCGCCGAGCGAGGCGACGCGGCCAGGCCGGTCAGCTCGATGAACGGGTGGTTCCTGAGGGCGGCGATGAACTGCTGCCCCGCGAGTCCGGTGGCGCCGATGAGGGCGGCACGAAGCTTGGCCATGGGAACGGTTCTCCAAGGGAGGAAGTCCGCCGCTCCATACACCCTTTGACGACGCACCGCATCCAGGAGAAACCTAACGGTGCAGGCCCGCCACCTGGGCACGGACGTGCCGCTCGGTGGGATAGCCCCCGCGAATCCAGGCGGGGAGGCCTCCGTCGAGGCAGACGGCCTTGCGCCCGTGCATGCGCAGCAGGCGACAGACGCGGCGCACATCCGAGCCGTCCGGCGCGCCGCCACAGAGGACGATGAGCTCGTCGTCGGGCAGCATCCGGTGGTCCCGGGCCACCTCCGTGGGCAACATCCTCAGGGCACCGGGGATGTGCAAGTCGTGGTGCTCCCAGTCGAAGGGGGCCCGGCAGTCGATGACGAGCAGCTCGTCATCTCCCAGGCGCAGGTACAGCTCGGTACACAGGATGGTGGGCTCCACCAACACCTCCGCGGGGGCTCTCCGGTCTCAACCCGGGGCCCCCGGGGCCTCTTCCGTCCCGCCTGGTCGCCTGCCCCTCCCCCACGTCCCGAACGGCCTACAGGCCGAGCTGCTTGGCGATGATTTCGTTCATCACCTCGCTGGCGCCGCCGCCGATGGGCCCCAGGCGGGCGTCGCGCCAGTGACGCTGGATGTCGTACTCCATCATGTAGCCGGCGCCGCCGTGGAGCTGCAGGCACTCGTCCGCGACGCGGCACGCCGTCTCGGTGGCCACCTTCTTGGCCATGGAGGTCTGGGCAACGGCCCACTCCCCCGCCGCGTGCAGCCGGAGCGCGTGGTAGGTGAGCTGGCGCGCGCACTCGCGGGCGGTGAACAGGTCCGCCAGCTTGTGCCGCACCACCTGCATCTGGCTGAGCGACTGGCCGAAGGCGCGGCGCGACTTCACGTGCTCGACGACGCGCTCCAGCATGTCCTCCATGGCGCCCACCGCGCCCAGCGCGAGCGACAGGCGCTCCCACTGGAAGTTGCCCATGATCTGCGAGAAGCCCTGGTCCTCCACCCCCAGCAGGTTCTCCGCGGGGATCCGGCAGTCCTCGAAGAACAGCTCGGCGGTGTCCGAGGCGCGCCAGCCCAGCTTCTTGAGCTTGCGGCTCACCGTGAAGCCAGGCGTGTCCTTCTCCACCACCAGCATGGACAGGCCCTTGTGGCCCCTGGAGGGGTCCGTCTTCACGGCCAGGACGATGAAGTCCGCGCGCACGCCGTTGGTGATGTACGTCTTGGAGCCGTTGACGACGTAGTGCGCCCCGTCACGGCGCGCGGTGGTCCGCAGCCCCGCGACGTCCGAGCCGGCGTCCGGCTCCGTGATTCCGAGAGCGCCGATCTTCTCGCCGCGAATCGCGGGGGCGAGCCACCGGCGCTTCTGCTCGTCCGTGCCGAACAGGTGCAGCGGTCCGGTGGAGATGGTGAACTGGGCACCCAGGCCCGCGGACACCCCACCCGAGCCACAGCGGCCCAGCTCCTCCAGGAGCACCGCCTCGTAGAGCACGCCGGCGTCCGTGCCGCCGTACGCCTCCGGGTATTTCAGGCCCAGGAAGCCCAGCTCGCCGAAGCGCGCGAAGAGCTCCCGGGGGAACTCCTCCGCCTCCTCCCAGCGCGCCACGTGAGGGAGGATCTCCTTCTCCACCACCGCCCTCACCGTACGGCGAAAGGCCTCGTGCTCCTCCTGGTACACCCCATGCCCATGCAGCATCACGCGACTCCTCGGTCGTCTCGAGCACGCGACGTCCACCCGAGGCGGACATCACCGTTTCCGCGCGAATCGTACCGTCACGTCAGGACCCGGGGGCCGGTTCCGTTGATTCCTTGACCGGGTGGTGGCTGGCTGCGTATAAACCCGGCCCCAAGTCGTCGGCGCCATAGCCAAGTGGTAAGGCAAAGGTCTGCAAAACCTTCATTCCCCGGTTCGAATCCGGGTGGCGCCTCATAGACAAGGCCCGATGCGGAGAGTCGCTCCGCATCGGGCCTTTTCATTTCCGGGCGTCAGGTGCGCCCTCCCCCGCGGAGCAGGCCGTCGGCCGGGTCAGCAGCCCATCTCGACGGCGCCGATGTCGGGGGCGCCGCCGCAGAACGGCAGGCCCACGTCGACGCCCCGGTCCACGGCCTGGGGACCGGGACCGAAGGCCTCGCCCAGGTCGGCGGAGCCGCTGGAGGACGACGCGTCCCCGGTGGTGGCGAGGAACTGCTCGGTCCCCACCATGGCGCCCTGGCTCTTGAACTGGCCGCTGGCCGCGAAGAGGTTGTTGCCCAGCTTCAGGCCCGGCGCCTGACCGCCCAGGTCCACGGCGACGGAGCCATCCAGGATGTTGTTCTGCACCACCGCGGACTGGGTGGGGCCGCCGGTGCCGTGGCCGATGATGAGGCCGGTCGTCGTGCCGGTGACGGTGTTGTTCACCACCACGGTGCCCTGGGAGTTCTCCAGGCGGATGCCGGTGCCCTCGCCGCCGTTGGCGTTGGAGATGCCGTGCACGCGGTTGCGGCGCACGACGATGCCGGAGGGCACGGGGCCCTCGTGGTTGCCGCCCACGGAGATGCCCTTGGCGCCGTCGTAGATTTCATTGTCCTCCACCAGCACGTTGCTCGCGGAGTAGTGGATGACGACGACGTCCCCCTTCGCGGTGCTCGTGGGGAGGAACTGGTGCATGCGGTTGTTGCGGATGACCACGCCGTAGCAGGTCTTGATGTCCACCGCGTTCTCACGGTTGGCGTAGAAGTGGTTGTTCTCCACGACGAGGCCATCCGCGGGCGGCAGCGAGCTGAAGCCCTCCGGCCCCAGGCACTGCACGGAGTCGCCCGAGTTCGAGTGGATGTCGTTGTTGCGCACGGTGATGTCCTTGGACGTGGGCTGCACGACGACGCCGTGCGAGTCCTGGTTGCCCGTCGTCTTCAGGAAGTCGTGGATGTGGTTGTTCTCGATGATGGCGCCCGTGGCCTTGTTGAAGGTCGTCACGGCCGCGCCGCCGCCACCGTGGTGCAGGTGGGAGTTCACCAGCATGGAGCCGGTGACGTCGCCCTCGAAGGTGACACCGAAGATGGGCTGGCGCTGCACGTCCAGCTCGAACCCGTCGATGACCCAGTGCGGCTGACGCACCTGCACCATGCCGCCGCTGCCGGGGCCCGGGACGATGCGCGGGCTGCCCTCGCCCTGCAGCGTGATCTTCGCGCCCTCGGTGCCCGCCTTCGCGTTGGCGCCGATGATGACGCGCTCGGCGTAGGTGCCGGCCTGCACGCGGATGACCTCACCGGGGCCCGCGAGGCTCACGGCCCTGGTGATGGTCTTCAGCGGCTGCGCGGCGCTGCCGTCCCCGTTGTCGTCGCCCGAGGGGCTCACCACCCACTCGCGGGTGAAGGACTGCGCGGACGCGGAGGCGGGCGCGAGCCCGTTCGCCTGGATGCCCGGCTGCGGCGAGGGCGTGGCGATGACGGCGTGGTCCGCGTGGTCCGGCAACGCCTCCACGGGAGTCCCCGCCACGGGCTGCACGCCGATGGCCGGCAGGCTGCCCGTCGTGGGCTGCGACGCGGGCGCGCGCGTCGTGGAGACGCCAGGGATGTTCGGCGTGGGAACGAAGGCATCCAGGCCCGCTGCGTGAGCAGTCGTACCGAGCATGAGCAGGCTGGTGGCCACGGCGGCCACGGGAGTCTTCAGCTTCAGGAAGTTGCCTTTGGAAATTCGCATGAGCAGGACCAACGCGAGACGCGCCGCGTTCTATTCGCCACAGGACAAGTGGACCCGGACGGGCTCACGGGCGTCCGGTCCGTGACACGCCCCGGACTGACGGGTACGGTGTCGCCCCCCGTGCGCACCGCCGTCCCGCTCCTGCTCTCCGCCCTGCTGCTCGCCACCTGCGCGAGCCCCAAGCCGCCGTCCCGAACCACCACCCCGGTGGACGGGCGAGCGGACGAGCGCCAGGAGGTGCCCGTCGACGCGGGCACGCGGCCGCCCGTGGACGCAGGGGCCGCGGACGCGGGCGAGGAGCCCCCTGCTCCCGCGCCGCTCCCGGACGCGCTGTCGCAGGGCATCCCCGGTCCGGGAGAGCTCAAGCGCCTGGACTTCCGAGGCGGAGAGCCCCGGCTGCCCATCCGCCTCATGGAGGGCCGGCGCGAGGCGACGTTCTCGCCCCGAGGGCGGATGCGGATGCGCTTCGGCGGGCCGGAGGACAAGGTGCTGGACGCGGCGGCGGGCACGCGGTGGACGGTGCGCGTGACGCAGGCGGAGGCCGCGGTGCTGTCCGCGCGGGTGCAGCTGAGCGAGCACCGCTTCGCGGACAAGGAGGGCCTGGCCGCGGCGCAGGAGGAGTGGAAGGCGCGAGGCCTCGCGGTGCGCACGCACGTGCTGGGCGCGGTGTACGGCATCGCGGGCAAGGTCATCGACAACCGGCGCACGCTGCTGCTCGTCGACGAGACGCTCACGCCCGAGGAGGCGGCGGCGCGACAGGCGGAGCTGTTGCGCACGTTCGGCGTGCGCACGACGCTGTTCGAGGAGGCGAAGACGCCGGGGCGCGGCATCCTCGAGGTGCGCGACGAGTCCGGCGCGGTGGTGGGGCTGGCGCAGGACCGGCTGGACACGGAGACGCCGGACGGCGCGGGCTTCGACGTGCGCCAGGTGGAGTTCGGCGTGGGCTACGACTTCCACGGCTTCGAGGACCGCACGTTCCGGGGCTCGCTCCAGTTCGCCGTGGACCGCGCGGGCCTGCTCGCGGTGGTCAACGTGGTGCCCCTGGAGGACCTGCTCAAGGGCCTGGTGCCGGCGGAGATCTTCGCGCGCGCCCACTCGGAGGCGCTCAAGGCCCAGGCCGTCACCGCGCGCGGCGAGGTGCTCGCGAAGGTGGGCATCAAGCACCTGGCGGACCCGTACCTGCTCTGCTCGGAGCAGCACTGCGCGGTGTACCGGGGACGCACGGGCGAGGCGGTGAGCACCACCGCCGCGGTGGAGGCCACCCGGGGCGAGGCGCTTTTCAGCGCGGAGGGCCGGCTGGTGGACTCCGTCTACAGCGCGGTGTGCGGCGGCCACACGGAGGACAACGACATCGTCTGGGGCGGCCCTCCGGACCCGAGTCTCCGGGGACGTCCGGACATCCTCGTGCCGGTGGCCTCGGGCCCCTCCCCTTCCCGCCTGGCCGCGTGGCTGGCCACGTCGGAGGTCGGGGCCGCCTGCCGGCTCTCCAGCTTCGCGCAGCCGAGCAAGTTCCGCTGGGAGAAGCGCTTCACGGCGGCCCAGGTGGACGCGCTGGTGGCCCGGCTGGGCGTGGGCCGCGTGCAGGCGATGGAGCTGACCGAGCGGGGCGTGTCCGGCCGGGCGCGGGTGCTGACGCTGTCCGGGGACAAGGGGGCCACGCAGGTGCGTGGAGAGCTGAACATCCGCAGGCTCTTCGGGATGCTCAACAGCAGCATGGCCCTGGTGGACGCCGAGCGGGACGCCGAGGGCCGGCCCACCCACTGGCTTTTCCGTGGCGGCGGCTGGGGCCACGGAGTAGGGATGTGTCAGACTGGCGCCATCGGCCGAGCCGAGGCCGGACATCGCTACCAGGACATCCTCCGCCACTACTTCAATGGTGCTGAAGTCGCCCCCATCTACTGAGTTCGAAAAAGGGGCGCGCGCGGGGAACCGTGCACGTTTCGCGAATGTCCCTCCCAGTCCACCTGTTCTGCCGCGAACGGGACGGGACTAGGCAGCGGGCCCGGAGGTTTATCATCGCGCCGTGAGCACGGGTTCTTCTCCCACAGACTGGCGCCGCAAGCGGCGGCGAGGCTCTCCGTGGCGCTTGGTCGCCGCGGTGGTGCTCGCCCTGCTGGTGCACGGCGGCTACCTGGCCGTCGTCCTGTTCACCGGGACACTCCCGGTGACGCCCCGTGAGCGCAAGGCCGTCACCCGCCCTCCCACCTCCGTGGCCGTCCGGCCGATGACGGAATCCCAGTGGGCGAAGAACCGGGGCCAGGCGAACACCAAGACGCAGCCCAACCTGTCCAGCCGGCCGCGCGTCGAGGAGAAGAAGCCCGAGGAGAAGAAGCCGGAGACGCGCCCCCAGGGACAGGTGGTGGACCTGGCGCCGGGCAACGAGCAGGAGGCCCCGGACGCCAAGTACCTGGCCGAGCACAACAACCGCGTCGACAAGGAGACGCGGGCCCGCGAGCAGACGCCCTTCTACCGCAACGCCATGCCCCAGCGCACCGCCCCCCAGAAGCAGGACGGCGCGGACGTGGAGCCCACGGCGCCGCGCATCGCCGGCAACAACGGCATGGGCAACGATGATCGGCCCCTGGCCGAGGGCGGACAGAAGTTCGCGTTCGAGATCCCCGACATCCACAAGAAGAACGAGGTGAAGGTGAAGTCGGACCCCACCTCGCCGGGTGGCGTCGCGGTGAACAACCAGACCGAGAGCGACGAGCTGACGGGCAACTCGAAGCGGCTGCGCATCCAGCCCGGCACGGGCGGAGAGGAAGAAGGCTCCGCGGGGCGCGTGGGCTCGCCGGGAATCGCCGCGCTGATGCCCTCGCGCGCGGCCATGGACAAGGTGCTGGGCGCCGCGCCCAATGACCACCTGAAGGACGTGGAGGAGGGCGACGGCACCCTGCTCAACTCGCGCGAGTGGAAGTACGCCAGCTTCTTCAACCGCGTGAAGCAGAGCGTGGGCATGCACTGGAACCCGAACGAGTCGCTGCGCCGCAGGGACCCGACGGGCCGCACGTACTCCGGTCGTGACAGGCACACGCTGTTGGAGATCACCCTCGACGAGAAGGGCCGCATCACCGACATCCAGGTGGAGAAGAGCAGCGGCCTGGACTTCCTGGACATGGAGGCGGTGTCCTCGTTCCAGCGCGCGCAGCCCTTCCCCAACCCGCCGCCAGGCCTGTTGGGTGACGACTCCCGGGTGCGCTTCTCCTTCGGGTTCTTCCTGGAGATGGGCGGCGGGCCCCGCATGCGGTTGTTCCGCCAACCCAACTGACGTCGCGCGGAACACGCGGCAGGTCCTCGCGCCCGAGCGCGGTTCTGGTTACGGTGCCGCGCCGTGGACACGACCCTCGCCGACCGGAGCGCCGCGCTCCAGCAACGCAGCCAGCGCATCCGCGGGGTGCTGCTCGCCATCCTCGCGGCCAACTGGGTGGTGGCGGGCGCGAAGCTCGTCTTCGGCCTGCTGAGCCAGTCCGCCGCGGTGACGGCCGACGGCCTGCACTCCTTCATCGACGGCGGCTCCAACGTGCTGGGGCTGGTCGCCATGGGCGTGGCCTCTCGGCCCGCGGACGCGGACCATCCCTACGGACACGGCAAGTTCGAGGCGCTCGCGTCGCTGGGCATCGGCGCGATGATTGGCATCGGCATGTTGGAGCTGGGGCGCATGGCGCTCGACTCGCTCCTGCATGACGTGCACGCGCAGGTGACGCCCGCCATGGCGGTGGTGATGGGGCTGACGCTCGTGGTCAACATCACGGTGACGCGCGTGGAGAGCCACTACGGGCGCAAGTACCAGAGCAGCCTGTTGATGGCGGACGCGAGCCACACGATGTCCGACGTCTACGTCTCGCTGGCGGTGCTCGCGTCGCTGGGGCTGGTGGCGCTGGGCTACCCGAAGGCGGACGGCATCATCGCGCTGGGCGTCATGGTCTTCGTCGCGTGGGTGGCCTACGGCATCGTCCGGCAGGCGGTGGGCATCCTCTCCGACACGGCGCGGTTGGACCCCGCGCAGGTGGCGCAGCACACCATGGGCGTGGCGGGCGTGCGCAGCTGCCGCGACGTGCGCAGCCGGGGCATGGAGGAGAGCGTCTACGTCGACCTGAAGATCGAGGTCGACCCGAACCTCACCACCGCCCAGGCCCACGAGGTGGCGGACCGCGTGGAGCGCACGCTGCACACCGCGTATCCCCAGGTGGTGGACGTGGTGGTGCACGTGGAGCCCGAGCACGACGGCGCCTCGGCACACGCGCGGGCCCCGGCCACCGAGTCCCACTGAAGCCAGTCCCCGCAACGACGAGGGCCGCCTCCCGCTGAGGGAGACGGCCCTTCGGTGTCACGCTCGAGCCCCGAGGGCCCGCGTCAGGCGACGGCGGGCTTGGGCTCCGGCGTCATGTAGTCCTCGATGGGCGGGCACGAGCACACGAGCTTGCGGTCCCCGAGCACGTTGTTGAGGCGGCCCACGGACGGCCAGAACTTGTTCTCGCGCACCCACGCCGCCGGGAACACGGCGAGCTCGCGCGAGTACGGACGGTTCCACTCCGGCCCGGTGATGACGCGAGCGGTGTGGGGCGCGTTCTTCAGGACGTTGTTGTCCTTGGGCATGCGCCCCTCCTCCACGTCGCGAATCTCCTGGCGGATGGCGATCATCGCGTCGCAGAAGCGGTCCAGCTCCGCGCGGGACTCGCTCTCCGTCGGTTCGATCATCAGCGTGCCGGCCACGGGGAAGGACACCGTCGGCGCGTGGAAGCCGTAGTCCATCAACCGCTTGGCCACGTCCTCCACCTCGACGCCGGAGGTCTTCTTCAGCGGGCGCAGGTCGACGATGCACTCGTGCGCCACCCTGCCCCGCTTGCCGCGGTACAGCACCGGGAAGTGCGGCTGGAGCCGCTCGGCGATGTAGTTGGCGTTGAGGATGGCCAGCTTCGTGGCGCGGGTGAGGCCCTCGCCGCCCATCATCGAGATGTAGACCCAGGAGATGAGCAGGATGCTCGCGCTGCCCCACGGGGCCGCGGAGATGGCGCCGATGCCGTCCGAGCCGCCCGTCTGGATGACCGGGTGCCCCGGCAGGTGCTTGACCAGGTGGCTGGCCACGCAGATGGGCCCCATGCCCGGGCCGCCGCCGCCGTGCGGGATGCAGAACGTCTTGTGCAGGTTGATGTGGCAGACGTCCGCACCGACGAGGCCCGGCGCGGTGAGCCCCACCTGCGCGTTGAGGTTGGCGCCGTCCATGTAAACCTGGCCGCCGCGCTCGTGGATGATGGAGCAGATCTCCTTGATCTCCTCCTCGAACACGCCGTGCGTGGACGGGTACGTCACCATCAGCGCCGCCAGCTTGTCCTTGTGCTCCTCGGCGCGGGCGCGCAGGTCCGCCACGTCGATGTTGCCGTTCTCATCGCACTTCGTGACGACGACCTTGTAGCCGGCCATGACGGCGGAGGCTGGGTTGGTGCCGTGCGCGGAGGACGGGATGAGGCACACGTCGCGGTGCCCCTGGCCCCGGCCCTGGTGGTACGCGCGGATGACCAAGAGGCCCGCGTACTCGCCCTGGCTGCCGGCGTTGGGCTGCAGCGAGCAGCCCGCGAAGCCGGTGATGGCGGAGAGCATCTGCTCCAGCTGCTCGAAGATGACCTTGTAGCCGGCCGCCTGCGAGGTGGGCGCGAACGGGTGCAGCCGGCCGAACTGCGGCCACGTCACCGGAATCATCTCCGCGGTGGCGTTGAGCTTCATGGTGCAGCTGCCCAGCGGAATCATCGAGTGCGTCAAGGACAGGTCCTTGGCCTCGAGCCGCCGGATGTAGCGCAGCATCTCCGTCTCGGAGTGGTAGCTGTTGAAGACGCCGTGCGTGAGGAACTCGCTCCGGCGGCGCAGCTCCGGGGAGATGGAGCTCTCCACGTTGGCGCCCACGTCGTCCAGCGACGGCACCTGGGAGGCCTTGCCCGCGCCGGTGGCGAAGGCGGTGAGGATGGCCTCCACGTCGGACGCGCGCGTCGTCTCGTCCAGGGCCACGCCCAGGGTCTTCTCGTCGATGCGGCGGAAGTTCATCCGCGCGGACTCCGCCGCCGCCAGCACCGCGCGCACCTGCGGCGCCGTCAGCTCCACGCACAGCGTGTCGAAGTACTGCTCGTGCCGCGTCTTCAGGCCCAGCTTCGCCAGGCCCCGCGCCAGCACCACCGTCAGCCCGTGCACGCGCTCGGCGATGGCCTTGAGCCCCTTGGGCCCGTGGTAGACGGCGTACATGCTGGCGATGACGGCCAGCAGCACCTGCGCGGTGCAGATGTTGCTCGTCGCCTTCTCGCGGCGGATGTGCTGCTCGCGCGTCTGCAGCGCCATGCGCAGCGCGCGCCGGCCCTGCGCGTCCTCGGACACGCCGATGAGCCGGCCCGGCATCACGCGGGTGTACGCGTTCTTCGTCGCGAAGTAGCCCGCGTGCGGACCGCCGTACCCCATGGGCACGCCGAAGCGCTGCGCGCTGCCCACCGCCACGTCCGCGCCGAACTCGCCCGGGGGCGTCAACAACGTGAGGCTCAGCAGGTCCGCGGCGACGATGAGCAGGCCGCCCGCGGCGTGAACCTTCTCGCCGAACGCGCGGTAGTCCACCACCGCGCCGTCCGTGGCCGGGTACTGCACCAGCGCGCCCACGTACTTCTTCGCCGTCAGGTCCACCGTGCGGTGGTCACCGACGACGATTTCGACGCCCAGCGGCTCGGCGCGGGTGCGCACCACGTCCACCGTCTGCGGGTGGCACGCCTCGGAGATGAAGAAGGCGACGCCCGCGTCCTCCCCCTTGACGTGCAGGGCCAGCGACATGGCCTCGGCGGCGGCGGTGCCCTCGTCAAGCAGCGACGCGTTGGCGACCTCCAGCCCCGTCAGGTCCATCACCACCGTCTGGAAGTTGAGCAGCGCCTCCAGCCGACCCTGGGCGATCTCCGCCTGGTAGGGCGTGTACTGCGTGTACCAGCCCGGGTTCTGGAAGATGTTGCGCAGGATGACGTTGGGCGTGTGCGTGTCGTGGTAGCCCATGCCGATGTAGGACCGGAACACCTGGTTCTTCGCGGCGATGGTCTCCAGCTGCGCGAGCAGCTCGTGCTCTCCGCGCGCCTGCCCCAGCCGCAGCGGCTCCTTGGAGCGGATGGCCGGGGGCACGGTCTGGTCGATGAAGGCATCGAGCGAGTCCACGCCCAGCGCGGACAGCATCTGCTTCAGCTCCTGCTCATCCGGACCGATGTGCCGGCCGGCGAACGACTCCTGGTACTTCCAGTTCAGGGACATGGCGGTGGTGACTCGCTGGCGACTCGAAGACATCCGAGTCGGAAAATTCGAGGACCGTCACTAACAACGGCCGCTCGGCGTTTCCCTCTCAGGCGTTCTTGAGCAGCTCGGCGTAGGCGGCGGCGTCCAGCAGCTCGCCCAGCTGGCTGCTGTCCGAGAGCTCGAGCTCGATGATCCACCCGTCACCGTATGGGTCCTCGTTGAGCGTCTCGGGGCTCGCGGTGAGCTCCTCGTTCACCTTGGTGATGGTGCCGGACAAGGGGCTGAACAGCTCGGAGACGGCCTTCACGGACTCGACGGTGCCGAAGGGCTTGCCCTTCTCCAGCTTGGCGCCCGACTTGGGCAGCTCCACGTAGACGACGTCACCCAGGGTGCTCTGGGCGTGGTGGGTGATGCCCACCACCACCTTGTTGCCCTCGATACGGGCCCACTCGTGCTCTGCGGTGTACTTCAGGTCGCCGGGAATGTTCGCGTCGGACATGGGGTGCTCCTGCCAGGGGGCGGGAAGGGTTCAGGACTTCTTGAGGAAGGGCGTCTTGACGACGACGGCGGGCACGGCGCGGCCGCGGATCTCCACGTCGAACGTGGAGCCTTCGGCGGACAGCTCCGTGGGGACGTAGCCGATGCCGATGGGCTTCTTCACCGTGGGGCCCATGGTGCCGCTGGTGGTCTCGCCCACCAGGGTGCCGTCCTTCTTGATGGGGTAGCCGTGGCGGGGGATGCCGGCGCCGGTCAGCTCGAAGCCCACCAGCTTGCGCTTCACGCCCGCGGCCTTCTGGGCCACCAGCGCGTCCTTGCCGATGAAGCCGCCCGCCTTGTCCAGCTTGACGATCCACCCCAGGCCCGCCTCCAGCGCGGTGTGGTGGTCGTCGATGTCGTTGCCGTAGAGGGCGTACTTCATCTCCGTGCGCAGGCTGTCGCGCGCGCCCAGGCCGCAGGGCTTGACGCCGTCCTGCTGGCCTTCCGTGAGCAGCGCGCTCCACAGGGCCGCCGCGTCACCCGGAGCGCAGTACAGCTCGAAGCCGTCCTCGCCCGTGTAGCCGGTGCGGGAGATGATGGCGGGCTTGCCAGCGACCTCGCCCTCGGCGAAGCGGTAGGTGCCCACCTTGGACACGTCCGTCTTCGTCAGCCGCTGCACCAGGCCCACCGCCTTGGGGCCCTGCACGGCGATCTGCGCGTACTCGTCGCCCCGGTCCACGGGGGTGACGCCGCGCGCGTGCTCCTTCATCCACGCGAAGTCCTTCTCGCGGTTGCTGGCGTTGACGCAGATGAGGATGCGCTCGGGGCTGAAGCGGTAGGCGACGACGTCGTCGACGAAGCCTCCCTGCTCGTTGAGCAGGCCCGCATAGACCGCCTGGCCGTCCGCGATGCGGGCGAGGTCATTGGAGATGAGGCCGTTGACCGTCTCCAGCGCGCCCGGGCCTTTGAACTCCACCTCGCCCATGTGCGACACGTCGAAGAGGCCGACGGCGTTGCGCACCGCCTCATGCTCGGCGATGACAGAGGAATACTGCACGGGCATGTCCCAGCCCGCGAAGTCGACCATCCGAGCGCCCAGCGCGCGGTGGGCCTCGTTGAGCGGCGTACGCCGGGTCATCGGCTTCTCCTGAAGGGGGGATGAAAACGGCGCGGACTATAGCCGCGCACCTTCGCCGATCAAGGCCGACGCGGAACGTCTACACTGGGTCCGACATGAAGATTCGTAATCGGTTGAATCCGTCCAACCCTTGCTTCTCCTTCGAGTTCTTCCCCCCGAAGACGGACGAGGGGGTGGCCAACCTGCTCCGGACACTGGAGGACCTGGCGCCCCTGGAGCCGGGGTTCGTGTCCGTCACGTACGGCGCTGGCGGCAGCACCCGCGACAGGACGCTGGAGCTGGTCAGCCGCATCAAGCAGCAGACGGGCATCGAGGCGATGGCCCACCTGACGTGCGTGGGGCACACCCGGGAGGAGCTGCGGGACGTGCTCCAGCGCCTGGCCGACGCGAAGCTGGACAACGTGCTGGTGCTGCGCGGGGACCCGCCCCAGGGCCAGACGACCTTCCAGCCCACCGAGGGCGGCTTCTCCTATGCGTCGGAGCTGGTGCGATTCATCCGAGAAGAGGATTTCAACTTCTGCCTGGGGGGCGCGTGCTATCCGGAGGGCCACGTGGAGACGGCCTCCCGTGACGACGACCTGCGTCATCTGAAGGCGAAGGTCGACGCGGGGCTGGACTTCGTCGTGACGCAGCTGTTCTTCGACAACGCGTTCTACTTCGACTTCGTGGAGCGGGCCCGCCGCGCGGGCATCAACATCCCCATCGTCCCCGGCATCATGCCCATCACCAACTACGAGCAGGTGCAGCGCTTCACGCGCATGTGCGGAGCCACGGTGCCCATGCGCCTGGGGCTCCAGTTGGAGCGGGTGAAGGACCAGCCGGAGGCGCTGGTGCAGCTGGGCGTGGCGCACGCGACGGTGCAGTGCATGGAGCTGCTGTCGCGCGGCGTGCCCGGCATCCACTTCTATACGCTCAACAAGTCCCCGGCGACGCGGATGATCGTGAGCGCCCTTCGAGCCCATCTATGAGCGGTCCTGGTCTCCATCTTCCCCCCGATGATCCCCGCTACAAGGTCGTGGAGATCATCCGGGCCCCGGCCTTCTTCCTGCTGTGCACCGGGGTGCTGAACGTCTTCTTCAACCTGGCGGGCTTCGTGCTGGCCGCGATGCACGTGACGTCGCCGCTGGTGCCAGCGGGCGCACCCGCGACGACGCTGGAGCTGAGCTGGTCACTGGCGCTGATGCTGGTGGTGGGCATCCTGTGCGGCGTGCTCTCCGCGTGGGGCGCGATGAGCGCGATGAACCTCAAGGGCTACGGGCTGGCCACGGTGGGCGGAATCACGGCGCTCTACATCCTGTCGCCCGCGTGTGTCGTCGGCGTGCCGGTGGCCATCTGGATGCTCTTCACGCTGCGCCGCGAGGGCGTGCGTGAGGCGTTCCGGAGCTGACGGACGGCGCGCGCAAGGGGCACGGAGGAGCCGACAGTCATCCGGCACCCGTGGTCCGGGTGATGGGGACCGGGTGGGGCAGCACTCATTCGGAGCCCCGATGACCGGCCCATCCAGCGTGTCGGCCCGGGGTGCTGGACCGGATGCACCGTCCAGCCCAGTCCTCACGGAGCCGTCATGTCGCCGCGTCACCTGCTGTCCATCCTTCCCTCGCTGCTCGCCGCCGTCCTGCTGCACGCCGCCCCCGCCTCCGCCCAGGTCCAGCTCACGGACATCACCTGCAAGGGGACCGTGAAGCAGACGTGGACGCCGGGGTTGAAGGTGCTGCCCGCGGACGTGCGCTACACGAACGACACGGACTTCACCGAGTGCACGTCGGCGTCCACCGGCATCACCTCCGGGAGGATCCGCGTCGACGAGACGTTCAACAACAGCTGCCTGGCCAATATCGAGCGGGTCGAGGCGGTCATCGAGTGGAGCGACGGGAGCGAGTCCACCGTCTCGCTACTGGGCATCGGCGTGAACGTCGTGGGCAACCTGCAGATCTTCACCTCGCTCGGCCGGGTGACGTCGGGTCAGTTCGAGGGCGGCCTGGTGTCCCTCACCAACGCGTTCGCCGCCCGGGACTTCCTGGCATGTCTGACGCCCATGGGCCTGCGGGCGCTGCAGGGCAGGGCGGCCCTCATCATCAACACGCCGTCACTGCCGCTGCCGCTGCCCCAGCCGTGACGCGGCGGACCGCGCACCTTCCGCGCGGCCGATTCCCGACAGGCGCATGGGACCGAAAGGCGGACTGGTGACGCTCCCGGAGGGGCACCACTCATCCGGCGTCCCCGCACCGCCACTGGCGAGCGAGGCACGGACGGCTCACCCCGAGCCGTCCGTTTCCACGGAGCCGACCCATGCCCTCGAAACTCCTCCCCGTCCTCCTGGCCCCGCTCGTCCTCTTCACCCCACCCGCCCGGGCGCAGGTGGGCATGACGGACCTGACGTGCACCGGCGCCGCCTATCAGGCGTGGGACCCGGGCCTGCGGCTGTCGAACCGGGACGTCATCTACTCGAACGAGACGACCTACGAGCGCTGCTCCTCGAGTGATCCGCTCGTCACCTCGGGCAGGCTGGTGGCGCTGGCCCGGCACACCACCAGCTGCGCGTCCAACCTGGGCCCCCTCCAGGCCACCGTGACGTGGGACGACGGCTCCATGTCCACCCTCTCCGTCCAGGGCGCGGGCATCCACAACATCGACGGGACGCGCGCCTACGTGTCCATCGGCATGGTGACGGAGGGCCGCTTCCAGGGCGACGCGGTGGTGATGACCCACGCGCTCTCCACCATGGACCTGGCGCCATGCCTGTACTCGGGCCTCCACTCGTTGTCGGGCCCGACGACGCTGCGCCTCACCCGGCTGTTCTGAGCCGGGCCGTCACGACGGACAGGCGACACCGCTCGCAGCCTGCGTCCCGGGCAGGCTGACCGTGAAGACGCTGCCCTCCCCCTCGCGGCTCTCCACCCGGAGCGTGCCGCCGTGCTGCCGGAGGGTGGAGGACACCACCGTCAGGCCCAGGCCGGTGCCGTGCTCCTTGGTGGTGAAGAGCGGCTCGAAGATGCGCTCCAGCACGCTCGCCGGAATCCCATCCCCATTGTCGGCCACGCGGATGTGGAAGGCGCGCCCGGTGGCCATCTCCGCGGAGACCTCCACCCTGCCCTCGCGGCCTCGCGGCATGGCCTCCACCGCGTTCTGCACCAGGTTGATGAGCACCTTGCGCAAGAGCTCGCGGTCCACCCAGGGCGGCTCCAGGCCCACGGACACGTGGTTGACCACGTGCACGGCCTCGCGCGCGGGCACCAGGTCGATGACCTCCTCCACCAGCCCATGCAGCGAGCACGGCTGGAGCACCAGCGGCCTGTCACGCACCAGCTCCAGCATCTCCGACGTGAGGCTGGCGCAGACGGACAGCTCCCGCTCGATGATGCCCAGGAAGCGCTGGATCCGCTCGTCTTCCTGCGCGCCACTCACGCTGCGCAGCCGCCGCACCACCGCCGCGTTCGCCGTGCGCGCCGCGGCCAGGGGGTTTCGCAGCTCGTGGCTCACCGTCGCGGTGAGCTGCCCCACCGTCGCGAGCTTCTCCATCCGGGCCACCCGCTCCCGCGAGTCGCGCAGCTCCCGGCCACTGTTCTCCACCAGGCGCACGCGCTCCTGCCGCTCGCGCTCACACGCCCGCTCCAGCAACACCTGCCGCTCCGCGACGCGCGTCATCTCGCGCACCGCGCCCTGACACGCGAGCACCAGCACCGCATCCACCAGCCCCACCCAGAACGTCAGCTCCAGCGCGCCCCACGTCGGCCCGCCCGCGAACGCGGCCCCAGGCTCCGGCCAGCCGATGCTGCGCGCCACGTGCACCACCACCGCCGTCACCCCCGCCGTCACCAGCACGCGGGTGTCCCGGTAGAAGCTCAGGAGCGCCAGCGAGCCGAAGACATGGAAGTACGTCTCCAGCCTCCCACCCGACAGGTGCACGAGCAGCACGGACCACAGCACCTGCGACACCGCCATCACCTGCCGCGTCACCACCGCGCCCGGCCGCAGGAACGCCAGCGTCACCGGGATGATGGACAGGGGCCCGCCCAACAACACCGCCCCCCAGAAGGGCTGGGGCGACAGGTGCGGCTCCGGCCCCCAGGAGGGCATGGACGTCACCCACGCGAGGCCGAGCGCGAAGAGCCACTGGCCCACCATCAGCCCCAGGCACAGCCGGTCCGCGCGGGCCCGCACCGCGGCCAGGTACTCCGCCACCACCGCTCGCACACGCGCCGCCATCGCCCCATCGGACGACAGCGAGGCCAGCCGCCCGGACTCCGTCGTCGGCACGGTGGGACTCGAGCGGGACTCCCGCTTGCCCGCATGAGCCGACGTCGCCCGGCCCACGAGCGATTCCACTTCAAGATTGGTCGCCATCCTCAGGCTCACCCCGGCCGTACTGGCCCCTCAGGATCCGCGCCATCTTAACGCGACGCACCTATCCAGCAATACAGTTATTTCCACTTAGACCGGTTGTGGTGCCGACGACATCTTCGTCGCGCTCCAGGACCAGCCGACACCCTGGCTGCAATGACAGGCATTGTACCCAGGTACAATTCCAAAGCCAGACGTCCACACATCCCCACAATCCCGTTTTGAATCGAGTTGCAGGAAATCACCCGGGTCATATCATCCGCGCGTGGTGCTGGCGTAAGGACCCGGCTCGAAGCCTGTCGGAGTCAGCAGGGCGATTCCAACCCGGGCCCGAGGTCCCGCCGACGGCTGGCGTTGGTTCAGGGCTCCGCTCCGCCCCCGGGGGGGTGGGCGGAGTGGAGCCCGTGGTTTCACTGCGCCGAGGGGCTCGCGTGGTGCGCCAGCAGCTTGCGCAGCAGCGGCGCCACCAGCTCGGTGCCCCGCATGGCCGAGCGCCAGCGCGAAGGAATCGCCCGCACGCCCCCGAGCACGCCCGCGATTCCGCCGGCCACCGCGGCCGTGGTGTCGGTGTCGTGGCCCAGGCGGATGGCGCCGCGGACCACGCCTTCAAAGTCACCGCCCGTGGCCACGCAGTCGCGCGCCGAGCGCAGGCAGTCCACCACGTAGCCGGTGCCGTGGCCCGGCGTGTCCTCGGCGCCGAGCGGGAGGATGGCGCCGTCCAGCTCCTCGCGGGCCTCGCTGCCCGGTGGGTACAGCGCGCGCATGCCCGACACGGCCTCGTCCCAGGGACGCGCGGCGCCCTCCAGCGCGCGGCGGGCCCAAAGACAGTACAGGGCGCAACACACGCGAGCGCGTACGTGGCCATGTGTCACCAGGGACTGGTGCATCGCGTCCGAGGCGAGCTGGGCGTCACTGCCCCGGTGCCACAGGGCCAGCGGCAGCACGCGCATCAAGGAGCCGTTGCCGTTGTCCTGGACGCCCGAGGGGCCGGCGCTCGTGGCGGGGGCGCCGGCGCGAAACATCGCCAGGGCCCGGTCCGTCTGGATGCCCACGTCGAAGACCTGCCCGTCCACGGCCAGGTAGCCCCACTCGCGCCAGTTCACCAGCCGCCGGCCCAGGTCGTCCAGGTCCAGGTGGCCCTTGAAGAGCAACGAGTCCAGCAGGCACAGCGCATGGGCGCCGTCGTCCGACCACGTCCCCGCCGGCACGCCCGGGTGCGCGCGGTGGAAGCCCGCGGGCGGCTCCAGCTCGATGTCGCGCGCCGGGGGAATCGCCTCCGGGGCGTGGAACTCATAGGGCACCCCCAGGGCATCTCCCACGAGCAACCCCCAGAGCCCGCCCTCCAGCCGCTCCTCACGCGATGGCACGCTCGTCCTCCCTCGAACCGACAGGAGGCGACGCTCCCGCCGAGCCCTCCCGGCGTCAAGCCCCGCCAGCGGCCTGGCTGGACGCATGCGGCCGGACGGGCGGAGGCCTCCGCGCCCGAGCGCGACATCGGGGCGATGTGCCCTGGCGACGCGCTCCGCACCTTCGTTCCCTGAAGAGTCGTTCGCACCGGAGCCCGGAGCTCCATGCCGTCCGAGAGCGACTCCCCGCACCGGGGCGACTGGTGCCGAACGAAGCGGAGGAGAAATCACATGTTCAACCTCATCGACATGGTGCGTGAGCGTTTCACGGGCAACGTGATGCAGAAGATGGGGTCCTCGCTGGGTGAGGACCCGATGTCGCTGGGCCGGGCCCTGCCGGGCGCCATCGCCGCGATTGGCGGGAGCGTGGCGGAGCGGGGCTCCACCGAGGGTGGCGCGCAGCGGCTCTTGTCCCAGCTCAACGAAGGCGGCTTCACGGGGCCCAACGCGGGCAACGAGGACATCTTCGCGCCGGACATGGCTGAGCGCGGACAGGGCATGCTCAGCGGGCTGTTCGGCGACAAGCTGGGCGCCGTCTCCAGCGCGCTGGGCCGCACGGGCGGCTTCAGCAACAGCAGGTCCGCCACGGGGATGATGGCCATGGTGGCGCCCATGGTGATGGGGGTCATCGGCAAGCACGTGCGCGACAACCGCATGGGCGCCTCCGGCCTGTCGCAGCTGTTGGGCGGCCAGCGATCCCTGCTCGCGGCGGCGATGCCCGCGGGCCTGGGCAGCATCCTGGGCATGGGCGGCGCGGGGCCCCGCGTCGTCGAGGAGGTCCAGGAGGCGCGCTCCATCCCCACGGTGGAGACGGTGCGCCGGCAGCAGCCCATCGAGCGGATGCCCGTGCACCATGACGAGCCCAAGAAGCGCAACCTGGGCTGGGTCATCCCGGTGGCGCTGCTCGCGCTCCTGGCCGGGTGGTTCCTCACCCGCTCGCGGCGCGACGAGCCCCGCCGGCAGCAGGCCAGCGTCACCCAGCCGGCGCCGCGCCAGCAGACGGACACCGGCGTGGGCGGCGCGGGCACCGCGGGCATGAGCACGCCCACCATCGCCCGGGACGCGCAGACGATGCGCCAGGCCATCGAGGGGGGCGCGAAGAGCTTCGTGCTCGCCGGCGTGGGCTTCGAGGAGGGCTCCGCGCGCCTGACGCCGCAGAGCGACGCGAGCGTGGGGCAGCTGGCCTCCGTGCTGCGCGAGAAGCCCAACGCGCGCGTGCGCATCGAGGGGCACACCGACTCCACCGGCGACGCGAACGTGAACCGGCAGCTGGCCCAGCAGCGCGCGGAGGCGGTGCGCTCGGCGCTCGTCGCGGACGGCATCTCCGCCAACCGCGTGGACGTGGCCGCCGTGGGCTCCGGGCAGCCGGTGGCGTCCAACGACACGGCGCAGGGGCGCGACATGAACCGCCGCATCGAGGTCCAGGTACTGAGCCGCTGAAGCGCCCTCCCCTCCCTGGGCATCCAGGCCCCTCGCGCGAGCCCTCGCGCGGGGGGCTTGTCGCATCGCGGCGTCCGCCCTGGATGCCTTTTCCATGCGACACGTCCCGTCAGGCCCCGTTTCCTCCAGGCGTGGTCCTCGAGGAACGACCAGAAAACGCCAGAACGCCCCCGGCCCGCAGCGCGGGCTGTGCATTGGCCGTCACCTCGCGCCAAGGCCGTCTGCACGCGTCGCGCCCTGGCCCTCCGTCTGGAGGCGCCCTCAACTGTCCCCACAAGGACAGCGCACACCGACTCGCGTCGCAGCCAGGCGGGCTTTCCAGGCTACGCGGTTTGCCTCACTTTCAAGGGGAGGCAGCCCGGGCGCGAAGTGGCGCGGGTCGCGAGTTCCATGACGGGGGGAGTCCATGACTGTGATTGCGTTCCGGAGCCGGGAGAGGGAGGTCCTGGACCCTGGCTGTGAGCTGGAGCGCCGGCTGGGGCTGGCCGCGAGCGAGGACCGCGCGCGCGGCATGTTCTTCCTGGGCGTGCTGGACGTGGTGCGGCGCGAGGCGGGTGAGACGCAGGCGGCGCGATGTCTGGCGGCGTCCGGGGAGCGGCGCTTCGTGCCGTTCTTCCTCTACCCCGTCAGCGCGTTCCTGCGGATGTCCTTCGCGGCGGCGGAGATCCTGGCGCCAAGGTTGGGAGGCTTCGAGACGGCGATGCGCATCATCGGCGCGCAGGCCACCCATGACTTCCTGGACTCGGTGGTGGGGCGCAGCTTCCTGATGCTGGCGGCGGGAGATCCGCGTCGGCTCGTGAACAACCTGCCGTCGGGCTACCGCACGGCCGTCACGTACGGCGAGCGCCATGTCACGTGGAAGGGCCACCAGGAGGGCTGCATCAACGTGTTCAGGGACTTCATGCCGCACACCTACCACGAGGGGGTGTTGCTGGCGGTGTTGCAGGCGGTGGGCACGCGGGTGGCGCGGGTGCGTGGACGACCGCTGAGCCTCCTGGATTGCGAGTACGTCGTGTCCTGGGCGTAGGAAGCGACGCAATCTCATCCGGGACATGGACGTGAGCACGCAATCGGAAGAGGCGGCGCAGGCGGGCTCCGAGCCCGGCAGGGTGGTGGATCCGCTCACGCAGCTCGCGCGGAGGCTGGCCTCGGCCACCGCCCAGGACAAGACGCGGGGCATGTTCTTCCTGGGCACGCTGGACGTGGTGCGCGCCATCGCCGGCGAGGCGACGCGGGAGCGCTGCGCGCGGGCCTCGAAGGAGCGCAGGTTCGTCCCGTTCTTCCTCTACCCCGTCAATGACTTCCTGCGGCTGACGTACTGCGCGGCGGGGTTGCTCGCGCCCCGGCTGGGGGGCTTCGACGCGGCGATGAAGACCCTGGGCGAGAAGGCCACGAAGGACTTCCTGGAGTCCGCGGTGGGCCGCACGCTCTTGAGCGTGGCCAATGGCTCACCGCGGAGGCTGGTGGACAACATGCCGTGGGGTTACGCGGCGTCCGTCAGCTACGGGAAGCGGACCGTGTCATGGAGCAGCGAGCGCGAGGGCTGCCTGCACGTGCGTGGGGACTTCATGCCGCCGCCGTATCACCACGGCGTGCTGAGGGCGGCGCTCGAGGCCCTCGGCGCGCGACACGTGCGCATCGAGGGCCGCGAGCTGGAGCTGCTCGACTGTGATTACTCGTTGTCCTGGGAGTGAGGCGCCACGCGCACGGCGGCGGTCACTCGTTCTGGCTGATGTACTGGATGATGGCCGCGTAGAACGAGCGCTCGCTGAAGAGGTCCGGCCCGAAGCCCACGACATCCAGGTGGTCCTGGTCGATGACGCTGGACAGGGACGTCATCTGCGCGGGGCCCGGCGCGTTCAGGTCCGTGACGGGGCCGAGGGACGCATCCACGGTGACGGCGCCCAGGCCCAGCAGGTTCTCGGTGTAGCGCAGGCGCGGGCCCATCTGCTGCGAGTTGATGCCGACGACACCGTCGTCATCGCGCTCGTCGCGGATGCCGTCGCCCTGCCCCGCGGCGCCGTCATTGTCGCAGTCATCCACGCAGTACCCATCCCCGTCGATGTCATAGACGGTCTTCTGGACGAGCAGGAAGACGGGGCTGACGTCCAACCCCGCCTGCGCGGTCATCAACGACGCGTAGTGGGACGCATAGCGCGGGTCCATGGGGTGGTTCTGGTTGAACGCCTTCGCGCCGGTGATGACGCCGTCATTGGCGTCGTAGTCGTCGTAGACGAGCTGCTTGAGGGCCGCGAAGCCGTCATTGCCCGCCTCGTAGATGATGTTCCCGTAGACCGCCGCCAGGAGGTTGGCCAGCTCCGTCACGGTGGGGTTCAGGTCCAGCACGAACTTCGCCACGGGCGAGCCCCGATGCGGCGAGGAGACGCTCACCAGGACATCCACCACGGGCCGTCCCCGCCGCTCGGCGAGCACCCGCGCCGCCTTGCGCGCGTCGATTCCGCCCTGCGAGTGACCGATGAGGTTCACCCGCGCCGCGCCTGTCGTCGCCAGCACGCCCTCGATGTCGGACGCCAGGTCCAGCCCCCGGACATCCGAGTTGTGGAAGGCCAGGACCTGCGCGGCGAAGGCCTTCTGTCCGGGATTCAGGAAGGGATTGCAGGCCAGCTCCAGCAGCTCGTCACAGGCGTCTCCCACGAAGCTGCCCAGCTCGTCCCCGAAGTAGTCGAGCACCAGCAGCTTGTCGAACCCGGCAAGGCCATGCGCGAAGACCACCGGATGTTGCGTGCGCTGCGCGCGCTGGGCCCACGCCGTCTGCGGCCCCACGATGAACCAGACACAGGCCAGCAGGCCCACGCTTCGAATGACACTCATGTCGCGACTCCATGCCCGCGGCACTCGCCGGGCGCAACGCCATGCGGGCATCCCCCTTTCCCGCACGGCTCGTGTCCGGCCCGATGAAATCAGGCAGGGGCCCGCCGACGGTCAAGGTGCGGCGCGAGACGACGGGCCCAAGGTGGCCCGGGCGGAGGACTCGCCGGTGAGCGTCTGTCTTTCTTACGAGGCAACCGACGACGGCGCGGACACGGGCGCCAGCGACGTCCTGAAACACACACACACCCGCCAGGATGACTCACGGAGGCGTTCACTCCGTGAGTCTGTCAATGGGAGGAAAGGACAACCACCGTCGGTTCAAGCCGCCGAAGGGGCCCCGCCACGCACCGCGGCCTCGAGCGTGTTGCGGATGAGCATGGCGATGGTCATGGGCCCGACGCCCCCGGGCACGGGGGTGATGAACGACGCGCGCTCGGCGGCGGCCTGGAACTCCACGTCCCCCACCAGCTTGCCGTCCTCCTCCTTGCGGTTCATCCCCACGTCGATGACGACGGCGCCGGGCTTGATCCACGCCCCCTTCACCAGCTCCCGCACGCCCGCGGCCACCACGAGGATGTCCGCGCGGGACACCTCGGAGGGCAGGTCGCTCTTGCTGTGGCATAGGGTGACGGTGGCGTTGCGCTGCAGGAGCATCAGCGCCATGGGCTTGCCCACGATGTTGCTGCGCCCCACCACCACCGCGCGCTTGCCGGAGGGCTCGCAGCCGATCTCCTCCAACAGGCGCATCACCCCCAGCGGCGTGCACGCGCGCGTCGCGGGACGGCCCAGCACCAGGTTGCCCGCGTTGAGGGGGTGGAAGCCGTCCACGTCCTTCTCCGGCCGCACCGCGGAGATGATGACGTCCGGGTCGATGTGCCGGGGCAGGGGCAGCTGCACCAGGACGCCGTGCACGGCGGGGTCCTCGTTGAGGCGACGCACCAGCGCGAGCAGCTCGTCCTGGGAGACGGTGGAGTCGCGGTGGTGCTCCCAGGAGCGGAAGCCCACCTCCTCGGCCGCCCTCTTCTTGCCGGTGACGTACGTCCTGGACGCGGGGTCCTCCCCTACCCGCACCACCGCGAGCCCGGGGACCATGCCCTGCTCCGCCTTGAGGCGGTCCACCTCCGCCTTCACCTCCGCCCGGACGCGCGCCGCCACTGCCTTGCCATCGATCAACTGGGCCATAGGTCACCCCACTCTATGAGAGACTCCCCCGCGAGCAGGGAGGTAAACGGCGGCCATGGGCTCAGGAAAAGTGCTGGGGGCGATGATAGGTCTCATGGTCGGGCTGCTCATCGGCAGCCCCTGGGCCATCATCCTGCTCGGAGTCGTCGGCGGCGTCGTCGGCCACCGCTTCGACGAGATGAACGCCCTGCCCGCCGAGTCCCCCGACGCGCTCGCGGACTTCCCTCCCCTGGCCCACCCGGGCTTCAGCACCCCCAACGCGCCACTCGACGCGCGCTCCGTGGAAGAGGAGGCCGACGCCCACCTCACCCGCAGCCTGTGCGCGCTCTTCGTCGAGGTGGCCCGCGCCGACGGGGAGGTGCGCCGCGAGGAGGTGAAGGAGATCCGCCGCTACTTCGAGGAGGTCCTCAAGTACGGCCCGGACTCGCTCGACTTCGTGCGCGGCCGCCTCAAGGACTTCATCGCCGTGCCGCCCGACCTGGAGGACGCCGCGGCCGCCTGCCAGGAGGCCCTGCCGTCACTCGAGCGGCGGCGCCTGCTGGACGCGCTGTACGAGCTGTCGCTGGTGGACGGGGCGCTGCAGCGCTCCGAGCGCGAGGTGCTCGCCCGCGTGGGCGACGCGCTGGGCCTGTCCGCCGACGAGCAGCGCGCCATCGCCGCGCTGCACCTGGGGGACGCCTCGGCCCACTACGAGGCGCTCGGGCTGTCCTCCGGCGCCACGGACTCCGAGGTGAAGAGCGCCTTCCGCCGGCTCGCGGCCGAGCTGCACCCGGACAAGCATGCCCACCTGAAGGGCGAGGACGCCGACGAGGTGGCCCGCCGCTTCCAGGAGGTCCGCGACGCCTACGAGGAAATCCGACGCCTGCGCGGCCTGTAGCCCTGGGTTACAACCCGCGCGAGCGACTCGAAGAGAAAGCCCCCCCCATGAGCCAGCACCGCAAGCCGCCCCCGCCCAAGAAGAAGGAAGAGGCCTTCCACAACAACCCCTTCAAGAGCGCCATCAAGGGCATCCAGGAGCAGGAGAAGAAGGAGAAGGAGGCCCAGGCCCGCGCGGCGGAGGAGGCTCGCAAGCAGAAGGCGCCCCCGCCCGCCGCCCCCGCGCGCAAGAGCCAAGCCGCGCACGAGAGCCCCGAGGACGAGGCGTCCCTCTTCTTCTCCGCCATGGACGGCGTGGCGCAGATCACCCACCGCGGCGAGCCCCCCAAGTCCAACCCCCGCCTGCCGGAGCTGGTGGACGAGAACGCGGAGGCGCTCGCGGAGCTGAGCGAGCTGGTCGCCGGCGGCCCGGGCGAGTTCGACATCGCCGAGGTGGGCGAGCACATCGAGGGCCTGGGGCCCGGCGTCGACCGCAACCTGCTGCGCTCGCTCCGGCGCGGGGACTTCTCCATCCAGGGGCAGCTGGACTTGCACGGCATGACGCAGCTGGAGGCCCGCGCCGCGCTGGAGCGTTTCCTGTCCGACAGCCGCCGCGCCCGCCGCCGCTGCGTGCTGGTGGTCCACGGCCGCGGTTTGCACTCCAAGCAACAGCTGCCGGTGTTGAAGGAGCTGCTCAAGGCGTGGCTCGCGCAGAAGCGCATCAACGCGGCGGTGCTGGCGTTCTGCACCGCACGTCCGCAAGACGGTGGGACGGGGGCGCTGTACCTGCTGCTGCGCAGGTGACGGCCGTATCCTTTACGCGCGCCCGGCACTGTGCATACATGCCGCCATGGCACGCGAACTGATCGACCTGCACATCCACGTGGGCGGCTCGGTGGCCCCCCACATCCTCTGGTCCATCGCCCATCAGCAAGGCTTCAAGCTCCCCGTCAAGACGTACTTCGACTTCGTGGAGCTCATCACCTCCCGTCCGGGCAAGGTGGGCAGCCTGGATGACTACCTGAAGATCCTCCACACCTGGACGGAGAAGATCCAGTCGTCGCCGAGCGCGATCGAACGCTCCGTCTACGAGATCATCGGCAAGGAGTACCGCGGCAGCCGGGTGACGCAGATCGAGCTGCGCTTCAACCCGATGAAGCGCAACCTGCACTCGGAGCTGGACCTGGACCACATCATCCACGCCGCGCTTCGCGGCATGGACCGGGCGGTGCTCGAGTACGGCGTGAAGGTGGGCTTCATCTTCTGCCTGGCGCGCGAGTTCGACCACCGGCTCAACAGCATCCTCGTGGACAAGGCCATCAAGTACCGCACGCGCGGCGTGTACGGCATCGACCTGGCCGGCACGGAGACGAACGCGATGGAGCTCAAGCCGGAGGTGGTGGCCCAGTACGAGGACCTCTTCGGCCGGGCGCGCAAGGCGGGCCTGAAGTGCACGGTGCACACGGGTGAGACGAAGGGCACGGGCGCCGAGGGCGTCATGTCCGTGGTGGACAAGCTCAAGCCGCACCGCATCGGCCATGGCATCCGCGCGGCCTATGACGAGAACGCGATGAAGGTGCTGCGCGAGCAGGACATCGTCCTGGAGCTGTGCCCCACCTCCAACCTGCACACCAAGGCGGTGGAGGGCATCGAGGAGCTGCGCCACATCGTCCGGACGTTCTGGGACCGCAAGGTGAAGTTCACCATCAACACCGACGGCCCCTACCTGCTCGAGACGGACATGCGCCGGGAGATCGAGCTCATCGAGAGCCACGGCATCCTCACGCCGGAGCAGGTGGACCAGACGCTGGCGTGGGCGCGCCAGGCGTCGTTCATCCCGGGCTGAGCAGCGAGCATGTACGGACTGACTCGCTCGCTGCTCTTCAAGCTGGACGCCGAACGCGCGCACCGGCTGGGGCTCTGGGGCCTGCGCCAGCTGGGGCACTCGCGCGACCTGTGCGAGTCCCTGCGGGAGCGGGCGCTGGAGGGCGTGCCGGCCTCGCTCGCGGTGGAGGTCGCCGGGCTGCGCTTCGCCCACCCGGTGGCCCTGGCCGCGGGCCTGGACAAGGACGCGGAGGCGGTGGACGGCCTGTTCGCCTGCGGCTTCTCCGCCGTGGAGGTGGGCACCGTCACCCCCCGCCCCCAGCCCGGCAACCCGACGCCCCGCCTGTTCCGCCTGCCGGAGCACCAGGCCGTCATCAACCGCATGGGCTTCAACAACCACGGCGCCGCCGTGGCCGCCCAGCACTTGCGCGCGCGCACCTGGCACCCCGGTCCCGTGGGCGTGAACCTGGGCAAGAACAAGGACACGCCGCTGGAGCGCGCGGTGGAGGACTACGTCGCGTGCGTGGACGCGCTCGGGCCCCTGGGTGACTACGTGGTGGTCAACGCGTCGTCCCCCAACACGCCGGGCCTGCGCAAGCTGCAGGAGCCGGAGGTGCTGTCGGCGCTCCTGGGCACGGTGCGGGCGCGGCTGGACACCGTGGCGCCGGGCAAGCCGCTGTTCCTCAAGATCGCCCCGGACCTGACGCCCGAGGCGGTGGACGAGGTGGTGGACGTGGCGCTGGCCCAGAAGCTCGCCGGCCTCATCGCCACCAACACCACGGTGGCCCGGCCCTTCGAGCACCCGCTCGCGAAGGAGGCCGGCGGCCTGTCCGGCGCGCCCGTGCGTGAGGCATCCAACGCCGTCATCGCGCGCGCGTACCAGCGCTCGGGCGGGAAGCTGCCCATCATCGGCGTGGGCGGCGTCTTCACCGCGGCGGACGTGTTCCAGAAGCTGCGCGCGGGCGCGTCCCTGGTGCAGGTCTACACGGGCTTCATCTACGAGGGGCCGGGCATGGTGCGGGGGCTTCTGCCCACGCTGGCCCAGATGCTCGAGAGGGATGGGTACCAGAGCGTCGCCCAGTTGGTGGGCGCGGATCACCGCGGAGACCCGGGCACCGTCCAGGGCGACGACGACGCGCCCTGAAACACGAAGGGCCCCTCGCTCCGCCATGGGAGGACGAGGGGCCCCGCGTAAAAAAGTGAGCGCTCGCCGGCGCCTTGGAGTTTCACCGGCGAGCGCCCCGGGCCGTCTGACTTGGAGACGGGCCTCGAAAGCTATTCCTGGACGGTCAGCGAGCCTCCGACAGTGCTCACTTCCACCGTGTGGGTGCCCGCGCCGTAGGTCTTCTTCTTCGACCCGAGGCTGACAGAGCTCCCGTTGAAACTGCCCCCCACGGAACTGAATTCCACCCGCGCGTCCGCTCGCTCCGGCAGCTTCAGCCGGACGTTGCCCGACACCGTGCTGACCTCCGTGTCCTCGAGCTTCCGGGGAGCCAGTACCACCTCTCCCTCAACGCTGCTCACCGACAAACGTCGCTCCGAGCCGTTCACTTCCACACGGCCGTTGACGGTGGAGTGCTTCTGCGGGCCCGTCACCCCCTTCACCACCACCCCCGCGTTCACCACCGACACTTCCAGCTCCGACGCCTTCGGCACCTTCACCACGAAGCGCACCGCCCCCGCCGTGCCCTTGCACGACTGCCACCGCTCCTCGCAGGGGCCGCAGCACGCCCTCGCCCGCACCTCGTCACCCTCCTGGGTGACCTCGACGTCCATCCGAGGACCGGAATCTCCGGGATTTTCCGGAACAGCCTCGATTACCACACTATTCCCGTCTACCGCATCTACGCGAACGGCGCCATTAACATTGGACAGGTGAACCTGAGGGGTTCCGTCCGTGTCGAACTTCCAGGTCTGGGTCGCCGGCGCGGCGGCGAGGATGGCCAGGAGGGGCAGCAACATGGCGGGTGCTCCGAGGTAGGGTAGGTCCACCCCACCCTACGGAGGAGCCGGCCCCCCATTGCCGGCGAACGACGCGAAGTATCCACGGCGGTCTGACATTCCCTGGCTAGTGGCCGTGGACCACCCGTTGATACAGCGCGTCATGGAGGCGGATCAGCCGCTCCAGGGACAGCTCGCGGGCGACGAAGTCCCGGGCAGAGCGGCCCATGCGACGGGCCTTCTCGGGGTCCGAGAGGAGCTGGCTGATGGCCTGGGCGAGCTGGGCGGGGCGCTCGGGCGGGACGACGAGCCCGCGCTCGCCATCGCGCACCAGGTCGGTGTTGCCGCCCACGCGTGTCACGACCATGGGCAGGCCCGCGGCCATGCCCTCCATGACGGCGTTGGACATGCCCTCCGCGCTGGAGCACAGCACGCCCACGGTGGCGCGAGACAGGATGGCGGCCACGTCCGTGCGATGACGCAGGAAGTGGACGGTGTCGGAGACGCCCAGCTCCGCGGCCAGCTTCTCCAGGCCCTTCCTGCGGGGACCGTCGCCCACGAGGAAGGCATGCAGCGGCGTGCCGCCGTGGTGGAGCATGGCCAGGGCGAGCAGCAGGTCCTCCTGGCGCTTCACCGGGTGGTTCATGTTGGCGACGTGCACGAGCACCGGCGCGTCACCGGTGTCCGGCAGCGGCGCCTTGAGGCCCTCGCGCATGCGCGCATCGAAGCGGGCCAGGTCCAGGCCGTTGTGGATGACGGACACGCGGGAGGCGGACAGGCCCTCCTCCTCCACCAGCATGCGCCGGATGGCCTCCGCGTTGGCCACCACGTGGTCCGCCATGGCCGTCAGCCGCGAGTGCACGGCGCGCCGGGCGGTGCCCTGCCAGTGGGACAAGTCCAACCGGCCGACGATGACCTTCACGCCGGCGAGCTTCGCGGCGGGCACGGCGATGAGCGTGGAGTAGAAGTCGTGCACGTGGACCAGGTCCACGCGGTTGGACTTCAGCCACCGGGCCATGCGCATCACCTGGTACGCGGTGTTCGGCTGCGCGACGGAGCCCTTGAGCGGGAAGCTCTCCGCGGTGTGGCCCAGCTTCCACACCGCGCCCATCAGCGGGCCCGCGTCCTCGAGCACGGCGACCTGGAGCTGGTAGCTGGGGGGCAGGCCCCGGAGCAGCTCCAGCACCTGCACCTCCGTCCCGCCGATGTGGAACGAGCGGGTGAACTGCACCAGGCGCATGGGCCTGGCCCCCATCATCACCTCTTCACGCCGCATGTCCCGACCCCTCCCACGCCCCCACCGGTGCGGCGGACGAGCGCCCCTCTGGCACACCCAGCGACTCCTTGGCCTCCTCCGCCCGGGCGATGCGGTGCGCGGCGGCCGCCAGGCCGAAGAGCACGTAGCAGTGCGCGGACAGGATGTAGCCGGAGAACAAGTCACACACGAGATAGCCGGCCACCGAGGCCGACAGCGCTCGCGCCATCCACCCCATCGTGCGGCTGGCCGACGCGGCGAACGCCCCGCCCGACGCGCCTCCCGCGAACACCAGGAAGAAGGCCAGGCCCACCCAGCCCAGCTCTCCGATGACGTCCAGGAAGATGTTGTGCGCCACGTACGCGCGCGTCGCCTCCGGAGGCGCGTACTCCGCCCACGCGTAGCGGAAGCTGCCCGCGCCCACGCCCAACAGCGGCTTGTCCAGGCTCATGCGGCTGGCCACCTGCCACGCGTAGACGCGGCCCATGGCGGACGCGTCCTCGTGGAAGGCCGCCACCGTCTCGTTGCGCGCCCAGAAGCTCTCCGGCGCGAACACCACCAGGCCCACCACGAAGAGCGAGCCCACGACGATGGCCTGGATGCGGCGCTTCTCACGGAAGGCCCACAGGCCCATCGCCACGGTCAGGCCGATGAAGCCGCCGCGCGAGTGCGACAGGACGATGGCCACCACCGCCAGCACCGCCGCCACCAGACAGGCAATCCGCCACACCCAGGCGCTGCCCTTGCGGGCCACGAAGGCCACCGCCAGCGGCACCACCAGCACCAGGTTCATGGCCATGTGGTTCGGATCCGCGTACACGCCCACCCAGCGCGCGCGGAAGCCCTCCACCAGGTCCTCGCCCACCATGTACCAGTTGATGACGCCGATGGACGTCACCACCGAGGCCAGCACCATGGCGCCGCACACGACGACCAGCCGCTTGCCGCTGGTGATGACGTTGACGAGCGTCAGGTAGATGGCCGTCAGCTTCAAGAGCTCGATGCCCGTGTAGCGCGCGACCTCCGCGTTCACCGCCCACGACACGGACAGGACCGCCAGCGAGGAGAAGCCGATGAGCGCCCACCCTCGCGCTCCGTCCAGGTAGAGCGGCTCGCCGCGCCCCAACCTGCGAATCAACATCAAACCCGCCGCCACCACCGACGTCATCAGCGCCAGCCGCAGCGGCGCCATGGCCGGAATCCATTCGCCCGGCACCGCGTACATCACCGCGGCGAAAGCGGTCAGCGAATAGAAGGCCCACACGTCACGGCGCTGCCCCTGCTCTCCCGGCACCATGTCCCTCCTCCTCTGGCAGTCACGCGCGTACACCTCCGCGTGGGGCTGCCTGAAAGCAGAGGGCGTGCCAGGAGTCGGGCTCGCAACCGCCTGGATCTCCACGGGCCCGGAGGGCCTCCGGCGCACGGAGACCCTCCCAGGCTGAAAAAGCTACGGGACCGGGCCGCTCTCCATCGGGAGCACTTCGGAGGCCACGGGGCTCCACGTCGTGTCCTCGAGCCACGCCGCGCCCAGCTCCTCCAGCAGCTTCGCGAGCGTCACGCCCACCATGCGGCGCAGCTCCTCGCGGGCGGTCTGGGGCACCGCGCCCTCCAGCCCCGCCAGCGCGCGTTCAGCCGCGGACGCATGCAGCCGGGGCGCCTGCGGGGTGCCCTCGAAGAGACGGGCGCCCAGCTCCGCCCCACGGCCCAGGGGCACGGGGCGCGCTTCCGCCCGGCCGTCCAGGATGGCCATGGCCACCACGGCGGCGAACAGGCGCGGGACCCCCAGCGACTCGAGCGGCGCGCCGAAGCGGGCCACGGCCTGGCGCGCCGCCTCGGGCGTCCCGCCCAGCACCCCGCGCAGCACGTCCACCTGCGCCTCCGCGCGCGTGAGCACCGCCTCGCTGGCGGAAATCTCCCGCAGGGAGCGGAAGGGCACGGGCTCCGCGCCCTCCACCTTCAGCGCGCGACGGGGGCGCTTGCGGCGCAGGGCCTCCAGCGCGGCGGCCTCCTCCGGCAGCACCAGCAGCACGCCGTCCACCACGGCGCCGGGAGACTTCGCCAGCCGGTCCGCGCGGTACTTGAGCTGGAGCGTCAGCGTGAAGCCCGTCTGGAAGACGCGCCTGAGGGGCACGTCGCGCAGCACCTCCGTCGCCTGCGAGGGGTCCGCGCCCGTCAGGTACTCCAGGCCGAGCGACAGGGAGTCGCGCGTCATCTCCCCCACGCGGCGCACGGCGTCCAGGTCGCCCGGGTCCTCCAGCTCCGCGACCAGCGCCGCGTTGGCGACGCCCGCGAGCTCGTCCTCGGCGTTCTGCCGCTCCAGCGCCGTCAGGCCCCGGAAGGACGCATCGAGGTAGTCCACGTGGCCCTGCGAAGCGGCCAGCGCGCTGGTGACGAGGGGCTTCTTCGGCGCGGCCAGGTCCACGCGACTGAAGAGCGCCACCGCGTCCTCCAGCGACGGGAAGCCCATGTCCACCAGGCGCCCCCTGCGGAACTGGAAGGCCGTCTCCTCCAGCTCACCGGGAATCTCCCAGCGCACGGCCTCCAGCAGGCGCACGGCCTCGAAGGGGTTCTCCGCGATGAGGTCGTTGACGAGCGCGCGCACGGCGGACATCTCCACGCCCTCGGCGGTGATCTCCACCAGGTAGCGCCCCTCGGGCGTCTCCAGCGTCACGCCCTGCGGGTTGACGTCCGGGTTCTCCTCCCGGTCATGCAGCACGACGAACTCGCGCAGCACCAGCTCCAGCACCTCCAGGTCCAGCGCGTGCAGCTTGCGCAGGTACTCGGCGGTGTCGTCGAAGCCGCCGCGCGCGGCGCGCAGCCACGTGAGCGCGGCGTGCGGGTCCACCTTGTCGCGCTTCCACGCGCCCAGGTCCACGAAGGCGCGGAACTGCGCGGGGGACGCGAGCTGTACCAGCTCCGTCGCGTCCGCCAGGCCCACCTCCTGGATGGTGAGGTAGAGGCTCTCCGGAGGCAGCGCGCGCACCACCGCGCCCGCATCCGCGCCCTCCAGCAGCGCTTCCATCCGCCGCCGGGGCGACAGCCCCATCAACCGCTGCTGCAGCTCGCGCAAGGCGAGCTGCGAATCCCTGCCATTTCCCTTGCCGTTCTCGGACACGGCGGCGTGCCTACCACAGGGCCCCTCCCACCGGGAGGGGAACCCCGCCCAAGCGGCCACTACCCGATGGAGTCAGTCCGGGTCCTGGGCGGCTTCGGCGCGCACCCTCGAGGCGCGGCCGAAGGTGTCCAGCAGCGCGCCCCAGACCTCGTCCACGCCCCGCCGCTCCGTGGAGGAGAAGGGCAGCACCGCCTCCAGCGGCAGGTCCATCAGCTTCGCCAGCTCCTGGAGCCGGGGGCGCGTCTTCGCCTTGGTGAGGCGGTCGATCTTGGTGGCGACCACCATCACCTTGCGCTTGTGGGCCTGGAGGTAGTCGAGCGTGGCCAGGTCGTCCGGCGTGGGACCCACCTCCGCGTCGATGATGCTCACCACGACCTCCAGGCGGTGCCGCTTCTCCAGGTAGGTGGTGATCATCTTCTCCCACTGGGCCTTGTCCGTCTTGCTGGCGCGGGCGAAGCCGTAGCCGGGCAGATCGCACAGGCGCACCTGGTAGCGGGCGGTGCCGCGCTCCAGGTCCACGTCGAAGAAGTTGAGCGTGCGCGTGCGTCCGGGGGTGTTCGACACGCGCACCAGCTTCTTGCGGTGGGTGAGCGTGTTGATCATGGAGGACTTGCCCACGTTGGAGCGGCCCACGAAGGCCACCTCCGCGGTGTGCCCCTGCGGATAGCCCTTGGGCTCCACGGCGGTGATGACGAAGCGGGCGTCGAGAATCTTGATCACGTTGCGGCTATTTCTTCGCGGTGGCGGGAGGAGGCGTCGCCGGGGTCGCCTCGGTCCGGGCGGCCCTGCGGGCGCGCTCGGCGGACCAATGGTCGATGGCCTTCAGCGACTCCTTGAAGTCGAACGGCCGCAGGGAGGGCGAGGAGGCGTCATGGCAGGAGCGGCACTGCTTCTCGGATGGGTCCACCAGCCCCACCAGCCGCGCCAGCTCCGGGTCCTTCATCACGTACTCCGGCGAGTAGTACTGCCCCCCGCCGTGACATGTCTCACAGCTCACACTCGCCTGCGTCTGGGCCACCTGATCCGGCGAGTGGCACGACAGGCAGCGGCCGTCCTTCTGCTGCTGCTCGGACAGGGAGCTCACGGCCCGGGCGTGCTTGGACTGCATCCACGCCTCGTAGGCCTCCGGGTGGCAGCCCTTGCAGCTGTCAGCGCCGACGAAATCAGCCGCCCCCGCCACGCCGCAGAGGGCCAGCAGGAGGACGGGCAGGAGCCGGATGCCAGGAGCGCGCATGACCTCGCGAAGTAACACTCCCCCCCGGACGGGGCAAGGCGTCTCGTGGTTGAATGCCAGCGGGAATCGTCCGTTGAAAAGAGAGGGCAGCGCTTGAGCCCCGCCCGCCCTTTCCATTAGGGAGGATGTCGTGATGAGGACCTTGATTGCGCTCGCCGTGGTGGCCGTCTCCCTTCCCGCTGTCGCCAAGCCCTGGCAGGGCGTGGAGCCCGGCGTCACGAAGAAGGACGAGGTGGTCAAGAAGTTCGGTGAGCCCTCGCGCACCGTGAGCCAGGACGGCAAGGAGACCATCGCCTACCTGGGCAAGGAGGCCATCAAGGGCACCAGCCAGGCACAGTTCAAGGTGGATGCCGGCGGGGTCATCGAGCGCATCGACGTGTTCCCCGGGCCCATCATCGACAAGGAGACCATCGAGACGAGCTACGGCCCCGCGTGCCCCTCGGGTCCGGTGCCCTCGGCGCCCTGCTACCAGCGCAAGCTGACGGACGACTTCCGCACCTACTTCCTCTACCCCAAGCTGGGGCTGGCCATCTTCTTCAACGAGGACGGCAAGACGGTGCAGTCGCTCACGTTCACCACGCAGAAGGCCGCGAAGTAGGTCCGCGCCCGTGCACGTCTTCGGGCTGACGGGCGGCATCTCCTCCGGCAAGAGCACCGTCACCCGGATGCTGCGGGAGCTGGGCGCGGAGGTGCTCGACGCGGACGTGCTCGCCCGCGAGGTGGTGGAGCCGGGCACCCCGGGGCTGGCCGCCATCGCCGAGCGCTTCCCCGGCGTGGTGGGCCCGGATGGCCGGCTGGACCGGGCGAAGCTGGGCGCGCGCGTCTTCGGGAACGACGAGGAGCGCGCCGCCCTCAACGCCATCACCCACCCCCTGGTGCGCGAGGCCTTCCTCGAGAAGGTCCTGGCCCTGGAGGCCCGAGGCGTCACCCGGGTGGTCTACGACGTCCCGCTGCTCGTGGAGTCCGGGATGCACGCCTGGATGGAGGGCACGGCGGTGGTGTGGGTGCCCCGGGACGTGCAGAAGGCGCGGCTGATGGCGCGCGACGGGCTGGACGCGGCGGCGGCGGAGGCGCGGCTGGCCTCCCAGCTCCCCCTGGACGACAAGCGGGCGGTGGCCACGTGGGTCATCGACAACAGCGGGGATCTGACGTCCACCCGGGAGCAAGTGGAGTCGGTCTGGCGCGCCATGCTCGCGCGCGGCTGACGGGCGAGTATGCTGCGCGCGCAATGAGCGAGACGCGCAAGAAGGCCGGCGGCGGGACGTACTTCATCACCGGCTACCCCGGGTTCATCGGCAAGCGGCTGGTGGAGCACATCGCCCGGGAGGACCCGAAGGGCCACGTGTACGCGCTGGTCCAGCCCAAGGCGCTGAAGGAGGCCCAGAAGCACGCCTCCAAGCTGAAGGGCGCCACCGTGGAGCTGCTCACCGGCGACGTGGTGGACATGCACCTGGGCCTGTCGGGCGAGGAGTACCAGCGCCTGTGCGAGCGGGTGACGGACATCTTCCACCTGGCCGCCGTCGCGCAGCTGGGCGTGCCCAAGGACACCGCATGGCGCGTCAACGTGGACGGCACGCGCAACATGCTGGAGCTGGCGCGCGACTGCGAGCACCTGGCGCGCTTCAACCACTTCTCCACCTGCTACGTGTCCGGAGACCGGCTGGGCGTCATCGCCGAGGACGAGCTGGACCGGGGCCAGGGCTTCAGGAACCCGTACGAGGAGACCAAGTTCCAGGCCGAGCGGCTGGTGACGCGCGCGGGGGCGACGCTGCCCGTGACGGTGTACCGGCCCTCCAGCGTGGTGGGCGACTCGCGCACGGGGGAGATCGACAAGTTCGAGGGGCCCTACTACCTGGGCATCCTGCTGGTGACGTCGCCGCTCGTCGTGCCGCTGCCCCTGCCGGGCAACGGCGTGGCGCCGCTGAACGTGGTGCCGGTGGACTTCGTGGTGGAGGCGGTGTGGCGGCTGTCGAAGGACCCTCGCGCGGCGGGGCGCACCTTCCACCTGGTGGACCCGAACCCCATGAGCGCGCGGCGCGTGTACGAGCTCATCGCGGAGAAGGCGAACAAGAAGCTGCCGCGCTTCAACCTGTCCGCGCGCGCCGCCGACGTGATGCTGCGGCTGCCGGTGCTGGAGAAGCTGGCGCGTCCGCAGCGCGCGGCCATCAGCTACGTGAACCACCTGGCCATCTACAACTGCCACAACACGCTGGAGCTGCTCGATGGCTCGGGGGTGCGCTGCCCTCCCCTGTCGTCGTATCTGGACCAGCTGGTGGCGTACGTGCGGGAGCAGTACCGCAAGCGCCGCGAGGGCTCCGAGGTGGAGGACCCGCTGGACCAGGGCACCGCGACGGGGTGAGTTCGTGGGCTGGGCGTGGGGCCGGCCGTGCTAGACAGGATGGCCTCATGGCACGCACGTTCCAGGTAGGCGACACCTTCACGCATGTCCGCGAGTGCGACCTGTACCGGCCGATCTACTACGCGGGCGCATCCGGGGACTTCAATCCCATCCACATCGACCCGGAGGTCGGCAAGGTGGCCGGCCTGGGGGGCGTCATCCTCCAGGGGTTGTGCACCCTGGGCTGGGCGGTGGAGGCCGTGGCGGTCTTCGTGGGAGACCCGGGCCGCATCCGCAGGGTGAAGGTGCGCTTCTCACGCCCCGTGCGCCCCGAGGACACCGTGACGTTCGAGGGCAAGGTGACGTCCATCGAGGGCGACCGGGTGGTCACCGAAGTCACCGCCACCAATCAGCGCGGCGAGGCCGTCCTCAAGGGCGCCGTCGTCGAAGCCTCCCTGGGATAGACCACCATGGCCATCGACAAGCGCTTCATCGGCCGGGAATACGGCCCGTACACGTACACGATTGGCGCGGAGAAGCTGCGCGAGTTCGCGCTGGCGCTCGGCGGCGCGCACCCGGCCGCGGGCACGCCGGGCGAGGCTCCCGCGCACGTCAGTCCCCTCCTCCACGACGAGCAGGCCGCGAAGGCGGGGCCGTATGGGGATTTGATTGCGTTCCCCAGCTTCGCCGTCGTCTTCGCCATCCGGCCCTTCGGCTCGGCGGTGGCGGACCCGGAGCTGGGCGTGAATCTGCTGATGCTGGTGCATGGCGAGCAGGAGCTGGAGTTCCTGGACGTCATGCGGCCGGGCGATGTGATGACCACCACGGGCCGCATCGCGAACATCTATGAGAAGGCGGGCATGGAGTTCGTCGTCGTCACCAGCGAGTCGCGCAACCAGCGCGGCGACGTGGTGGTGAAGGGCACCTGGACCGCCGTCATCCGCGGTTCGTAGTCCCCCGCTCGCGCCATGAGGATCGCCTTCTGCGGTACCCATCGCGCGGGCAAGTCGACGCTCCTCGAGGAGCTGGCGGAGCTGCTGCCCTCTTCCTACGTGACGGTGGATGAGCCGTACCACCAGCTGGAGGAAGAGGGGCACGAGTTCGCGCAGCCCCCGTCCCTGGAGGACTTCGAGGCGCAGCTGGTTCGCTCCCTCGAGAACCTGGCGGAGGAGGACGGGCGCGACGTGTTGTTCGACCGGTGCCCCGTGGACTTCCTCGGCTACCTCCGGGCCCACGAGGACGGTGACGCGTTCGACCTGGACGCGTGGCTGCCGCGGGTGCGCGAGGCCCTGCGCAAGCTCGACCTGGTGGTGTTCGTCGGCATCGAGTCGCCGGATCGGATCGCGCTCTCCGCCTCGGAGGACGCGGAGCTGCGGCAAGCCGTGGATGAGACGTTGAAGGAGCTGCTCCTCGACAACCCGCATGGGCTCGGCGTGGCGGTGCTCGAAGTCGAGGGGAGTCCGAGGACACGCGCGAAGCAGATCCTCGAGCACCTCTCACGGTAACGAGGCGCCCGCCGCGGACCATGGGCTGACGGCTCAGACTCGGAGGAGGCGCTCCAGGGACTCACGCTCGTCCTGCAGGGAGCCCCGCTCCAGCTTCGACAAGGTCAGGGAGTCCAGCTCTCGCAGCAGGGACTTCGCCCTCGGCGCGTCGTCCAGCACCACGGCCAACTCAGCGCGCGCCAGGCATGCGCGTGCCCGCTCCACCACCGTCCCCCCGTCGGGCTTCTTCAGCGCGACATCGAGGACCTTGGCCGCGGAGGCATCGTCGTTCTTGAAGTCGCGCAAGCGGCGCGCGGTCTTCAGCGCCTTGGCCAGGGCGGACTGGGGCTCCTGCCCGTCATCCCCGTGGCCCGAGGGCTCGTCACGACGGATGAAGATGACCGAGTTCCCAGAGGGGTCGACGATGGTGAAGCGCGACTGCCCCGTCCGCATCCGGGTGATTCGGGGGACGCCACGCAGGGGCAGCTTTCCGTACTGCTCGCGCAAGGCGCTCGCGAAGTGCTCGTGCAGACGTTCGACCTCGTCCACGATGATGAGACAGGTGCTGAAGGCCGTCGCCGGGTCCAGGCCCTTCAAGCCGAAGAAGTGGAGATGAGCGCCCCCTCGTCGGGTCGCCGCGTAGGGATTCGGCGTGCGCTGCTGGTACGTCACGTCGAAGCCCAGCAAGCCGTAGAACGCGAGCGTCGACTCCAGTTCCACACAGGGCAACGCCGGGATGCTGGCATCCGCGTGCATGGCAGGTGCTCCTCTTCAAACGCGGTCCTGGAAAGCCGCGCGACAAGACAGGAACCTGTCATCCAGACAGCCAACTGTCAATCAGGCCAGACGGAATGGAGGTGCAGCAGCCGAATCGGGACTCAGGCGGCGGCGATGACGCCTTCGTCGAGGAGCTGCGCGAGGATGCGGGCGGTATCCAGCCGCGTCATCCCCGACAGCGAGAACAGGTCCTCGAACGTCACGGCGCCGTCGATCTGCGCGAGCACGAAGCCCGCGCGGTGGTCCAGGCTGAGCCAGATGATGTCGTCGGCCTGGAGCCGGACGCGAGGCACCCGCCCCAGGTCTCCGAGCTTCGACTCCAGCATCGCCATCAGCATCCGCTCGCTGCGCGCCCGCAGCGCCTCGACGCGAGGGTCTCCGGGCGCCAGCTCCTGCGCCTTGAACAGCAGATCCACCGCGCCCGAGTGGTCATCCAGCTCCAGCAGGTCCGCCGCCCCGCGCAGCAGCCGCTCCAGCTCGCTCTCCGTGGCGGGGACGCCGTACTCGTCCGTCTCGCCTTCGGGGATGCCGTACTCCTGCGTCGTGGACTCGTCGCGCGCGAGCAACTCCAGCACGTCGCTCCCCGGAGTGGGCTCGTCGACGTCGGGAATCAGCACGCTGGGAGAGCGCTCCTCGTCCTCCTCGTCCAGCGGCCCGCCCTCCCCTTCCGCCCACGCGCCCCAGTCGCCCTCCAGCGAGGCCAACGGCGTGCCGCGCGTCCCCGCATCCAACGGGCCCGGCGAGAACGGAAAGCTCTTCCCCGGCGAGGCCTCCAGCGAGGCCAGACAGTCACGCGCGCGGACGTTCTGCGGGTCCAGCTCCAGCGCCCGCTCGAAGAGCTTCTGCGCGCCCTGGGCGTCGCCGCTCAGGCGCAGCCACAGTCCGGCCTCGACGAGCTGGTTGGCGCGCTGGCTGCCCATCTATCGCCCCGCACCGCCGCGAGAGGAGCCCTTCAGCTGCGCCAGACACCCGGCGAGCAGCTCACACGCCCGCCCCAGCGCGGCCACGTCCTCGTTGGCGCGGACCTGGCGCGCGTGCTCCAGCACCTGCTCGGCCCGAGGCACCGCGTCCGGCGTCAGCCCACCACCGCCCGGCAACAGCCTCGCCCGCGTCAGCGCGTCCATGACGTCGCGCGCGAGCGTGTCCAGCTCCACGCGCTTGACCTTCAGCTCCTCGGAGATGCGCGCGGCCATGAGGTAGCCGCGCTGCTCGTCCATGATGCGCTTGAGCTCCTCCTCGGTGAGGCCGCTGGACGCGGTGACGGTGATGGACTGGCGCAGCCCCGTCTCCCTGTCGCGCGCGGAGACGGACACGATGCCCTCCGCGTTGATGTCGAACGTCACCTCGATCTCCACCTGCCCGCGGAGCGCCTCGCGCAGGCCGGTGAGGACGAACTCGCCCAACAGCTCGTTCTGGTGCGCCAGCTCGTGCTCGCCCTGGAGCACCATGATCTTCACCAGCCGCTGGAAGTCCTTCGACGTCGCGAAGACCTCCGTGGCGGACGTGGGCACCGTGGTGTTTTTCGGGATGATGCGCCGCACGAAGCCCCCGGCGATGGCCACGCCCAGGCTCTGGGGCGTGACGTCCAGGAGCAACAGCTCGCTCTCCTGCGCCACCAGCGCGTGCGCCTGCACCGCCGCGCCCAGGGCCACGACCTCCTCGGGGTGCACGCCCTTGCACGGCTCGCGGCGGAAGTAGCCGCGCACCGCCTCCACCACCTTCGGCATGCGCGACATGCCGCCGACCAGGATGACCTCCTTCAGCTCCGACGCGCGCACCCCCGCCTCGCCCAGCACCTCCGTGGTGATGCCCACCACGCGCTCGGCCAGGTCCGCCGTCAGGTCCTCCAGCTTCTCTCGCGACAGCGCCGCCTGCAGGTGCAGCGCCGCGCTCCCACCCGGGGGCGTGCTGATGAACGGCAGGTTGATCTGCGCCTCGCGCACGCTGGACAGCTCGACCTTCGCCTTCTCCGCCGCGTCCTTGAGCCGCTGCAACGCCATGCGGTCCTTGCGCAGGTCGATGCCGTGCTCCTTCGCGAAGCCGAAGACGAGCCACTCGATGATGCGGTTGTCCCAGTCCTCGCCGCCCAGGTACGTGTCGCCGCCCGTCCCCACCACGTCGAAGACGCCCTGGTTGATCTCCAGCACCGACACGTCGAACGTGCCGCCGCCCAGGTCCAACACCGCCACGCGGCCGTTCACCGTGCGGCTGAAGCCGTACGCCAGCGCCGCCGCCGTGGGCTCGTTGATGATGCGCAGCACGTCCAGCCCGGCGATGCGGCCCGCGTCCTTCGTCGCCTGGCGCTGGGCGTCGTTGAAGTACGCCGGCACCGTGACCACGGCCTTCGTCACCGGCCTGCCGAAGTGCGCCTCCGCGTCCGCCTTCAGCTCCTGGAGGATCATCGCGCTGATCTCCGGGACGGACAGGTCCTTGCCCCCCATCCGGATGCGCAAATCGTCGTGCTGGCCGACGACCACCTCGTAGGGCAGCGAGCGCAGCGCGTCCTGCACCTCGTGCGAGGAGAACTTCCGGCCGATGAGCCGCTTGGCGGCGTACACCGTCTCCTGCGGGTTGGTGATGGCCTGGCGCTTGGCGATGCCGCCCACCAGGCGCTTGCCGTTCTTCGACACCGCCACCACCGACGGCGTCAGCGCCATGCCGGTGCGGTTCTTGATGACGATGGGCTGCCCGTCCTGGACGGTCGCGACGATGCTGTTCGTCGTGCCCAGGTCGATGCCAATGAGAGGTTCGGACTCAGCCATGGGTGAGCGTGCTCATCCTACTAGAACGTCCAGCGCAGCTTCTTGAGCGCCGCCTTGGCCTCGGCGTTGTCGGGGTCCAGCTTCGCCGCGTCCTCGAAGACCCGCTTGGCCTGCTTCTTGGCCCCTGACTCCATCAGCACCCGCCCCAACAACACCTGGTGCTCCACACGCCCCGGCAAGAGGTCCACGGCGCGCTGCGCCAGGACGCGCACCTCTCCGACATCCTGGCCCTGCTGAAGCCCCAGCTTCGCCGAGCGGAAGGCCGCCTCGGCGCTCTGGTTGTCCAGCGAGAAGGCGAGCCGGTACGCCGCGAGCGCCCCGACGTCGTCCCCGTGCTGCTCCAGCTCCCGCCCCCGCGTCACCTCGACGGAAGCCCGCTGCTCGTCGTGACGGCGGCGCGCCTCCACCAGCAGCGTCGCCACCTCGCGGTTCTTCGGGTCCATCGTCTGGACCTGGTGGAAGTCCTGGTACGCGCGCTCCCAGTCCCCTCGGGCCACGGCCGCCTTGCCCCGGGCCACCAGCTCCGTCAGGCGCACGTTCTTGGCCATGTACGGGTGACGGGCGAGCCGGGCCTGTCGCTCGGCGCGCCGGGCCTCCGACTCCGCGTCGTTCACCGGTGGCGGTGCGGGCGCGCGCGGCGGCGGCGGCGCGGGCCGGGCCATGCGCAGGGGCGAGGGCGCGGGCGGAGGCGTGAGGCCAATGGGCGTCAGCTCCGTGGCCGGATACGAGGCCGCGGCTGGAGCCGGCGAGGAGGCCACGGGCGGCGGTGTCGAGGAAGCCGAGGCGGCGGCGGAGGCCTGTGCGAGCGCCGGGTTCGCCTTGAGGTACGCGTCGCGCTTGTCCTGCTGGCTGAGGACGTTGTGGGCGTCGGTGAGCTTGCGGAAGATGCGCTCCATCCGCGCGCGGAAGCTGCCCAGGTTCTTGCCGAAGTAGCGGTCCGGGTGGAAGCGGCGCGACGCGTTGTAATACGCCTGCTTCACCTCGGTGGCGGGAGCGCCCGGACGCAGGCCGAGGACGGCGAAGTAGTCCAGGCCGTCCAGCGCGCGCTCCAGGTCGATGATCTCCTTCTTGCGCTCCGGCTCGAGGTCCACCTCCTCGGCCATCGCCGCGTCCACGGCGGGCGCCGGCTGGTTTCGTTGCACCACGCGCGCCGGGACGATGGCGCCCTTGGCGCGCAGCGCCAGCAGCACGGCGATGGTGCGCGCCTCACCCAGGGTGGAACGTGACAGCACCTGGTCGATGCGCTCCACCCTGCCGACGAGCGACAACACGCCCGCCTCCTCCGGCGAGAGCTGGAGGCGAGCGAGGTCCAGGTTGGGCACGGTGGCGATGTGGTCCGTCCGGGCCCCCAGGCCGACAATCGTGTTTGACGCGCTCACAGGACGGTCCGCTGAAGGGTTGCCGAATGGAACAGCCTAGGTTTGGGGGACGCGGGGCGTCAAACACCCAGTGTCCCCCAACCCGCGGCTCCGGCCGAGGGGAGGCCGCCCTCAGAGGGCGGTCAGCACCCGCTCGATGATGGCCAGGCTCTGGTCCAGCTCCTCCCGGCTGATGGTGAACGGAGGGGCGAAGCGCACGGTCCGCTCCCCCGCGGCGTTGCCGAGCACCCCCGCCTCGCGCAGCTTGCCGAGCACCTGGGGCGCGTCGCGGTCCATCTCCAGGCCCACCAGCAGGCCCTGGCCCCGGACCTCCACCACACGGCCCGCGGGCAGCCGGGACTGGATGCCCCGCAGCTTCTCCAGGAAGTACGCCCCCTTGGAGTTCACCTCGTCGAGGAAGCCCGGCTGGCGGATGACCTTCAGCACCGCGTTGGCGGCGGCGGCGGCCACCAGGTTGCCACCGAAGGTGGACCCGTGGCTGCCGGGCACCATGCTCGCGCCCACGTCGTCGCGGCACAGCATGGCGCCGATGGGCAGGCCGTTGCCCAGCGCCTTGGCCATGCTGATGGCGTCCGGGAGGATGCCGTCGCGCATGAAGCCGAACGGGATGCCCGTGCGCCCCATGCCCGTCTGGATTTCATCCACCAGCAACAGCAGGCCCTTCTCGTCGCACAGCGCCCGCAGGCCCTTGAGGAAGCCCGCGGGAGCCTGACGCACCCCGCCCTCGCCCTGGACGGGCTCCACCAGGATGGCGGCCGTGGTGGGCTTCACTGCGGCGCGCACCGCGTCCAGGTCCCCGTAGGGCACGTGGTGGAAGCCCGCGGGCAGCGGCTCGAAGCCCGCGTGGTACTTCGGCTGTCCGGTGGCCGTGACGGTGGCCAGGGTGCGGCCGTGGAAGCTGCGCTCGAAGGTGATGACCTCGAAGCGCTCCGGCGTGCCCCGGTCCTTCATCACCTTGCGGGCCAGCTTCAGCAGGGCCTCGTTCGCCTCCGCGCCCGAGTTGCAGAAGAACGCGCGCGACAGGCCGCTCCACTCGCACAGCTGCGCCGCCAGGTCGATCTGCGGCTGCGAGTAGAACGCGTTGGAGACGTGCCACAGGGTGTCCAGCTGCGCGTGCGCCGCCGCCACCACGTCCGGGTGACAGTGCCCGAGCGCGCACGTGGCCACGCCCCCGATGAGGTCCAGGTACTCCCGCCCATCCGCGTCCCACACGCGCGTACCCTGCCCACGTGCCAGGACGATGGGCTGCTGCTTGTAGTTCTGCAGCAGGTGGTGGCGGGCCTTCTGGATGAGGGTGTCGTTGGAGCTGGGGGCGGCCGAGGGCACGGGTTGCGGCAAGGGAGTCAACCTTCCTTGTGGTGAGGGCACTGCGGTGTGCGCGCCATATAGCGCGCTAGAGGATGTAGCGCGACAGGTCCTCGTCCTGGACGATGGCGCCCAGCCGCTCGCGCACATAATTGCCGTCCACCTGGAAGTCCCGGGGGCCCAGCTCGCTGGCGGAGAAGGAGACCTCGTCGAGCAGCCGCTCGAGCACGGTGTGCAGGCGGCGAGCGCCGATGTTCTGCGTGCGCTCGTTCGCCTGCTGGGCGATGCGCGCCAGCTCCATCACCGCGTCGTCGGTGAAGGACAGGCGCACGCCCTCGGTGGAGAGCAGCGCGGTGTACTGGCGCAAGAGGGAGTTCTTCGGCTCGCGCAGGATTCGGATGAGGTCGTCGCCGGAGAGCGGCTCCAGCTCCACGCGGATGGGGAAGCGGCCCTGCAGCTCCGGGATGAGGTCGCTGGGCTTGGAAACGTGGAAGGCGCCCGCGGCGATGAAGAGCATGTGGTCCGTCTTCACCATGCCGTACTTGGTGTTGACGGTGGAGCCCTCGACGATGGGGAGGATGTCGCGCTGCACGCCCTCGCGCGAGACGTCCGGACCTCCCCCGCCCTTGCCGCCGCCGTCGCGGCTGGCGATCTTGTCGATCTCGTCGATGAACACGATGCCGCTCGACTCGGCGCGCACCACCGCCTCGCGCTGGACGCGGTCCGGGTCCACCAGCTTCTGGGCCTCCTCCTGGCGCAGGAACTGGAGCGCCTCCGGCACGCGCACCCGACGCCTGCGCGTCTTGCTCATGCCGGGCATGTTCTTGAAGAGGTCCTGCAGGTTGACGCCGATCTCCTCCATGCCCTGGCCGGAGAAGCCGCGCATGAAGGTGGGCGCGCTGTCGCTCGTCTCCACCTCCACGAACTGGTCATCCAGCGTGCCCGCGCGCAGCTGGGCGCGCAGCTTCTCGCGCTCGTGGTCGCCCAGGCGCTGGGGCGCGGGCTGCGCAGGCGGCGGCGCGAAGCCGAACGGCGGCGGCGAGGACGGCGTGCGCGGCGCGCCGTTGTTCTGGAGCAGCTCCATCAGCCGGTCCTCGGCGAGCTCCTCCGCGCGGGGGCGGACCTTCTCCGTCTCCTCCTCGCGCACCAGGCCGATGGCGGCCTCGACGAGGTCGCGGATCATCGACTCCACGTCGCGGCCCACGTAGCCCACCTCCGTGAACTTGGAGGCCTCCACCTTGACGAACGGCGCCTGCGCCAGCTTCGCGAGCCTGCGGGCGATCTCCGTCTTCCCCACGCCGGTGGGGCCGATCATGATGATGTTCTTCGGGTGGATCTCGTCGCGCAGGTCGTCGGAGACCTGCTGGCGGCGCCAGCGGTTGCGCAGGGCGATGGCCACCGCGCGCTTGGCGGCGTTCTGCCCGACGATGTAGCGGTCCAGCTCGCCCACCACCTCACGAGGCGTGAAGGCGGACGTCTTGCGCGATTCGGCCACGGGGAGGCTCCTAGAGCTCTTCGATGGAGATGTTGGAGTTGGTGTAGATGTCGATTTCGCCCGCGATGGAGAGCGACTGCTGCGCCACCTCGCGAGCGGTCAGCTGCGTGTGGGCCATCAGCGCCCGGGCGGCGGCGAACGCGTAGGGGCCTCCGCTGCCCACCGCGGCGATGCCGTGGTCCGGCTCGATGACGTCCCCGGCGCCGGACAGGATGAACGTCTTGTCCTTGTCCGCGACGACGAGCAGCGCCTCCAGCCGGCGCAGGAAGCGGTCCGTGCGCCAGTCCTTGCCCAGCTCGACGCAGGCGCGCGCCATGTTCTTCTGGTGCTCCTTGAGCTTGCCCTCGAAGCGCTCGAACAGGGTGAAGGCATCGGCGGTGCTGCCCGCGAACCCGGCGAGGACCTGCCCCTCGCCCAGCTTGCGGACCTTCTTCGCCGTGTTCTTCATCACCGTCTTTTCGAGCGAGACCTGACCGTCGCTGGCGATGGCGACCTTTCCGTCGCGTCGCACACAGAGGATGGTGGTGCCGTGGAACATGGAGCGGGTTTAACAAGCCGCGCCCCGCGTTTCCAAGGAACACCGCCCGCCTGTCCGCTCCCGCACCGTTTCTCAGGCGCGAGGGTGGGCGGCGTCGTAGACCTGCTGGAGCTGCTCCCAGCTGACGTGGGTATACCGCTGCGTGGTGGACAGGCTCGCGTGGCCCAGCAGCTCCTGGATGCTGCGGATGTCCGCGCCCCCACCGAGCAGGTGCGTGGCGAACGAGTGACGCAACGCGTGCGGACTCACCTTGCGCGCCAGCGCGCACTTGAGCACGTGCTGGTCCAGGTGTCGGCGGATGCTCCGGGGCGTCAGCCGGCCGCCGCGGAAGTTGAGGAAGATGGCCTCCGGCGCCTGCCCCGGCCTGGGCTCCGCGAGCAGCTCTCCCCGGCGCGCCAGGTACGCCTCCAGCGAGCGGATGGCCTGCGCGTTGACGGGCACCAGGCGCTCCTTGCTGCCCTTGCCCATGACCCGGACGATGCGGCCGCTCCGGTCCACGGCGAGCAGGTCCAGGTCACACAGCTCGCTGATGCGCAGCCCGCCGCCGTAGAGCATCTCCAGGATGGCCTTGTCGCGCAGGCCGAGCACGGACTTCAAGTCGTGCACGTCGAGCAGCGCGAAGACCTCCTCCACCGGCAGCACCTTGGGGAGCGCCTTGGGCAGCTTCGGGCTCTTCACCAGCTTGGCGGGGCTGGCGGGCAAGAGCTTCTGGCGCACCAGGTACTTGTAGAAGGACTTGATGGAGGCCAGGCGCCGCGCGCGGCTGGCGGGCGCGTGGTCCACGCTCAGGGTGCCCAGGTAGCCGCGAATCGCCGCGTGCGTGCCGGCGAGCAGGGACGACTTCATCCGCTCGACCAGGTAGCGCTCGTAGTCCACCAGGTCGACCAGGTAGTTGCGCACCGTGTGCGGGGACGAGCCCTTCTCGTCCTCCAGGTGGACCCGGAACTTCTCCAAGAGCGGCGACAGGTTCGTCATGGCGAGGTCGAGCGTAGGGGGCCCGGAGAGCCTCGCAAGATTCCGGGCCCCACGAAACCCCTACTTCGTCGGCACGGCCGGGGCGGTGGGCACGACGACCGGCGCGACGGGAGGCGTGGGCAGCAGCGCCACGCACGTGGCGTCCGACAGCCAGGCCTTCTGGCACATCCAGGTGAGGATGGGGTTGCGCACCTGCCAGAGCAGGATGAACAGCACCAGCGCCGCGAGCCCCAGGCGGGACCACCAGGACAGCCCCTCCTGCTCGCCATCCTCGTCCTGCTGGGCGAGCAGCGCCGGGCGGACCATGTCTCGGTGGTCCACGCGCGCGCCCTTGGGCAGCCGGGGCCGGCGCGTCACCAGCGTGGACAGCCCGCGCGTGAGCATCAGCCGATCATTGAGCGCCCAGCCGGAGCCCTCCAGCAGCAGCGCCAGGTTGCGCCGACGCAGCTTCAGCCAGCCGAGCAGCCCCGCCGGCGCCATCACCGCGATGGCGATGAGCGACGCGGCCGTGATGACGTCCCCCAGCGTCAGGGACTTCACCTGCGAGACGATGAACGCGAACGAGGAGCCGAGCGCCGCGGCCGCGATGCTGCCGGCCGCGATGACCCCCGCGAGCCCGCCAGGCGCCGCCGCGGGAGCGGGAGCGGGCGCCGCCGTGGCCGGAGCCGGGGGCGCGGTGGGGGATGGGGCCGCGGCCACCGTCTTCGCGTAGCCCTCCTCCAGCGTCGCGTCGAAGGTCTTCTCGCCCGCGGTGGCCATGCCCTCCACCTTGCTGGTGATGAAGCCGGCCATGCGCGTGAAGGGCATGGTCATCGACTCCCACAGCGACACGGGCTGACGGATGACGTGCGTCACCGTGGCGTCGTGCTCCTGGTCATCGACGTCGTAGAAGACGCCGCGCTTGCCCACGACCAGGTCCGTGCTGCGACCGCGCGTGACGGGCACCGCCACCTCGTAGCCGGGCGTGCCGTCCTTGGGCGCGACCATGACGTAGAGGATGCACGTGGTGCCCTGGCTCGTCAGCGCGGCGTGCTCGGCGCGGTTCTTCGCGAGCACCGACAGCGTGTACTTGCGCCCGCCGAGGATGAGCGTCCCGCGCTCCATCAGCGCCGGGGCCTTGGGCAGGTACAGGTTTGGCATGCTGATGAAGTTGTTGGCGAACACCAGCAGCCAGCGCTGGTAGAGCACCAGCCGCTCCAGTTCGACGATGGACGCGAGCGTGGGCGCCAGCGCGAGGTCCGCCTGGCTCGCGGCGTCGAGCGCATCCACGTCCGCGAGCGACACCGTCTCCAGCGAGCCGGCCAGCTTGTGCAGGGGGCTCGCGTCGCGCGTCGCGAACCACGCGAGCACCGCGTCCGCCTTCGCCACCAGCTCGCGCCACGCCGTGTCCGTCAGGCGCTCCGGGTCCCCCGTCAGCGGCGCCGCGACGTCGCGACGGAATGCCTGGAGCTGCTCGTACGCGGGGCCGCGCAAGAGGCGCGACCACTCGAGCACACCCGCCGCGTCGGGAGGAGCAATCGGCAGGTCGCCCGCGGCCTTGCCCAGCGCGGCCGTGTCACCGAGCGCGCCCTCCACCCGCTCCGCGCGCAGCCGCAGAGCCGCCGCCGCCTCGGGCTGCGCGGCGACGAGCCGGCACTGCAGGAAGTACGCGTCCAGGAGCGGCGCCACCTCGCGGATGCGCTTCGCGCGCGCCTCGCTCTCCTCGCCCCAGACGAAGACGTCGCCGCGCTTGCCCAGGTGCGTGAGCAGCGCCTGACGCTCGTCGCGGAAGCGCTGGAGCATGGGCTTGTCGACGCCCGCCTCCCCCGCGCGGTTCTTCACCTCGGGGAAGGACGCCATGATGTCGCGGGCGAGCGGACGCAGGGACTCCGGCAGCCGATCCGGGGCGATGATGCCGTCGCCGTTCTGCCCCGCCTTGCGCAGCGCGTCGTCGCTGGCGCGGACCTGGGCCAGGGAGATTCGGCCCGTGTCCGCCGCGCCCACGGTGCGCAGGATCATCTCCGCCGCGCTCCGCAGCGGGGCCCCCTCCGAGGACAGCGCGTTGAGCTCCAGCACGTCGCTGCTCGCGTCCGCGCCGCGCCGGTCCTTCAGGTGTCGAGCGGCCCAGTCCACCGCGCTGCGTACCTCCGCCACGCGGACTCGGCCATTGCCATCCGTGTCGAGGAACTTGAGGAAGGCCGGGTCACAGCTCAAGCCCTCCAACGGGCACGCCGTGGCAATCCACTGCGTCTCGGGGATGCGCGAGGCCTCCACGAGCACGTCGAAGGTGGGGATGTCGACCTGGAGCGAGCCGCCATAGCGGCGATACGTGAGCGGAGTCGAAGTCATGCGCGCCGCGGACCTAAGCACACCCGAGGACCCTCGGGCGACACCGAGCGAGGGACTCCTGGGTTGTCATCCCGGACCCGGTGTCTCCGGGCCAGGACGACGGCGCGGGCCAAGCCATCGGAACGACGTGCCTCCCGCTGGCGAGGCCCCTGCACCCGTCGGCGGCACACCGCTTCACCTCCGCGAGGGAGCCGATGCACACCGCCGCCACCACCGAGTACGACGACCGTTTCCACCTGAGCCGCAAGCGCTACTTCCAGCTGCTCGCGCTCTCCAGTCTCTGGTTCACGGTGAACGACACCCCACTGCTGCCCGTGGGGTTCTTCTTCGCGCTGCGCTTCGTGGGCGCCAACTACGAGACGACCTTCTTCCACTCGCTGCGCACCGGCCACAAGGTGGTGCTCGCATGCCTGGGCGTGGCGCTCTTCTCCGTGCTCGCCTTCGGCCCGCACGCGGGCTTCAGCATCGGGGACGGAGGCGTGAGCTTCCAGCTCACGCTCCGGTGAGTCCCGAGGTCCTCCGGGTCAGGGCAGCGCGCTCACGCTGTAGACGCCCGCCTTGGGCCCCTGCGCGATGATGTAGACGGCGCGCGAGTCCTCCTTGCCGCCGAAGTACACGGGCACCTGGACGCCCTGGTCCAGCGGCTTTCGCGCCTGCGTCTTCGCGTCGTACACGGCGATGTCGTACGTGTCCGAGTCCATGCGGGCGTACGTGGCCAGCACGCGCTTGCCATCCGTGGACAGCTTGTAGCTGAAGATGCCCTGGAGCCACGTCTGCGGCTCGGCCTTCTGGGGCAGCTCCAGCGCCTTGAAGTCACACGCGCGGCCGTTGCGGATGCAGTTCGAGCGGAACACCACCTGGCCGTTGCCCGGCATGAAGCCGTAGCCGAACACGCCCCGGTGCACCTTCTCCGCCTTCTCCGCGCCCAGCGGATAGAGCATCAGGTCCACCGAGTACTCGGGCTTGAGGAAGCGCGAGAGGAACGCCACGTAGCGCGCGTCCGAGCCCCACACGAAGTTGGGCACCCGGTCCCCCACCCGCTTGGGCGCGCCGTCCGGCAGCGACGCCACCGCCATCAACCCCGCGCGCGCCGTCACGTCGTACTTGTCCAGGAAGCCCACCGCCTGCGAGTCCGGCGAGAAGGCGAAGGTCTCCACGCGCTCGCCCACCTTGCGGCCCGGGCCGCCCGCCGCGGGGCCCACGTACAAGTCCCCCGGCACGTCCGGCTTGCCGTTCTCCGAGCGCGCCAGCCACTTGCCGTCCGGAGAGAAGCCGAACGACTGCGACGCGACGGCCAGCCGCTTGGGCTTCTCCGCGGGCAGCTCCGCCAGGTAGAGGTCATAGAGCCCGCGCACGGACTCGCTGCGCACCTGGAAGGCCACGCGCTGGCCATCCGGCGACACCGAGTAGTCGCCCACCTGGTCCGCCAGCTTGCGCGGCGCGGCCTCCGGCTTGTCCACGGTGACGACCGCCAGTCCGCCCGCCGCGGACAGCCGCCGCTTGAACAGGAGCGCCTTGCCGTCGGCGGTGAACTGCGCCGTGCTCACCTCGGCCGCCACGTCGACGAAGGGCCCCGCGGGCAGCGGCCCCAGCTTCAGCTTGCCGCCGTCGACGAACGCCACCTTCGTTCCATCCGGCGAGGGCAGCATGTAGCTGACGGCCGTGCCGAGCACCGCCGGCTCCGCCTTCGCGTCGTCGAGCGTCGCCACGTTGAGCGTGCCCGACTGCGAGGCCGGGTTGTAGCCGGTGAGGTACAGCGCGTAGCGCGAGTCGGCCGAGAACAAGAGCCCGCCCGGCACGTTCGTCACGCTGTCGCCCAGCTTGCGAGGCTCCCCTCCCTCCACCGGCACCACGCGCAGCTCGCCCAGCAGCATCTGCGGCGGCACACCGTCCAGCCGGGGCTTCTGCCCGTTCATCAGGTACGTGGCGAAGCGCCCATCCGACGTGAGCCGCAGGTCCGCCGCGCGGCCCGCGTCCAGCAGCAGCCCCTGCCCCGCGCCCGCCGGAGCCCGCCCGGTGGGGCTCGGCGCGGCCGGCGCGCTCGGCGCCGCCGCCGAGGGAGTCGCGGCCGACGGGCTCCCCGCCGGCTTCGCGTCCTCGCTCTTCTTGCATCCGCCGCCAGCCACCACGAGCGAGGCGACCAGCCCCGCGCCCAGAAGTCGTCCCAGCCTCGGCCGAATCATGCGCTCCTCTGCTCCTCGTGCTCCGGGGCGCCCGATGCCGGGACACCCGCGTGTGGCAGCCACGCCGCCAGGTCCGTCCTCGCGCGGGCCGAATACGCCACCCGCTTCTCCGCCTTCTTCATCCGCCCCGTCAGCGGCGGGAAGAGGCCGAAGATGATGTTGGAGGGCTGATGCGGGTAGTCCGGCGGGTGCGCTTCGCCCGTCACATGCCGGAACAGCGCGCCCAGCGCCGTCGTCGCCGGGGGCGGAACCCACGGCTTGCCGCTCAGCCGCGCATGCAGCGCCAGCGCCACCAGATAGCCGCACGCCGCGCTCTCCACGTACCCCTCCACGCCCGACACCTGCCCCGCGAAGAACACCCGGGGCTCGCTCTTGAGCGACAGGTCGCTCGACAACAGGCGCGGCGAGTCGATGAACGTGTTGCGGTGGATCTGCCCCATCCGCAGGAAGTCCGCGTTCTGCAGGCCGGGGATGCAGGTGGTGAAGATGCGCTTCTGCTCACCCCACGTCAGGCGCGTCTGGAAGCCCACCATGTTCCACGCCGTGCCCGCGCGGTCCTCCATGCGCAGCTGCACCACGGCATGGGGCTCCTTGCCCGTGCGCGGGTCCCTCAGCCCCACCGGCTTCATCGGCCCGTAGGCCAGCGTGTCGTCGCCGCGTTCCGCCATCACCTCGATGGGCAGACAGCCTTCGAAGTATTTCGGTTCCTCGAAACTGTGCGGAACCACCTTCTGGCCCGCCTTCAGCTCCGCGATGAACCGGTAGTACTCCTCGCGGTTCATCGGCAGGTTCAGGTAGTCGTCCCCGCCGCCCTTGCCATAGCGGCTCTGCCGGAAGGCCACCGTCAGGTCGATGGAGTCCGCCGACAGGATGGGGGCGATGGAGTCGTAGAAATAGAGCTTCTGCCCCACGTGCCGCTCCAGCTCGCGCGTCAGGGCGTCGGACGTCAGCGGCCCGGTGGCCACCACCACGGGGCCCTCCTCGGGCAGCGTCTCCACCTCGCCCGCCACCAGCTCCACGCCGCCGGAGTTCCTCAGCGCCTGGGTGATGGCCTGGGAGAACCCCTCGCGCTCCACCGCCAGCGCGTCGCCCGCGGGCACCCGGTGCGCATCCGCGCTCGACAGCACCACCGAGCCCAAATCCCGCAGCTCCGCGTGCAGCAGGCCGATGGCGCTCTCCGGGTTGTCCGAGCGCAGCGAGTTGCTGCACACCAGCTCCGCGAGAGAATCCGACTTGTGCGCTGGCGAGCGCTTGTGGGGCTTCATCTCGCGCAGCACCACCGGCACGCCCCTGCGGGCGAGCTGGTACGCGCACTCCGTGCCCGCGAGACCGCCGCCAATCACCGTCACCCGCTGCTTCACGTCCGACATCCGCGTCCTCCCGGGAGCGCCCACGCGCGCGTGCCCGTCAGCCAACAGTTAGCAGGACTGGCACGCCCTGTCCCGACCGTGAATCCACGAGCGTCAACCCGTCGTCGGGGACAGGCCGCCGTGTCCGCCCGCCCGCCCCCCGAGCCACCTTTGCCCCCCGTTGGAAGGCGCGGTTTCCGCACCTGGGTTGCACCCCTACGTTTCTCGCGTTCGTCGCTCGGGGCCGCGTGCTTCCGAGCGAGCGCAAGACGCACTCGAAGCAGCATCCACGAAGACGAGGCCCATCATGAGCCGAGCCCAAGACTTGCTGAGGGTACGCGAGATACTCCAGCGCCGCAGGCGGGAAATCCTCACCACGAGCGACGGCGCGCACCGCGAGCTGACGGCGCTCAAGGAGCAGGAGCGCGACCCCGAATACGAGGAGCAGGCCCAGTCGGAGCTGGCGGACTACACCCTGTCCAGCCTGATGGAGGCCCAGCGGCGTGAAATCATGCTCATCGACGCCGCGCTGCGGCGCATGGACATGGGCGTCTTCGGCGAGTGCGTGGACTGCGGCCAGGAGATCTCCAAGGAGCGCCTGGAGGCCCTGCCCTTCGCCATCCGCTGCGAGGAGGACGCCACCGCGCACGAGCAGGAGATGCGCGGCGGCCACTACGCCACGCCGTCCCTCTAGGCGACGCGGGACACGGACACGGGCCGGGCGCTCCCTGACTCACGCCAGGGGGCGCCTTCAGTCTCCGTCCTTCTTGAGGACGACGAAGCGGTAGTTCTCCAGCTCGTTCTGTCCCGCCGTGTAGAGCACGCTCAGGAGCATGTCGTACGGCACCTTGCGGTCCGCGATGACGGACAGCTCCTGGCTGAAGGGCGCCTGCGGATTGCGCTCCGCGATGTACTTGAGCTTCTCCACTTCCTTCTTCAGGCGCGCGTCGAGCGGGAGCACCAGCCGGCCCTGGAGGGCCTCGGCCGGGAGCTGACCGTTCACCAGCCGCAGCACCTCGCGCTCGCCCACGAGGATGCTCTTGGGGGTGATCGTGACGGCCACCGTGTCCCGGGGCGTCGCGCGCGTGGTGGACACGGGGGGACGCACGTCCTCGGACGCCGTCACCGCCGCGGAGGACGAGGCGAAGGACTTGAGCAGGAACACCAGGAGGATGGTCATCATGTCCATCATCGCGGTGATGTTCAGCTCCTTGATCTCCCCCGCCGCCTCGCGCTCCTTGCGCTTCTTGCGCGCCAGGGCCCGGCGGTAGCGCAGCCGCGCGAGGGCCTCCTCGTCGACGACCTCCGGCACGTGCGGCAGCGTCTCGGCCATGGCTCAGGTCCCCGCCAGCGTGACGTCGGGGAACAGCAGGCGGCGCTGCGCGCCCTGCTCCTCGCGGATGGCGTCCATCGTCTGGATGAGCGCGTCGTAGGGGATGTCCGCGTCCGCGCCGACGATGACCTTGGTCTCCTTGGGGAACTCCGACTTGATCTTCACCATCCACGCGTTGAGCGCGGCGTAGTCGAAGTCACCGTCGGCGCGGGTGGGCACCGTGGGCGCCCCGGCCTCGCCGAGGATGGCGTTCTCGCTGCTGACGAAGTGACCCTTGCGCGAGATGAGCACCGACAAGGTCAGCTTCGGCTCGTCGCTCGCCGACTCCTGCGTCATGCCCGCCGACGGAGGGCCGTACGCCGGCGCGCTCACGTTCAGGATGCCGAACGAGGCCAGGCCGGTGATCGACAGCAGCATGAAGATGATGAGGTTCATGAGGATGTCGAGGTACGGGACGACGTTCAGCTCGCCCGACTCCTCTTCCTCGCGGACCTTCAGCTTGCGGCGGGAGTAGTAGAACGCCATGGACGCGCGCTCCGCCCGCGCTACGACGCGCGAGCCTCGAGCTCCGTGGCCGCCGGGTCCACGCCGCCGCGCCGCGACAGCAGGTTCTCCAGCTTCAGCGCGTGCAGTTCCAGGCTCTCCACCATGCCCTTGGCGTACGACGTCAGGAACAGGTGGAACACGATGCACAGCACCGCGATGGAGAGCGCGAAGGCCGTGTTGTTCATCGCCTTGGAGATGCCCTCCGACAGGAGCACCTGCTTCTGCTCCGCCGGCACATTGCCCAGCGCCTGGAAGGTCCCGATGAGGCCGAAGATGGTGCCCACCAGGCCCACCAGCGTGGCGATGTTCGCCAGGGACCACAGCCAGGGGATGCGCTTCGTCACGTGCGGGCTGTACTCGACGATGGCCTCATCCACGCCCTTGGCCACCTCGATCTCACCCCGGTTGGCGTTCACCAGCCCCGCGCGGATGACCTTCGCCAGCGGCGCGTTGGGCGCCATGGCGCAGACCTTCACCGCCCGGTCCAGGTTGCCGCTGCGCACCAGCTTGGAGATCTGCTCCATGAAGGGCGCGGGGTTCAGGTTGTAGCGGAACACCAGCGTGACGATGCGCTCGGTGGCCACCGCCAGCGCGCACGCCAGCCAGAACAGGTTCACGAACATGAACGGACCGCCATCCTTGAAGAACTTGATGACGGAGTCCGTGACACCCAGCTTGCCGGCGTCCGCGGCCGCGAGGCTCGCGTTGACCAGCCACTCGCTGACCACCGAGGAAATCATTGGCCGGGTTGTAGGGCGGGCCCGCCGAAGCTGTCAAGCCACGGACGGGCCAGCCCCCTGTAAACACTTGGGTTTTCAGGCAGCCGAGCTGGTCCCCGGGTCCGTGGGGACGCCCGGCTGCTCCGCGACCTCCCGCCGGTAGTCGCACTCCTTGTTGGGGCAGGAGATGTACGCCCCGTCCCGCTTGGAGAACTTCTGCAGCAGGTACGGCGAGGCGCACTGGGGGCAGGACTCGGCGAGCGGCCGGTCCCAGGCGGCGAAGCGGCAGTCGGGGTAGCGGTTGCAGCCGAAGAAGATCTTCCCCCGGCCGCTGCGGCGCTCCGTCAGGTAGCCCTGCTTGCACTCCGGGCAGTTGACGCCGATGGAGATGGGCTTGGACGTCTTGCAGTCCGGGTAGCCCGAGCACGCCATGAAGCGCCCGAAGCGGCCGCGCTTGATGACCATGGGCTTGCCGCACTTCTCGCACAGCTCGTCCGTCGTCTCCTCCTCGACGATGACGATCTTCCCCTCGGCGTCCCGCTTGAAGTCCTTGGTGTTCTTGCAGTCGGGGTAGTTCGAGCAGGCGAGGAAGTGCCCCATCTTTCCGAACTTGATGACGAAGTGGTTGCCGCACTTCTCACAGGCGATGTCGGTCTTGATCTCCTCGCGCTTGACGTCGCGCATCTCCGCCTTCGCCTTCTCGAGCGTGTCCTTGAAGGGCCCGTAGAAGTCGCGCAGCACCGCCACCCACTTGGCGCCGCCCTCGGAGATCTGATCGAGCTTCTCCTCCATCGTCGCCGTGAAGGTGACGTCCAGCTCGTGGGGGAAGTGCTTGACGAGCATCTCGTTCGTCATCTGCCCCAGGTCCGTGGGCCGGAAGCGGCTCTCCAGCTTCTCCACGTACTTCTTGTCCTGGATGGTGGAGAGGATGGCCGCATACGTGGACGGCCGGCCGATGCCCTTCTCCTCCAGCTCCTTCACCAGCGTGGCCTCGCTGAAGCGCGGGGGCGGCTGGGTGAAGTGCTGCTCGTGCACGAGCTTCTGCAGCCCCAGCTTGTCGCCGTCGTTGAGCACCGGCAGGTCGCCCACCGCGTCGGCGCCGTCCGCGCTCTCGTCACCGGCGGCCTTGGCCTTCTCCTTCTCCGCCTCCTCCTCCGGCGTCAGGCCCGCGCCGTACACCGCGAGGTAGCCGGGGAACTTCAGCGTGCTGCCGGAGGCGCGGAACGTGGCCCGGCCCGCGGCGATGTCCGCGCTCGTCTGGTCGTAGACGGCGGGCTTCATCTGGCACGCCACGAACCGGTTCCAGATGAGCTCGTAGAGCCGGAACATGTCCTGCTCGTCCATCGCGTCGAAGAACGGGCGCACCCGCTCCGGCGGGTACTCCAGCGACGTGGGGCGGATGGCCTCGTGGGCGTCCTGCGCGCTCTTGCGCGACTTGTAGACCACCGGCTCCTCGGGCAGGTACTCCGCGCCGTACTTCGTGCCGATCATCTCCCGCACCTGCTTCACGGCGTCGTCCGACAGACGCGTGGAGTCCGTGCGCATGTACGTGATGAGCGCCGTCTGGCCCTCCTCGCCGAGGGGCACGCCCTCGTAGAGCTTCTGGGCCAGCGTCATCGTCTTCTTCGCGGTGAAGGACAGCCGGTTGGCCGCCTCCTGCTGGAGCTTGGACGTGATGAAGGGCGCGGGCGCGTTGCGGCGGCGCTCGCGGCGGTCCACCTTGGCCACGTTGAAGGCGGCGCCCTGCAGCTCGGCGACGAGCGCCTCCGTGTTGACGCGGTCCTTCAGCTCCACCTTCTTGCCGTCCACCTTGGACAGCTTGGCCTTGAACGGCGGCGGGCCGGACGGGCCCTCCAGGAGCGCGTCCAGCGTCCAGTACTCCTCGGGGACGAAGGCCTTGATCTCCGCCTCGCGCTCCACGATGAGCCGCACCGCCACCGACTGCACGCGGCCGGCGGACAGGCCCCGGCGGATCTTCTGCCAGAGCAGCGGGGAGATCTGATAGCCCACCAGACGGTCCAGGATGCGGCGCGTCTGCTGCGAGTCGTAGTTGTCCTGGTTCAGCTCGCGCGGCTGGGCGATGGCCTCCTGGATGGCCTTCTTGGTGATTTCGTTGAAGGTCACCCGCATCGCGTCCGGGTGCGCCAGCTCTTCCTTGATGTGCCACGCAATGGCCTCGCCCTCGCGGTCGGGGTCCGTGGCCAGGAAGACCTTGTCGGCGGACTTCGCCATCTTCTTCAGCTCGTTGAGCACCTTCTCCTTGCCCTTGATGACCTCGTACTCGGGCTGGAAGTCGTGCTCGACGTCGACGCCGATCTTGCTCTTGGGCAGGTCCTTCACGTGCCCCACGGAGGCCTTCACCGTGTAGCCGGAGCCCAGGTACTTCTTGATGGTCTTCGCCTTCGCGGGCGACTCCACGACGACCAGGTAGTGCGGCCCCTTGCCGCGCGGCGTGGCCTCCTCCTCCGCATCCGCCTCCACGGAGGGCAGCGCGTCGTCGTCACCCTTCTTCGTCGCGCGCCGACGGGCGGCCGTCTTCTTCGCCGCGGCCTTCTTGGCCGCAGGCTTCTTCTTGGCGGCGGTGCGACCGGCCGCCTTGCCGGCTGCCTTGCGGGGCGCCTTCTCCTCGGTCGCCTCGGTCTCTTCCGCCTTCTTCTTCGTCCGCGTGGCCATGACTCTCCTACCTAGAGCTTCTCGTACAACCTGCCCGGGTGCTGGAGGACCAGCCCCGTCATCTCCAGCTCCACCAGCGCGCTCACCAGCGCGGCCGGCGTGAGGGTGCTCCCGGCCAGCACCTCGTCGAACGTCCGGGGAATCCGGTCCAACACCGCATAGGCCCCGCGTGCTTCCGCGGAGAGCCGGGCCCAGCAATCCTCCCTGCCCGGCGCCACCATCCACCCAGGGTCAACACCCACCGCCCGCCAGACGTCCTTCACGTCCAGGCACGCGCTCGCGTGGCCCTCTCGCAACAGCGCGTTGCAGCCCGCCGCCCCCTCCTGCCGCACGTCCCCGGGCATCGCGAGGACGGGCCGTCCCTGCGCCCGCCCCGCCCGGGCCGTGTACAGACTCCCCGACTCCGCCCCCGCCCTCACCACCAGGACCGCATCCGATGCGCCGGAGATGAGGCGGTTGCGCCGGGGGAACGTCGTGGTGCTCGCCCGGACCCCAGGCGGCAGCTCGCTGAAGAACACCCCACCCCGCTCCAGGAAGTGGGGCAGCAGGCGGGCCTGCGCCGGGTCCAACGCGTCCAGCGCCGACCCCAGGAACGCCCAGGTCTCCCCTCCCGCATCCAGCGCGCCCCAGTGACACGCCCGGTCCACGCCCGCCGCCGCTCCGGAGACCACCCCCACCCCGCCCTCGGCCACCTGACGGGCCAGCGACCGGGCGAACGGCAGGAAGCCCTGGTCCGGACGCCGGCTGCCCACCATCGCCACCCGTCGGCGCGGGGGGCCCGGCTGGCCCCGGAAGAACAGCAGCGGCGGCGCGTCCTCCACGTCCCGCAGTCGCTCCGGGTAGGCCCGCTCGTCGGAGAACGCCACCCGCGTGCCGCTCGTCCGACACAGCTCCAGGAGCCGCTCCGCCACGGCCGGCAGCCCCGCCACCGCCGCCAGCCTCTGGCGGACCTGTGGGGAAACCGGCGCGTCGGACACCCAGTCCCGTACAGGAGTCGAGGCCAGGGGCGCCAGGCGACCGTCGGCGAACGCGCGCAGGGAGACCAGCGTCCTCGGCCCCAGGCCGGGAACGGCCCAGAGCGCCAGGCACGCCTGCTGCTCCGCCGTGAGGCTGTCCGTCTCAGCGTCCGCCATACCGACCCCCACTCGAGACCCACCTATATAGAAGATGGGTCCCCTGGGAGGGGCGCGACACATAAACACCGGGCCGCCACCGGTCAAGCACTCAACCCCTCCGGCGTGGAGGGGGATGCACTTTTCCTGCCGGACTCAGCGGCTGGCGCTGGTCGCCGGCGCGGCGCCGCTCGGACGCATGAGCGCGCGATCTCCCGTGGAGACCTCTTCCAGGGAGTTCATCATGAGGCAGTTGTTCGTGCGCTCCTTCACCTCGGTCACCATGCACGTGCCGATGCGCTCCCAGGGCAGCGCCTTGTCCGCCTCCGACTGGGCCGGCACGACCTTCTTGCCCAGCACCGCGCGCGCCGGATCCCCCTGGCGCAGGATGACGAAGGTGTTGCCCAGCTGCACGCCGTCCGCGCTGCCCTTGTCCAGGACGATGGTGTTGTGCTCGCCCAGGAGCGTCAGGTACGGCACCAGCGAGGTGATGACCGTGGCGTTGAGGTCCTTGGAGTTCGTGTTCGGACGCGGGGCCACGCGCTCGGTGAGCTTCTCGCCGTAGGGGCCCACCAGGAAGCCGCGCTCGATGCCGTCCCAGGTGTCGACGATCTGCGCCGTCACCAGGCCCTTGTCCACGCGCACCACGCGCAGCGTGCCCGCGAAGTCCGTCAGGTAGCCCAGCTTGGCGCCCGTGCGCGGGTGGTGCACCGCCTGCGTGGTGTGGAACACGACGTAGCGGTCGCCCACCTTCGCGTCCGCCTTGCGCTTGAAGCGCACGTAGACGTTGTCCGGGAAGGACAGCATGTGCGCGCCGTTGGGCGAGCCCTCGATGCGGCCCGCCTCGTCCAGCTCACGCGGCGTCACGAAGCCCTGCGTCGTCACGGGGCGCGACGAGGACACGTCGTAGCCGATCTTCCCCGTCACGGTGACGGTGTTGTCGGCGAGCTCCGTGGGCGCGACCACGTCCCCGGGGTCCTGCTCGGTCTCCACGCGCTGGGGGACCTCCTCGCCGGAGCCGAAGAAGCGCACCTGGTTGCCCGGGTAGATCCAGTGCGGGTTGGCGATCTCCGGGTTGTAGGACCAGACCTTCGGCCAGTACCAGGGGCTGTCCAGGTAGCGCTGGGACAGGTCCCACAGCGTGTCGCCCTCCTGCACCGTGTGGACGGTGCCCGGCGCGCTCTCGCGGCCCTTGGGCGCGCCCGGGGGCAGTTGCACGGTGGTGCCGCCGGAAGGAGGCTCGGGGGCCTCGTCCATGACGTCGGCGCCTTCAGTCTCTCCGCCAGCCTCCGTGTCGTCCTGCTCGCCACCCTCCTGCTGCGCGAGCGCGCTCCAGGCGGGGGCGACGGCGAGGCTCAACATCAGCGAGGTGAGGATCCGGGAGCGCATCGCACGACTTCCTTTCGATGAAGACTTCACTGCGAGAGCGCGGCGAGCCGCTGCTCCGCCTGCGTGGCGGCGGCCGTCCCCGGGAACTGGGTGACGACGCGCGTGTAGAGAGCCCGGGCATCCGCGGCCTGGTTGAGCCGCACCCGACACTCGGCGAGCCGGAGCATGCCGTCCAACACGGCGTCCCCGGCGGGATAGGTGGCGATCAGCCGCTCGAACGTGCTGGCGGCGTCCTTGAAGTCGTTGAGCCCCATCTGCCCCAGCCCGCTGAAGTACAGCGCGTTGTCCGCGCGCGGGTGGCGGGGGTTCTCCTCGGAGAAGCGGCGCAGGCGCTGCACGCCCCCCTCCACGTTGCCGGTGCGCAGCATGGACACGTACTTCTCGTAGTCCGCGTCGAGCACGTCCGGGTCCGGCTGGTCCGCGGGGTCCTCGCCCCGCGTGCTCACCAGGGTGGCGCCGCCCGAGGAGGAGATGGCGGCCACGGGCGCGGAGTCCTCGCCCACCGGGCTGATGAACATCTCCATCTGCTCGGAGTCCGGCTCCACCACCGCCACCTGCGTGTTCAGCTTGGGCGCGGGCTCGAAGCGCGGCTTGAGCTTCACCACGGACAGCTCCGGCGTGGACATCAGCGCCCCACCCGACTCCACCGCCGTGACGGGCACCGTCGCGGAGGACGCGGGCCGGGCGGCGCTGGGAGCCGTGCGCGCGCGGTCCACCGCGGCATGGGCCTCCAGGCGCTCCAACCGCTCCACCAGCCGGGACTGCGACTCACGCAGCGCGCGCACCTCGGCCGTCAGCGCCCCGACGTCCGCCTGGGAGGCGGCGTTGTTGGCACAGGCGCACAGCGCGCACAGCGGCGCGGCGACGAGCAGGCGGAAGATGACGGAGCGCGCGAGCACGGGCCTCGATGGACGCAAGGGAATTCCCCCGCGAGGATAGGAAGGCACGTCCAAGAGCGTCAAGAAAACGGCCGGAAGCCGCCCCTAGAACCGGTTCACCACCAGGTTCAGGTGCCGTCCGGTGCGCCCCGCGTCACGGCGGTGGGAGAAGAACCGCGAGGGCTCACAGGCGGTACAGGCCTGTAGCACGTCCACGTGCTCCGGCCGCAGCCCCGCGCCCACCAGCGACCTCCGCACCGCCCGGCTCAGGTCCAGCCGGACGCGGCCGGAGCGTTCCACCTCCACGACGTCCGCGCCGAAGCGCTGCGTGAAGCGCTGCCCCAGCTCCTGCGACACCTCGTAGCAGCAGCGCTGGATGGAAGGCCCCACCGCCGCGAGCAACCGCTCCGGCCGGGCCCCCCGCGCCACCAGCGCCTCCACGGCGCGCGCGCTGATGACCAGGTCCGTCCCCTTCCACCCCGAGTGGATCGCCGCCACGCGCCGCCCGTCCGGGTCCACCAGCACCACCGGCACACAGTCCGCCGTCCCCACCGCCACCCAGGTGCCAGGGACTTGTGTCCACAGCGCGTCCGCCTCGCCCTCCACCGGCCGCAGTGCTTCGTCCACCTGCTCGACGCGCGCCTCCAGCACCACGTCGCCATGCACTTGTGACACGCGGGACAGCGCGCCCAGCGGAGCACCCGCCGCACCCGCGAGCCGGCGCAGGTTCTCCTCCACCTTCTCGCGCGCGTCTCCGGTGGAGAAACCCAGGTTCAGCGAGGAGAACGGGCCTTCGGACACTCCCCCCGCGCGCGTCGCGAAGCCGTGAGGGACTGGGAGCAGTCGGGACGTCAGCAACTCAATCGACATGGGGAAGCCTCTTCTAACCTCCCCTCCCCGCGCGACGCACGCGGACGTCGGCTCGCGCCAGCCGGATGCGCCAACGGAATGATAAATTTCCCATGGAAGTACGTTTGACAGTCCGCGTCAGCCCATTGACAATTCCGCGGACTCTTCGTGAAACGAGTGTCGTCTTTTCGAACGAAGTGACGCGAACGCGCCATGCCCCTGGGTCCCGACACCGTAGGCCGGAAGCTCCTCTGGAGCATCGCTCTGCCGGGACTGGTGGTGGCGCTGCTGGGGGTCGGTCACTTCTGGCGCGAGGCCCGGGTGGCGGTGCAGGACGCCACGCAGGTGGAGTCGCTCGCGCTCGCGGAGTTCGTCGCCTCCACCTTCCTGCTGCCGCAGCCTCCTGGCGCCGCGGCGCACGGGGCGGTGACGGAGGTGCTGCACTCGGACACGCGGCTGTTCCGCTCGGTCGAGGACGTGCGCGTGCTGACGGCGGACGGCATCATCCGCTGGTCTCGCAACCCGTCCGAGGTGGGCACCCGGCACCGCGAGGCCGAGCGGCTCACCCGCCCCGGGCCGGAGACGGCGCGCTCGGCGGACGGCGTCACCGAGGTGGTGCGTCCCCTGGGCGGACCGGAGTGCGGCGGCTGTCACACGCGCGGTGAGGTCCCTGGCGAGAGCGTGCTGCAGATGCGGATGTTGGAGCCCGCGCTGCACCAGCAGCTCACGCACGTGTTCGGCGGCGCGCTGGCGTCCATGGCGCTGTTCGCCATCCTGCTCGCGCTGGTCATCGCGCTCTCGCTGCACTTCAACCTCACGCGGCCGCTGCGTCGGCTGAGCGCGGCGATGGGGCGCGCGGAGGCCGGAGACCTGCTGGTGCGCGCGGACGTGCGCGGCACGGATGAAATCGCCCGGCTGGGCGCCGCCTTCAACCAGATGCTCGCGCGGCTCACCGCCATGAAGGCGGAGGAGATCGACACCCACCGGGATCTGGAGCTGGTGAAGGAGAAGCTCGCGCTCAAGGACGAGCTCGAGGACCGCCTGCGGGAGCTGTCGCTGCTGTTCGACATCACCCGCTCGCTCAACGACACGCTGGAGCTGGACGAGCTGCTCGACGGCGTCACCCGGCTGGTGGTGGAGCGGCTGCAGATCCCCGAGTTCTCCATCATGCTCCTCAACCCGGAGGGCGCGCTGGAGGTGCGGCAGGCGTGGCCGGAGCACCGTGGCTCCGAGGGCCTCACCTTCGCCCTGGGCGAGGGCGCGTGTGGACGCGCGGCGCAGACGCACAAGGCGGTGTACCTGCCGGACGTAGCGGACCCGACGAGCATCTTCGCGCGCCGCGGACTGTCGGCGGACGCGCTGAACACGGGCGCGCTGCTGGCGGTGCCCATGGTGCACGCGGGCACGCTCCTGGGCGTGGTGAACTTCCAGCGGCCGCACATCGCCAGCTTCTCCGCAGGCGAAATCGAGCTGCTCACCGCCGTGGCGGACATCGCCGCGGCCGCGGTGAAGAACGCGCGGCTGCACGCGGAGACGGTGAAGCTCACCATGACGGACCCGCTGACGGGGGTCCCCAACCGGCGCCACCTGTTCCAGCGCATGGAGCTGGAGCTGGCGCGGGCGCAGCGCTTCGGCACGCCGCTGGCGCTGCTCATGGTGGACGTGGACCACTTCAAGCGCCTCAATGACCTCGCGGGCCACCGCGTGGGTGACGAGACGCTCCGCCGCGTCTGCGACATCCTGCGCACGCGCGTACGCAAGGTGGACACGCTGGCGCGCTACGGCGGCGAGGAGTTCGTCCTGCTGCTGCCACAGACGACCAAGCAGGACGCCATGGACGTGGCGGAGAAGCTGCGGCGCGCGGTGGCGGAGCACTTGGTGCTCTCGCAGCCGGGGCTGCCCGGAGGACACGTCACCGTCTCCGTCGGCGTGTCCCACTTCCCCAGCGACGCCTCCACGCAGGAGGGCCTGGTCGACAGCGCGGACGCGGCCCTCTATTGCAGCAAGCGCACGGGCCGCAACCGCAGCACGGCGTTCGAGGTGGGGATGGAGATCCACCCCGGCCGTGAGCGCGGCCCCCACGCGCCTCCCGCGGAGGCCGCCGCGTCGACGCCTCCCGGTGGCGTGGCCAAGGCCTGAAACCGGGGTACCCCACCGCTTCAGCGCGACACGAGCGTGCGCACCGTGGGCAGCATCAGGTCCGCCCACTCCTCGTAGCCCTCATCCGAGGGATGGAACCCGTCCTGCGAGAAGAAGTGCGCCGAGCGCGGGAACATCTCCCGGCTGGCCAAGTGCAGGTCCACAAGGTGCAGCCCTTCCGCGCGCGCCACCTCGGCGATGGCGGCGTTGAAGGGCTCGATGCGGCCCTCGTAGAGGGTACTCGGCACCATCCGCGCAATCGGCGCCAGCGCCATGTCCGCGATGTTCACCAGCACGAGCGGCGCGCCGGTCTGCTTGAGCCTGCGAGCGATCCGCTCCAGGTCCTCGCGGAAGTCCTCCAGCGCGGTGCCGCGCCAGATGTCGTTGGTGCCCACGCCCAGGGTCACCAGCGTCGGCTGCGCGGCCACCGCCGCCTTGACCTGGCCGGTGAAGACATCCCGGATGCGCGCGCCGCTGACGCCCAGGTTCGTCAAGCCGAGTGACAGGCCATCGCCGCGCAACCGCGAGGCGAGGCGCTCTGGATAGCCCCCTCCCCGCGTCGCGCCCACGCCCATCGCCGTGCTGTCTCCGAGCGCGACGTAGTTGACGCTCATGTGCGCCATCCCTCCGCTACGGCACGCGCAGCGCGCGCAGCAGGCGGCCACCACCCGGCCCCGTCACGCGCAGCAGCAGCGTGCTGCCCGCGGGCGCGGCGCGAATCGCCTTGGCCAGGTCATCCGCCCGGGCCACCGGCTTGCGATTGACCTCCACCACCACCATGCCCGCCTCGAGCTGCGCGCGGTCCGCGGGAGAGCCCGGCACCACGTCGGTGATGAGCGCGCCCTGGCGGTCCGTGAAGCCCGCCTGCTGCGCCGTGCGCGCATCCAGGTTCTGCAGGCTGACGCCCACGCGGCGGGAGCTCTCCTGCGACTCGTCCCCCTCCTGCTTGCGCGCGGCCACGCCCTCCAGGTCCGGCCGCGTGCCGAGCGTCACCTTCACGTCCTGCTTCTTGCCCTCGCGGAACACCGTCAGCGTGGACGTGCTGCCCGGCCGCTTGAGCGCCACCGTGCGCGTGAGCTGGCCGCTGGACGTCACCTGCTGCCCGTCGATGGCGGTGACGACGTCGTCGGACTTCAGCCCCGCCTTCGCCGCGGGAGAGCCCGGGTTCACCTGCGTGAGGATGGCGCCCTCGGTGACGGGCAGCTTGAGCGCGCCCGCCAGGTCGCGCGTCAAATCCTGGATGCCGACGCCCAGCCACGCGCGCGTGACGGAGCCGTCCTTCTCCAGCTGCGGCACCAGCGCCTTCACCAGGTTGCTGGGCACCGCGAAGCCGATGCCGGTGCCACCGCCGACGATGGCCGTGTTGATGCCGACGACCTCGCCCTTCATGTTGAACAGCGGACCACCGGAGTTGCCCGGGTTGATGGCGGCATCCGTCTGGAGGAACTCGTCGTACTGGCTCGCGCCGATGTCGCGGGCGCGCGCCGAGACGATGCCCAGGCTGACGCTGGAGGCCAGGCCGAACGGGTTGCCGATGGCGACCACCCAGTCCCCGACGCGCAGCGCGTCCGAGTCGCCCAGCTTCACCGTGGGCAGCCCCTCTACCTTGTCCTTGAGCTTCACGAGCGCGACGTCCGTCAGCGGATCCCTGCCCACCACGGTGCCGGCGAACGAGCGCCCGTCATCCAGGCGCACGGTGATGGAGACCGCGCCCTCCACCACGTGGTTGTTCGTGAGGACGATGCCCGTCGGCTCGATGATGAACCCCGAGCCCGCGCCCTGGCGCAGCGGCTCCCGCCCGCCCCTCCCGCCGCCGAAGAAGCGGTCGAAGAGCGGGTTGTCATCCATGCCACCGCCCATGCCCCGGGGACCGCCGCCGCCGCGCGCCTGCACGTCTACGTTGACGACGGCGGACTTCACCGACTCCACCAGCGGAGCCAGCGACGGCAGCGCCTGCGCCTCCCGCGTCGCGGGCTGGAGGTTGCCCGGCGCGGTCTGCGCCGGAGCCTGGGCCCAGGAGACCGACGGGACGGCGAGCAGGAGCGCGCCGACCAGGGCCCTGCGGAACATGACGGGAGAACGGTTCATATGCACCCCAAGCTAAAGCCGAAATGCGGTCCCGCAAGCGAAAGGGCCTGTGGGCGGTCATCCAGCGGAACGTGGTGTCAGCCGGGCTGGTAGAGGCGGTAGTCCAGCTCCGGGAAGACGTTGTCGCGCGTCTCCAGCCCGGTGAGCCAGGGCTCGTCCAGGGTACCCGCGCGGAGCTCGTCGTGCAGGCGGAGGAAGTGGCGCACGTGCTCCTGGGTGCGGCGCTTGGCGTAGTCCACCATGGTGCCCGTCTTCATGATGAAGGCCCAGTCGGAGCTCTGGGCGAGCAGCAGCTCGCGAGCGGCCTGGTTGAGCGCGCGGCGCTGCGAATCGGTGGCCTCCGGGAAGTCCCGGGCCAGCTCCACCATCTTCCGAGCGCAGTGGTTCAGGTGGCGGTAGACCCAGTCGTTGCTGTCATCCAGCCACATGTGCGCGTAGCCGCCCGCACCCCACGAGGACATCGGCGGCGTGGCCACCTGGTTCTCGGGGTGGTCTCGCAGGTCGTCCGCCGGCGTCACCAGGTCGAAGGTGGACCGGGCGCGCGCGGCCTGACGGATGAAGGACTCGAGGAACCACGGCCCCTCGAACCACCAGTGGCCGAAGAGCTCCGCGTCGTACGGGGCCACCACCACGGGCTTGCGGCCCCCGAGCCGCGAGGCGAGGTACTCGAGCTGCCGCTGCCGGTTGAAGAGGAAGTTGCCGGCGTGGACCTCGGCGCGTGCGCGGGCGCGCGCGGGGTCATAGGGCTGCTTGTCGTTCGTCTTGCCGGTGATGCGGTAGTACTTGAAGCCCGTGTTCTTCCGGTCCCCCGTGGGTTGGATGTACGGGCGGATGTAGTCCAGCTCCAGGTCCCAGCCGATGTCCCGGTAGAACTCGCGGTACTCGGGGTCGCCGGGGTAGCCGTACTCGGAGCTCCAGACCTGCTGACTGCTCTCGGGGTCTCTCGCGTACGCGGCGACGCCGGCCTCGGTGAAGATGGGCGCGTAGGGCCCGTGGAGCGGGCGCGGCGTGGCGTCCGTGAGGCCGTGCGTGTCGACGAAGAAGTACCGGATGCGCTCGGCGGCGAGCACGCGCTCCAGGCCCGGGAAGTAGCCGCACTCGGCCAGCCAGATGCCCGCGGGGTCCTTCCCGAAGTTCTGCCGGTAGTGGTTTGCGGCGACCGACACCTGCGCGCGCACGGCCTCGGGCACCTGCTGCATCAGTGGCAGGAAGCCGTGGGTCGCGTTGCACGTGAGGATGTCCAGGTGGCCCGCGTCCTGGAGTCGGCGGAACGCGGAGACGAGGTCTCCTCGGTAGCGGTCATGGAAGGCGCGGCGCAGCGACTCGAAGTGGTCGCGATGGAAGCGCGCCAGGGGACCGAAGGTGGCGTCGGTCCTCGTGCGATGGACCTCGCGCTCGCCCAGCTCACACAGCTGCTCGAGCTTCCTCTCGTAGCGCTTCATCAACAGCTCGTCGCGCAGCATGGTGACGAGCGTGGGCGACAGCGTCATCGCCAGGCGGAACGGGACTCCATCCTCCGCCAGGGAGTCGAACGCGAGCAGCAGCGGGAGGTAGGTCTCGGAGATGGCCTCGTAGAGCCAGTCCTCCTCGAGGAAGTCCTCGTGCTCGGGATGACGGACGAACGGCAGGTGCGCGTGGAGGACGAGAGAAAGGGAGCCCAGGCTCATGGTCGGTCGGGAGGTCCGTGGAGGTTCACGAGCGGCCGCCGCCCGAGGGCGGCTTCCGATGCGAGGGCTCGTTCGAGACAGCGGGTGGAGGACTCCTGACCTCCAGGACGCGCTCGGGGGCGGCGCGGTCCCTGGCGTCCGACGACCCGGGAGGCGCGTCGAAGAAGCCCGACACGGGGATGACCGACGCGGGCTCGTCGTGTCGCGGCGGCGCGGGCTCGCGAGTCTCTCGTGGGCGTGCCTCGAAGTAGCCGGACTCCGGCGAGGTGGGCGTCCCTGCGCCGGGGAGCTCTCGGGTACCTCGTGGCGCCTCGCTGTTCGCCGGTGTGGCCGCACCAGACACCCCAGGGCCCTGGTGAAGGTCCGGGCCCTCGCGCGAGGACGTGTCCCCATAGCGCAGGTCCGAGGCCTCGAAGGCTCGCGGGCTGGGCTCGACGTGGCGGGACGCCGCCACATCGCCATGACGCGGCCCCGCAACGACCACGGGCGACGCGAGGGGCATGAAGTCCGAGCTGGTCAGCGCGCGTGGAGGTGACACGAGGTACTGCCAGCCCGCGGCGTCGCTGTAGGCCCAATCCGATGCACCCGAGGCTCTCGGAGGTGACTCCAGATAGCGCCAGCCAGACGCCCCCGGAACCTGCGCGGAGGCATCGAAGTACCGCATGTCCGATGCGCCCGGAGCACGCGGGGGCGATTCGAAGTATCTCCGGTCGGACGGCGACGGTGGCGCGGTGCCACCCGCGACGTCGACGTAGCGCATGTCCGATGCGCCAGGAGCTCGACCGACCTCCAGATACGCATACGTGGGGCGAGGACCTTCGACGGGTGGACGGGCGCCTTCGAGCCTACCCACCGAGGGCGATTGATATCGCTGGTCCGAAGCCCCCGGAGCCCGCGGCGGCCCCACTTCGAGATACACGAGCGTGCGCGGCGCGGGAGGCGCGAGGGGCGGCTGCTCCGCGTAGCGCATGTCCGAGGCCCCGGCCATCCGAGCCTGGGCTTCGAGGTAGCGCTGCGAGGCGACGTAACGCTGATCCGAGGCTCCCGGCGCGCGTCCGATGCCGGCGAGGTGCGGGCCCGAGGATTCACCTGGAAGCACACCCTCGACGTCGAAGCGCTCGCGGTGGACGACGGAGATGTCCTTCATCCCCGCGCTTCCTGGCAGCTCCACGCGATGCCACGTGACGTACTCGCGCTCCTCCACCGGAGGCACCTGGCGCCTGGGAACGGGAGGCGCCTCGGGCTCCACGGGGACCGGGCGACGCATGAACCGCACGGAGGTGTCGGTCGACACGCCCGCCGGAGGAAGTGCAACCCGGTTGCTGGAACCACCGATTCTACGCGAACGACCATCGCGCCCGAGGAAGTGCGCCTCGATGCGGTACAGACGTCCGGAGGGCAGCCCGTGGATGTAGTAACCGCGCGTCTCGAGCACGCAGTCGAGCTCGCGCACGAGCGCGTCTCCGTCGAAGACCCGCAGCACGGCGCGAGGGGAGTCGAGGTCACGCATCGCGCGCGTCCGCGTCGCGGCGCTGAAGTCCCAGAGCGCGAAGAGCGTGTTCGGGTCTCTCGCGAGCAGCAACACCGTGTCGTCCTGGTACTCGGAGGGCAGCGCATCCCGCGCGGCGGTATGTCCCTCGCCTCGCTCCGCGGACACGGGCGGGTGCTCGACCTTCTCCTGGAGGTGATGACGTCGGGCCTCGCTCTCGCCGGCGACACGGGCGACGAAGAAGCCTTCGATGACCGGCTCCGCGCGATGCTGCTCGACGGGAGCAGGTGCGGGCGGCGTCGCCTGGGATGACTCGGGGGCGTCCATCGGCGCCGAAGGCGTGGGTGCCGAGCCCTCGGCCTCCGCCCTCGCGGGTTCACGAGGCGCTCGAGGCTTGGGCGGAAAGTTCACCACCTGCGCGGGCCGCGCCGAGGGAGGACTGCCGGGCTTCTCGGAGGCGCGCTTCGCGGCCACGCGCTTGGGTGCGGACACCCTCCCCTGCTCCGAGGGCTCCTCCGCCCGGGAACGACCTGGCTTCGGCTTCGACTCGGCGGGCGCCTTCGCCACCGTCACCGGGGACGCCCGAGTCGCCCGCTTCGAGGCCAGCGCGTCCTTCGTGGCGCCACCGCGAGACGCCGGGGCCTCGGCCTTGGCGGACACGGCCGGGGCCTTCGACGCGGCGGTCTTCACCGGGGGCGCCGCCTTCGCGGGGGGCCGGGCCCTGGCGGTCTTGGACGCCGGCGCTGGAGCCTTGGCCGCGGCGGTCTTCACCGGCGGAGCGGGTCGGGTCGCGATTTTCGCCGGGACCGGAGTTTTTTCAGCCGGGGCCTTCTTCGCGGCGGCCTTCTTCCCGGGAATCCTGATGCCCGCCAGCCGGGCGAGCTTCGCCAGCGCGGGCACGAAGGCGGCCAGGGCGGCGATCAACTCTTCCTTCTTGAGCTTGCTGTATCCGCTCCCCAGGTGCTTCCGAGCCAGCTCTCGCAGGGAGCCGACGGTGACGCTCTTGAGGTCGTCCATAGGCACCGTTCGCCTTTAGGTCGCTGGCACTGGAGGGTCAACGTGCCAGCATTGCTTGTGTTCGTCGCCCGACCCCCTCAGCTTCTCATCAACCGATGACACCCACGAGGCGGCTGGGTATTCTGCCCCCGCTTTGAGCGACCTGCCCAGACTGCTCCTGTGCAGCTTCGACGTCATCCCCGGCCCATCCGGCTCGTCACGCCGTTTGACCGAGTACCTCAAGGCGTTGCCCGACCGCTTCTCTGTGGTGGTGCTATCGGCGAAGACGCCTGACCACTCCCATATCGAGAAGTACCAGGGCGCTCGGCTGCTGCGCGTGCCGGTAGGCTCGGGGGACCTCGCCTCGCGAATCCAGGCCTTCGAGCGGGCCGTCCGGCGCCAGCTCGAGAGCGAGGACTATGCGCTCGCCCACTTCACGGACCCCTTCGGGGGCTACGCGTTGTGCGAGCTCAAGGGGGACTACGGCTACCGCCTCATCTACGAGGCGCAGACCTTCCCGTCCCAGGAGCTGCGCTACACGCACCCGCAGACGGAGGGCGACCGGCGCTTCCTGTCGAAGGTCCGCAGGCAGGAGCTGTTCTGCCTGATGAACGCGGACCGCATCATCACCGGCTCCGAGACGACGCGCTCGTACATCCAGTCCCTCGGCGCGAGCGAGGACCTGATCCGTGTCGTGCGCGCCCCCGTGGACCTGGGGCCCTTCTCGCCCGACGTGCTGGGCGCTCCGGATGGGGAGCCGCTGCGGCTGATGTACCTGGGCAGTCACGTGGGCTGGCAGGGGCTGCCCACGCTGCTGCGCGCGGTGGCGCTGGCGGCGAAGCAGGTGGAGGTGCGGCTGACGCTCGTGGGCGCGCAGCACCCGGACTGGCAGCCGCACCTGGACGAGCTGGTGAAGGAGCTCGGCCTGAAGGACCAGGTGGAGTTCCAGCCGCCGGTGCACCACGACGACGTGGCGAAGGTGCTGGCGCTGGCGGACGTGGGGGTGCTGGCGCTCGACGATGTGGAGCGCAACCGGCTGCAGGGCGGACCGCTGGCGAAGGTGTCCGAGTACTGCGCCGCGGGCCGACCCATCATCGCCGCCGACCTGCCGGTGTGCCGCGAGCTCATCCCGGCGGACGCGGCGGTGTTCTTCCCCGTCGGCGACAGCCAGGCGATGGCCGCCCGCATCGTCGAGCTGGCGCGCGACGTTCCTCGGCGAATCGAGCTGGGGCAGCGGGCGCGGGAGCACGCCGAGTCGGCGCTCGACGCGGGGGTCATCCGCGGGCAGCTGCTGGATATCTACGACTCGCTGTTGGACAAGCGCTCGGTCCCCGTGTCGGGCCGGAGCGAGGATGACCTGCCCGCGGCGACGATGGTGACGGGCACGCCGACCAGCCGGCTCGCGTCGCTGCTGCCGCCCGACAGCGGGCGCATCAAGATTCCGCAGCCGGCGAAGCGAGACCCCGTCGAGGAGAAGCCCGCCGAGCCCCCGTCCGAGGTGGCCGCCGAGGAGCCCCCCGTGGTGATGGGGATGGTGCTCGAGGACGGGTTCGATACGCGGCTCATCAAGACGGAGCCGGACGCGCGACCCATCGAGCCTCCCGTCGTCATGGGGCTGCCGCTGCGTGAGCGCGCCGCGCAGACGTCGACTCCGAGCGCAGCTTCGTCGACCTCTGCCCCGACGACTTCCGAGCCCACGCCGGTGACGGCGCAGGGCATCCCTCCGGATCCGACACCGGTCACGCCCCGTCGCACGACGGAGCCCGAGGAGCCGGAGCAGGACGCGCCTGAAGCCTCACCTCGTCGCGAGGATGCACGCGAGGAGGACGCGACGGAGGAGCGGCTGTCGAAGGTCCCGCCGCATGGGACGCCCCGGCTTGGCGATGAGCCACCGGCGCCGACGCCCGTGGAGTCACAATCGGCGAGGTTCCCCGACGAGTCGCGCGAGGAACCGGGCGGGAAGGAGGCCCGTGATGAGCGCGCCGAGGAGCCTCCGTCGCCGACGCCCGTGGTTCGCGCGCCGGCTCCGCTTCCGATGGATGAGCCGCCGTCCCCCACGCCCATCATCCGCATGCCGGCCTCGTTGAGGGATGACCGGGGCGGGTTGGCGCGGGACGGGGCGCCGTATTCCAACGGCCGCCATTCGACGCGGGAGGAGCCGCCCTCGCCGACGCCGGTGGTCCGGGCGCCGGCGCCGCTGCCGTTCGACGAGCCGCCCTCGCCCACGCCCATCGTCAAGGCGCCCGCGCCGCTGCCGTTCGACGAGCCGCCCTCGCCCACGCCCATTGTTCGCAGCCCTCTCGCCTCGCGAGCGGAGGACGACGCACCGGCACCGACTCCGATCATCCCCGCGCGCTCGGTGCTCGCGAGTCGGAGCACGTCCGCACGGGTCGAGACACCGTCGCGTCGGATGGCGCCGCTCACTCCGCAGACGAAGGGCTCACCCGACGGAGACCGCGGATCGACGCGAGTCGACTCAGAGCGTCCGTCGGTTCGTGGTGCGCCCGTACCGGATCCGGAGCGTCCCGCGGGGCGCGCGGGCGCGACAACTGACTCCGAGCCCCCCTCGGTTCGCGGCACGCCACTCCCCGACGCGGAGCGCCCCAACGGGCGCGCGGGGGTGGATTCCGAACGTCCCTCCGTCCGAGGCACTCTCGCGCCCGAACCCGAGCGTCCCTCTGCGCGGGGTATGCCCGCGCCTGAACCCGAGCGTCCCTCCGGGCGTACACCCTCCATCACGGATGAGCGTCCCTCCGCGCGAGGCACGCCGGCTCC
>NZ_JAIQDH010000035.1:0-89643 GCF_020037095.1 Myxococcus sp. XM-1-1-1
GACGCGGGGTGGAGCAGCCTGGTAGCTCGTCGGGCTCATAACCCGAAGGTCGCAGGTTCAAATCCTGCCCCCGCAATGATGTTTCAAGAGACCCCATCCTCCCGCTCCGGAGGATGGGGTTTCGCTTTTCAGGCGTCCTGCTCCGCGAGTTCCGCGTGCCGTTGCCCAGGCTCGCGTCGAGCTTTCGCCAGAGGGGCTCCGAGTCCCGCCTGTCTCCGCCGCGACACTTTGTCCACCGTGCGGGTCATCACTGACTTGACTCTGGAGAAACTGGGTAGGTCCGTCCTCAGTGGAATGTGTGCCAGGGACATTGCAACCCTCTGTCCTTGCTGGAGAAATTTTGCGCTGGGTCTCCCGTGCCCATGAAAATCTCCCGCGAGCGTAGAAAAAACGGCTTTGTCGCCTTTCAACCTACATCAGTAAAGGCACTAATCTCTTCAACAGGTGACAATTTGTCACCTGGGGGCCTTCCCGAAGAGATCCGTGTACCCGGTGAGCTGTCCGGGGCGCGCAATACCCGTCTCTTCGGGGTGGCTTCCTACCCCCGCGCTTTCCCAAGGGAGCACCCCCACGTGAGAAGGTTGGTTGCCAAGCTGTCCGGCCTGGCGCTGGTACTTTCGGGTACCGGTTCCTTCGCTCGGACGCTGCCGAACTACGACGCATACCTGGAAGCCAAGCCCGCGGAGCCCAAGTCCGCGAAGCTCAAGTCCGCGGCTGGTGACACGAGTGCGCGTGTCTCGCTGCCCGCGGCAGGCTCGAGTGCTCCTCGCTTCATCTGGGCCCGGACCACGGACGCGCAGAAGTCGCAGCGTGCGAAGCTCGCGAAGATGTCGCCCGAGGCCGCGGCGCTCTCGCAGCTGAAGGACTACGCCTCCGACTTCGGCCTCCGCTCCTTCGAGGAGGCCGGCGCGCGCGTCACCTCCGTGAAGCTGCTCGGCAACGCCCGGCTCGTCACGCTGACGCAGGAGTTCGGCGGCGTCGAGGTGTTCCGCAACAACGTGACGGTGCTGCTCGACAAGGGCAACTCCGTGGTGGGCCTGTCCGGTGCGCTGTCCGAGCACGTGTCCACCAGCGCCGTCCCCGAGCGCCTGGCGTTCAAGGGGAGCGCGAGCGCCGCCATCGCCGCCGCGTACCAGGACGTCACCGGCACGCGCCTGGACGCGAGCCTGCTGGCGCAGGTCAAGAGCGCGCGGCCTGGAGACCGGTACACGCACTTCTCGCTCGCGACCTACGCGCGTCCCCTCGAGGAGGGGCTGCGCGTCCCGGCCCGGGCCCGGCCGCTCTACTACCCGTTCGAGGACAGGCTCGTCCCCGCGTACTACGTGGAGGTGCAGAGCGGACGCGAGGACAGCCTCGAGTGGGATGCGTACTCGTACGTCATCTCCGCGGTGGATGGGCAGGTCCTCATGCGCAAGAACATGCGCGAGGAGGCCGCCTTCAGCTACCGCGCGTTCGCGGACACCACGCCTCCGTACACGCCGCATGACGGCCCCGCGGGCACCAACGCGAGCCCGCACCCGGACGGCGCGCCCACCGGCTTCCGCCCGGCCTTCGTGCCCCCCGCGCTCATCACGCTGCAGAACGCGCCCTTCAGCCGGAACGACCCGTGGCTGCCCGCGGACGCGACGGTGACGACGGGCAACAACGTGGACGCCTACGCGGACCTCGTGGCCCCCCCGCGCTTCTCCGCCGGAGATCTGCGGCCCACCGTCACCGCGCCCGGCGTGTTCGACCGGACGATGCAGTTCGACATGCGGCCGAACATCAACGACGAGCAGATCGCCGCGGCGACCACCAGCCTGTTCTTCGTGAACAACTGGCTGCACGACTGGTACTACGACTCCGGCTTCGACGAGGCGTCGGGCAACGCGCAGACCGACAACTTCGGTCGCGGTGGCATCGGCGGTGACCCGGTCCTCGCGGAGGCGCAGGACTACAGCGGCACCAACAACGCCAACATGTCGACGCCGGCGGACGGTGCCTCGCCCGTCATGCAGATGTACGTCTTCAACGCGGAGCGCATCGCGACGTTGACGGTGACGGCACCTTCCGAGGTCGCGGGCAGTGTCCCCGTGGGCATCGCGATGGACATGGGGCCGCAGGGCTTCGACCTGACGCGGCCCGCTGTCAACGCGCTGGACGCGGCGGGTCCTGGCTCGACGGACCGTGATGGCTGCAGCCCCCTCACCAACGCCGCGGAGGTGGCGGGGAACATCGCCATCATCGACCGTGGCGGCCCCCCTGAGTGCTCCTTCGTCGTGAAGGTGCAGAACGCGGAGGCGGCTGGCGCCGCGGCCGTCATCATCGCCAACAACGTGGCGGGCGCGGTCGCGAACCTCGGTGGCTCCTCGAGGACCATCGGCATTCCCGTGGTGCTCATCACCCTGCCGGATGCGACCCGCATCCGCAACGCGCCGGGCCTGACGCTGCACCTCAACCGCACCGCGACGTACCGGCCGGATGGCACCGTCGACAACTTCATCGTGGCCCACGAGTGGGGTCACTACATCAGCAACCGCCTCGTCCAGAACGCCGCGGGCCTCACCAACAACCAGGGCCGCGCGATGGGCGAGGGCTGGGCGGACTTCCACGGCCTGCTGATGATGACGCGTCCGGAGGACATCCAGGTCGAGTCCAACGCCAACTGGATGGGCGCCTACGGCCCGGGCGAGTTCGCCACGCGCGCCATCTCCCTGGACAGCGCCTTCTACGGCATCCGCCGGGTGGCTTACTCGTCGGACATGGCGAAGAACGCGCTGACGTTCCGCCACATCATGAACGGGGTGCCGCTGCCCACCACCGCGCCCATCTCTCCGAGCGCCAGCGTCAACTCGCAGGTCCACAACTCGGGTGAGATCTGGGCCACCATGCTCTGGGAGGCGTACACGTCCCTGCTGCGGGTCCACCCGTTCGAGGAGGCCCAGGCGCGCATGAAGCGCTACCTGGTCACCGGCTACATGCTGACGCCGGCCGCGCCCACCTACAACGAGGCGCGCAACGCCCTCATCGCCGCCGCCGAGGCGAATGATCCCGAGGACGCGCAGCGCTTCTGGGTGGCCTTCGCCAAGCGCGGCATGGGCCCGGGCGCCATCTCCCCACCGCGCGGTTCCACCACGCATGCGGGCGTCGTCGAGAGCTTCAAGGTCGGCGCCTCGCTCGAGTTCGTGGCGCTCACGCTCGCGGACGACTCTCCGACGGGCTCGTGTGATCGCGACGGCGTGCTCGACAACGGCGAGACGGGCCGCCTGGTCCTGACCGTCATCAACAATGGCTCGGTGCCGGCGAACGCGAGCACCGCCACGGTCATCTCCCCGACGCGGGGCATCACCCTCGGCAACAATGGTGTCGTCGCCATCCCCGCGCTGGGCTCCTTCGAGCAGGCGACGGTGTCCGTGCCGGTGACGCTGACGGACGCGGCGCCCAGCACGGTCGCGGAGTTCACCGTCGCGCTCCGGGATCCCGACAGCGCGAACCCCGGAGACGTGGTCGCCTCGATGGCCGCCACGACGAACTACAACGAGGCGCCGGCGACCAGCACCACGGAGACGGTCCAGTCCAACATCCTCCTGCTGCCATGGGAGATGGAGTCCGCCGAGGGTGGTGGCATCACCGAGCAGTACTTCTCCTTCACCACCTTGGACACGCGTGGCCTGAACCGCGCGTTCCTCGGGCAGGCCGCGGGTCGACCCACGGACTTCTGGCTCAAGACGCCGGAGCTGAACGTGGCGGAGACGGGGGACCTCATCGTCCGGTTCGACCATGCCTACCAGTTCGAGACGGGCACCAACCCCACCGTCTACTACGACGGCGCCGTCATCGAGCTGACCCAGGATGGCGGGCAGTCATGGGTGGACGTCGGCACTCCGCTCTATGGCGGCACGCTGAACACGGCCGCGGGCATCATCAACAACCTGCAGGGCCGTCAGGCCATCGTCGGCACGAGCGCGGGCTTCCCGAACCTGGTGGCCGCCACGCTGAACCTGGGCACCACGTACGCGGGCAAGACGGTGCAGCTGCGCTTCCGCATCGGCACGGACAACGCGACGGGCACGACGGGTTGGGCCATCGACAACATCGCCTTCACGGGCATCACCAACACCCCGTTCACCAGCCTGGTGGCGGACACGGGCGTCTGCTTCAACCGTCCCCCCGTCACCAACGCGGGCCCTGACCTCACGGTGGACGAGCGCACGCTCGTCACGGTGGCGGGCAGCGGCACGGACGCCGACGGCGATTCGCTCACGTTCCAGTGGACGCGCGTGTCCGGCGCGGCGGTGGCGCTGTCTGGCGCGACCACGCCGACGGTCACCTTCACGGCGCCCGAAGTGGCCGTCGACTCGAACATCGTCCTGCGGCTGACCGTCAGCGACGGCACCCTGACGACCTCCGACAACGTCACGGTGCGCGTGCGCAACGTCAACCGCGCTCCCACGGTGAACGCGGGCGCGGATGGATCCGCCGACGAGCGCAGCACCGTCACCCTGTCCGGCGCCGCGACGGACGCGGACAACGACCCCCTGACGTACCTCTGGACCCAGGTGTCCGGTACGCCCGTGGCCATCGCGAACTACACGACGCCGACGGCGACCTTCGTCGCGCCCGAGGTGACGGGGGACGAGACGCTGTCCTTCCGCCTCACGGTGTCCGACGGCAAGACGAGCGTGAACGACACGGTGAACGTGGTCATCCACCCCGCGAACCGCGCGCCGGTGGTGACGGCGACGTCCGTGACGGTGAACGAGCGCAGCACGGCCACGCTCACGGCCGTGGCCTCGGACGCCGACGGCGACACGCTGACGTACGCCTGGACGCAGCTGACCGGTACGCCGGTGACGCTGGACAACGCCAACACGGCGACGGCCACGTTCGCCACGGGTGAGGTGGCCGCCAACGCCGTCCTCACCTTCCGCGTGACGGTGTCCGACGGGACGGCCAGCGCCACCCAGGACGTGTCGGTGGACGTGCTGAACGTCAACCGCGCGCCGACGGTGAACGCGGGTCTGGATGGCACCGTGGCCGCGCGCGCCACGGCCACGCTGAGCGGCTCGGCGACGGACGAGGACGGTGACACGCTCTCGTACACGTGGGTGCAGACGGCGGGTACGGCGGTGGCGCTGTCCAATGCCACCTCCGCCGTGGCGACATTCACCGCGCCGGACCTGTCGGCCGCCGAGACGCTGACGTTCCGCCTGACGGTGAGCGATGGCAGCGTCATCGCCAGCGACACGGTGGACGTGCAGGTCACCCCGTCGCCGATTCCGAACCAGGACCCGGTGGCGAAGGCCCGCATCATCGTCAATGGTTCCCAGACGTCGCTGACGCTCGACGGCTCGGAGTCCAGCGACCCCGATGGTGACGCCCTGACGTACAAGTGGGAGCAGACGGGGGGCCCGAGCGTCACGCTCAACGAGTCCACCCGCGCGGTGCTCAGCGTGGACGTGCCGGACCTGGACGGCGAGAGCGCCACCTTCTCCTTCAAGCTGACGGTGAAGGACCCCAGCGGCGCCTCGCACAGCGTCACCGTGCAGGCGACGGCCAGGCCCGACGAGGGCGGGGGTTGCTCCTCCACGGGCGCGGGTGCTCCGGCGGGCATGATCGCCCTGGCGCTCCTCAGCCTGCTGCACCGTCGTCGCCGCGTGAGCTGATCCGGACGCCGCCTCTCCTCGGAGAGGTGGTACCCTCCGGGGCCGGGTGCCTGACAGGCCCGGACCCGGAGTCGCTCGAGACAGTCTGAAGCAGTCCGACGGCCGGCATCCTCGCGCGAGGGTGTCGGCCGTTGAGCTTTCGCGCTGCAGCGGGCGCTGACTGGTGCACGAATGCTCCCGTGGGGCATGAAGCCCGGACGCGGGCCCGGAGCAGGCTGGAGGCACACGGCGGGCCCATCGTGGGGCCTGCGTGTCGCGCCCATGCCCCAGCTCGCCACCGCCACCGCGCCGTTCCTGCAGGAAATCGTGGTGCTGATTCTCGCAGGCGCGCTCATGGCCTATGTCGGCCATCGCTTCCGGCTGGTGCCCATCGTCGGCTTCCTGCTCGCCGGCGCGCTGATTGGTCCCAACGCGCTCAAGCTGGTGAAGGACCTGGAGCTGGTGAACTCGGCCGCGGAGCTGGGCGTCATCCTGCTCCTGTTCAGCATCGGCCTGGAGTTCAGCCTGGAGAAGCTGGTGCGGCTCCAGAAGCTCCTGTTCGGCGGCGGCGGGCTCCAGGTGGGCCTTTCGTCCGTGGGGATGATGGGCCTGCTGATGCTGTTCGGCGTGGCGTGGCGGCCCGCGCTCTTCACGGGCTTCCTGGTGGCGCTGTCCTCCACCGCCATCGTCCTCAAGCTGCTGGGAGATAGGGGCGAGACGTCCTCGGACGTGGGGCAGGTGTCGCTGGGGCTGCTCATCTTCCAGGACCTGGCCGTGGTGATGATGGTGCTGCTGGTGCCCGTGCTGGCGGGGAAGGGCGATACGCCGCTCCACTTCCTGGGGGCCTTCGGCAAGGCACTGGGCATCATCGTCGCGGTGCTCGTGGTGGCGCGCAGGTTGATGCCCAGGCTCCTCGAGGTGGTGGCGCGCACGTGCTCACCGGAGCTGTTCCTGCTCACCGTCATCGCCGTGTGCTTCGGCACCGCGTACCTCACCAGCCTCGCGGGCGTCAGCGTGTCGCTGGGCGCGTTCCTGGCGGGGCTGGTGGTCAGCGAGAGCCGCTTCAGCGAGCACGCCTTCGGCGAAATCCTCCCGCTGCAAATCCTCTTCAGCGCCACGTTCTTCGTCTCCGTCGGCATGCTGCTCGACGTGGGCTTCCTCGTGGAGCACCTGCCGGAGGTGCTCCTGGCCATCATCGCGGTGCTCCTGGTGAAGGTCCTCACCACGGGCATCGCGGTGCTGGCGCTCGGCTACCGCATGCCGGTGGCGGTGGAGAGCGCGCTGCTGCTGGCCCAGGTGGGCGAGTTCTCCTTCGTGCTGGAGCGGAGCGGCCGTCGGCTGGGCCTGTTCCCCGCGGGGCTGGAGGAGGGCTCGCAGGCGTTCATCGCGGCCACCGTGATGTTGATGGTGCTCACGCCGCTGCTGTCACGGCTGGGCGGCTGGGCCCAGGGGCGGCTCACCCGCAAGGTCCATCGCGCGGTGGCGCAGGCGGGCCCCACCACGGACGAGGCGGAGGCGCTCGCGGCCGAGTCCTTCGCCCGCTACGAGAACCACGTCATCGTCGCGGGCTACGGAGATGGGGCACGCAGGCTCGCGCGCGTGCTGCGCGGCTCGGGCATTCCCTTCCTCGTCTCCACGCTGAGTCCCCCGGGCGCGAACGAGGCGGAGGCCGAGGGCATGGCGGTGCTCCGCGGCGACTACGCCCGACAGCGCACGCTGCGCGTCGCGGGGGTCCAGCGCGCCAAGCTCCTGCTCGTCGTGGATGACGACGCGGCCATGGCCCACCGTGTGGTCGCTGTCGCGCGGATGGAGAACCCGACGCTGCGACTCGTCGCCCGCGTGCGCGCCGTGGCGGACGTGGAGCCGCTGCGCGAGGCCGGCGCGGACGTCGTGGTCTGCGAGGAGCTGGAGAGCCTGGTGGCCGTGCTCTCCTCGGTGCTCGAGGACTACCGCCAATCCCCCGAGGACATCGAGGGCCACGAGGACTCCGTGCGTCGCTCCGGCTACGCGGCGCTGCGCATGTCCGGCGCGCTGGAGAAGCCGCTGCTCGTCTGTGCGCTGGAGAAGGACTGTCTCGGCTCCCGCCGGGTGTCGGTCCGTCCGGGCGCGCCCCTCGTGGGGCTCTCGGTCTCGGCGCTCATCGAACGCGCGGGCGGCGCCCTTGGAGTCCTGGAGCTGCGACGAGACGACGTGCCGCTGACCTCCGTCACGCCCCACACCCTCTTCGAGGCCGGTGACGAGCTGGTGCTCAAGGGCGCCGCGGACGCCTTCGCGCGTTGCGCCGAGCTGTTCCGCACCCCCGCGCCCGAGGGGCTCGAGATGGAGCCCGTGCCCGCCGCGCCTCGCACGTCGGCGGAGCTCATCGACACGCAGGCGACCCTCGAGTTCCTGCCGAAGCCGGGCACAGGGCCTTGTGGCCACCTCGACCGGCTGCGACCCGTGCGACCGAGGACCCGCGGGTGCGAGGAGTGCCTGAAGCTCCGCGACACCTGGGTGCACCTGCGGCTGTGCATGACGTGCGGCCACGTGGGGTGCTGCGACGACTCGAAGAACAAGCACGCGACGCGGCACTTCCACGAGTCGGACCACCCCATCATCCGCTCCCTGGAGCCGGGCGAGCGCTGGGGCTGGTGCTACGTGGACAAGGTCCAGCTCGACAGCGAGCCACCCGCGCGCACGTAGCACCGCTGTCGCTTCAGAGCGGCCGCACGTGCTCGGCGAGTCGGCCCGTGGTCATCAACTCCTGGAGCTCGTCGCCCATGCGCTCGCTCTCGGCGACCACCTGGTTCCAGGCGCGGATGCGCGCGGTGTCGCTCATGCGCTCGAAGTCGGTGCGGTCCGGAATCCGTCCTCCGGGCAGGCGCGCCACCAGCTCCGGGGAAGGGGAGATGAGCAGGGCCCTGCGGAAGTTCAGCGGCTTCGCCCGTCGCCAGCGCAGCGCCTTGTCGAACCAGCCCGGCACCACGTATGGATAGAAGTGCGGATAGAGCACCAGGCCCTCGCCCGCGCCGAAGTCCAGGTCCAGGTGGTAGTCGATGACGCCGCCGTCCCGGTACACGCCCGTATGCGCCCCGGGGATGCGCACGCCGCTGAGCACCAGCGGGATGGAGCCCGACGCGATGAGCGCCGGCTTCAGGTTCTCCTTCGTCAACGGCAGGTGGACCGAGGGCAGGTCCTTCTGTCCCACGAAGGGGCTGGTGTCGCCCGCCGTGTCGAAGATGACGCGCCGCAGATGCAGGCTCAGGCTCCGGCGGCTCACCACGTTGCCCATGGCGCACAGCGCCAGCCCGAGCAGTTGCACGCGCGGATGCTCCACGCCCAGCGGTCCCTTGCACAGCGCGGTGACCACGTGCAGCCGGGCCCACGGGTGGCGGAGGATCTCCTCCACGCCGTCATCGCCCAGGAGCGCGTCGAGGATCCGCTCGCTCGTCTCGCTCACCAGGGCGGGGGAGGGCTTGGGCGGATAGCGCTGGTCGATGTACGCCGCCTCGAAACGATGCAGCGCGGCGACCGGGTCCTTCTGCGCCAGACACGCCAGCCGCCAGCTGCCGATCGAGCTGCCAATCAGGTGCAGCGGACGGGTGCGCCCCTGGAAGAGCCCACCGAAGAGCGCCCGGTCCAGCCCCGCGAGCACCAGCCACTTGGGACCTCCGGAGGCCCCAGGAACGACGTCCACGTCGTCACCACGCAGGCCCCGCGCGCGCAGGAGCCGCAGTGCGTCGGGGCCGGCCAGAAGCGTCAGGTTCGATGCCATGTCGACCCGGTACGCTAACAGGGCGACGCGTCGTGCGCGGGACTTCCTCCAATCGTCCCACCCGGGTTGCGGCCGTTCATGCACCACTGCTGTAGTGCGCGCGACGCCATGAAAAAGCTCCCGCCCTCCGAATGGAATCTGAGTCGTCGCGCCTTCCTCGGTGGCACGGCCGCGGCCACCGCGCTGGCCACGCTCGACGCCTCGGCGAGCCCCGACGCGACGAAGTCCCTGCCCGCGTCGTTCGAGCTGGAAGAGGCCACCGTCGCCGACCTCCAGGCCGGCATGCGGGAAGGGAAGTACACCGCGCACGGCCTCACCCAGCGCTACCTGTCGCGCATCGCCGCCCTGGACCGCTCGGGCCCGCTGCCGCTGTCGTCCGTCATCGAGGTGAACCCGGACGCGCTCGCCATCGCGCAGGCCCTGGATGAAGAGCGCAAGAGCAAGGGCGCGCGCGGACCGCTCCACGGCATCCCCGTGCTGCTCAAGGACAACATCGCCACGACGGACCGGATGCAGACGTCGGCGGGCTCGCTCGCGCTCGTCGGCGCGGTGCCTCCTCGCGAGGCCTTCCTCGTCACGAAGCTCCGCGCGGCCGGCGCCGTCATCCTCGGCAAGACGAACCTCAGCGAGTGGGCCAACTTCCGCTCCACGCGCTCGGCCAGCGGCTGGAGCGGACGGGGCGGGCAGTGTCGCAATCCCTATGCGTTGGACAGGACGCCGTCGGGCTCCAGCTCCGGCTCGGGCGCGGCCACCTCGGCCAACTTCTGCGCCGTGTCCGTGGGCACGGAGACGGATGGCTCCATCGTGTCCCCGTCCTCGGCGTGCTCACTGGTGGGCCTCAAGCCGACGGTGGGGCTCATCAGCCGCGCGGGCATCATCCCCATCTCCCAGAGCCAGGACACCGCGGGGCCCATGACGCGCACCGTGGCGGATGCCGCCGCGCTGCTCACGGTGCTCGCGGGCATCGACCCCGCGGACGCGGCGACCGCGCGCAGTGAGGGCCACACCGGGCTCGACTACACGAAGTTCCTCGACGCCGACGGGCTCAAGGGCGCGCGCATCGGCGTCCCGCGCGAGCACTACTACGGCTACCACGCCGCCACGGACGCGCTCGCGGAGCAGGCCCTGGAGGTCATGCGCTCCAAGGGCGCCATCATCATCGACCCGGCGCCCATCCCCAACGTCGAGAAACTCCAGGAGCACGAGTTCGAGGTGATGCTGTACGAGTTCAAGGCCGGCACGGAGGCCTGGCTCACGAGCCTGGGCGACCAGACGAAGCTGCGCACGCTCGCGGACCTCATCCGCTACAACGAGGAGCACTCGGACCGGGAGCTTCCGTACTTCGGCCAGGAGCTGTTCCGTCAGGCCCAGGCGCGCGGGCCGCTCACCGACGCGAAGTACCGCAAGGCGCTGGCCGCGTGCCGCAAGCTGTCGCGTGAGCAGGGCCTGGACGCGGTGATGCGCAAGCACCGCCTGGACGCGCTCGTCGCCCCCACCGAGGCGCCTCCCAGCCTCATCGACCTGGTGAACGGAGACCACTGGCTGGGCAGCAGCTCCACGCCCGCCGCAGTCTCCGGCTACGCCACCCTCACCGTGCCCGCGGGCTACGTGCGCGGGCTGCCCGTGGGGCTGTCCTTCATCGGTCAGGCCTGGAGCGAGCCCACGCTGCTCAAGCTCGCCTACGCCTACGAGCAGGCCACCCGCCACCGACGTCCGCCCGGCTTCCTGCCCACCGCCGAGCTGCGGCTGCTCGCCGGGCGCTGAGTCGGCGCTACACCGCTCAGGGCGACGCGGCCCACGGCAGCGTCGCCTGCATCACCGCCTCGTGCAGCGCGGCGGTGCGCAGGTGGTTGAAGCGCTGGTACTCCGGGTCGCTCACCATCTGCAGGAAGGCGGCGCGGCTCGGATAGCGCACCAGCATCACCGCGTCCCACGTCTGGCCCGGCTCGGCCACCAGCGGGGTGGAGCAGTCGCCCGCGTACAGCGGCTGCGCTCCCGCCTTCAGCATGAAGGGCATCACGGCGTTCGCGTACTCGGCGAACGAGGCGCGGCCTCCCTCCTTGAACTTCACCAGGTTCATCATCACCAGGGGACCGCCGGGGTCTTCCTGGAGAAATCGCTGGATGTCGTTGCCCTGCGGATCGACGGCCACGGTGATGCCTCCTCGCTCCTGTGAATCAATCCGCCCCCCATCGAGACGGCGAGCCATTGTCTCCCAGACGCGCAGTGTGGTGCACCTGGCGCGCCGGCGACTCGGCCCTGTCAAACACTGGGGCCCCCGACACCCACGACGAGCACGTCACGAGCGGCGGAGGCCCCGGTCGGAAGCCCGGTGCACGAGGCCCCGGGCGTCACGTCATCAGCGGTAGTACGGCGACAGCGCGGCCTGGATGCGCGCCAGCAGGTCCTCGGCCTGGATGAGCTCCGTGCCGCTGAGCGTCCCCAACTGGGCCTGGACCGCGTCGCGGCCCTGGCGCAGGGCCACGTAGGCCGGCAGGCTCTGCATGTTCTTCAGGATGTCCACCATGGCGCGGCGGGACTGGAAGCCGCGCACGCCGTCCACGTTGATGAGGATGCCGTGGATGTCCGCGAGCACCTGCGGGGTGATGGCGCTGTCCTCGTCGGGCGTGGCCGTGAAGCTGCCGCGCGCGGCGAGCGGGTCCAGGTACAGGCGGGACAGCACGCGACGGGCGAGGTCATCGGCCACCGCGCCGTAGCCCGGGCCCGCGTCCGGCGGAACCGCGAGCGGAGGACGCACGGCCGCGATGGCGACGTCGTACGCGTACGTCTGGTCGACCTCCACGCCCGAGCGCGCCCACTGCAGCGTCGCGTTCAGGTAGTAGTCGAACGAGCCCGCGAGCAGCGGGAAGGGGAGGACTTCGTACAGCAGCAGCTCCTGCACCAGCGCGTACGTGGAGCCGTAGAAGGCGCCCAGCGGGTCGGAGTAGCGGTCATACGGGTTGCAGTACGGCTCGAGCTCCGTGTCCTCGTCCGTGCAGAACAGCTCCGTGGGCTCGTCCGGCGACAAATCGTACAGGTAGCGGACGGCCTGTACGTCGTAGGACTGCGGCGTGTCCACGAAGATGGCGTCGGGATCGTACACGTACTCCATCACCGAATTGGAGCGCGGGCTGTTGGGCGCGCCGGTGTACACGAGCGAGCCGGCGAAGTTGTGGCGCAGGCCCAGCGTGTGGCCCACCTCGTGGAGGATGACGTGCGTCAGGTACGCCTCCACCTTCTCCTTCTTCGTGCGCTGCGTCTCCGCCGCGGGCCCCGGCAGCTTCTTGTGCTTGGCCAGCGCGTCGTCGCGCATGGGGGGCAGGGGCATGGCGCACAGGTGGTCCTTGTCGAAGCCGCCCCACGACATGCGCACCGGCTTGCGCGCGTTCTTCAGCTTCGCCGCGACGGCGGCCTGCGCGTCGTCGCCGAACTCACCGTCGGCCAGCTCCAGCCACAGCGCGTTGACGTAGACGGTGGCGCCGCGAATCTCGCTGGTGTTGGGGTTGAGGCGCCAGTCGGCGAAGGCGAAGCCCGCGGACGCGTCCGGGTCGAAGATGATGACGTTCTTGTCGTCGTCCGCGAAGCCCGACGTCGCGCCCACGGAGGCCTCGAACACCTTGAAGCCGAACGCCTGGTTCCAGCCCTCGACGCCCCGCTTCACCGCCGCCACCACGTCGTAGTTGGCGAAGCGCGGGTCGGCCTGCACCTTGTTCACCGTGTCGGTGATGATCCACTTGATGGGCTTCATGCCCGGGCGGATGTTCCACTTCGCCGCCGTCTGGGTGACGTAGCCCGTGTTGGGGAGGATGCGCGGCTCACCGCGGAAGTAGTGCTCCAGCCACGGCAGCTCCGTGGGGGTGTAGCCCTGGCCCTCCTTGTACTGGCGCAGGGCGATTCCCAGCGTGCCGGAGGTGCGGAACAGGTTGTCCTCCAGGAAGTCCGGCGCGGACGGGTCCGGCACGTCCGCGTAGCCGGTGAACACCTGCTCGAACGTGACGCCGTCGGAGATCTTCCGGAAGCGCTGCGCGAAGCTCAGCTCCGTCTGGAAGCGCACGCCGGTGGCGCCGTAGGCCTCGCCCATCACCCCGTAGCGGTTGAGCCCCGCCGTCGGGTCCACCAGGATGTAGCTGTTGGAGCCGCGCAGGACGTTGAAGGCGCCGTAGTCGTTGACGATGGGCCACGCCTCGATGAGCACCTCCGGGTCGAACACGTCGCTCATCGTCTTGCGGTCATCCGCGTCGAAGACGAACAGCTTCCCGTTCTGCTCCTTGAAGCTCACCACGCGCGTGCCTAGCGAGGACGCCGCGCCGTAGTACACCGCACCGGGGTGCAGCTGCTTGAGGTACGCCGACATGAACCAGCGCTGCCCCAGCTCGCTCTTGCGGATGGCCAGGTAGAAGCTCTCGCCGGAGTTGGACACGGAGCCGTCCAGTCGCTGGACGACCCGGCCCTGCTCCTCGGCGCTCACCTTGCGCGGAACGGCGACGAACGCGTCATCCAGCTCCACCTGCAATGACTCGGCGGGTGCTTCAGGGGTCGGGGGTTGAGGCTCGTTCGCGTCGGATGCGGGACCGCAGCCAACGCCCAGGGCCAAGATGGTGGTGACGGCGCCGAACAGGCCGCGCCGCAGCGGGGAATTCCACCTCATTGTTGCCTCCATGGGGTTTCGCCACTTCGCTTCGCGGCTTCCCCTTTGCTCAAGGAGATGCCGCAAAGAGTCATCCGCGCAGCCTGCCTGGAAGTTGCTCCTCACATTGATTTCTTGGTTTCGCGCAATCCGGTGACACCAGCAGTACGGATGCGGGTCAGCCGTCGGTGCGCTCGCGCTGCGAGTCCAGGTAGGCCGCGAAGCCCGCCTTGGACTGGATGCGGAAGGGCGGCAGGCGCGCGAGGGCCTCGGGCGCGAAGACGTACTGCTCGCACACGAGGCTGGCGCGCTGGGTGTCGTCGCTTGCGCCGATGAAGGGCTGCACCTCGTGCTGGAGGTGTCCCTGGAAGTGCACCAGCAGTCCCGGGCGCGGCCGCACCTCACCCAGCGGGCGGTTGTCCTCGAGCAGCCGCAGCGCGCCGCCTCGCGCGCCCGGAGGCACCTGGAGGTAGAGCACGCTGACGTGGCGGGGCGTGGCGTCCGGCACGCCGCTGGGCCCCTGGAGCGTGGCGTCGATGTGCCGGCCCACGCCCATGCCCGCGTCGAGCAGCAGGAGGTTCAGATAGAAGGCGTTCGGCTCGGCTCGGGGCTGTCGTCCGCTGAACAGTCGCTCGCGCCACGGCAGCAGGCCCCGCGCGCTCCCCGGCTCCAGCACGCGTGCCAGGAAGGGCGTGAGGAAGGGGAAGCGCGCCTCGAGGGCGGGGCGGCCCTCCCGGGTGAAGATGAGGGCGAAGCCCCGGCTGCCCTGGAACGTCCCCATCAACGGGCTGCGCGCCACGAAGCGCGAGCCGAGCAGGGCGTCCCGGAGGGCCTCCAGCTCACCGGGAGGCAGGGCTTGACGGTGGGTGATGTAGGCACTCAAGACGAGAAATAACGGAGTTTCAGGGGGAGCGGATCAATTGGCTTTTACTGCCTACCTTTTAGGTTCCAGAATTGCGGGGCCGTCCCTCCCCCCCGCGCAAGGTCCCCCCTGCATGAGCCAGCAACCTCGTTCCGTCAACAGTGCTCCCTCCGCTGCTCCCAGCTCTCCGCCGGCCGCGGCGGTGATGACCCAGATGGTCTACGGATTCTGGATTTCTCGCAGCCTGCAAATCATGGCGGAGCTCGGCATCGCCGACATCATCGGTGACGTCCCCAAGACGGCGGAGGAGCTCGCGCAGGCGAGCGGCACGTATGCCCCCGCGCTGCGCCGCATGCTCCGGCTGCTCAGCGGGCTTGGCGTGCTCATCAAGGACGAACAGACACAGGCCTTCGGGCTGACGGAGCTGGGGGAGATGCTGCGCAAGGACAGCCCCGGCTCGGTGTACGGCTCGCTGCGGGCGCATGGCCACCTGCTGTCGTGGTCGGCCTGGGGTGACCTGGTGTCGTCGCTGAAGACGGGGCAGCCGTCCGTCGAGAAGTTCATGGGGGACAGCTTCTTCGGCTACCTGTCGAGTCATCCGGAGGACGCGGCCATCTTCAACGGCAGCATGGCCGCGTACCAGAGCCTCAACGCGCCGGCGGTGGTGGGCGCGTACGACTTCTCGCAGGTCCGCTCGGTGGTGGACGTGGGCGGCGGCACGGGCACGCTCCTGGGCCACATCCTCCAGTCGCACCCGCACCTGAAGGGCGCGCTGTTCGAGCTGCCGCACGTGAAGGCGGAGGCGACGGCGCGGCTGAACGGGATGGGGCTGGGCAACCGCTGCCAGGTGCTGGAGGGCGACTTCTTCGCCAAGATTCCGGCGGGCCACGACGTCTACATCCTGTCGCAGATCCTCCACGACTGGGACGACGAGCGCAGCCTGAAGATCCTCACCAACATGCGCGAGGCGATGGGCCCGCAGTCCAAGCTGCTCATCGTGGAGACGGTGCTGCCGGGCGACAACGTGCCGCACTTCGGCAACCTCTACGACATGGCCATGCTGGTGCTGGTGGGCGGCCGCGAGCGCACGGGGCCGGAGTACTCCGCGCTGGTGGAGAAGGCGGGCCTGCGCGTGCACCGCGTGCTGCCCACGTACATGCCGCCGAGCGTGGTGGAGGTCGTCCCCGCCTAGGCGCGGGACGGGCCCGGCCCGGCTCACGCGTCGGGCCGGCGCCGGGGCGTGTCGAGCAGGTGCAGGAGCGCCTTCTCGGAGCAGTGCAGCCTGTCGCCGCGCGACGACGTCAGCTCGTCCACGGAGTCGAAGTAGCGGTCCACCACCTGGCCCCGCTCGAACAGGGCCAGCACGGACGGGTAGATGTACGAGGAGCGCGCGACGGCGGGCGTGTTGCCCAGGTGCTCGGCGACCTCCTTCACCGCGGCCACCATGCTCTTCTTGAGCGCGGGGCCCTTCGCCTGGGCCTGCTTCGCGCGGGCCCGGGCCAGGGCGCACGCGCAGATGAGGGTGCCCGCCCAGGTGCGGAAGTCCTTGGCGCTGTAGTCCTCGCCCATGACCTCCTGGATGTACGCGTTGATGTGGCGCCGGCGGACGTCCACCACCAGCCCGTCATCCAGCACGAACTTGAACACGTCCCGCCCGGGCACCTTCAGGAGCTTGCGCACGAGCGTGGCGACGCGCCGGTCGGTGAGCTGGCGGTGCTGCTGCTTGCCGCTCTTGCCCGGGAAGTCGAACGACACCGTGTCCCCGGACACGCGCACGTGGTTCCTCCTCAGGGTGGCGATGCCGAAGCTCGCGTTGTCCTCCGCGTAGCGCTGGCTGCCCGGGCGGATGAAGCACGTGCCCAGGATGCGCAGGGTGGCGGCCAGCACCTTGTCGCGCCCCAGCCCCTGGCGCCGCAGGTCCGCGTTCACGCGCCTGCGCATGCGCGGCAGGGCCCGGGCGAAGCCGACGATGCGCCGGAACTTCGCCTCGCCCGCCTTCCTCCGGTACGCGGCGTGGTAGCGGTACTGCCAGCGGCCCGCGGCGTCGCGGCCCACGGCCTGGAGGCTCGCGGTGGGGGAGGGGGCGATGAACACGTCGCGCCACGCGGGCGGCAGTCGCAAGGCCTCGATGCGCTCCTTCGTCCTCGCGTCCACGCGCCTTCCGCTCGCGTCCACGTAGCGGAAGCCCCGGGCCGGTGAGCCCACGCGGCGCAGGCCCTCTTGCTGGAGCTGCTCCAGCCGCGTGAGACCCCGGCTCCGGGCGGGGGCTCGAGGCGGGCGGGCAGTGGCGGCGGTGGCTTGCATTTCGCGGCTTCCGGGTGGAGGTGGACCCCGGGAACCCTTGGGTCCCGGCCCTCTGGAGGTGCCAATCCCGAGCGCGCGCGGCAACGAAGGTCGCCTCTGCTTTCCCGCCCGTGGAGCAGGCAGGAAAACGACCCCCCCGGTTTTCGCAGGGAATGCCCGTGGATTAGAGTCCGGAGCGCTGATGACGCCCTTCTTCGACGCCATCCTCGCGTTCCCCACCGCCCTCTTCACCACCGCCATGGGCGTGGTGCTGACCTATTGGCTGTTCGTCATCGTGGGCGCGGTGGGGATCGACCTGCTGGACGGCGGGCACGTCGACTTCGAGTCGGGCGGCAAGGCGCTGGGCGCGGCCATCGAGGGTGGCGGCAAGGCGCTGGCGGGCTCGCTGGAGGGCGGGGCGAAGGCGGCGGGCGAGGCGCTCCAGGGCGGCAAGGCGCTCGCGGGGCATGACCACGACGCGCACGTGGACGGGGGCATCCTCTCCACGCTGGGCTTCGCGGGGATTCCGCTCACGGTGTCCGTGAGCCTGGTGTCGTTCTTCTCGTGGTTCCTGTCGCTGCTGGCCACGCCGCCGGCGCACGCGCTGCTCGGCGGGGCGCTGCCCTCGTGGCTCATCAACTCCACGCTGGGCATCCTGTGCTTCATCGCGGGCCTGGTCATCTCCGGCTTCGCGGTGCGGCCGCTGCGGCCCGTGTTCGTGGCGCACAAGGCGCCGGGGCGTGACTCGCTGCTCGGCCGGGTGTGCACCATCTCCAGCGGCAGCGTCACGGACAGGAACGGCCACGCCACGTTCGAGGACGGCGGCGCGGGCATCATCTTGAATGTCATCTGCGCCAAGGCGAACGGCCTGAAGCGCGGAGACCCGGCCCTGGTGCTCGCGTACGACGCCGAGCGCGACGCGTACGAGGTGGAGCCGGTGGATTGGTTGTTGCCGGAGGAGATGGATCAGCTTCGCGACCCGGTGCGGGCCGCGGCGCTGGCACGCTCCCGGGCACGCGCATGACTTGAGTCGAGGCACGGGTCCGCTTCAGAGGGGGGCGGGCCGTGAATGGATTCGACGCCAGGGGGCTTTCGCGGGGGATCCCTGGCGCCTGATACAAGGCCCGCCGTCAATACTTCACAGGAAAAGGCCATGGATCCCATCACGCTGGTAGCCGCCGTCGGCGGAGGTGTCATCCTCCTGACCGGCATCATTCTCACCATCGTCCGTCTCTACCGGCAGGTGGACCAGGGCAAGGTGCTCATCGTCAACACGCTCAAGAGCGAGCCGCTGGTGACCTTCTCCGGCGCGGTGGTGTTCCCCATCATCAACCGGGCGGAGGTGATGGACATCTCCCTGAAGACGGTGGAGATCGACCGCCGCGGCAAGGAGGGCCTCATCTGCCAGGACAACATCCGGGCGGACATCAAGGTCACCTTCTTCGTGCGCGTGAACAAGACGCGCGAGGACGTGCTCAAGGTCGCCCAGTCCATCGGCTGCGTGCGCGCCAGCGACCAGGAGACGCTGGAGAAGCTCTTCGAGGCGAAGTTCTCCGAGGCCCTCAAGACGGTGGGCAAGAACTTCAACTTCGTGGACCTCTACACCAAGCGCGCCGAAATCAAGGACAACGTGGTGGAGGTCATCGGCCGCGACCTCAACGGCTACATGCTGGAGGACTGCGCCATCGACTACCTGGAGCAGACCCCGGTGGAGATGTTGGACAAGGACAACATCCTGGACGCCGAGGGCATCCGGAAGATCACCAAGCTCACCACCGAGCAGAACATCGTCACCAACGAGCTCAAGCAGACCGAGCGCCAGGCCGTGACCAAGCGCAACGTCGAGGCCGACCAGAGCATCTTCGAGCTGGAGCGTCAGCGCGAGGAGGCGGCCGCCAAGCAGAAGCGCGCGATTGAATCCGTGCAGGCCGAGGAGTCCGCGGAGGCCGAGCGCGTCAAGCAGGAGCAGTACTCCAAGGCGCAGCTGGCGCGCATCAAGGCCGAGCAGGAGATCCTCGTCCAGGAGCAGAACAAGACGCGCGACATCGAGGTGGCCCAGAAGCACCGCGAGCGCGAGGTGAGCGTGGAGGCGGAGAACGTGGAGCGCGCCCGCTCGCTGGCGGCCATCGGCCGGGAGCGTGAGACGGAGCTGGAGCGCATCGCCAAGGAGCGCGCGCTGGAGGAGCAGAAGAAGGACATCGCGGACGTGGTGCGCGCACGCATCGCCGTGGAGAAGACGGTGGCGCAGGAGGAGGAGCGCATCAAGGACCTGCGCGTGGAGTCGGACGCGCTGCGCAAGAAGCAGGCGCTCATCATCACCGCCGAGGGCCAGGCGCAGGAGAAGACCGTCAAGGACGTGAACGCCGCCAAGGCCAACAGCGAGATGGCGGTGTACATGGCGAAGGAGAAGCTCACCCTGGCCGAGGCGGACCTGGAGGCCGCGGACAAGACGGCCAAGGCGAAGACGCGCCTGGCCGAGGGCATCCAGGCGGAGGCCGCCGCGACGGGCCTGGCCGGCATCCGCGTGAAGGAGGCGGACGCCGCGGCCACGGAGAAGCTGGGCATGGCGCAGGTGCGCGTGCAGGAGGCCGAGGCGGGCGTCATCGAGAAGCAGGGCCACGCCCAGGCGCAGGCGGTGCGCGAGAAGCTCCTGGCGGAGGCCGCGGGTGAGCAGGAGAAGGGCCTGGCCCGGGCGCGCGTGCAGGAGGCGGAGGCCGTCGCCATCCAGAAGCGCGGCGAGGCGGAGGCCATCGCGACGAAGGAGAAGCAGCTGGCGGAGGCCGCGGCCATCCAGGAGAAGCTGCTCGCCGAGGCCCGGGGCCTGGCGGAGAAGGCGGCGTCCATGAAGCTGATGGACGGCGTGGGGCGCGAGCACGAGGAGTTCCGCCTGCGGCTCGGCAAGGAGCGCGACGTGGAGCTGGAGAACATCCGCGTGCGCAAGGACATCGCGCAGGCGCAGGCGGAGGTGCTGGCCAAGGCGTTCGCCAACTCGAAGTTCAACATCGTCGGCGGCGACGGCGAGTTCTTCGAGCGCTTCGTCAAGGCGGTGTCCTTCGGCACGGCGGTGGACGGCGCGCTGGACCACAGCGAGTCGCTGAAGAAGGCGCTGGGCGGGTACGTCAACGGCGAGAAGGACCTGCCGGCGGACCTCAAGGAGATCCTCTCCAAGCCGGGTCTGAGCAACGACGCGCAGAACCTGGCCGTGGCCGCGTTGCTGCACCGCATGACGCCGAGCGCGACGGACGCGACGGCGGCGAGCCTGAAGGCCCTGCTGGGCTCCGACGGCAAGGCCGCCTCCGCCGACAAGCAGGGCTGAGGCCATCAGCAGGGGGCCGCCATCGCCGCGCGAGCCGTGCGGTGGCGGCCATGACGTCACGACGACTCCGCCCCGGGCCATCCGGGGTGGCGTCCCCTCGACGGGGGACGGGGCGGGGTCCATGCGCAATTCCGGTGAGCACTCATGGCAACTGAAGGTGGCAAGGGCGCGGCGCCCACGGGCGAGGTCGCGCTAGAGGGGGGCAGCTACGAGGTCATCCGGACGCGACTGCTCGCGCAGGCGGAGGCGCTGGGCACCAAGGCGGCGGACCTCAACGCGCGGCGCAAGGCGTTCTTCGGTGGCACGGAGCTGGCTGTCATCGGCAACGAGCGCGTGCGCACCGAGAACAACTGCGTGGCGCGCGACATCGTCAGCGTCGGCAAGTACCTGCTCTTCGGCTACAACGTCTTCATCGGGCTGAAGAAGGAGACGTCCGTCGCGGACGTGTTCTCGCTGCACCGCTTCGAGAAGACGGCGGACGGGTTCGACCTGTCCGCGGTGCCGCACACGGAAGGCGGCGGCTTCCTGGCGGACCCGCGCTTCATCAAGGACTTCGGCGAGCTGTACCGCTACTACAAGGACGCGAAGCTCCTGCAGCTGCGGCGCAAGGACGCGCGCCTGTTGGCGGTGTTCAAGACGGGCCAGTCCGCGAGAGACCTGAAGGTCTTCCGCTTCAGCCTGGACACGGACGGCAACGCCACCTACCTCGACAACCAGGGCGACAAGGACCACACCTTCCCGCCGTCGCACGACTTCGAGTGGACGGTGGCCACGCGCGAGAACTACGTGCTGGGCGCCCACCCGCACGTCAACGTGCTGGACCAGGTCTTCGTGGAGACGGTGAAGGGGGACCTCACCGTGAAGGTGGAGGACAACACGTCCTCGGGCCTGGGCATCTACAGCGAGCCGGTGGAGGACGCGAACCAGTCGCTGGACGACGCGCGCTTCGCCTGGGCGCAGGTGGGCACGCTCATCCTGCTGCGCGTGCTGCCCTTCCGCGAGAAGGTGCAGCGCTACCTGGTGTTCAACTCGCGCACGCAGCACGTGGTGCGCATCGACGCCATCGGTCAGGCGTGCATCCGGCTGCCCGAGGACCAGGGCATCATCTTCCCCGGCGGCTACTACCTCCAGACGGGGGACTACAAGGTTTTCGACGGTGAGGCCACCGGCGAGGGCATGGAGTTCAAGAAGGTCATCCGCTCGCCGAATGGCGAGGACGTGCTCTACGTCTTCCACCAGCGCGAGGTGGGGCGCTACCTGCTCTTCCCGTACAACCTGGTGCGCAAGGAGGTGCAGAACCCGCTGGTGTGCAACGGGTACAGCCTCTTCGGGGACGGCGGGCTGGTGGTGTTCCGCGAGACGTCGGCGGACCCCACGCGCGTGCACCCGATGCAGGTGTGGCAGACGCCCTTCGCGTCGGACGAGCACGCGGCGGCGACGCCGCCCGCGCCCGGGTACCTGGGCAAGGTGGGCAACGCGGAGCTGGTGCGCGGCATCTCCGACTCGCTGACGCTCCAGCGCATCGCGAAGACGGACAAGCCCAGCCGGCGCACCTACGAGGACCTGGTCGCCGCGGCCACGCGCGCGCTGGACGCGTACTACTGGCTGGGCCACGCGGAGACGGGCCTCCAGGAGCCGATCGAGACGCTGCGGCGCACCTCCGAGCTCATCATCGACGAGTTCGAGAAGGTGCTCGCCCTCCAGAAGCGCGCCACGGAGGCCCTGGCGGAGGCGGAGCAGGCCCAGGCGAAGCTGCTCGCGCGGGTGCGGCCGGAGCTGCTCACCACCGCCGAGGAGTTCATGCTGGTGCTGGCGGAGCTGCGCCAGCAGCGCGGGCACCTCATCACCCTCAAGGACATCCGCTACATGGACCTGGGGCGGGTGGACGCCCTGGAGAAGGCGGTGGTGGAGGCGTCCGACTCCACCAGCACCGCGTGCGTGGAGTTCCTCCAGAAGGGGGAGGCGCTCCAGCCGCTGGCCGCGCGACTGGACGAGCTGCTCGCGAAGCTGGAGCCGGTGCAGACGACGGCGGAGCTGCAGCCGCTGGGCGAGGACATCGAGAAGACGGCCCAGGGCCTCACCGTGCTGGGCGAGGTGGTGGGCGGCCTCCAGGTGGGAGACCCGCTCGCGCGCGCCCGCATCCTGGAGGGCATCTCCGAGCTGTTCGGCCGGCTCAACCGCGTGCGCGCGAGCCTGGCCGCCAAGCGCAAGGAGCTGTCCGGCCGCGAGAAGCGCGCGGAGTTCGGCGCCCAGTTCAAGCTGCTCGGGCAGGCGATCGAGAACGCGCTGGCGCAGGCGGACGTGCCGGAGAAGTGCGACGAGGGCCTGTCGCGCCTCACCGTGCAGCTGGAGGAGCTGGAGGGCCGCTTCGGCGAGTTCGACGAGTTCCTCGGGCAGATCACCCAGAAGCGCGAGGAGCTGCTGGAGGCGTTCGGCGCGCGCAAGCAGACGCTGGTGGACGAGCGCCAGCGCCGCGCGCAGAGCATCTTCGGCGCCGCGGAGCGCATCCTCCAGGGCGTGCAGCGCCGCTCCAAGGCGTTCAAGTCCGACGACGAGCTCAACGCGTACTTCGCCACCGACGCGATGATCCTCAAGCTGCGGCAGCTCTCCGAGCAGCTGATGGCGCTGCAGGACAGCGTGCGCTCGGACGAGGTGCAGTCGCGGCTGAAGTCCGCCAAGCAGGACGCCCTGCGCGCGCTGCGCGACAAGCAGGACCTCTTCGCGGACGGCGACAACGTCATCAAGCTGGGGACCTACCGCTTCAACGTCAACACCCAGCCGTTGGATTTGACGCTGGTGCCGCGCGACGGCGCGCTGTACCTGCAGCTCACCGGCTCCGACTACGCGCAGAAGCTGGAGGACCCGGCGCTGCTCGAGCAGAAGGACCTCTGGGACCAGCACCTGGTCTCCGAGACGCGCGAGGTGTACCGCGCCGAGTACCTGGCCGCGTGCATCCTCTCCGACGCGGAGGAGGGCAAGAACGGCCTGTCCCTGACGGGGCTGCACGCGGCGGTGATGGGCGGGACGCTGCTGGAGCCCGTGCGCGCGTACGCGGCGGACCGCTTCGACGAGGGCTACGAGCGCGGCGTGCACGACGTGGACGCGGCCGCGGTGCTGGAGAAGCTCCTGGCGCTGCACCAGGGCGCGGGCCTCTTGCGCTTCGCTCCGGTGCCTCGCGCCCTGGCGGCGCTGTACTGGGCCTTCGACACCGAGGAGGCGGCGCGGGCGCTCCTGCACCGTCGGGCGCGCAGCCTCGCGCGGCTGCGGCAGACGTTCTCCGCGGCGGGCGGCCTGCACGAACTGGGCATGGCGCTGGGCGAGGCCGTGGGGGCCTTCCTGAAGGCGCAGGGGCTTTCGCACTCGCCGGCGGAGGCGCGGCTGGCGGGTGGCTACCTGGTGGAGGAGCTGGCCGTGGAGCGGCCCCGCTTCACCACGAGCGGCGAGGCGCTGGTGCTCCGGGACGCGTTCCTGGCGCAGCTGGAGCGGCAGGGGACGCGCACGGCCTTCGAGGAGGATTTGCGCGGGCTGGAGAAGGACCTGGCGTCGCGGCTGGACATCGCGCGCGCGTGGGTGCAGGCGTGGCTCGCGCAGCGGGACGGCGGCCCCGGGGACTCCGGCTACTTCGTGCTGGAGACGGCGGTGTTGCTGCTCACCGAGCGCAAGCTGGACCGCGAGCCCGCGGGCGCGCTGACGGCGGCCGAGGTGACGGGCCTGTTGGGCAGCCACCCGCGCATCCAGGACCGCAAGCTGCCGTTGCGCCTGGATGAGTTCCTGGCGCGCCTGGGCGAGTTCCGGCAGCTGCGCGTGCCCCGGTATCAGGCCTACCGCGCGTTGCAGCGGGACCTGCTGGAGCGCGAGCGGCGCAAGCTGCGCCTGGAGGAGCTGACGCCGAAGGTGCTGTCGTCCTTCGTGCGCAACCGGCTCATCGACGAGGTGTACCTGCCGCTCATCGGCGCCAACCTGGCCAAGCAGCTCGGCGCGGCGGGCGAGGGCAAGCGCACGGACCGCATGGGCATGCTGCTGCTCATGTCGCCGCCGGGCTACGGCAAGACGACGCTGATGGAGTACGTGGCGAGCCGCCTGGGCCTCACCTTCGTCAAGGTGAACGGCCCCGCGCTGGGGCACTCGGTGAAGTCGCTGGACCCGGCGGAGGCGCCCAACGCCACCGCGCGGCAGGAGGTGGAGCGCATCAACCTGTCCTTCGAGATGGGCAACAACGTGATGCTCTACCTCGACGACATCCAGCACACGGACCCGGAGCTGCTCCAGAAGTTCATCTCCCTGTGCGACGGCCAGCGCCGCGTCGAGGGCGTCTGGAATGGCCGCACGCGCACCTACGATTTGCGCGGCAAGAAGTTCTGCGTCGTCATGGCCGGCAATCCCTACACGGAGACGGGGGAGCGCTTCCGCATCCCGGACATGCTCGCCAACCGCGCGGACACGTACAACCTGGGCGACATCCTGGACGGGAAGGAGCACCTGTTCGCGCTGAGCTACCTGGAGAACGCGCTGACCTCCAACACGGTGACGGCGCCGCTGGCCACGCGGGATTCGGCGGACACGCATCGGCTCATCCGCATGGCCCAGGGCGAGGAGGTGCCCGCGGGCGAGATGAAGCACGGCTACGCGGCGGCGGAGCTGCAGGAGATCATCGCCATCTTCCAGCGGATGTTCCGGGTGCAGTCGGTGCTGTTGAAGGTGAACATGCAGTACATCGCCTCGGCGGCGCAGGACGAGCGCTTCCGCACCGAGCCGGCCTTCAAGCTCCAGGGCAGCTACCGCAACATGAGCAAGCTGACGGAGAAGCTCGTCTCCGCGATGACGGACGCGGAGCTGGAGCGGCTCATCGACGACCACTACCAGGGCGAGTCCCAGACGCTCACCACCGCCGCGGAGCAGAATCTGCTGAAGCTGGCGGAGATGCGCGGCCGGCTCACCCCGGAGAAGGCGAAGCGCTGGGAGGAGATCAAGCAGGGCTTCGCGCGCGTCAAGCGCATGGGGGGCAAGGAGGACGACCCCGTGGCCCGCGTCACCGGGCAGCTCAGCGGCATCGAGGAGCAGCTCGGCGCGGTGCGCGACGCCGTCGCGCAGGCGGCCACGCAGCTGGCCCAGGGCGCCGCGAATGACGAGGCGGACCCCACGGCCGAGGCCCTGCCGTACCTGGAGGCCCTGCGCGACGCGGTGCTGGAGGTGGCGCGGGTGGGCCGCGAGGTGAAGCAGGCTCCGGTCGTCGCGGCCGCCGCGCCCGTCGCCGCGAGCCCGGATCTGACGCCGTACCTCAAGCACCTGGCCCAACTGCTCAAGGCGCTGACGGAGCGCGCGGCCATGCCCGTACAGGCGCCCGTCGTCCAGCAGGCGCCCGCGCAGGACTTCGGGCCGTACCTGGACCAGCTGTCGCGAGCGCTCGCGGCGCTGGCGGACCGCCCCGTGAATGTGTCGGCCCAGGTGCCGGCGGAGGCGCTCCAGCGGACCGCCGTGGCCGGACCCTCGCCCGCGGAGCTCAGCCGGCAGATCGAGCTGGTGGAGGGTGTGCTGCTGCCCCTGGAGCGGGCCTCCCGTCGCGCGGTGCAGGGCGAAGGGGAGGGCGTCAAGTCGCTCCAGGTCTGGCAGAACGTCACCGAGGCGCTGGAGCTCCTGCGCTCGATGCTGCGGCGCTGAGGTGCGGGCCGGGGCTCGCTTCGCGCGAGCCTCGGTCCGGGGTGCTCGGGGTCAGCGGAACTGCTGGGTGCCGCGCACGCTGTCGTCGTCGAGGACGCGGGGGAGGGTGTCCTCCACCTGCTCGCCGGTGGACGACGTCACGCGCACGGTGAACGCGCCTTCGCCCATTCCGCCCGACTCGACGAAGTAGTTGTAGTCCTCGCGCGGCACGTTCTTCCAGGCGCCATCGCCGCGTCGCCACTCGAGCTTCGAGATGGGCAGCCGGTGGTTGCGGACCTGGATGGCGGTCCACCACGGGTTGCTGCCGTTCTTGAAGTGGTACTCCAGGTTGCCGGCGACGTCGCAGGAGACCACCTTCCAGGTGATGTCCACGCGGCCCAGGCGCATCTCGGCGATCTTCGCGAAGGCCTCGCGGCTCAGGTCCAGGTGGCCCGCTTCGCATTCGGGGCAGCGGTCGACGATGCGCACTCGCACCGAGCCGCTGGGGCCCTGGATGTCCACACACTGGCCACAGGCGGCACTGTTGGCGTACTGGGGCGTGTTCATCGCCGCCACCATCATGTCGTCCGGGCTGGCGTCGTAGCTGCAATTGCCCGCGCCGGTGGCGTCGTAGAACGTCGCGATGCCCTTCTGCTCCTCGCCCAGGGGCACGCCTCCGCCGGAGGGGTCATCTTTTCCGCAGCCGCCGCAGGCGAGGAGGGAGGCGGCGAGGGGAACGAGCAGCACTCGGGAGGACAGGTGGGATGGGCGCATACGTGGCGGAGGATACCGCAAGGCGTCCTCCCGGTGCCCAGGCCCGTTGCCTGGAAATGTCGGTGCAATGACTTGCAGGCTGCTAGCGTGCGGGCGCTGTTAGCGAACCAGGGGGTTGTCACGTCATGCGAAGCTTCCGACGCGCTGTCTCTCTTTGTGCGGCGATGGTCCTTCCGGCCTGTGGTGTGGAGGAGCCCACGGGCGGACTCGATGAGGTGTTCGACGTCCGCGAGGCGGAGCTGGTCTCGGCGGTGTCCCGTGGATGTGTCTTCGAGCTCACCTCGGTGGTGCGCGCGGGCACGCTTCCGCCCATCCACGACATCTTCCTGAGCCGGCTGGCCTCCGGGACGTGCGCGTGGCCCGCGGCCAGCATCGGGCTGGGCACCTCCATCAACTCCACGCCCAGCCTGTCCCTGGTGGCCAATGACCTGGGCGTGGTGGCGGGCTTCACGGTGAAGAACGGCTACAGCGGCAGCTCGCCCAGGACCGTGGGCATCAAGCACGTGGACCCGGAGCTGCTGACGGTGGTGCGCAACACCGGCTTCGCCGTGTACCTGGGCACCGGCAGCGTCTTCCTGGGCTACCTGGCCATCGGCGCGGACGGCACCACGCTCACCGCGGGCGGGACGAAGGCGGGCATCATCAGCCCCACCGAGACGGGCAGCGGCAGCAACTTCATCGCGACGTTCCCGGACTTCTTCACCAGCACCACCCCACCCAGCGTCGTCGCGTACTGAGCGCGGCCGTGGGCGGACCGGGCCTCCAGGTGATTCTCGGAGACGGAGAGGATGGGGTTGGGGTTCTCAGCGCGTGAGTCTTTGTCTGGCTGCGATTCCGGATGCAAGACATTGCGGGGGTGGTACGGTGCCGCCGCCACATTCCTGAACCGGGGGTTGTCACGTCATGGGGTTCCTCAAGAAGTCTGTCTGTCTTTGTGCGATGTCGGTCCTCTCCGCCTGCGGTGGGGAGGCTCCCGGGAGCGAGCAGGAGGCGTCACTGGAGGCTCGGGAGGCGGCGCTGTCGTCCACGGCGACGTCCAGGGGCTGCACGTTCGAGGTGACGTCGGTGGTCGTGACGCAGGCCCCGGTGCCTCCCGTCACCGAGAACAAGCTGCACCGGCGCGCGTCCGCGTCGTGCCCGTGGGCGGCGGCGAGCCTGTCCCTGCCCTCGTCCAGCGGCTATGCGCCCCCGTCGCTGTACGTCGCGGCCAACGAGCTGGGCGTGGCGGTGGGCCTCACCTACAAGAGCAGCTACGGCGGCGGGCCCTACCGCACGCTGAGCTTCTTCCACGTGGACCCGGAGACGATGACCATCGTCCGGCGGGATGGCCACCAGGTGTCCGGCACGATTGACCTGACGTCGGTGGCCATCGAGCTGGACGGCACGACGCTGACGTCCTACGGGACCAAGGCCGGCGTCATCTACGGTGAGACGGGCACCGGCCCGGAGTTCGTGGTGTCGTACCCCGACTTCTTCACCAGCACCACGCCGGGCACCGTCCTCGCGTTCTGAGCGGGCGTGCCGGAATGAAAAAGTGGGGTGGAAGGCTCCCCCAGTGGGCCTTCCACCCCACGACCCCCGACAGCGAACCTCTCTTCAGCGACCGCGCGCCGAGGCACCCGACAGCGCGCGGGCCTGCGTCACCAGCCGGACGAACTCGGCGCGGTCCGCGTCACCGCCCACGGCGCCCTCGGCCAGCTTCTGCGCGGTGGCCAGGCTCCAGCCCTCGGCGGCCGGGTTGCCGCGCAGCACGTCGGCGGTGGCGGCCACGGCCAGCGCGAAGCGGAAGTCGGGCGAGGCGGCCTCCAGCGAGTCGCGCAGCAGCGAGCGCTCCAGCGGGAAGGCCTGCTCGGAGGCCTCCGTGCCGTTGGGCGCCTTGGCGCGCACGCGCACCGTGGCCAGCGACTCCCTGGCGCCCTTCACCAGCTCCACCTCGTACAGCGCCGTCACGTTGTGGCCCGCGCCAATCTCACCCGCGTCCACCTTGTCGTCGCGGAAGTCCTTGTCCGCCACGTCGCGGTTCTCGTAGCCGACCAGGCGGTAGCGGCTCACGGCGGCGGGGTTGAACTCCACCTGCAGCTTCACGTCCTTGGCGATGACCTCCAGCGTGCCCGTCAGCTGCGTCTCGAAGACCTTCTTGGCCTCCTTGTAGCTGTCCACGTAGAAGCTGTTGCCGTTCCCCTTGTCGGCCAGCTTCTCCATCATGTCGTCACGGTAGTTGCCCATGCCGAAGCCCACGGTGGTGAGGGTGACGCCCTCGGCCACGTACTTGCGGATGCTCTCCAGCATGGACTCCGGGGACACGCTGCCGATGTTGGCGTCGCCGTCGGTGAGCACCACGACGCGGGAGACGACCTGCCCGGACGCCTTCTTCACCGCATGCTTGTAGGCCATCTCCATGCCCGAGCCCATCGCCGTGCCGCCGCCGGACTCCAGCCCGTCCAGCGCCGCGTGGATGCGCTTGACGTCCGTGGCGGGCGTGGGCGCCAGCACGTCCCGCGTCGAGCCCGCGTAGGTGACGATGGCCACCGTGTCGTTCTCGTTGAGGTTCTTCACGGCGATCTTGATGGCCTCCTTGGCGAGCGGCAGCTTGTCCTGCGACGCCATGGAGCCGCTGGTGTCGATGAGGAACACCAGGTGCGCGGGCTTGCGCTGCGAGCGCGAGACGACCTTGCCCTGCACGCCCACGCGCACGAAGTGGCGCTTCGAGTCGAACGGGGAGGGCGCCGCCTCCAGGTGCACCGTGAACGCGCCCTTCTCCGGCGGGGCGTAGCGGTACTTGAAGTAGTTGACGAACTCCTCCACGCGCACCGCGGAGGCCGGCGGCAGGTTGCCCTGCTGCAGGTAGCGGCGGGCCACCGTGTACGACGCGGTGTCCACGTCCGCGGCGAAGGTGGACAGCGCGTCCTTGGCCGTCTCGGTGAAGGCGTTGGGCTTCCAGTTCTCGAACGTGTTGCCCTGGTGCGTGGTGTCCGCGTCCGCCGGGGCCAGCGTGTCCTGCGCGGGCTTGCGCGTGGGGAGGCTGGGCATGCTCTTGCTGGGGCCGGGGGCCGCGCGCTTGGCGAGCTCCATGGCCCTGGGCGCGGCGCCCGCGCCGCCCAGCGTGGCGGGGCTCGGCGGAGGAGGCGCGGCCATCATCACTGCGCTCGGCTCCTCCATGGGCGCGCCTTCCACCGCGGAGGACTCGTCGTGCTCGGTCTCGGCGAACGTGTGGGGGTCGGCCTTGGGCGCCTCGGGCCGCATCGCCTGCGCCACGGCGCCCGCGGGGGCCTTCTCCCTGCGCTCGTCCTTGGCGCCGTCCTGCGCCGAGTCATCTCGGTGGGCGGCCCGGGGCTTGTAGTCGGCCTGGGGGGCCACGGAGAGGCCCTCCGCGGTGGGCTTGGACGACGTGCACGCCGGCAGGGTGCAGGCGACGAGCAGGGCACTTCCCCACTGGCTCAGGCGGCGCTTCAGGAAGGACTGGGACATGCGTTCTCCGGGGGACGGATACGACGTTCGCCGCTTCGAAACGCACGACCTGGGAAATGGGTCTATTCCCCCGGATTTTCCCGTGACAGGGTGCCCCCCATGGAGACCTCGAGACCCTTTCGAATCCTGGGCGTCCAGCAGATCGCCATCGGCGCCGCCGACAAGGCCCCCCTGCGCAAGCTGTGGGTGGACCTGCTGGGCCTGACGCCTCACTCCACCTATCGCAGCGAGCGCGAGAACGTGGACGAGGACATCGTCACGGCCGGTGCGGGCCCCTTCAAGGTGGAGGTGGACCTGATGCAGCCCATCAACCCCGAGGGCAAGCCCCGGGTCCACGAGACGCCGCTCAACCACGTGGGCCTGTGGGTGGATGACCTGCCCGTCGCCGTGGCGTGGTTGGAGAAGCAGGGCCTGCGCTTCGCCCCCGGCGGCATCCGCAAGGGCGCCGCGGGCTTCGACATCTGCTTCGTGCACCCCAAGGCCAACGAGCAGTTCCCCTACAGCGGAGAGGGCGTGCTCATCGAGCTGGTGCAGGCCCCGCCCGAGGTCGTCTCCGCCTTCGAGAAGCTGGCGTCAGCTTCCCACTGACGTCAGCGCTCCACGCGGGCGCTTCGTCACGGCCCGGAGCGCGCTCTTCACCAGGCGCTCCAGCCCGTCCCACGCCAGGCACAGCATCCACGTGGCGACGATGAGCACGGCGGTGAGCAGCCAGTACTGGGGCCAGTCGCTCTTGTCCCCCCAGAAGCGCTGGAACGAGAAGACGCCCCCCAGCCGGTAGAACAGCAGCATCTCGTGGAAGAAGTATGCGGAGAGCGACGAGGTGCCGAACACCTCGATGAACCGCCGCAGGCGCGAAGGCGCGCTCGCCTCCGCCACGCGCCCCTCCAGCCACATCAAGCCGAGCAGCACCGCGCACACCCACGCGAAGCGCGCCGCGGAGTTGGACGGGTTGGCCACGAAGAAGCGGTGGTGCGGGTAGAGCTGGAAGAGGAAGTCGCCGGACGCGGCGCCCACGGCGCCCACCGTCACCAGCGCCAGCAACGCCAGGGCCAGCGCGCGGCGGCCCCACGCGCCCGCGAGTGTCCCCGCGAACGCGCCCAGCCACCCGAAGCCCAGCCAGGGCAGCAGGGGGAACGGCGCGAAGGAGGACTTGTTCGTCAGCGTGGCCCACGGCCCCGTCACCTGTTCCCCCAGCGGCGCCACCGCGAAGACGGTGAACGCCAGCGCGAGGCTCAGGCCGGCCAGCGCGCGGGGACGCGAGGCGAGCAGGGCGGCCACCGGCAACATCAGGAGCAGGCACACGCCCACGCACTGGAGGATGTCCATGCGCAGCAGCCACTTCGGCTCGCTCAGCAGGGGGAACCAGGCCCAGTTGACCAGCGAGGCCACCAGCAGCACCTCGCAGGCGCGGCGGAGGTTTCGCGGCACGCGCTCGCGCAGCTTCCCGGCGGCGGCGCTGCGCACCATGACGAGGGCCAGGGCGAAGCCCGCGGAGAAGATGAACGCGGGGGCCACCAGCCCGTCCACCTTGAGCAGGCGGCCCACCCAGACGCTCTTGCGCAGCTCCGGGGTGAGCAGGGCCAGCGAGTGCGTCTGGACCATGAACAGCACGGCGATGCCGCGCAGCCAGTCGATGGCGCGCACGCGCTCTTGGGACACGGCGAAGGGGGGGGATGGGCTCACGGCGGGCGAACCCTACGGCAACCCCAGGCGAAGGTGTATGGGGAGCGGGCTGGCGGGCCCCGGACGTGAAAGAATGCGCCCCGGGCTGGCCGGGATTAGAGGCTCCGGACGGCGTCACGCGTGGCAGGAGGCCCCTTGAGCGAGGAAGTCAGTCGGAGAGCGGCGCTGCGGTTGCTCGCGGTGGCGGGGGCCACCACCACGGCGAGCTGCACGAAGAGCCCGGGAAAGGCAGAGGAGCAGGGGATGAGCCAGTCGTCGAAGGGGAGTGAAGCGCCACCCGTCATCCTGGGCATGGGCCCCCTGCGGGGCATGCCCTGGCCCACGCCGGACCCGTTCCTGTTCTGCGTCCACCACGTCGACGCCTACCCCCAGGGCAACGAGCAGCTGGGGCCCACCGCGTCGCTGGCGGGCCGGCAGCTGGGCCAGGACTTCGAGGGTCGCGACGGCTGGAACATGTACCACGGCACCGTGGTGCCGGGCTTCCCGCAGCATCCGCACCGGGGCTTCGAGACGGTGACCATCGTCCGCAGCGGGCTGTTGGATCACTCGGACTCGCTGGGCGCCGCGGCGCGCTTCGGCGGCGGGGACGTGCAGTGGCTCACGGCGGGCAGCGGCGTGCTGCACTCGGAGATGTTCCCGCTCCTGAAGAAGGACGCGCCCAACCCCGTGGAGCTGTTTCAAATCTGGCTCAACCTCCCGCGCGCCGACAAGCTCGTGGCGCCGCACTTCTCCATGCTCTGGGACCACGCCATCCCCCGCCACGTGGCGAAGGACGAGGCGGGGCGCACCACCGAGGTCACCGTGGTGGCCGGCAGGCTGGGGGACGCGAAGCCGCCGTCGCCTCCGCCGAAGTCCTGGGCCGCGCGGGTGGACTCGGACGTGGCCATCTGGACGGTGAAGCTGTCGCCCGGCGCGCGCTGGACGCTGCCCGCGGCCCAGCGCGGCAGCAACCGCTTCGTGTACTTCTTCAAGGGCTCCACGCTGAAGGTCGGCGGCCGGGACGTCCCCGCCCGGCATGTCCTGCAGCTGCGCCCGGACGCGGACGCGCTGCTGGAGAACGGCCCGGACGAGGCGGAGCTGCTCATGCTCCAGGGGCGCCCCATCAACGAGCCCGTCGTGCAGCACGGGCCGTTCGTCATGAACTCGCGGGAGGAGATCGTCCAGGCGTTCAACGACTACCAGCGCACCCAGTTCGGCGGGTGGCCCTGGAAGAGCGACGACCCGGTGCACGCGCGCGAGGAGGGGCGCTTCGCCCGGCACGCGGATGGCCGGCTGGAGCGGCCGGCCTGACGAGTCCCCCGCGCCCCGTGCGTGATTCCACCGGGGTGTCGGCCGAGTGCCGGCCGCCCGGTGGCAGGGTGGGCGAGGGGCCGCCCGCGCGCAGTGTCGTCGAGCGTGACAGTCGCGCGGCCACATGTGCATAGAAGAGAGGTGTCCGACTCCCCTGGCTCCTCTCCACCCGGCTCGCCGCCCGCGTCCTCCCAGAGAGGCTCCCGGCTGGCGTCCATCGCGGTGGCGAGCGCGCTGTTCATGGAGTTCGTCGACTCCACCGCGCTGTCCACCGCGCTGCCGACGTTGTCCGCGGCCTTCGGCACGGACCCCATCCACCTCAAGCTGGCGCTGACGTCGTACATCCTGGCCCTGGCCGTGCTCGCGCCGGCGAGCGGCTGGGTGGCGGACCGCTTCGGCCCTCGTCGCGTCTTCATGGTCGCGATGAGCGTCTTCCTGCTGGGCTCGGTGCTGTGCGGCTTCTCGCGCACGCTGCCGCAGCTGGTCCTCTTCCGCACGCTGCAGGGGTTGGGCGGCGCGCTGATGACGCCCGTGGGCAGGCTCATCGTGGTGGGCTCGGCGCCGCGCGAGAAGCTGGTGTCCGCGCTGAGCTGGTTCACCATGCCCGCGCTCGTGGGGCCGCTCATCGGTCCCCCCATCGCCGGGCTCATCCTGGGCGTGGCCGACTGGCCGTGGATCTTCTTCGTCAATGTCCCGGTGGGCCTGTTGGGCATGCTCGCGGTGGCGCGCTTCGTCCCGGAGCTGCCGCAGCCGCACCCGGGGCCCTTCGATTGGAAGGGCTATGCCATCGCCGCCGTGGCGATCACGCTGACGATTGTCGCGGTGGAGACGCTGGGCGTGGGGCTGGTGCCTCCGGAGACGCAGCTGGGCATGGCCCTGGTGGCCGTCGGCGCGGGGGTGCTCTACGTGCGCCACGCGCTGCGGCGCCATCGGCCGGTGCTGGACGTGCGGCTGGTCAAGGTGGCCACGTTCCGCGCCAGCATCGCGGGCGGAGGGCTGGTGCGCATGGGCCTGGGCGCGACGCCCTTCCTGCTGCCGCTGCTCTTGCAGGTGGGCCTGGGATGGGGCCCCTTCGAGGCGGGCATGATGACCATCGGCACGGGCCTGGGGGCCATGTCCTGCAAGCCGCTGGCGCCGTGGGTCATCCGCAAGCTGGGCTTCCGCGCCACGCTGACGGGCTCCAACCTGGCCGCCGCGGTGCTGACGGCCGTGCCGGCGTTGTTCCGCGTGGGCACGCCCATCCCGGTCATCGTCGTCACGCTGTTCGTCAGCGGCTTCGTGCGCTCGCTCCAGTTCACCGCCATCAACGCCGTGGCCTACGCGGACATCCCCCCGGAGAAGATGAGCCAGGCGTCGACCATGGCGGTGGTGACGCAGCAGATGGCGTTGAGCGTGGGCATCAGCTTCGGCGCGCTCATGCTGCACCTGGCGCGCGGGGCCGGCGAACTGCCCCTGACGCCAGACCGCTTCCTGATGCCCTTCATCGCCATCGGCGTGGTGTCCTCGCTGGCGGGGTTCTTGTTCCGCCGGCTGCCCGAGGACGCGGGCTCGCGCATCGGTGGACGCGCGGCCCGGGCCTCGTGAGGCACCCGGGCCGCGAGGAATGGCGGTGACTACAGGCCGTCGTGGTAGCAGAAGCCCATGGTGCGGTCGAAGCCGCCGGGCGGACGCGAGTAGCTGAAGTAGCCCAGCTCCTCACCCGGACCGCAGTTCGTGCGGGCCCGCTCGTAGCGCAGGCAGGTGGCGGTGCCCGTGCGGCCCAGGTCCAGGCACGTGCCGCGCGCGCCCTCGCTGCCGCAGAACTCGGCGAACGTCACGCCCGGGGTGCACGTGGAGCCCACCGGCGCGGTGTCGAACCGGAAGCCGAACGACTGCAGCACGGCCTGCGTGGTGCACAGGCCGTAGACGCCGCACATCATGCCCTGGGGACAGCCGGGGTCGGCGGCCAGGAAGTCACACGTCTGGGTGCACTGCGCGTTCTCCGACAGCAGATCCGTGCAGGTGTAGCCCTGCTCGCAGTCCGTCGACGCCAGCTCGTACTCGCTCGCGGCCGGCGTGGTGGTGCACGCCTCGCCCTGCGTCTTGGTCCCCAGCGAGCGCTCCAGCGTGCCGTCCGAGGCCACGTAGTTGGTGGGCACGCACGTGGTGTCCGGCAGGTTCGCCGTCAGCGAGCCCTGGCGGGGATCACACCCGCCCTGGCGCACGGTGTTCCACGTCGCGAAGCGGATCCACTTGCACTCCCCACCCGGCACCAGCGCGCTGCCCCAGAAGGGCGCGTTGAGGGGCGGGGCGTCCACGGCCTCGCGCAGCACCACGTTGGCCAGCGCGCCGATGGTCTGGTCGGGGGACACCTTCAGCGCCAGCAGCAGCGTGCCGGACTCGGCCACCAGGTCCTTCTGCGTGGCCGCGCCCGAGTCCTTGGTTCCGAAGACGCACTGGTCGCACGCGAAGGTGTTTCCGCCCGCGGTGGCCAGGTTGTAGAGGCCCGGCGTCGTGTCCACGTCCAGGCGGATGAACGCCCGGTCCCGGGCGGCCGGGTCTCCGAAGCTGCTGAAGTCGCCGCGCAGCGTGGGCTGGTTGGTATACATGACCGGCGTCAGCTCGATGCCATTGGCCATCTCCCCGAGGGTGATCTCCTCACAGCCCGGAGGCGCCGTCAGCAGCCTGGCCTGCTCCTCCAGGGAGCCCACCTCCTGGTGATTCGTCGCGGGCTCCTTCGTCGTCGTGGGCTCACAGCCCACCAGGCCCGCCAGCAACACCGCACCCCAACGCAAACCCTTCACGCTCGAAACAGCTCTGACGTAGGACGCCATGTGTCTCCCTTTCGCTCGAATGCTGACTGGAATGACATGGGCGCCGGTGTGCCGGCCTCCCATGCATTGGATTGAACGAGCGGGGGCCGGAATTGTCGCGGGAGATTTGTCAGGAGTGACTATTTTGTCTGGATTTCATGGTTCAGTGTGACTGAGTGTGCGATTGGTGTCACTCGTGGCGTGGCTCATCTCGCGGATGGGGTGGGATGGCCAGACGTGCCGGCTCCTTCCTTCGAGAGGAAGGGGCCGCCATGCTGCGGACTTCAGGGCTGGTAGTCATTGACGCGGAAGCCGCCGACCCAGGTGAACCCGTTCGGGTCCCTGGCCGCGAAGCCAATCACATACCGCTCACCGGCCAGGATGGTGTGCGCGGGAGGCGTGCCCCGCGCGTCCATGCCTCACCCCAGGCCGCGCGGCTCACGGCAGGAAGTAGCGGGCGCGGAAGCCGTAGAAATTGACGCTCGCGTTGGGGTCGCGCGTGCCGAAGCCAATCGTATACCGGTTACCCACCGTCACCGTGTGGGCCGGCTGGGACGCGGAGAAGATGGGGAAGCTGGTGAAGCCGCCGTTGAACGCCACACCCGAGGACTGCCAGGTGCCTCCGAAGCTGCTGAAGTAGATGGGCGCGAACGTCGTATCCCCCGTGCTCCAGATGGCCGCCTCGAAGTATCCGGCGGTGGAGTAGTCCAGGCCGTAGGCGATGACCTCCTGGATCTGCGCGCCGTTCGGGAGTTCCAGACCGCAGACGAAGGTGTTGCGGGTGGCGTTGGCGTTCACGGTGCAGGGGAAGAGGTTGTCCCCATCGGTCCGGAGCGTGCCGCCGCCACTGCATTGGCCCGTCGTCGCCGCGGCCGCGGTCCCCTGCGGCGTGCAGGCGATGGCGGGGATGGACACGTAGTACGTCCCGGCCAGCAGCTCCCGCGGGCCGGTCTGCGCGAGGGTGGCTGGCTTGGACTGGCAGCGGATGGACCCGTCCGGCGTGATGCTGCCGATGGCGTCCGCGCCGCACGTCCGCGCCACCGACTCCATCCTCGCGTCCGAGTACGTGGGCGCCGCTTGGGGCGAAGCCTTCTCGGTGACGACCACGGCGGGCGTCGTGGCCTGGGGGGCGACGGGCTCGCCGCGCTCCTCGGCGGAGGCGGTGGACAGCGTGACGAAGGCGGTGAGCGCGGTCAGCGCGTGCACGGTCGACAGATGACGAGGCATGTCGATGTCCTTTGGGTTCGGAGCGCGTGCGTGGGTGATCGCGCCCGAATGTCGATGGGACGACACATGCTGGAGTTGCTTCAATTGCTGCTTAGTCTAGCTGTTGTGAATCCTACGTTTCCCGCCGCACCTCGAGGATGATGCCCTCGGACTCGGGCGTGCCGAGCGAGACGAGCTGCTCCAGCTCTCCGCGGACCAGGAAGTTCGCCTGGGCGCGGTGATAGGGAATGTCGCCCTGCAGCTCCAGGGTGCGATGGACCTCCACCAGGGTTGCCTGGGGTTGGAGCAATCGCAGACGCACCCCGGAGGTCTCCGCCTCCGTGTCCTCGTCCTCCAGGTTTCCCAGGTCCGCGGACGCGGCCAGGGCCGCGGCGAGCGCGCGGGATAGCAGCGGCGCCGCGTTGCCCGGGGACTTCACCCACGCGCGGATGGACAATCGCAGCTCACAGCGCCGCCGCTCCAGGAAGCCCTCGGCGCGGGTCCCTCGCAGGTAGGCCACCACGGCCTCGCTGGCGACCGCGGGCGCGCGGTACAGGCGCAGCGTGGACTCCTCCACGACGTAGTCGTCGCCCCGACGCAGCGGACGGCCAGGAGGGGACTCCACCTCCACCACCTGTCCCGTCGCGTTCGCCGGCAGGGTGAAGTCCTTGCGCGTGCCATTGCCAGCCCAGCGATGCACCTGCGCGAAGTAGGACGGCTGTCGCAGCGCGGTGAGGTCATCGCCCTCGGGCAGCGTGAGCTTCATCCGCGAGGCGATGACCTCGACGAGCGCCTCCATCTCGACGGAGGGCCCTCGCGAGGGGCCGGTCGCGACCTCCACCGTCTCGGGAATCGCGGCGCGCAGCGCATCGTGGAAGTAGGACTCGATGGCAAGGAGCATGGGTGGGGGCTCGCTATCTCGGGAAGAGCGCGTAGGTCTCCTGCCGGGGGATGACGACCTGGAGTCCGGAGAGGGTGACCTCACCGGCCACGCGGGATTGGACGATGAGCTCGAGCGGTGGTGCTTCGCCCGTTCCTCCGGGCGGAGTGAGCACCGCCAGCGCCTGGGCGTCCAGGTGGACGACGCCGTCACCGTCCGGTGTCACGTCGAGCACCTTCGTACCCCAGCGCAACTGGAGCCGGGGCGGAGGCGGCGGCACGGGCACGATGGGGCGGAGGCGGGGACGGGCGCAGGCCCAGAGCGGCGCGGCTCCCGGGGCCTCTCCGGGCAGCTCGCTGTCGCGCGGCAGCCAGGGGCCGGTCGGCTCGGTGCGATGGAGCGTGGTGTCCGGTGTCACCGCTCCCGGCTCGGGTGTGCCGGACGCGGGCTCGATGAGGCTCCAGAGGACCTCTCCCTCGTCGGTGGTGACGACCACCCACCAGCGCCCCTTGTTCAGCGCGAGGGGCTTGGGGAGCGTGAAGGACACCCAGCGCGCGGGCCACGGCGGAGGCCCCGACGCCTCGAGCAGCAGTGGCACGGCGCTCCCCGGGAGCGGTGCCTCGTCGGGCCGGTCGTGCACGTCCGCGTGGAGGGCGACGGTGCCCGTCACCTGGCGCGTCCCCGGGCGCAGGTGGAGGTCCACGGCCGTCAACGCCCCCGGAGCACGCGACGCGATGAAGGCCTGTGCGGCGGAGCGCCCGGAGCCGCAGCGATGAGCGCGCGAGGGCCGCGCGGGTGGACGCGGTGTCAGAGGCAGGTGCTCGTCGCGCAAGGCGTGGCGCACGTGGAAGCGCACCTCCGACAGCGCGCGGTCCCTGGGGACGGAGACGCTCGCGATGGCGGTGCCGTCCGTGTCCAGCGCCAGCGTCCGCTCATCGGCGCCGTCGCTGAAGCGTCGGATGTCATCGAGCGTGTCCAGCGCGAGCCGGACGCGGTCGAACATGCCCAGCCCGGAGGCGCGCAGGGACACCGTCACGCGGCCCGCCTCGAGGTTCGCGGGCCAGGCGCGCTGGAGCGCCTGGGTGAGCACGTCCTCCATCACCAGCTCCTGGCGCGCGTTCATCGGGAGCGCCTGGTGGAAGAAGAGCGCGCCCGAGCCCGTGCCCGCGGAGGCGGTGAGGTCCGGCGGACGCGCGGGCGCGCGCAGGGTGAGGCTCGCGAGCTTCGTCGCCGACAGCGTCTTCGGCGTCCCCAACGGAGGATGGGAGTTGTTCGCCTCCACGAACTCCACCAGCAGGCGGCTGGCGAAGATGCCCGGCAGGGGCTCCACGGCGTTGACGCCCACGGTGTCGGACGGCGTGGGCGGATACCAGGCGCCGCCCTCCGCGATGCTGAGGCGGCCCTTCTTGGCCGTCTGGGTCGGTAACGCCGGAAGGGTCAGCTCCATCGAGGACAGGGGCCGCCGCGAGCCCCAGTCCAGGCTGAGCCAGGTGATGGCCTGGCTCGCGTCCACCACGTTCTGCCCGGTGCTCGTGGCCAGCGTGGCGGTGGGAATCAGGTTCACCGTCACGTCGTCGCCCGGGGCGCGCAGGGCGAGCGACGCGCGCAGCAACACCACCCCCGCCGGCACCTCCAGCGCGACGACGAGCCCGGCCGGGTCCACCGGCACCTGCGCGGGCGTGGGAGGAGTGGCCGTTCCGGTATAGGTCAGCGTGGCGCCGACGCGCGTGTCGCTCATGGCAGGAGTCTCTGCGCCGCGGGGCTTCAGCGCGCGGCGTGCGGGAGGTTCGTCACGGTGGCGTTGGTGGCCTCGTCGGCGGGCAGGAGCTCCTGGAGCACCTGCATGGCGCCCTCGATGCGCAGCATCGTCTGCACCAGTCCCGTGCGCTTCGCATCCAGCTCCGCGAGCATCTTCTGTCCCGCCTCGTGCTCGGCCTTGAGGTCCGCGAGGCGCTTCTCGATCTGGCTCTTCATCCGTGCTGCTCCTGGTCGTGGAGGCGCCGCTCCAGCGCCTCGATGCGTGTGTCGTAGTGCGCCTTGAGCTCCTGGAGCGCTGCGATGGCCAGCACGCTGAAGGCCTCGTACGCGAGCCCCTTGAGCGGCTTGCCGTCCTCGAGCATGGGCGCGTCCGAGACGAGCTCCGGGAACAGGGGCTCCACCTCCTGCGCGACGAGCCCCAGCTGGTGATGGCCCGTGGACTTCAGGTCGAAGCTCACCGGGCGCAGCGCGAGCACGCGCGGGAGGATGCCCTGGAGCGACTCGATGTTCTCCTTGAGCTGGACGTCGGAGAACTTATGCCACTCACCATCCTGGGGCATGTAGCGGCCGTTGCCGCTGCTGTGGAACATGCGGAAGGTGCCCTGGCCCTCGTACGCGATGTCGATGTAGCGACCGGAGGTGTTCTCGCTGAGGCGGATGCCCACGTTCGCCTCGCGCTGCTGGACATGCAGGGGGGCCGAGGGCCGCGCCGCGCCGATGCCGACGTTGCCGTTGACGATGCACAGCCGCTCCGCGGTCCCCTGGAAGATGGCGAACGCGTCCCCGGGGTCGTTCTCGACGCCGATGACCAGCCGGCCATTCTCCTCGTCGCCCGGGAGCGGATTGGGGAGCCGGTAGTAGCGGATCCACGCGCCGTCGCCCGCGCCACCGAAGGCGTCCACGGGGAACTGGATGCCATTGCCCGTGGAGTTCCCGATGGAGGGCGTGATGGCGCCGCTGACGCGCAGGTTGCCCCCCTGGACGTCCAGCCGCGCGCCCGGCGTCTGCGTGCCGATGCCGATGTTCCCATCCGCGTTCATCCACAGCGTCGACGTGTTGTTGACGATGAAGGAGAACGCGTTGTTCGCGCGCGCACCCACGTCCCAGAACAGGCCGGAGGCCGTGCCGCCGCTCAGGCCATAGCGGATGGAGGCCCGCGACTCGCCCTTGTGCCAGACGACGTGGGGGTTGTTGATCATCAGCCCCGCGGCCTGCCCCGCGCCGATGGTGACGTGGGACATGCCGGGGGACCAGTCGCTGGTCAGGTTCACCACGAAGCGGTCGAACCCAGACGCGCCCCCTGGCAGCCGCACGTCCAGCGCGCCCTGCGGATCGTTGGTGTTGAGCCCCACGCTTCCGCCGGCCTTGATGTGCAGCCGAGGCGTGCCCGGGCCCGAGCCCGTCTCCGGGTCTCCTCCGTCCTCGGTGATCTGCAAGCCCAGCGCCGCCGAGCCGGGCTCTCCGCGCACCTGCCAGCTCTTGGTTCGGGTGCGCAGGAGCATGGACGCGCCCTCCGCGCCGCCCATCGTCTTGACGACGAGGCCGATGCCCCAGGTCTGGCTGCCCGAGGTGCGCACCTCCAGGGGCGCGGGGGCCTCGGTGTTCGGCGGTGCCACCACCAGCAGGCGCTTGGTCCCCGGCGCCGCGCCGATGCCCACGTTGGCGTTCACCGTCAGCGGGCCACTCAGGGTGCCCCCCGTGAGGGACAGCTTCTGGGCCTCCAGGTCCAGGAAGCGCGTGGTGACGTCGACATTCCTCACCACGAGGGTGTCGGTGGCCTCGACGCGGGTCACCTTCAATATGGCGGAGGGGGAGATGCTGTCGCCCGCGAGCTGCTTGCCATCCAGGCCGCCGCGGTGGGTGTGGTTGTGGATCTCCGCTCGCGCCTGCAACTGCATGTTGTTCCAGGTGTCCGCGAGGATGGGGTCACCGGGACGGGCGGGGTAGTAGGGCTGACTCATGGCTGGAACCTCGAGGTATCGAAACGGGTGCCGTCGAAGACGCCACCCCAGGTCAGCGACTCCTGGGGCGCGGGGAACTGTTCGTGCAATTCGATGTGGGAGCCGAACGACGTCAGCGCGTCGGTGGGGACGAGCCGCTCGGAGAAGTCCGCCTCCAGCACGACGCCCAGCGGGCCCTCGCGCGCCACGAGCGCCTCGGCGGGCATGGGCAGCGTCAGCTCGATGCGCGTGCGCACGCCGGCGCACCGTCCGTACTCCAGCGCGGCGGTCAGCTCCTGCACCAGCCCTGGCAGTCCGGGCGTCACGCCCTCCTCGTTCGGCTCCAGCAGGTGCGGCGGGATGTGGTCCGCGGGGATGCGCAGCGAGAAGGTGGCGGGGGACACCTCCGTCCAGTCGAAGCGCAGCTCCAACGGCGGGGTGTCCCGCTGGGGCAGGGCCTGGGCCTCGGCCTCGAGCACGTCCTCCTCGCTCCACCCGAGCAGATAGGCGCGCACCTCGGGCCGCTCCAGCGTGCCGTAGGTCCAGTGGCTCTCGCCGGGCGGCAGCTCCGGCAGCCGATGGTCCTCCTTGAACACGGAGAAGCGGGAGTCCACCGCGTCGAAGCGCGTCGGCGGGCTCGTCCCGTTCTCGTCGGAGAAGCGGGTGGGGTGGGCCAGGATGATGGGCCGCTCCACGGGGACGCCGTCGAGCATGGGCGCGAAGCCGTCCCGCAGCTTCAGCGTGGCGCCCTGGGGGATGCGGCCCAGGTAGATGAGGTCGAGCCCGGACTCCGCGTGCCGCAGGATGGGGACCGCGACCTCGCGCGACGTCGCCCGCAGGGTGATGGTGGGCATCGCCGTCGCGAGCCCCGCGTTCGTGGTGAGCAGCCGCTGGCCGCCGCTCACGTCGCGGAAGCCGGCGGTGGCGGGCGTCTGCGGATTGTCCACCAGCTCCAGGGTGAGCGGCCGGGAGGTGCCGTCCTTCCGGGGCACGACGAGCCGGGCCACCGTCCGGCCTTCCTCCCACGTCACCGCCGGAGGTTGCCGCGCCATGTAGACCAGGGAGACCAGGCGCAGCAGCGCGGACGCCGAGCCCAGGCCCGTGCGGTGCAGCTCCACCACCGTCGCCAGCCGCGTGCGGAAGTACTCGGCGGACTCCCCCCGGCGCGGCAGCAGCCCGTGGAGCGCCCCGAGTCGCCCCAGCTCGGAGAGCGCCTTGTCCGCGGGCGACTCCGCCACGGCGAAGCCCCGGGCCAGCGTGTACCAGCGCGAGCGCATCAGCCGCGTCAGCCCGCCCTCCATCTGCTCCAGCTCCAGGGCGAGCGTGGAGAAGAACTCGTTGAGCTTCGTCCCCGATTGGAGGACCGGGGGAAGGTAGCCGACCATGCGGCGTCTGCGCTGGTCCGCGCTCATCCGACCCCCACCAGCTCCGCTCCGCCGAACACGAGGCGCAGGTCCGCGGACACCTCGAGCTGCGTCACCTCCTCGGTGAGCGCATTCGCGGAGGCGGCGGAGACCAGGGCCACCGTGGTCCCCGACGGCAGCGTGACGTCACAGCCGAGCAGCCCCGCGACGTGGGCCTGCGAGCGCAGCGCCTCCTCCAGCTTGCCGCGCGTGAGGTACGTCGGGATGGAGGGGCGCTGCTGCGCCTCCTCGGTGAGCCGCGCCGCGTGGACCTCCATCGCGCCGCGCAGCGCGTCGCGCACCTGCTCCGCCGTGCGCGTGTCGCCCTGCGCGAGCGTGACGACCAGGTCCAGCCGCCACGTCGGGGGGCGCAGCCGGGTGATGCGCGGCGGCTTGCGCACCAGGTCCACGCGCGCGGCCTCGAGCGACTCCAGCCGCCAGTCCCGGTTGGCCCCATACAGGCGGCTGGTGGACTCCAGCACGAGCGTCTTCCCGAGCGCGGCCTCGGAGGCGGTCCCCCACACGTACGTCTCCACCTGGATGTCGGAGATGCGCCGCACCGCCGGGTCGCCGTAGAACAGCGCCTCCAGCTTGCGCCGGCTCACCGACGCGCCCACGGGCAGCTCCCGCATGTAGCTGGACAGCTTCTGCTGGAGCTCGCGGCGCAGCCGGTCGAACGTCGCCTCGTCCATGGCGTCGTCGTTCGGCTCCACCTTGAAGTCGAGCAGGAAGAAGATGGTGCGCGCATAGCGCAGCCGCACCAGGATGCCCGCGGCCTTGGACTCGCGGATGGCGGCCTCGACGCGCCGGACGCCCTCGACGTCCGACTCGAAGTCCGTGTCGCCCACCAGCACGTCGACGACGCCAGGCGGCGCGTCCGCGGGCTCTCGCACCGTGACGTGTTGGACCCCTTGCTTGCGCACCGCCGCGGCGATGGACTCCAGCGTGCCCTTCTCGCCGTCGCGCATCGCGGTGCGCGCGCGGGCGCGCAGGTCCGTGTCCGTCTCGTCCTCCGAGTCCCGGCGCAGCGGGGCCGGGTTGGAGACGGCCTCGATGCCCAGGATGGGCCGGGGCATCAGCGTCAGCTGGAAGGGGTTGATGACGGGGGGCGCCTGACGCGCGTCCTCGTCGTCCGACTGGACCTCCTGCACCGGGATGAGCACGCGCGTGTCGCCCTTGCGCAGCGTGGCGTCCTCCCGCGTCTCGAAGAGGGGCAGGGGCTGGCCGTCCGCCGCCATGCCCGTCACCTGGCGTCCGGCGGGGATGCCGATGTCCTCCGGCGCGGGCGCGGCGCGGCTGAGCTCCACCTCCCCGGTGAGGCGTCCGGCGCGTGCGCGCGTGAGGCCCAGCACGGCCACCACGTTGTCCAGCGCCGCGCCCTCGGCGGTGTCCAGGTAGCCCGAGCGGTGCGCCAGCTCCATCATCGCGTAGAACGTCGCCATCTCCCGCGCGTACGCCTCCGCGAGGGTCCGAGCCATGCCTCCGGCGTTGGGGTCCGTTCCGGCCCCCATGTTCGCCAGCAGCCGCTCGACAATGGCGCTGAACGTGGTCGTCTCCGGAGGGATGAGGCTCAAAAGGAGATCTCCCACGTCATCTTCATGACCATGTTGGAGCCCCGGTTGACCTCCTCGAAGCGCACGCGGTTGAAGAGGATGGGCGCCCCCGTCCCCAACGTGACGAGGATGCCGGCCTCCGTCAGGGGCTGGACCGTGGACTGGGCCGGCGGCGGGGGCAGGGTGGCCGTCACCAGGGCGCGCACCGTGCTGGTGCCGTCGCCGAGGATGACCTCCTCCACCTTGGGCGCGGTGTCCGCGGCCAGGTCCACCTGGTTGTCGAGCTTGATGTTGGAAGGCATCGGCTGCGTGGTGCCGGTGCCCACGGCGATGGACCAGCTCGTGGTCAGCGCGTTGACGCGCCCCATGAGCAGCTCCGCCACCAGTCGCTTGCCGGCGATGGTGATGAGGTTGGGGACCTTGCGGCGCTCCATCAGCGTGCCGTCCAGGTTCAAGAGCTCCAGGGTCAGCACTCCGTTCATGCCCTGCGTTTCCTTGCCGTTCATCACGCTCTCCCGAAGTCGTGTCCGTACCCCGTGTGTCCCGCCGCGCTCAGCCCAGGTCGAGCGACAGCCCCAGCTCCACCGGGTCGCCGGTGATGGCGCGGATGCGCGCCCGCACCTCCACGGCCCCCGGGAGGTCCGGCCGCGCGGAGACGGTGAGCTGCAGCACCTCGTCCACGCGCGGGTCCTCCTTGATGGCCTGCCGCACGTACCTGCGCAGCAGGTCCAGGTTGGCGCGGTCCAGCGGCTCGCCGATGAGGTCCGCCACCCGGCTGCCGTAGCGCTGGTGGCCCAGCTGCTCCAGGTGTCCGCGGTAGACGAGCAGCCGCATCGTCAGGGCCTGGATGAGGTTGTCCTTGCCGCTCACCGTCGCGGCGCCGCCGTCGTCGGACCAGTCCAGGTCCACGCCGCCCGACTCCTTGAAGGAGAGCCGCAGGTCGGTCTTGAGCGCGTCCGCCATCAGAGCAACCTCCCCGGGCCCGCGGTGGCGCCGGGCGAGCTGGGGATGCCCGGGGCAACCTTCAGGCGCGTCATCATCTGCGTGAGCGCGTCGGCCAGCGTCTGCGCCATCGCGCCCGCCAGGTCCGGCGCGTTCTCTCCCCGGATGCCACCGGCCTGGAGGAAGCCGAGCGCAATCGGCTGGAGCATGGGCTTGGCGGGCGCGGCGCCCATGAGGCTGCCCGGCGACGTGGTGGTGAAGCCCGCGATGGCCATCCCCGGCGCCACCATCACCGTCGTGGTGAAGAGCACCAGGGCCTGCTCCACCGTCTGCGCGATGGCCTTCGCCAGCGCGTCGCGCTGCTCGCCGTTGAGCTGGTTGGACGCGAGCAGGCCCTTGGCGATGGGCTCTATCTGCGACGCGCCGGGGCCGCCCGCGGGCGGGGGCAGCATCATGCCGGGTCCCGCGGTGCTGCCGGCGCCCGGAGGCGGAGGCGCGGCGGCGGGGATGCCTGGTGACACGATGGCCATGTTCGCGAAGAGGGTGAACGCCTGGCCGCAGGCGTCGCCGAGCGCGGTGGCCAGGTCCGGGGCGTTCTCTCCCCGGAGCCCCGCGGACTGCATGGCGCCCTTCGCCAGGCCGCCTATCTCGCTTCCGCTCGGTGCGGGCATGGTTACTTGGCCTTCACGTCCTGCGAGCCCTTGAGCGGCGCGCCGGTGAAGTAGCACTTGTGGCTCTGCTCGGTGATGACGCCGCTGCCGCCCTTGCCCAGGTCGATCTTCCCGGACGCGTCCACCGTGCAGTCGGTGCACTTGAGCTGCACGTTGCCCTCCACCTCCAGCGACAGGTCCGTCTTGCCCTTGATGGTGATGACGTCGTCCTGCTTCACCGTGACGACGGTCTCCCCGGCGGTGATGACCACCGACTGCTCCTGGTCGATGGCGATGGACGTCTTGCCGTTGGGGGGCGAGACGACGCGCCACTCGTCCGCCTCGTGGATGGGCGGGTTGAGCTTGTCCGAGTAGAGCCGGCCGGTGATGACGGGGCGGTTGGGGTCGCCGTTGAGGTACGTGATGACGACGAGGTCCCCGGCGTGCGGCGCGCTCACCATGCCCAGGTGCGGCGTCGCGATCGGCACGCGGCGCAGCTCCAGGCCGCTCTCGCGCAGCTTCACGTTGCACTCGTGGTTGTGCGCGTCGCCGTCCGCGTGGGGGAAGGCGCTCGTCACCACGCCCAGGTCTCCCAGGCGCAGCGAGGCCAGCTCGTCGCGGATGATGGCGCGGATGATGGTGACCAGGTCGCTCATGCTCCGCCTCCCACGAGCTGGGGCGCGCTGGACGGCAGGGCGGTGAACGACTCGGTGCCGGGGGCGACGAGCGCTTCGGCCAGCTCCTTCAGCGTGTCCTTCAGGTCGATGACGGCCCCGCGCAGCGACGCGAGGGACTGCTTGGGCAGGTAGCCCTGGAGGACGACGGTGACGCCCGCGCGGATCTTCTCCAGGAGCTGGTGCGCCGCGTGCGCCGCGCCCGCCAGCGGGGCCAGGGGCTCCAGACCCATGTCGCGCATCTCCTGTTCGGACTTCTCGCCCAGCGCCTTGAGCCCATCGAGCGCGGGGTCCAGCGCGTCGAGCAGGTCCGGGATGGCCGCGACCTGCTCCAGCTTGCCGATCCACGTGATGATGAAGTCCAGCGCCTTGTCCATGCCGTCGAGGACGACCTTCACGGGGGCGCCGATGCCGCACTTGCGCACCAGCCGGACGATGGCGGCGACGGTGTTGGATTCGAGCAGCTCGTCCAGCGCGTCGATGAGCCGGGTGATGCCATCCACGATGTCGGCCGTCGTGCTCACGGGAGTTTCTCCAGGTCCTTGAAGGGGCCGAGCGGATCGAACCCGCTGATGACCTCGCCCAGGGCGACGGCCTCCTTGCCCACGCGCTGGACCTTGGCGAGGAAGTCTCCGGCGCCGGCGATGTCCTTGATGATTTCGAGCGCGTCGCCCAGGTCCAGGCCCGTCATCTGCTCCAGGATGTTGATGCCCTCGGTGGCGAGCTTCTCGATGAACTCGCCCAGGCTCCCCGCCTGGCTGAGCGACTGCACGAAGCCGATGATGGCGCCGGGGTTCACCTTGCCGAGCTTGCCGAGCAGGCTGCTGAAGTTGCCTCCGGTGAGCGAGCCCTTGGTGCCGTTGACCACCGAGCCCAGCTCGTCCGGCGACAGGTGGCCGAGCAGCTCCGGGTTCGCGTCCACCGCGTCCATGAGCGTCTCCGGCTTCTGGAGCACGCCCGCGGCGTCCGTGGAGCTCCTGGCCCAGGACTGCGCGTCCTGGGAGACGGCGTCGTTCACGGCGCCCACGCCCGCGTCCGCCTTGGCGGGGGGCTCGACGTACTCCTTCACGCGCAGGAAGAAGCTGAAGCGGCTCTGGTGGCCCGCGAGCTGGCGCACCTGGAAGTCCGCGATGAGGACGTCGGTGAGGTCCGCGCCGGCGATGGCGTCCGAGGCGAACGACAGGGGCGTCGCCTTCATCTGCGCCTGACGCAGCTCCTCCAGCGCGGCCTGCGGGTCCTCGCCGAGCAGCAGGCCCTCCATGACCACGGTGACGGGCTCGCGGCCCAGGTCCTGGAAGACGCTGCCGGCCTGCCCGGGCACGCGCTGCTGGACGAGGTTTCGCGCGTCCTCGGTGTAGATCTTCGTGAGCCCGATGAGCTCGATTCTTCCGATGCGGACGGGCATGTCAGAGCTCCAGCCGGGTGGTGAAGCCCGTGCGGGCGTCGAGCTGGTGGCGCACGGTGCGCACGCGGAGCACCTGTCCGGAGAGCAGGTCCTCCACGGGGTGTCCCTGGGGGATGTCCTTCACGGCGATGAGGTCTCCGGGTTGGACGGCGGGCGCGCCGAGCACGACGAGGAAGCCCTGGAGCTTGCGTGACGCCAGCGCGGTGACGCGGCCCTTGGCCTGCGCGGAGGCGCCGTCACCGCTGCGCACGGCGCCGTCCTTCACCTCGCGCGAGTGCTTGCCCACGGAGCCACCGCGGACCTGCCCCTGGTCACCCAGCGCGGCCTTGCCGTGGATGGGGGCGACGTCGTCCACCAGCCAGTGGGCCTTGCTGTCGCCCTGGGAGCTGGCCGCGCCCTCTCCCCAGACCTCGAAGCCGTCGATGGCGGGGAGCGCCTGGTGCAGCTGCGTGCGCAGCACCTGGGTACGGTAGACGAACGTGTGGTCCGCGCCGCCCTTCCTGGGCGCGGAGAAGTGCACCTGGCCTCTTCCGTTCGTGAAGACGTCGAAGCCGCACTGTTCGGCCAGGCGCTGGATGTGGCGCAGGGCGCGAGGGCCGCGGTGGAGCACGTAGCTGGGGAACGTCAGGCCGTCCTCGACGGTGCCCGCCTTCGCGCTCGCGAGCCCGAGCAGGTCTCGCACGATGGCGCCCGCGGACATCTGCTCGTAGGCGCCCGTGGCGTCGATGCGGGCGAGCTGGGTCAGCGCGTCGCCGCCGATGACGACGGCGGAGTCCGCGGCGGCGCGGGCCTCCAGCACCTGTCCGGTGAAGACGGTGACGGAGCCGTCACCCGGGTCCAGGGCGATGGTGGTGGATTCGCCGGGAGAGGGGAGCCCCGCGTCGGAGGGGACGAGCTCCACGGTGCATCGTCCGCCCACGCCGTCCATGGTCAGCTCGCTGGAGATGGAGCGGACGAGGGCCTGGCCCTGTCGGGAGGAGTTGGAGGCCCGGAGCGAGCCGATGCTCACCGTGTATCCGATGCCGGCCATGGCTCAGACCTCCAGTCCGTGGCGACGCGCCGACTCGCGGAGGATGTCCACCAGCGCGTCCTCCAGCGTGCGCCGGTCCATGCCCGTCGCAGTGTTGTCGGCGCCGACCTGCACGCTCACGTTGAACGTGTTCTGGACGGGGGCGCTGGTGTTGGGCTCGGTGCTCGGGGCGGGGACGGAGAGCTGTCGCGCGTGCTCCAGCAGCGGCGCCATCGCGTGGGAGACATCACGCGAGAGGGGGAGCACCGGCTGGGGGGAGGGCGCGGCAGCGGGCGACGGCGCTTCGGGAGGCGCGAACGTGAGTCGGGACTTGGGACGAGCGTGGGGAGTCGTGGGCGACGGCGGTGTGGGAGACAGCAGCTGCACGACGCGCGGGCGTGGGCCGGCGTCCGCGCTCGTGGGAGTACCGCTCGCGGCGGGCGAGGGGAGGGGGACCTCGAAGGCTCGCTCGTGCGGAGCCGGGAGGTTCGTCGCATCGGCGACGAGCGGCGGCGCGGAGGTTGGCGCGGGCACGGCGGCGCTGCGGGGAGGCAGGGCTCTCATGAGCCGGACGACCTGTCGCTTCGGCGAGGCCGGGTCCGTGGACTTGACGGTGATGCGGAGTCCTTCCGGTGCGGGTCTTGTTGCGGCGGAAGCAACGTGCGTCCCGGCGGAGACCTCGGGCCCTCGGGAAACGCTGGCGTGCGGCGATGCATCGGGGCGCGGTCCCACGGAGACGGACAGGGGAGTCGTGGCCGTGCCGCTTCCGTCATCGCTCGCGAACATCGAGGCGTCGGAGGACCACCCCCTGGGAACTGGAGAAGCTCCGAGGGACTCGGACGCCCGCGACGCAAATCCGTGTTGCACGCGCGGAGCGTGTTCATGTGTCGCGGAGGCACCGGTTCGCACCGAGTCACCCGACGAGGCGTGAGACGCGGACGCATCAGGGGAGAGCCCCCGAGCGGCGAGGGCGGCTTCGCTCGATGACGCAAGCGATGTGAGGTCGGATGCCCCATGCGCCGCATCACGGGATGAGGCCCAAGACGCGCTGGAGGCCGCTGCTCCATCTGCTGCGTGACTCACGACGGGATCGTGCCGAGCCTCGCGCGTCGCAACCATCGAGAGGGCAAGATCGCGCGCCCCGTGTGCTGTGTGACTCGCGCGCGAAGCGTGCTGCATCTCACGCGGCGCATCCGTTGAGAGGGCGAGGTCGCGCGTTCCCTGCGCAGTGTGACCCGCGGAAGGAGTTTGCTGCGCCTTGTGCGCGGCATCCGTCGAGCGGGCGAAGTCGCGCGGCCCAGGCGCAGTGTGACTCGCGGAAGGCGCTTGCTGCGCCTTGTGCACGGCATCCGTCGAGCGGGCGAAGTCGCGCGTCCCAGGCGCCGTGTGACTCGCGGAAGGAGCCTGCTGGGCCTTGTGCGTGCCCTCCGTCGAGAGGGCGAAGTCGCGCATCCCAGGCGCTGTGTGACTCGCGGAAGGAGCCCGCTGGGCCTTGTGCGTGCCCTCCGTCGAGAGGGCGAAGTCGAGCGGCCCAGGCGCTGTGTCACCCGAGGAAGGGCCTTGGGGGGCCATGTGCGCGGCCTCCGTCGAGAGCGCGAAGTCGCGCGTCCCATGCGCTGCCTGACTCGCGGCCACGCCCCGCTGGAGCTTGTGCGTGGCATCCGTCGAGAGGCTGTTCGGAACGGATGCTCGGGACGCAAGCCCCCGCGTCTCACTCGATGGGAAGAGGGGTGCTCGTTGGGGCGGCTCTACGTCCCTCGACGAGAGGCCTGAGGACGCCTCGTGTCCATGCGCGGGCTTCAAGAGGGCTCCGTCATTCGCCATGACGAGCGCTCCGGACCGCATGTGGACTGACGGGCTCGGAGTGCGAGCCCGGCGGGATGCTTCGGCTCCAGCCGTCGCGCTCGCGACGCTCTCCTCGACTGGCCCGGGACGTGGCTCCTCGATGGGACGCGGGAGGGGTGCGCCGATCTGCCGCGCGACCCCTTCGAGTGCACGCAGCGCTGGAGTGCGCAGGCGTGAGGTCAGCTCCGCGGTGGTGAACGTCGTTCGCATCAGTCGTCCTCCACCTGGATGACCACCGCATCGGGAAAGTCGGACAGCCGCGGGGCCCGCGATGCGGGGGCCTGCCGCGGAGGCGGAGCAGGAGGCTCCGTGAGGTTCAACATCATCAGCAGTCGGTCCACCTCGGAGGCGGGCGTCGCCCAGACCTGGGCGGGAGTCCATCCCAGGGCACGGCACAGCTTCAGCGTCATCTCCGCGAGGACCCGGGCCTGCTTGCCGGAAGCCTCCAGCATCCGGTCCTCGGGACTCGCGGGGTCCGCGTTGACGGTGACCACTGCCTCCAGCAGCGCCGCGGTGGTGGCGCCGTCCAGCGACTCCAACGCCACCGGGGGAACCCACTCGACAACCGACGTGTCGAGCATCCCCCGCAGATATCGCTCCAGACTCAGCTCGCGGGCACCATCGGCCAGCGTGACCAGGCTCGCCTCGAGCACCTGGGTGCGCTCGGCGAACGTCCAGGGGCGCAGCCGGGCACGCACCTCGCCCACCTGCCGCCATCCCTCGGGAAGCACCCCGACGGACGGCTCGCGAAGTCCACACAGCGCCCACCACAGCGCGAGCGGCGCCAGCTCCGTGAAGCACGACTCCGGAACGCCCGAGTCCCGCAGCACGTCGAGCGCGAAGCCCTCCGCGTCGAAGTCCAGCCCCGCGCCCTCCAGCCGCGCGTGCGAGTCCAGCGCGCGCAGGTGCGCCCCGAAGCCCCACCGTCGGAGCGGGACGCGCTCCCCGGTGGCGACCTCCACCTCGATGCTCCGCGAGGAGTCCTCGGTGTGGAGGCGGAATCGCCGGCCGTCGATCTCGATGGAGAGCGACGCTCCGGGCGACTCCGTGTGTGGGCTCGCGGGCGCCTCCCTCACGGACTATTCCTCGCGCAGGCGGGTCGCCGTGAAGGCGTACGTCGTGGCGGCGCTGCCGTGGGCGTCCATCTGGAACGACTTGCTCTCCACGAAGCAGTCGTCGAAGGACAGGGTGCGCGTGTCGTCCGTGCCCTCGGTGCGCTTGAGGTTGGCCACCAGCTGGAACTTGCCGCGCGCGTCGAGCAGCGAGTCCAGCTTCACGGCGGCGGAGCGGATGACCAGCTCACCGATGACGGTGCGCAGGCCGAAGATGACGTCCACGCGCTCGTTGGAGCCGATGGCGCGGATGTCCTCGCGCTCCGTGACCACCCGGAAGGCGAGCGACTGGAGGCCGTCCACGGCCTCGCCGTCGACGAGGATGCTGCTACGGTTGGCTGAGAATACCGTTGGCATCGATGCGTTCCCTCATCAGACCTGGACCGTGATGGTCGCGTAGATGTAGTCGATGGCGCGCACGGGCCTGACGGCCATGTTGACCCTCACGATTCCGAGCGCGAAGTCCTGCTGCGACGAATAGACCTCCACCTTGAAGGCGGGGTCCTTGCCGTCGGTGGAGGGGACGATGGCGCCGTCCTTCTCCATCTGCACCAGCGCTTCCACCAGCTTCTGCTTCAGCGCGCTGCGCCCGTCCGCGTTGTTGAGCAACCCGATGAACAGGTCGCCCACCATCTTCAGCGTGCGCACCGCGCGGTCCGCCACGCGGCGCACGTTGATCTGATCTCCATCCGTCGTCAGGCCCCGCACGACGATGGTGCCCCGGCCGCGCTCCGTGACCACCGGCACCACGAAGGCCCTGAGCAGCGCCTTCTGCTCCTCCACGCTCAGGGACAGCTCGTTCAACCCGGACACGCGCTTGAACGTGGGCGACTGGTGCGGCGTGAGGCCACCCACCATGCCCGCCACCGCGCCCACCACGCCGTGCGGCGCGACGAGCACGAACCTGTCACTCACCAGGTTGGAGGCCAGCTGCGCGGTCTCCTCCAGCGTCCCCGTGGGAGGAATCTGTCCGAAGCCCAGGCGCCCCTTGCTCTCGCCGCTCAGCGCGTTGCAGTGGCTGATGACGTCGCCATAGATGCGCGACAGCTTGGTCCTGTCGGTGAAGTCCTGCACCGCGGCCAGCACCAGGTCCACGTCGGGATGGTCCTTCAGCTTCCCCAGCGCCGTGGCGTACTCGTCCGGCGACGCGTCCTTGCCGCCCGCCAGCGTGTACGTGCCCGCCGTGGGCCAGCCCACGCCCTTCGTCGTGTCCACGCGGATGAACGACGAGGTGTCCAGCGTCGACACCAGCCCCGCCGAGTTCACGTTGCGCAGCACCTCCGCCGCGCCGCTCGCCGGGTGGATGACCTCCAGGTCGAACGACACCGTCTTGTCGATGTTGTCCCGGTAGCTCACCTTGACGGTGATGCCGTTGGCCCACGGGCCGGCGACGCGCGCCTGGAACGTCGCGCCATACTTCTCCCCGGTGGAGCCGGAGGGATACTTGCTCGCATCCGGCGGCGCGGTGATGGTCGCGCTCGTCCCCGCCGTCGCGGCGAGCGGCGAAATCACCAGCTCCGAGACACCGTTGTCCAATGCCTGTCGCGCCTCCGGGAGGCTGTAGGCGCTCGCGCGTCCGGCCACCTCCAGGAACCGCGACCAGCTGCTGGCACGTATCACCTTGCCCTGGGCTGACTCCAGGAAGCCGGTGATACCCAGAACCCCTGACGGCGCGAGCTGTTGGGGCAACACTTCCTTGACGACCGTGACCTGGACACCGGGAATGATGAGACCTGTGGCCATACGCTCCCCGACCCTCGTGAGCGAGGGGGTATCGAACCCTGCTCAGGGTGCAGGTTCCCCGGACCGTGTGACTGGGCACACGCCCACCCCGACCGGGGCACGGTCCTATTCAATGACTGGTTGTTTTTGAGCCGACGACGTCTGGAATCAGGGATTGGTGGCGGGAATCTGCACGCCCGTCTTGCGCAGCGCCGCGAGCGTCGCCGGCAGCAGCGTGGACGCCTCGTTGATGAGCGCCTTGCCCACGTTGAGCAGCAGGTCGACGATGGCGACGATGTGCTCGACGCCCGCTCCCACGAAGTCGACGATGATGTTCAGGAAGCGCTGTCCCGTCAGCGCCAGGTTCCGCGCCGAGTCCGGCAGCAGATCCAACGTGGAGTTCACCAGGTCGCGCCCGGCCTCCAGCACGTTCTTGATGGAGTCCACCACGTTGGGGTCCATCAGGGGCTTGATGAGCCCCTCCACCTGCTTGAGCACCGAGCTCAGGACATTGCGCACCGGCGTCCAGATGACAGCAATCTTGTCGGTGATGGTCTTGAAACCCGAACCGCTCACCGCCAGATACAGCTTGTACAGCGCCTGCTCGACCTGGATGGCGATGTTGTCCACCGTGGCCAGGGCGTCGGATACGTTCGCCGCTGCGTCTGCTGCCATGGAATGTCCCCCTCGAGTGATTTGAGCGCGCTCACGCGAAACATGAGCGCACACGGAGAGTATGCGAAGGAACACTCCGGATTCAAGGTTTTATCGGGTAGGCAACAAAACAGCGTTTCATCCTACCAGGCTTGAGTTGTCGCGAGTGACCCATGCGAGGGCCTTCTAGAGCGGCGCGGGCCAGACGAGCGCGCCCAGGCCCAGGTGGGTTCCTTTCGCGTCATGGACGAGCCACAGCTCCGTGTCGCGGATGCGGAACAGCTTCCCACCCTGGGTGACGCGGATGCCGGAGTAACCCTTCATGAAGCCGCGCTCCTCGACCTCTCGAATCACGGCCGCGCGATGCTCCCGGCCATCGGGTGGCGCGCTGAGTCGAGCGGGTGTTCGGAGGAACTCCTCGGCGGAGTAGCCGAACTGCCGGGACGCGGCGGCGTTGGTGTAGAAATAGACCGGCTCTGGCTGGGCATCCTGGGCCAGCAACATGAAGGGCGCCTCGGTGTGGACCCACGAGAGGCGGGTCGGGTCGGAGACGTGCTCGAGGTGGGGAGGGCAGAAGCCGACGCCCAGGGGCTTGTTGAAATATCGCCGGTAGGTGGTGTCGAGCAGCTTCAGGTACGGCAGCACTTCGTGGATGGCTTTCATCGGGGTTCCTCCGGGGAAGCGCGGGCGGTCAGAGGTTGCCGGCGCGGGGGTTGAGGCCGAGCACCTGTTCGCTGTCGACAGGGACGGTCACCAGGATGGACTGCCCCGCGCGAGCACGGTGGAGGCTCAGGATGGCGTCCAGGTTGGTGAGGTCTGGCTTCAGATCGAACCCCACCCAGCCACAGGCGCGAGCGATGTCGCCGAACTCCATGGGGGTGAGCTGGGTGTGGCGGCGAGTGGCCTGGATGCCCGGGAGGATGGTGGGCAGGGCCTGCTCGACGATGCCGTAGCTGGAGTTGTCGAGCACGAACAGGAGCAGGTCCAGGTGGCTCGCCTCGGAAAGACATCCCGCGAAGAGCCGGAAGCAACCGTCACCGGTGAATCCGACGACGTGGCTGTCGGGGCTTGCCAGTCGCGCGCCGATGCACAGGCCCAGCACGTTGCCCATGGCCGAGCCCCGATAGAGAGAGAAGAAGCGCGCGTTCGGATGGGGGCGCTGGGTGACATATTGCCGGTCCTTGTAGGAAAGACAGACATCATCGAAGCCGAGTGTCCCCGGAGCCCAGCGGGTGTCCAGCCGGGTGAAGAGCTGGCGCAGGTCCACGAAGCCGGGACGGGGTGGGAGGCGCGGCGTGTGGTTGAGGTTCGCGGGCGCGGGGGAGGCGCGTCGGGTGCGCGGAGGGCTGTGCTCCAGGTGCTCGACGAGCGCATGCAGGGCGCTGTCCAGGGGCGTCACCCATTGATGGAACTCGTGCCGCGAGCGGTGGGCGAAGCTGCCGTCGAGCTGGCCGTAGCCGTCCTCGATGGACGTGACGACGAAGGTCTTCCCGGCGGGGTAGGGCTGGAGGTTGACGGTGTACTCGTCCGGACACGCTCCGAGCACCAGGAGGACATCTTCCTCGCCCAGGTCCTTCCAGACGTCCATGGCCGCGTCGTTGCCCCCGAAGGAGATGTAGCCATGGCCCCACGGGTTCTGTCGCTCGACACCGTTGGCGCCGTTGATGCTCCAGACGAGCGAGGCTCCGAGCTGCTCACACAGGCGGGTGGTGAGCCTCGGTGCCCGAGGTGCGCGCGCCAGTTCCTCGCCGGCAAGGATGACGACGCGCCGCCCCTCCGCCGCGGCGTGGAACGTCTTGACGAAGTGACGGACGTCCTCCGGCTTCGCCTCGGGTGGACGGAGCGGGTGGAAATGGCAGGACTCCTCGCCGCTGGGGAGCTTGAGGAGGTTCGGCTCGATGACGAGCACGATGGGCTTGGACTGCTGGAGCCGGTGCTGGGCCCGGCGCAGCTGTGGGATGAGGGTGGCGGGCTGGTCGAGCACGAACACGCCCCCGGGGAGCTCCGCCTGGAGCTGGGGAACGATGTTGCTGCCGAGCGGGGAGGTGTCCTGGAGTGGGCTGAGCCCCTGACTCTTCGTGGAGCACAGGGGCACCAGGAAGACCGCCGGGATGTCATGCAGCTTGGCGTCGCTCAAGCCGCAGGACAGCAGCTTGGTCGCCGCGCCCGTGGTCGCGACGCAGCATCCCAGCCCGCCCGTGGCGAGATAGCTGCCCAGGGGCGTGAAGCCCGCGGCGTACTCGCCCAGTGTGAAGAACCAGGGAGACTCCTCGCCGCGCGGCTCCTCCCGTCGTCCTGGATGGGGCTCCAGGTTCTGGAGGAAGTGCAGCAGGCCGCCACCCGTGACTCCAGTGCAGGTCGTGACGCCCCAGGCCCGCAGCGCGGACAGGAGCACGTCATAGCCACTCGGTCGCTTCGTTGGATTGGTTGTCATGCGCACCAGGGTAGGGATTCGTGTATTTGTTTGCACGATTATGTTTCGAGTTGATTGGGGCATGGCGGGCCGCTCTGCGGGTGACGGTGTGTTGATGGTTTGTTTTTGATTTCCAGGTGTGGGCCCGGAGGCTGGCGGGGCTCGCGGCGGGCCGCGTCATGCGGGGGAGATGCGCGAGGCCTGCGGGCCGAGGCAACAAATCCGCGCGCCAGGCCGAGAACTGGTTTGTCAGTCATTTCCTTCAAGCACGCGAGAGTCTGCCCATGACCGCCCGCATCGATGGCAAGCCACGCCCGCACGTCGGGAGCACCCAGAAGAAGGAGGAGCCTTCGGCCGTGCCGGTCCGGACGCCCTCCGGGAACGGCGTCGCGGAGCGGGCGCGTCAGAAGGGCGTCGTGGATGCCTTTCAGGGAGCGCGGCTGAGCGAGCGTTCGCTGGCGAGCCTCGGCAATCCCACGGCGCTCGCGAAGCAGGGGGCGGCGTGTCCTGTCCCGGTGCTGACGCCCGCGGAGGAGGCGGAGGCGCGGCGGGCCATCGAGGAGGCGACGGGCCGCGAGGACCCGGAGACCATCGCGGAGTGGCTGAGGGCGCATCCGGACCCCGCGGAGCAGGCGGCGTTCATGGACATGCTCTTCGACTACGGCCCCACGGTGGGGAACATCCTCGACAACGCGGACGACCTGAGCCCGGAGGACCAGCAGCTCCTCTCGGACGCGCTGGACGCGGCCTACCGGCGGGGAGAGGTCACGCTCGAGGAGCTGAAGGAGGCGGTCGGCTCCCACGGGAACGGGACGTGGAGCGGCGAGTCCCACGAGATGTTGGCGAAGATCATCGCCGGGACGGGGAACCCGGACCTCATCAACGCCTACGTGGAGCGCGAGCTGGAGATCATGCAGGCCGAGAACGTGGAGGACCCCGCGCGAGCGGTGGCCATCGCCACGGCCCTGGCGAGCCTTCCGCCGGACGAGCTCCAGAAGTTCCTCGAGCGCAACCCGGAGGTCGTCTCGCGGGTGTTGAAGAACCTCGAGGAGCCCATCGCGCGCATGGGAACGGGGTCGTACGAGGCGCTCGGGAAGCTGCTGGACGCGGCCGGCGCCATCCAGCCGCCCACACCCCAGTCCCTCCAGGTGTTCATGGACAGCATCCCGTACCTGGGTGAGAACGAGGAGTCCCGCGCCGCGGCGGCCCGGTTCTTCACGCGCAACGCGGATGCCATCCTCGCGTCCGTGGCGGACGCCTCTGGAGCCATCAGCAGCCAGAGCGCCGGGAAGCTCGCCGAGTTCTTCACGAGGACGCTCTTCACCGACCCCTCATTCGAGGGACAGGAGGCCCTGCACACGTTCGTGGTGCAGAAGCTGGGGGAGATGCAGAGGCGGCTGGAGACCGAGGCGACCGCCAATCCTCCTTCTCAGGACGCTCAGCGCCTGGCCCGGGGCATGGGCAGCCTCGTGGGCGCCATCGAGGGCGGCTTCATGCTCGCCGTCGAGGAACTGGACGCGCGCAACGAGGCCACCGAGGGCCTGGTGGGGTTGATCTTCAAGGCCAAGGACCTGCTTCCGGACGTGTCGCTCCCCGTGATTGGGAGCGTGCGCGACCTCACGCTCGACCAGATCCAGGACTGGGTCACCGACGCGCTGAAGGAGCATCCGGATGACCCGAAGGATGCGATTCCCTTTCACCTGCTCTTCGGAGAGGCCATCTCCAATCCGCTGCTGGCGACCATCTACGAGACCGCGCGGGGCACCGCCCTGGACAACCGCGAGCTCGGCCTGGACGACTGAGTCCGGACGGGAACGACACGGCTCCGGCCCTCGAGTCGAGCGCCGGAGCCGTCGTGCTGGTTGCTACCAGGCCACGCTGTCCAGGTGGACGGTGCCCGTCCAGCCCGCGTTGGTGATGAGCTCCACGCCCAGCTGGTACAGCGGCGTGGTGCTGTCCGAGGGCAGGGGAAGGGTCAGCGTGTTCCAGGCCCCCGTCTGGAGGCTGCTCGCGGCGGTCCACTTGCCCGTGTAGCGCCAGTTGCTGCTGGCGCCCTCCAGCGCGAACGGCTGGACGGCGGTGAGCTTGCTCCCTGCGGGAACCCACAGGCGCATCGTGACCACGCCCGCTTGAGGCACGGTGGCGGTCATCACGGACACGACGCCCGTGCCCGCGGTGCCACTGAACGGAATCGCGAGCGAGCGCGTGCCCGACTGGGGCCGGGTGGTGGTGGACGTCGCGGCCTTGAGCGGCGCGCCCGTGGCCGACCAGCCCTCGGTGCCGGACTCGAAGCCATACCCACGACCCGTGCCCCCGCCCGAGCCGGCATCCGGTGTCCCCGCGTCGGTGCCGCCCGAGCCGGCGTCTCGCGGCCCTCCTGCATCCGGAACCCCCGCGTCGGTACCGCCATCCGTGCCGGTTCCCGGGACGGGCAGGGTGGTGCCCGTGGCCGGCAGCGTCAGTCCACCGGCGGTCAGGAAGGGTGAGGCATTGCTCTTGAGATAGGGCTGGCCGTTCGTGCCCAGGTCATTGGTGTAGGAACTCTGTCCGCCCGCGCCCGCGCCGAAGAGCAGCGCGATGACACCCGCGTTGGCGAACTTGCGCCGGTGCGCGTCTCCAGCGGGGCCGAAGAAATACTCGGTCCGGTTGTCTCGGTAGCCCGCGCGAGGGGTGCCATCGTTGTTGATGTTGCGGTGCTGTGAGTTTCCGAGCGGAATCTGCCAGAGCACCCAGCGCTTGCCGGAGGTCTGGTTCATCAGCGTGAGCCACTGGTGGTAGCGATTGAACGAGCGCGAGGCGATGGCGGCGTTGTCGTTCGTGTCCCACCACACGTCCTGGCCCCGGGTGAGCTTGTAGAAGTCCGCGTCACGGTCCAGCGGGTCTCCGACGAGCACGTCGTACGTCGCGCCGGTGCTGTTGGCGCCCAGGCCCAGCGGCTTGAGGAAGTTGACGACCTTGTCCACCTCCGGCTGCAGGGGATCGCTGATGGAGCAGCAGGAGATGTCCTTGCCGCTGGCCCACGCGGAGATGTGGAGGCCGAGGATGACGTTGTTCGCGCCCACGGCCTTGCGCAGCTGGAGGAAGGCGAGCCCCCATCCGGCGACGGTGTTGGGCAGGCCCGCGAGCTCCGGCATGCCCGTCGCCGCGACGGCGGCGTACGTGTTGGGGTTGGAGTTCGTATAGAACTGGAGCAGGCCCACCGCGTCCGGTTCGATGGGCATCAGCACCGGCCTGCCGTACTCCTTCGCGCGCTGGAGGAGGATCTTGAAGTCACTGAAGTAGCCACGCATGGTGTCGATGTTCTGCACCTTCTCGAGGGACTCGGCCTCGCCGCCGCCCGGCTCCGCGAAGAGCTGGTAGAAGACGGGCGCGGGGATGAAGCCCTGGGTGTTGGACTCGGTGAGGAAGGTCTTCGCCCACGCGCCATCGCGCGGGCCCCAGCCCCAGTTGTCCACCCAGCCCTTGGTGAGGTAGCGGTAGCGCACGTCCCAGGGGACGCCGCTGTCACGCATCCAGTTCTGGCCCGCTTCCTCGAACAGGCCGATGGACAGGCGATTGGGGAGGCCCGTGGGCACGGGGCCCTTCACGCCGGGCGGTGCGGCTTGAGCGAACGCGGACGACACAGCCAGGGTCGTGCAGGCCAGCGCCAGCACGGCGACGGTTCTTCGGAGCGTTGTTCTCATGCCCCTGAATACAAACGGCGTGCGGTCGCCACGCCGGTTGCCCGCAGCGGGAGCCTCGTCGCCTGCTACACGTCCGGGGCCTCAGCCCCTCGGTGTCACGGGCCGGGACAGGCGAGGCCCGGCTCGGGCGCGTCCGTGTCCTGGAAGGCGAGCAGGCAGCGGAGCGCTTCCGAATCCGCGGCGTCAGCCAGATACGTGCGCCGCCACAGCATTGCGGCCACGCGGTTGGGCAGTCGCGGGTCCTGCGCGATGAGCGCGCGGCGCACGCCGTTGGCGCCGATGGGCACGGTGGCCGCCGCGGCCTCCAGCTTCGCCACTTCGTCGGGACAGCCGTCCGGGCAGTTGTAGAGGAACACCGCGTGTCCGTGCTCCAGGTTGTGGACGTACAGGCAGCGCGACACGGGTTCTTCGTAGATGCCACAGCGGGCCACGCTGGCGCAGTGGGGACCGGAGTTCGGAGGGTTCTCCCCGTTGCCGCAGGCGGGGCTGTCGCAGACGGCGAGGTGCCCGGAGGACGTCTGCGTGGAGAGGGGGAAGCTGAACTGGCCGCAGCCGCCAGGCGCCGCGTCCGAGGAGTCGCAGGCGGACAGGGACAGGAGCGCGAGCAGCGAGGGGAGGGTGAGGAGGCGTTGGGCGTGCACGCCCCCGTCATACCGCATCAGCCGGGGAACGCACCGCGACGCTCCACGTCCTGGGCGCGCAGCCCTGGCAGCCCCACGGCTTCGGCGAAGCGGAGGAAGTCGGACTGGCTCACGCTGCCTCCCGTGGCGCGAGCATGGCCGTGGCCCAGCTCCTCGCCCATCGGCGGCAGGCCCAGTCCCTGGATGAAGGCCCTCAGGTCGATGGGCGCATGGCTGCGCATCGCGAAGTTCACGCGGCCGGGCAGGTAGCCCGTGTTGGCCGCGATGACGATGTGCTCGGGCAGCCGCTGCGTCCATCGCACCGCCACCAGCGGATGAACCTGCGCCTCCGAGCTGAACAGGAGCAGCGCCACACGCGAGGCGACGCGCGGCGGTGTGCGAGCACACCGTTCGACCTCGCGGCGCACCTCCACGCGGCAGTCGTGCAGCTCGTCCACGCCGGGCACGCGTCCCTCGGAGACGTCCTTCGCGGCCCCCGCGCGCAGCAGGACCTCCAGGGCCCGGGGCGCGGCGAAGCGGGCCGAGCGTCGGGCCGCGTTGATGAGGGACACCGTCTCCGTCACCGCCTTGCGGTTCGCGCGTCGCAGCGCGTCCTTGAGGAACGGCATGGGGGCATCCGCGCCCAGGTCCCCCACGGTACCGAGCACCGCGAGCCACTCCAGCGGCCCCGGCACGACGAGCGGCGACACCAGCACGTAGGTGAGCAGGCTGCTGCTTGCGATGGGCTCATGGCCGTACGTGGTGACGACGCGTGCCTCGGGAGGAAAGGACTCCGCCGCGTGGTGGTCCACGATGAGGGTGGGGACAGAGGGCAGCAGCGGGGCGGGTCTGCTGCCCATGTCGAGGACGACGAGCGCGTCGGGCTTCGTCGCGCCGAGCCGCTCCAGGAAGCCGGGCGAGTGGGCATGCTCTCCCTTCCCGGGCACGCGGACGGCGACGCGGGCGCCCACGGCCTCGAGCGCTCGCACCATCAGGACGCCGGAGGCCAGGCCATCCACATCCGGGTGGGGCGCCACCAGCACGCGCTTGCCGCGCTGGGCTTGGATGAAGCGTCGGGCCTCGGCGAGCGCCTTTTCAGACGTGGGCCAGGCGGGGTCCTTCGTGTGACCGAGCAGCATGCCTTCAAGCTGTAACGCCAACCCCTGACAGCAGAAGGAGCGGCAAGGGGAGCCCGCCTGCTCCACGAGCGTGCCCGAGTGGGGCTGGTGGCCCGCTGTGCGTGGGCCCGTTCGTGGCGAGCTTGTCTCAGGTGATGGAAGGCTTCGACTCCTACCGACTCGGCTATGTCGCGCAGAGCCTGACGCTGGGCGTGAGCGCGGGGCACACCTGCCGCCTGGCGGGCGCCACGCCCCAACGCCTGGAGTCGCTCATCGCTCAGAACCTCGAGGAGCTCCAGCGCCTGCTCGAGTTCAACGCCTCGCGAGGCATCGAGGTGTTCCGCATCGGCTCCTCGCTCATCCCGTTCGGCTCGCACCCGGTGAACACGCTCCCGTGGTGGAAGACCTTCGGCCGGGACTTCGAGCACCTGGCCCGCCTCGCGCGCCGCTCGAATCAAAGGCTGTCGATGCATCCCTCGCCGGCGGGCGCCTCGCTGTCCTCCCGGCACGCGCGGGTTCGCGAGGCCTCGCTGGCGGAGCTGCGCTACAGCGCGCGCGTGTTGGACTTGCTGGAGGCCGGGCCCGAGTCGCGCGTGGTGCTCCACGTCGGCGGCGCCGCGCCGACGCGCGAGGAGGCACGGGTCGCCGCGCACCGATTCCTGGACGAACTGCCCGAGTCGCTGCGCGAGCGGCTCACCATCGAGCACGACGACAAGGTGTGGAGCGCGCGGGAGGTCCTGCCCCTCGCGCGCGAGCACGGCGTCCCGATGGTGGGAGACAACCTCCACAACGCGGTCCTCGCCTCGACGCCTGTGATGTCATTGAAGGAGCTCCTGCGCGAGGCCGCGTCGACGTGGACTGCGCTGGACCTGCGGCCCAAGTTCCACCTGGCCAGCCAGCGTCCCCAGGCGCGGGCCGGGGCCCACTCGGACCGGGTGGACCCGGCGGACTTCCGGAGGATGGTGGCCGCGCTGCCCGTGCCGGCGGACCTGATGCTGGAGGCGAAGGAGAAGGACGTCGCGGTTTTCGCATTGCGTCAGCTCGCGAACGAACGCCGAGGTCGACGCGGTGGGGTGGGCGCGCCGGCGCCGTAGACATTGTTTTCTTGGATGTCTTCGGGCGGCGGTTCCTCTACGGTCCGCGTCCATGAACCGGACCCGACTCACGCAGTCGTTGCTGCGCTCGGCCCTCGCGGCCCTGGCGCTGACCGCCGCCCCTGGCCTCGCCCAGACGCCCGCCGCCAAGGCCACGCCCGAAGAGGCGAAGCAGTTCGCCGAGAAGGTGAACGCGGACCTCAAGCGCCTGTGGACGAAGCAGGCCACCGCCGAGTGGATCAAGTCCACGTACATCACCGACGACACCGAGCGGAACGCCGCCTACGTCAACGAGGAGGTGCTCGGCTACGTCAACGGCGCCATCAAGGACTCGCGCCGCTTCGACGGGCTGAAGCTGGACGCTGACACTGCGCGCATGCTGCACCTCTTGCGCGTGTCGCAGGCGCTGCCCGCGCCGTCGGACGCGAAGAAGCGCGCGGAGCTGGCCACCACGGCCGCCAAGCTGGAGGGCCTCTACGGCAAGGGCAAGTACTGTGGCGCCGACGGCAAGGGGAAGTGCCGCGACCTGGAGGAGCTCTCCGACGTCATGGCCGAGAGCCGCGACTACGCCGCGCTGCTCGACGCGTGGCAGGGCTGGCACTCCATCTCCCGGCCCATGCGCCCGCTGTACGAGAACCTGGTCACCATCTCCAACGATGGCGCCAAGGACATCGGCTTCAACGACCTGGGCACGCTGTGGCGCTCCGGCTACGACATGCCGCCCGCGGAGTTCGAGAAGGAGGCCCAGCGCCTGTGGGGCCAGGTCAAGCCCCTGTATGACGACCTGCACTGCTACGTGCGCGGGCGGTTGGCGAAGCAGTACGGCGCGGACAAGGTGCCCGCGGGCAAGCCCATCCCGGCGCACCTCTTGGGCAACATGTGGGCCCAGGAGTGGAACAACATCTACCCCCTGGTGGAGCCGTTCCCCGGTCAGGCCAGCCTGGACGTGGACGCCGCGCTGAAGGCGCAGAACTACGACGCGCTGAAGATGGTGCGACTGGGGGAGAAGTTCTTCACCTCGCTCGGCCTCAAGCCGCTGCCGGAGACCTTCTTCGAGCGCTCGCAGTTCACCAAGCCCAGGGATCGCGACGTCGTCTGCCACGCCAGCGCCTGGGACGTGACGTACGAGAACGACCTGCGCATCAAGATGTGCATCAAGCCCACCGAGGAGGACCTGGTCACCATCCACCACGAGCTGGGCCACAACTACTACTACACGTACTACTACAACCTGCCCGTGCTCTATCAGGCCGGCGCCAACGACGGCTTCCACGAGGCCATCGGCGACGCGCTGACGCTGTCCATCACCCCCGCGTACCTCCAGCAGGTCGGCCTGCTCAAGGAGGTGGCGAAGAACGACAAGAACCTCATCAACCTCCAGCTCAAGGACGCGCTGGAGAAGGTGGCCTTCCTGCCCTTCGGCCTGCTCGTGGACCAGTGGCGCTGGGAGGTCTTCTCCGGCCGCGTGAAGCCGGCGGACTACAACAAGTCCTGGTGGGCCCTGCGCCAGAAGTACCAGGGCGTGGCCGCGCCGGTGGCCCGCTCCGAGCAGGACTTCGACGCGGGCGCCAAGTACCACGTCCCCGCCAACGTCCCCTACACCCGCTACTTCCTGGCCCGCATCCTCCAGTTCCAGTTCCACAAGGCCCTGTGCGAGGCCTCCGGCTACAAGGGCCCCCTCCACGAGTGCTCCATCTACGGGAACAAGGAGGCCGGAAAGCGGCTGCAGGCGATGCTGGAGCTCGGCGCCAGCAAGCCCTGGCCGGATGCGCTCCAGGTCGTCACTGGGACTCGCCGCATGGATGCGACACCGTTGCTGGATTATTTCAGCCCTCTGCGTCAGTGGCTGAAGACCCAGAACAAGGGCCAGAAGTGCGGATGGTGAAGGTCCCTGGTGGACTTCCCGGGGAAAGGCCGCGTAGATTCTCGGGGTCCGTTAGAGTTCGCTCGGTAGGACCGGACGGCGGATTTTCGCGTCCGTGACGAAAGAAGAAGAAAGCAAATGGCTACTGGTACCGTGAAGTGGTTCAACGATGCGAAGGGCTTTGGCTTCATCACCCAGGACGGCGGTGGTGAGGACGTGTTCTGCCACCACACCGCCATCAACATGGATGGCTTCCGCACCCTCCAGGAGGGGCAGAAGGTGGAGTTCGAGGTCGCCCGCGGCCCCAAGGGTCTTCAGGCGCAGAACGTCCGCGCTGCCTGATTCCCGGCGTCGTTCGTAACGACTTCCTGGATGCATCATGAGGGTCCGGCCTGCCAAGGGTCGGGCCCTTCGTGCTTTCTCGGAGCTGTCCATGTCCTCGTCGAAGCCGCGTCGGGTGTCCCCGCTGCACGCCCTTCCCCTGGTGATGCTGCTGGGGTGCTCCACGACGTCCCCCACGCCGACGCCCGCCGCCGCGGTGGATGCGCGGCCCGCTCCCGAAGGCCCCGCGATGAAGCCCTCGTCCGACGCGCTGGCCCAGGTGACGGCGGAGCTGGTGGCGAAGCACGGCGAGGCGCAGCGCGCGCGCATCGAGCGCGGCGTGGCTCAGGTGGCCCTGCTGTGGCGCACCGAGGACGGCGACCTGGCCGCCTTCGCGCGCGAGCAGTTCGTGTCGGACCCCCAGGTGCTGGACGCGACCTTCGCGCGGCTGGAGCGCCTGTTCGAGCAGCTCGACGGGCACATGCTGGAGCTGGGGCGCGAGACGCAGTGGTACACGGACCTGGACCTGGGTCCGCTGCTTCCCGTGGAGCCGCTGGTGGCGTCGTATGACCCGTCCTCGCATGTGACGGAGGATCTGTTCCGCGCGAAGGTCGGCTTCGTGGTGCTGCTCAACTTCCCGCTGACGACGCTGGAGGAGCGGGCGCGCCAGGGCGCGACGTGGACGCGGCGGCAGTGGGCCGAGGCTCGGCTGGCGGGGCGCTTCAGCATGCGCATCCCCGCGGACGTGCAGCAGGCGTCCTCGCGCGAGGTGGCGGCGGCGAACCTGTACATCGCCGAGTACAACGTGTGGATGCACCACCTGGTGGACGAGCGCGGCGAGCGGCTCTTCCCCAAGGGCCTGCGCCTCATCAGTCATTGGAACCTGCGCGACGAGCTGAAGGCGGACTACGCGGACCCGCGCGGACACGAGAAGCAGCGGACCATCGTGCAGGTGATGGAGCGCATCGTCACCCAGACGATTCCGGCCGCGGTCATCGACAACCCGAGGCTGGACTGGAACCCGTTCACCAACGCCGTCACGGTGGCGCCGCCCCAGACGGTGGAGGCGGACGCGCCCTCGCGCGAGGCCCGCGCGGACGCCACGCGGGAGGCGGACGTGCGCTATGCGCGGATGCTCGCCATCTTCCGGGCGGAGCGGAAGCTGGACGCGTACGCGCCGGTGGCGCCCACGCGCATCGCCCGCTCGTTCGAGCTGGGACGTGAGCTGCCCGAGGCACGGGTGAAGGCGCTGCTGACGCAGGTGCTGGAGTCACCGCTGGTGCCCCGCGTGGCCGCGGAGATCCAATCCCGGCTGGGACGGAAGCTGGAGCCGCAGGACGTCTGGTACGCGGGCTTCAAGCCCGGGGCGAAGCGGCCGGAGTCGGAGCTGGATGCGCTGACGCGCAAGCGCTACCCGACGGCGGAGGCGTTCGCGAAGGACCTGCCGCGCATCCTCCAGGGCATGGGCTTCAGCGCACAGAAGGCGGACTGGCTGGCGGCGCGCATCCGCGTGGATGCCTCGCGTGGCGCGGGCCATGCGCAGCAGGCGCTGCGGCGCGGTGACTTCGCCCGGCTGCGCACGCGAGTGGAGAAGGGGGGCATGGACTACAAGGGCTACAACATCGCGGTGCACGAGCTGGGGCACAACGTGGAGCAGACCTTCGGGCTCTACGGCGTGGACCACACGCTGCTCACCGGGGTGCCCAACAACGCCTTCACGGAGGCGCTGGCCTTCGTGTTCCAGGCGAGGGATCTGGAGCTGCTGGGGCAGGGCAGGCCCACCGCGGAGAGCGAGCGGGAGCGGGTGCTCGGCGACTTCTGGCAGACCTGGGAGCGCTCGGGCATCGCGATGGTGGACATGGCCGTGTGGCATTGGCTGTACGCGAACCCGGAGGCCACGCCCGCGCAGCTGCGGGACGCGGTGGTGTCCATCTCCCGCGACGTGTGGAATCGCTACTTCGCGCCGGTGCTGGGGGGAAAGGACACCACGCTGCTGGCCGTCTACAGCCACATGATCAGCTACCCGCTGTACCTGCCGGACTATCCGCTGGGGCACCTCATCGCGTTCCAGATCGAGGAGCACCTGTCGCGCAAGGGGCCGCTGGGGGCGGAGTTCGAGCGGATGGCGACGTACGGCTCGGTGACGCCGGACCTGTGGATGACGCACGCGACGGGGGCGCCGGTGAGCGCGGAGCCGCTCTTGCGCGCGACAGAGGCGGCGCTGAAGGCGCGACCGTAGGGTAGGCTCGGCGCCGCTCATGCCCATCAAGCGTCGCATCAAGGAGCTGTTGGCCCAGGGGTTGGTGAAGGGAAGCCGGCGGCTCGGGTTGCTCGACGACCCGAGGCTGTTCCAGGTCTACGAGCGTGGCGGCTACCACGTCACGCCGAACCACTTCTATCAGCCCATCCCCGACACGGGCTCGCTGCCCGAGGCGCTGTGGGGCACGCGCTCGAAGATGGTGGGAATCGACCTGCGCGAGTCGAGCCAGCTCGCGCTGCTCGAGCGCCTGTCCTCGAAGTACCGCGACGAGTACCAGGCGTTCCCGAGGTCCGCGACGGGCGAGCCGCACGTCTACCACCTGGGCAACAGCGAGTTCGGGACGGTGGACGCGGAGGTGGCCTACGGGCTGGTGCGCGAGCTGCGGCCGCGAAGGCTGTTCGAGATCGGCTCCGGCTGGTCCACGCGGCTGTCCGCGCAGGCGTGCCGGAAGAACGAAGGGGAGGGCGCGCCCGCGTGCGAGCTGGTGGCCTTCGAGCCCTATCCGAGCGAGGTGCTGCGCGCGGGCTTCCCGGGCCTGACGCGCCTGGAGCCGCTGAAGGCGCAGGACATCCCGTACTCGGAGGTGGAGCGACTGGAGGCGGACGACATCCTCTTCATCGACTCCAGCCATGTGTTGAAGGTGGGCAGCGACGTGCAGGTGGAGTTCCTGGAGCTGCTGCCTCGGCTGAAGAAGGGCGTGGTGGTGCACGTCCACGACATCTTCCTGCCGGCGGAGTACCCGCGCGCGTGGGTGCTGGAGCACCGGCGCTTCTGGACGGAGCAGTACCTGCTGCAGGCGTTCCTGAGCTTCAACGACAGCTTCGAGGTGCTCTGGGGCAGCAGCTTCATGCACCTGACGCATCCGGAGCGGTTGCGTCAGGCGTTCCCGTCGTACCGGGGGGCTCCCGAGGACTGGCCCGGGAGCTTCTGGCTGCGTCGGGTGAAGTGAGGCGCTGACTACTGACGGGTGTCGCCGGGGATGGCGACCAGCTCCACGTCGAAGGTGAGGACGGCGTTGGGCGGGATGCGCGAGCCGGAGGGCGGACGCTCGCCGTACGCGGTGTCTCCAGGACAGGTGAGCTTCGCCTTGCCGCCGACCTTCATGCGCGACACGCCCTGCGTCCAGCAGGGGATGACGCCGTTGAGGGGGAACTCGACGGGGATGCCGCGCTTGGCGGACGTGTCGAAGATGGAGCCGTCCACGAGCCGGCCCTCGTAGTGGACCTTGACGGTGTCGGTGGCGCGCGGGCTCTTGCCCGTGCCCGCCTGCGTCTCGCGGTAGATGACGCCCGAGGGCAGCTTCACCGCCCCGGGCTCCCTCGCCGCGCGCACCAGGGCCGCGTTGCCGGCCTGCGCCTGACGCGACTTCGCGAAGGCCTGGATCTTCGGCGCGAACTCCTTGGGCTCGAGGGCGGCCGTGCCGGCCATGCCGTCCACCATGCCGCGCTGGAGGATCTGCACCTCCTCCGGCGTGAGCGCGAAGAGGGACAGGTCCTTCCCCACGCTGGCGCCCAGCGCGTAGATGGTCTGCTGCTCCTCGGTGAGCTCGCTGGGGTCCACGGCCGCTGGCGCCGCTGGCGCCTTCGTGGCGGGCTCGGCCTTCTTCACGGGAGCCGGAGCACCGCCTTGCGCGTGCGCACCCGTGGCGCCGAGCACCAGGGCGAGCGTTGCCATCCACATCGTTCGCATGGTTCCACCTTTCCTCATGGGCACTGGAATATAGGGCCCGAGCGTCCGCGCCCAGCACGAACTGGGAGTCGCGAAAGGGTCGTTTTCTTGCGCGACACGCTCGTGCCTCTACCCTGCGTCCAGGTTGCTTCAACCCCGGAGCAACCTGTTGCACGCAGCGAAGGAGCTGGAGCGATGAGCGACAAGCGTAAGTCGAAGCGGGCGCCCCTCGACATCTACCTGAACAAGTACATGGGCGGCGTGCCGTACATGTCGCGGGCCGCGGACATCAGCCCGGAGGGTGTGAGCCTGGCCCGGTTGATCGAGCCCCAGCACGACGCCAAGCGCGTGGGTCTCCAGTTCCAGCTGCCGGGCTCGGAGGAGATCATCTACGCGGAGGGCGAGGTGGTGCGCGAGTGGGTGGAGCTGTCCACCGCCAAGCGCGAGCACTCGGGTGTGCGCTTCACGCTGCTCACCGAGCGGCACCGGAAGATGATCGACGCGTACGTGGACCGTCACGGCCGCGCGGGCAGCGAGAACTGACGCGCCGCGCTGTCGGGCCTCGGGGGTTGCCTTGACATCCTTCGAGGTGGGCTCGTTGAATGGGTTGCCATTCTGCCCTGGGACTACCCAAGGTATCGGGTGAGGACAGGAGGAGCTCCGTGAGCCGAGCACGATGGGCGGTATTGCTGGTGGTGCCGATGGTGGCATCGGCCCAGGGCAAGGCGGTGAAGCCCGCTCCCACCGTGGAGGTTGTCCGTCCGGTGGGAAGTGTGGGTGTGAACTGGGAGGGGCAGGTGCTCCGGGCGACGGGAGCGGGTGCTCCGGACCTGAAGGCCGCGAATCCCTCTCAGGCGAGGCTCGGGGCCGAGCGGGTGGCGCGGCAGGTCGCGTCCCGGAATCTGCTCGAGCAGGTGCGCGCGCTGCAGCTGCGGGCGGACCGGAGCGTCGGTGACGAGATGGCGCGCGACGACGTGCGCGGCCGGGTGGAGGCGGCCGTGAACGGGTTCAAGGTGGTCGCGAAGCGTTTCTATTCGGACAGTGGCGTGGAGCTGGACGTGGAGGTGCCGCTGGCGGCGATCACCTCCGCGCTGGTGGACCGCGGGCCGGAGTCCGTCATCGTCTTCAACCGCGAGGGCGCGAAGAAGTACACGGGCCTGGTAGTGGACGCGCGAGGGCTCGGGGCGAAGCCGGTGCTCGCGCCCCGGTTGTTGGATGCGGCGGGCAAGGCGCTCTATGGCGCGGGTGCGTTGGCGAGCGAGGTACGGGAATCGACGGGGGTCGCCGCGTGGTTCCGGAGCCTGGATGCGGCGAAGAAGGCCGCGCTCGTGGGCGAGAAGCCGATGGTGGTGAAGGCCACGGGGCTGAAGGGCTCGGACCTGGTGCTCGCGTCGGAGGATGTGAAGACGCTGGGCGAGGTCGACGCGCGCTTCCTCGCCGAGGGCCGGGTCGTCATCGTCACGCAGTGACCCGGACATGGATTCGCGGCGCGACTCCGCGGGGAAGAGTGGGTGACGGGGTGCGACGCCGTTTCGTGGTCGGGTGGAGTGCGTGGTTGGTGGTGGGCGTGCTGTCGGGGTGTGGGCGCAAGGAGCCTGACTCCGTGGCGAAGGCGCGCGAGCTGATGGCGGGGGCGAAGCCGACCAGCGGGGATGTGTCGCTGCGCTGCGTGCCCGAGGACGCCGAGGTGTATCTGGACGGCGTGCTCCAGGGCGTGTGCAGCGACTACGCGGGCAATCCCCGTGGGCTCAGCCTGGGCGTCGGGCTGCATCAGATCGAGGTGAAGAAGCACGGGTACTGGCCGTACACGACGTACTACGAGCCCAGCGGAGCGCGGGCGCGGCTGAACGTCACGCTGCGCGCCACCGAGTCCGCGCCTCCCGCGGAGGGGACGCCCTGAGGGGCGTGAGTCCTCGGCGGTGACTCGGGCGCGTCGGGGAGACCCATCCGGAACGCGGTGCGATGTTGATTCACGGTGCGTGCCGGACCTCGCCCGGGATGGCAGCGCTGTTTTCGATGTCGCGAGGATGCACGAGCAAGGTGCGCCCCAGACCACGAGGCGCCCCAGCGAGAGGGTCCTCCGGATGGCAGCGCCGTGTTCGATGTCGCGAGGATGCACGAGCAAGGTGCGCCCCCCCACACCACGATGCGCCCGAGGGAGAGGGGCATCCTCCCGTATTCTCGTCCCTTCCTTCCGCATGGCAGCGCTGTGTTCGATGTCGCGAGGATGCACGAGCAAGGTGCGCCCCCCACACCACGATGCGCCCGAGCGAAAAGGTCCGTCTCCAGTGTTCTCGCCTCTTCCTTCGTGCGTCGGGACGGCCCGCGCGGGACGTAAGGAGGCACTTCGGCCAGCCGGTTGCTCGCTCCCGATGCAGGTCCCGGACCGCTCTCGGGAGGGCGGCCCTGTGTTCGATGTCGCCAGGAAGTACGAACAAGGTGCGTCCCCCAGGTCAGGAGGCGCCTGAGCGAGGAGCCCCACTTGGTTTCTCGTCCCTTCCTCCTTTCCTCGGGACGGCCGCGCGGGGCAGGGAGGCACTTCGACCAGCCAGGCGCTCGCTCGCCGAGGTATTCAGGGTTGCGAGGGCGCGGCCCGAGGTGGGTCCTTCGTCCGGGAGGGGCCTGCAAGCTAGGCTGCGCGCTTTCGGGTCGTGACATGGCGGCTTGTAAGGAGCCGGAGTCCGCGAGTGCTTCGCGGAGGAGCGTGGGTCATCGGACGGCGCAACAAGAAGAGCAGCCCTGGGTCCATCAGCCGTGCGCCGGTGCCGCCCGTGCTTCACTCGGTGAAGACGGAGGAGCCCGCGGTCCCCGTGGCCGAGTCCGTACCTGACGTCGAGCTGACGGAGACCGAGGCGCGCCGCATCGACCTGTGGTGGTCGGCGGTGATGGTGGGCTCGCTGGGGCTGGTGTTTGCGCTGCTCGCGGTGTTCGGCGGCGTGGCGGTGCCCGTGCTGCTGGCGCTGTCCGGCGCCTACATCTTCAACCCGATGGTGACATCCCTGGAGCGCCGCGGACTCGATCGGACCCTGGGGACGACGCTGGTCTTCGTCGCCGGGACGTTGCTGCTCGTGGGCGCGGTGCTCTACCTCATCCCCGTGTTCCGCGACGAGGCGTTGAAGCTCCCGGACTTCTTCTCGCGAGCGAGCACGCAGGTGGTGCCGCGTGTGGAGGCGCTGGTCGGCGCCTCGTTGCCGGACCTCATCCGTCAGCGCACGACGGAGCTGGGGCAGCAGGCCTCCGAACTGGTGCAGAGCGCGGGGCCCGCGGCGGCGCGAATCGTGGCGGCCTTCGCGGGCAACACGGCGCGCTTCGTGGTCACTCTGCTGGGGCTCGCCGTGGTGCCGGTGCTGGCGTTCTTCTTCCTCCAGGACTACCCCCGGTTGATGGGGCGGGTGAAGGACCTGCTCCCGCGTCGCTCGGTGGCGCTGGTGGCGCGCCGCTTCGCCGAGGTCGACGAGGTGCTCTCGGCCTTCGTGCGCGGGCAGCTGACGGTGGGGGCGCTGCTGTCGGTCATCTACGCGGCGGGCCTGTCCATCGGCCGCATCGACATGGCCATCGTCATCGGGGTCATCGCCGGCTTCGGCAACATGGTGCCGTACCTGGGCACGGGCGTGGGCATCCTGCTGTCCCTGGTGGGGCTGATGCTGTCGTGGCAGGGGCCCTGGCAGATTGGCGTGGTGGCGGGCACGTTCATCATCGGCCAGATGCTGGAGGGGTTCGTCATCACCCCGCGCATCGTGGGCGAGAAGGTGGGCCTGGCGCCCGTGGCGGTCATCATCGCCATCCTGGCCTTCGGCGAGCTGTTCGGCTTCGTCGGCATCCTCCTGGCGGTGCCGGTGGCGGCCATCCTCAAGGTGGTGCTGCGCGTGGTGGTGCAGCGCTACCAGCGCACACGCCTGTACACCGGCGAGTCGCAGTCCGCCTGATGGGGAGGGCGGCTCCCTGCGAGCCGCCGGGCCACCCTCGGGTGGGAACCCCGCGCCAGGAGCGGGCCTCCGCGTTATGCCCGGGCTGGTTTCGAGCGGCGGAGGGCCGCCTTGAACAGGAGCGTGCGTTGACGAAGCTGGAGAAGCTACACCAGGAGATCGCCTCGTGTCGGGCCTGCCCCCGGCTGGTCGAGTGGCGCGAGGAGGTCGCCCGGGTGAAGCGCCGTGCGTACCGCGAGTGGACCTACTGGGGCCGTCCCGTCCCGGGGTTCGGTGATCCACGGGCCCGGCTGGTCATCGTCGGTCTGGCGCCGGCCGCGCACGGAGCCAACCGGACGGGGCGGATGTTCACGGGAGATCGCTCGGGCGACTTCCTGTTCGCGGGGCTGCACCGCGCGGGGTTCGCGAACCAGGGGACCAGCGAGCACCGGGACGACGGCCTGGCCCTGAAGGACGCCTTCATCGTGGCGGCCGCCCGCTGCGCTCCCCCCGATAACAAGCCGCTCCCGGAGGAGGTGGCCCGCTGCGCGCCGTTCCTGGACCGCGAGATGGCGCTCCTGCCCGCGCGGGTCCTGCTCGCCCTGGGCGCCATCGGCTGGAACGCGGCGCTGGCCTCGCTGGAGCGGACGGGGGTGACGTTCGGCTCTCCCCGGCCGGCCTTCGGGCATGGGGCGGAGCTGCCGCTGCCGGGCGGGCGGACGCTGGTGGGCTGCTACCACGTGAGCCAGCAGAACACGCAGACGGGGCGGCTGACGCCCGCCATGTTCGACGCGGTGATGGCGAGGGTCCACGCGCTGATCCGCTAAAAGAAGGAAGATCGAAGGCTCATCTGCGTGTTTGCTTGACAGTCGCGGGAGCCCGCTGGTATTCCCCGCGCCACCTCAGCACCAACGGGTCGTTAGCTCAGCGGTAGAGCACTACCTTGACACGGTAGGGGTCAGTGGTTCGATCCCACTACGACCCAACTCAGTTGAAGTGAATCTCCAGCGGGCGGCACGGCTTCTCAAGAGCCCTGCCGCCCGCGGTTTTTTCGGAGGTATCGCATGTCCGACATGATCACCGTGACGCTCCCCGACGGCACCCAGAAGCAGACGGCCCGGGGGACGACCATCGCGGACTTCGTGCGGGAGGGCATCGGCGCGGGCCTGGCGAAGGCCGCCCTGTTCGCCCGGGTGAACGGCCAGGACATGGACCTGAGCCGCAAGCTGGACGAGGACGTGAAGCTGCAGATCTTCACGCCCAAGAGCCCCGAGTCGCTGGAGCTCATCCGTCACGACGCGGCCCACGTGGTGGCCAGCGCCGTCCAGCGCATATTCCCCGGCACGCAGGTGACCATCGGTCCGGCGACGGAGGAGGGCTTCTACTACGACTTCTTCCGCGAGAAGCCCTTCACGCCCGAGGACCTGGAGAAGATCGAGGCCGAGGCCAACGCGGAGCTGAAGAAGGACCTGGCGTTCGTCCGCACCGAGATCTCCATGGAGGAGGCCATCCGCCTCTTCGAGGAGAAGGGTGAGAAGTTCAAGGTGGAGATCGTCAAGGACATCGCCGAGCGCGGCGCCAAGACGCTCACCCTCTACACCCACGGCGACTGGGTGGACTTCTGCCTGGGGCCCCACGCCCCGAGCACGGGGAAGATCGGCGTCATCAAGATCCTCTCCTCGAGCGGCGCCTACTGGCGCGGCGACCACCGCAACCCGATGCTCCAGCGCGTCTATGGCACGGCCTTCTTCGACAAGAAGGCGCTGCAGGAGTACCTGACGCGCATCGAGGAGTCGAAGAAGCGCGACCACCGCAAGCTGGGCAAGGAGCTGGACCTCTTCCACTTCCACCCGTACGCGCCGGGCGCGGCCTTCTGGACGGCCAAGGGCACGACCTTCTACCAGACGCTCTCCGACTGGATGCGCCGGCTGACGAAGGAAGACGGCTACGTGGAGATCAAGACCCCCTTGATGTTCAACAAGGGGCTCTGGGAGACCAGCGGCCACTGGGGCAAGTACAAGGAGAACATGTTCCTCGTGCTCGACAGCGAGTCGGGGGAGCATGACTTCTCGCTCAAGCCGATGAACTGCCCGTCGCACCACCTGTTCTACGGCTTCAAGAAGCACAGCTACCGCGACCTGCCCCTGCGCCTGCACACCCAGGACGTGCTGCACCGCAACGAGGCGGCGGGCTCGCTGGGCGGCCTCACCCGCGTGCGCCAGTTCGCGCAGGACGACGCGCACATCTACTGCACGGAGGCGCAGATCACCGACGAGGTGAAGCGCTTCGTGAAGCTGCTGGACCACGTCTACAAGGCGGTGGGCCTGACGTACGCGGTGAAGCTGTCCACCCGTCCCGAGCAGCGCCTGGGGGACGACTCCCTGTGGGATCGCGCCGAGGCGGGCCTCAAGACGGCGCTCGAGTCGCTGGGCCTCGCGTACGAGCTGGCCCCGGGCGACGGCGCCTTCTACGGCCCGAAGATCGACTTCGCGGTATCCGACAGCATCGGCCGCCGGTGGCAGCTGGGCACCATGCAGCTGGACTACCTGGCCCCGGAGCGCTTCGACCTGTCCTACGTGGGCGAGGACAACGCGCTGCACCGCCCCGTGGTGCTCCACCGCGCCATCTTCGGCTCCTTCGAGCGCTTCACGGCCATCCTCATCGAGCACTTCGCGGGGGCCTTCCCGGCGTGGCTCGCGCCCATCCAGGCGGTCATCGTCGTGGTGGCGGACCGTCAGGCGGACTACGCCCGCAAGGTGCGCGACACCCTGCGGGCCAAGGGCTTCCGGGTGGACTTCGATGATCGCGGCATGTCGCTCAACGCGAAGATCCGCGAGGCCCAGCTCCAGAAGATCCCGTTCACGCTCGTGGTGGGCGACAACGAGGTCTCTGCCGAGAGCGTGTCCCCCCGTCGCTACGGCGGCGAGGACCTCAAGAGCATGAAGCTCACCGACTTCGAGGCCCTGCTGGCCAAGGAGTCCGCGCTGCCGTGAGCAGTTGGCCCGCGTCTTGCGGACGGGTCTTGACTCCCAGTTGCACCCAAGTAAGGTGCGGCGCTTTCCGATGGGGGCGTACACCGCTCGGGTGGTGGGCGAGCGGGTGGCTGGGCGAGGGTGGAGGACTGGGAGGGTGGCCAGGGCGGACGGACGGTGTGGGAGTGGGCAGGCAACCTGGAGAGGCGGCGACCGTGTAGGCGCGCGGTGCCACTTCTGAGTGCGGTAGCCGTTCCAGTCGAGACGAAAGAGTGATACAGGCTGCCGCCTCCCGCCGTGGCCTGGAAGTGACAACGCCTGAGGCCGCGAAGCTGACGGCACGCTGTAAGGAAGGAATCAGGACGATGCCGAAGTTGAAGACCCGCAGTGGCGCGAAGAAGCGCTTCCAGGTGAAGAAGAGCGGCCAGGTCAAGCACGGCAAGGCCTACGGCAAGCACCTCTTCACGCACGCCAAGACGCCGAAGCAGAAGCGCGGCAACCGCGGCACCAGCCATCTTCGCGATATGGACGCGAAGAAGGTCATCAAGGAGATGTTCCCCTACGGGGCCTGAGCCTCGGCTCGGCAACCCTGACGTCCCTGGTGGAGCGGCGTGAAGCCTGCGCCCCGGGACCGACAACCTACGCAGTACGGAGTGAGTGAGACATGCGCGTCAAGAAGGGTGTAAAGGCTCGTCGCCGTCGCAATAGTATCCTGAAGCTGGCCAAGGGCTTCCGCGGCCGTCGCAAGAACTGCTACCGCCGGGCGAACCAGGCGGTCGAGCGCGCGCTGGACTACGCCAGCCGTGACCGCATGCAGCGCAAGCGCGACTTCCGTCGCCTGTGGATCGTCCGCATCAACGCGGCGGCCCGCACCGTGGGCCTCTCGTACTCCAAGCTCATCGCGGGCCTGGCCAAGGCGAAGATCAGCCTGGACCGCAAGGTCCTGTCGGACATGGCCATCGCGGATCCCGCGGGCTTCGCGGCCGTCGCCAACATCGCGAAGGCGGCCTGAGACACGCCGGCCCTCACGGGCGGGTGACAGAGCGGGTGGGGTGGCCTTCACGGGCCGCCCGCCTGCGAGAGTGAACGGGTCGCCTCGTCAGGCGGCCCTTTTTTTTGTCCCGGAAGAAGCCCTCGGGCCCGGGGAAGCGAGAACGGAGGCACACGGCCATGCGTGACAGGTTGCAGGCGTTGGCGGAGGCCGCGCGGCAGGAGATTGCGGGCGCGTCGGACAGGCCCGCGGTGGAGGCGCTCAAGGTCCGCTACCTGGGCAAGAAGGGCGAGCTGTCCGCGGTGCTGGGCGGCATGGGCAAGCTGGCCCCGGACGAGCGCCGGGCGCTGGGCGAGGTGGCCAACACCGTGAAGGCGGAGCTGGAGACGCTCCTGTCCGCCGCCCTCCAGCGGGTCGAGGACGCCGAGCTGGAGGCGCAGCTGCAGGGCCCCGGGCTGGACGTGACGCTGCCGGGCCGCGCGGTGAAGCCGGGCAGCCGGCACCCCGTGTCGCGGACGATGGAGGACATCGTCCGGACGTTCTCCCGGCTGGGCTTCGACGTGGCGAGTGGTCCGGAGATCGAGCTGGACTACTTCAACTTCGAGGCGCTGAACCTGCCGAAGGACCACCCCGCGCGGGACATGCAGGACACGTTCTACGTGGACGAGCCGTCGCTGGGGCACGCGAAGAAGGCGGACAGCTCGGTGCTGCTGCGCACGCACACGTCGCCGGTGCAGGTGCGCTACATGCTGCAGCGCAAGCCGCCCATCCGCGCGGTGATGCCGGGGCGGGTGTACCGGCGCGACTCGGACATCACGCACACGCCGATGTTCCACCAGGTGGAGGGCCTGCTGGTGGACAAGGACGTGACGTTCGCGGAGCTGAAGGGCTCGCTGGACGCGTTCGTGAAGGCGTTCTTCGGCTCGGAGACGAAGACGCGCTTCCGGCCGTCGTTCTTCCCGTTCACCGAGCCGTCGGCGGAGGTGGACATCTCCTGCACGTCGTGCGGCGGCAAGGGCTGCCGGGTGTGCAAGCAGACCGGGTGGCTGGAGGTGCTGGGCAGCGGGATGGTGCACCCGAACGTCTTCACGTCCGCGGGGTATGACCCGGGCGAGGTGACGGGGTACGCGTTCGGCATGGGCGTGGAGCGCATCGCCATGCTGCGCTACCGCATCGACGACCTGCGGATGATGTTCGAGAACGACGCTCGGTTCCTCGAGCAGTTCTGAGTCCTGGCGGGCGCGGGCCCGCATGCCGCTCCCTGGAGGAGTGGCGCGGCCCGCGCTCCTGTCTTCGTCCCGAGAGAGCAAGAGGGTGGACCTGTGAAGATTTCGGTGAAGTGGCTCGGCGATTACGTGGCGCTGCCGCCGTCGGTGGACGAGCTGGCGCGCAAGTTGACCGCGGCGGGCCTGGAGATTGAGGGCCAGGAGAGTCCGGCCGAGGGCCTGCGCGGCGTGGTGGTGGCGCAGATCAAGGAGTCGGTGCAGCACCCCAACGCGGACAAGCTCTCCGTCACGAAGATCGACGCGGGCGGGGACGCGCTCATCCAGGTGGTGTGCGGCGCGAAGAACTACAAGGTCGGCGACAAGGTGCCGCTGGCCACCGTGGGCACGAAGCTACCCAACGGGATGGAGATCAAGCAGGCGGCGCTGCGCGGTGTGGACAGCTCCGGCATGCTCTGCTCCTCGAAGGAGCTGGGGCTGAGCGAGGAGTCGAACGGGCTGCTCATCCTCTCGCCGGACCTGAAGCCGGGCACGCCCATCGCCCAGGCGCTGGGGCTGGATGATGTGGTGCTGGAGGTGAACGTCACGCCGAACCGGCCGGACGCGCTGAGCCACCTGGGCGTGGCGCGCGAGGTGGGCGTGGTGACGGGTGCGGCGTTGAAGCTGCCCCAGCCGAAGCCGGTGGAGTCGGGCTCGCCCGCGTCCGAGAAGGTGAAGGTCCGGGTGGAGAGCCCGGAGCGCTGCCCGCGGTATGCGGCCCGGGTGGTGGAGAACGTCACCATCAAGCCGTCGCCGCAGTGGATGCAGGAGCGACTGAAGGCCTGTGGCGTGCGGGCCATCAACAACGTGGTGGACGTCACCAACTACGTGAACCTGGAGTACGGCCAGCCGCTGCACGCGTTCGACCTGGACAAGCTGTCGGGGCAGGAGCTCGTCGTCCGCACCGCGGCGAAGGGCGAGAAGCTGACCACGCTGGACGGCAAGGCGCGCACGCTGGACGTGGATGACCTGGTCATCTGCGACAAGGAGCGGCCGCAGGCGCTCGCGGGTGTCATGGGCGGTGGGGACAGCGAGGTCACCGAGAAGACGACGCGGCTGGTGCTGGAGTCGGCGAACTTCGCGGGCGCCGGGGTGCGCCGGACGGCGAAGCGGTACGCGCTGCACACGGAGGCGTCGCACCGGTTCGAGCGGGGAGCAGACCTGGACGCGGTGGTGCCGGCGATTGATCGGGCCGCGCAGCTCATCGCGGAGCTGTCGGGCGGCACGGTGGCGCCGGGTCGGGTGGAGGTGTACCCGGCCGAGAAGCCGCGGCGGCAGGTGACGCTGCGCTTCGCGCGGGTGGAGAAGGTGCTGGGCGTGGCGGTGCCGGAGGTCGAGGTGCGTCGCATCCTGGCGGCGCTCGGGTTCGAGCAGGTGTCCGAGGGCGCGGGGCAGGCGACGTACGAGGTGCCTCGGGCGCGCGTGGACGTGGAGCGTGAGGAGGACCTGCTGGAGGAGGTCGCCCGCGTGTTCGGCTACGACAACATCCCGGCGAAGCTGCCGCGCGGGCTGGCGTCGCTGGCGCCGGAGCCGGCGAACTCGGAGGCCGAGCGGCGGCTGCGTCACGCGCTGGCGGGGGCGGGGCTGGACGAGGTGGTGAACTACTCGTTCGTGGCGCCCAAGAGCCTGGAGGTGCTGGGCCTGAAGGAGCAGCCGGTGGCGCTGCTCAACCCGCTGAGCGTCGAGCAGTCGGTGATGCGGACGAGCCTGCTGCCGGGGCTCCTGGAGAACCTGTCGCGCAGCGTGAGGCACCAGGTGGAGTCGGTGTCGCTGTACGAGACGGGCCGGGCGTACTTCCGGGATGCGCAGGGCGGGCAGGGGACGCGGCCGGCGGCGCGCGAGGTGAACCGGGTGGCGGGCCTGGTGTGGGGCCTGCGGGGTGGGGAGCGGAGCTGGACGCAGAAGGACGCGCGGGCGGACTTCTACGACGCGAAGGGGGCGGTGGAGGCGCTGCTGGCGGCGCTGCGGGTGGAGGGAGTCACCTGGTCGCTGGGCGGGCCGTCGGCGTACCACCCGCGAGCCAGCGCGGAGGTGAAGCTGGCGGACGGCACGGTGCTGGGCCACGTGGGGGAGCTGCACCCGAAGGTGGTGAAGGCGCTGGGGCTGCCCGAGGGCGTGTTCGTGTTCGAACTGGACACGGAGCCCCTGTACGCGGCGTCCCGGCTGGTGCCCGAGTACAGGGCGCTGCCGAAGTTCCCGGCGGTGCTGCGCGATTTGGCGGTGTTGGTGCCGGTGGAGCTGGAGACGGGGGCGGTGCGGAAGGTGATTCTGGAGGTGGGCGGGGCGCTGGTGGAGGACGCGTTGGTGTTCGACGTGTACACGGGCAAGCAGATTCCCGAGGGGAAGAAGAACCTGGCGTTCGCGCTGCGGTACCGGGCTTCGGACCGGACGTTGACGGACGTGGAGGTCAACGAGGCGCACAAGCGGATCGTCTCGGAGGTGGACCAGCGGCTGGGTGCCTCGTTGCGTGCCTGAATTCCTGAATGAAGTCAGAGGGTTGACTTGGCTTCGGGAAGGCTGCAACAGTGGCCGGGCGTTCACCGCGCTGAGGGTGAGGGCATCCCGAGGATTCGCATGACGAAGGCGGACATCATCGAGGGCGTCTACGAGAAGGTCGGCTTCTCGAAGAAGGAGTCGGCCGAGATCGTGGAGCTCGTGTTCGACACGCTCAAGGAGACGCTGGAGCGTGGGGACAAGATCAAGATCTCCGGGTTCGGCAACTTCCAGGTGCGCCAGAAGAAGGCGCGCGTGGGCCGCAACCCGCAGACGGGCAAGGAGATCGAGATCTCGGCGCGTCGGGTGCTGACCTTCCGGCCGAGCCAGGTGTTGAAGAGCGCGCTGAACGGCGAGGCCCCGCCCGAGGATCACGCGGAGATCGACGCGCGGGAGGAGGCGGCGGCGGACGCGGCGGAGGCCCGTGGCGAGGACTTCGACGAGGAGGGAATGGAGGACTCGGAAGGGTAGGTTTTTCCACGGCGCCCTGCTGCTCTTGCTTGACCTGGGCGTTGTGTAGGGGCATAAGGGCGCACCGTTTCACGACGGCGGCCGCAAAGAAGTTCTCGGGGCGTAGCGCAGCCTGGTAGCGCACTTGCTTGGGGTGCAAGTGGTCGCAGGTTCAAATCCTGTCGCCCCGACCATCGAAGGCCCTGGAGATTCGCGGGTTTCCCGTGAGCCTCCAGGGCCTTCACCTTTTGGGCTTCCGGACTCCAGCAGCAAACTAGCAGCAAGCGGAGCGGGGGCGGCGCCAGCAACAAGCAGCGCCTCTGCGGGGCTCGGAACCGCGGGCCCGAACGCGAGCAGGTTGAGTCCCTTGCGCATGTCCTCCACGTCGAGGTGGCCGTAGATCTCCGAGGTGATGGCTGGGTCCGAGTGGCGGAGGATGCGCTGCACGGTGGCCAGCGGGACGCCCGCCTTGAGCAGCAGGGTGGCGGTCGTGTGCCGCAGGTCATGGAAGCGCAGGGGGCGAGGGAGCGGCTTGGGCCAGAGCTTCATGCCGCAGCGAGTGCAGGGCTCGGACACGGCGTGGCTCTTCTTCACCGCGTAGCCGCAGCCCTTGCGCCGGCAGACGTGGTTGTAGCCCTCCACCAGTCCCGCGCGCCCCAGGGCCCGGCGCAGCACCTTGTGCAGCGCGGAGTCCGGCGCACGCTGCGAGCCGTCCTCCGCAGGGAACAGCAGCTCCGAGGAGGAGGTGGCCATGGCCTCGCGCAGGAAGGGCACCAGTCCCTCGGCGATGGGCAGCAGGTCTGCGTGGCCGCCCTTCGTCGTGTCGCTCGCGTGAGACCGGGCCACCACGACGGTGCCCGCAGTGAGGTCCACGTCCGACTTGCGGAGCGCGAGCAGCTCGCCCTTGCGCATCCCGGTGTAGACCGCCGTGGCGAACAGCGGACGCCAGCGCCGCTCCAGGGCCGCCAGCATCAGCGGGACCTCCTCGGCCTTGAGGTACCGCGGCAGCTTCTTCGGCTTCTTGAAGCGCGGGACGGACTTGGCGGGATTGAGGCCGGTGAAGAGCCCGCGCCGCAGCGCGAGCTCGAAGATGCGGTGGAGAAGGGCGCGCAGGTGGTTGAGGGACTCGGGAGACAGCTCTCCGGTCTTCGCGTTGAGCAGCACCTCCAGGCGCGACGGCGTGACGTCCTTGAGAGGCAGCGGCCCCAGCTCATCGCGCAGGTGCTTCTCGCCGAAGCCGATGATGGTGGTGGAGCGGAGCCGACTGCCCACCTCGGTCTTCCAGGCGTCCAGGGCCTCCCCGAAGGTGACCTGCATGCGGTGCTCGGGCAGGGGCTCCAGGCCGCGCCGCTGGCGGTCGGTTTGAACCTCCAGGTCGTGCAGGAGGGACTTCGCCTCGGTCTTCGTGGTGGCCTGGGTGGCGGTGTCGCGCCACCGGCCGTGGCCGTCCTTGAAGCGGACGTACCACTTGTCGTTCTTGCGGTAGATAGAACCCATCAGATAGTTCCTACATCTTGAAACCTCAGAGGTCTCGTCCTTATTGCTGGCGGGGAAGGGCGCCACTTCCCAGTTAGCAGCGCCCCTGCCCCTTGATGAACGCTCGAATGGCCGCTGGTTCGAAGCGCAGCAGCCCGCCGATCTTCACGCACGGGAGCTGCCCTGCCTGAGCCCGCTGGTAGACCCAGCTCCGGCTTGCCTTGAGGAACCGGGCCACGTCATTCGCGTCCCAGAGTCCCTCCTCATCCAGGGGCGCCGTGCCCTTCTTGTCATCACTCGGGAGCTTCATGGCGTGCGCCTCCCAGGGTGATGCGCTCCGTGTCCGTCCGTACTCAGCGAAGCCTTGGTCGACCCGTTACTCTTCGCCAGGAGCTGGCGCTTGATGTCCGCCACGGTGCTCTTTGGGATGCCGGTGCTCTTGGCGACACTTCGCACGCCGGCGCCTGCGGCCAGCAGCTTCTCGGCCTGCTGACGTTTGAGCGGGCCAACCGGCCGATACTTCCGGCGGGCCTGCCCGGCTCGCACCTTGCGCTGGTGGTCTGCTCCCAGCTTGCGCTGCTTCGAGGCGTAGGGCTGTGTGTCGGTCCAGGACGCGAAGATATTGACGTCCCGGTTCACCTGGCGCCTCTTGTTGTCCCATCGGAAGAGGGTGCGGCCCTCCTCCACCACCTCCTCGTTGATGTGCTTGCCCTCACGCACGGCTTCCTCGACGCTTATCAGGCGGACTCGCTGGCGTACCGGGGCGGCCTCCTCGGTGCCCTTCTGGATGCAGATGAGCAGCGTCTCCGCGAACTGCGACTTGTCCTCGATGGATGCGTGACGGGCCACCCGCACCACAGCCCAGGTGCCGTTCCGGGCGAGGACCGTCTCGCCAGGGCGGATGGAATCTGCCTTCTGGAGCAGCCCGTAAACGCGGGCGCGCGAGGTCACGATGGCGTCGGCCTCGTGCTCGATGAGGAAGTCGCTGCCCATTGACTTGAGCGCGTCCAGGGCGGGGCCGCTGAAGTCCACATCCGCCCCGGCCACCAGCGCGTCCGTGGAAATGAGCACCGCCCCCTTCTGGAGCAGCTCCGCCATCAACGCACGCGCCCGGCCGATGACGAGGGCGTACCACTCGGGTGCGTACAGCGAGCCCGGCATGGGGGGCTGGCGCATCAGCTCTCGCAGCGTGCGCGAGCGCCGCATCGCTGAGGCTGCCCCCGCCGGAAACCCTGCACGCCGGTGGGCCGTCTCGATGGCCAACAGCCCGCCACCTCGCTCGTGCTCGCCCAGCTTGCCGATGAAGGAGTTGAGCATGTTCTTGGCCAGCCGGTACTGGAGGCTGCCGCGCTCGGCCGCGGACTTCTCCACGAAGAGGGCCTCCACGTAGCGGCCCACATCGTGGTCTCGCTCCCGTGGGCCGGGAGAGAAGCCGTACGCCTCCACCACCTTCAGCTCGGCTCCCATCTGCATGGCCAGGCGCACCTCTGCGAAGGTGGCGTCGCTCACCCCGGACAGCGGGAAGAGCAGGCTCTTGCCCTTCACCGGCAGCACCGGGTATCGCGTGTCCCTGGGAAACTTGAACTTGAAGCGGCCGAAGCCCTCCAACTCGCGAACCTCGTCCAGGGACTTCACGCGCCGCCACCGCGTCTTCTCGTGCGGGAGCGGCTGGAGGCGCGCGGCGCTCGGGTACAGCGACACCACGTCGCGCTCCACCAGGGGCGCGATGTAGAGCCCGCGGATGAAGACCTCCACCCGACCGCCATGGATGGCGCGCAGGGCGGCGATGCGGACAGCGCGATCTCCAGCGAAGCGGGGCACCTGGCGCCGCGCCTCCTGGAACCCCCGCTTCGTCTTCCGGGAGTAGGTCTCCTCCTCGTACTCGACCGGCGCCGGCGTGCTGCGGAGGAACCCGTAACGGAATGCCGCCGCCGTCAGCGAGGCCAGCGAGGGATACATCAGCGGGTCCACTCCCCAGCGGTGGCGCATCTGGGCGCGGAAGGCCAGGAAGGCTTCGAGCACAATCTCCGCATCCGTGGCGGCGTAGCGGCGGAAGGTCTCCGGGTCCTCCTCCTTGAGCCGGCGCAGGCCCGTGCGGTCCACCACCAGCTTCTCGCGGCCCACCAGCAGGGCCACCTTCTCCAGTCCCACGGCGAAGAAGGCGAAGAGATCCACCACCCGCAGCTCCCATTCGCCGTCATCGAGTGCCACCCGGGGCATCGTGGCGTGGTGGGCCTTCCCGATGGCATGGATGAGTAGCTCGCCCACCGGGTCCTTGAACTTGGAGATCTCCGCCGCCGCGAAGTGCGCCACGAGGTACACCTTACGCGGCTGGTTCTTGCGCACGGGTACCACGAGCCCATGGCGGGCGATGAACTCGCGCACCATCATCACGAGGTCTCCTACCGTGAGATGCGCCCCCGGCGGGTCGAAGACGTGGGACACCGCCTGCCCGTCGCGCATCCCAGCGAGCTGCACCGAAAGAAGCTTGCGGCCCGGGTGGTGCGAATCCCACTCCACGTCGAAGCCGAGGATGAGCGCGTCGCCGACCTGGCGTGCCCCTCTCTTGGGCGGTTCCAGCGTGCTGGACACGAGTACGCCCTCATGAGCCCGGATGAAGGCATCATCCATGGCAAATCTCCCAAGGATTCCGAGAGGATGGCCGTCGGGAGCGAACAGTTCCCGCCACGGGACGGGCCTGCAACGTGTCCGGACAGCTCAGCGCCTCTTCTCCCTCGAAGACAACGGGGCAGGTGGCAGGACGGGGGTGTCCGAGAGTGCTTCTTGGGGGAGTGACGGCCCGCCCCCAGATCGTACTGTCGCCCCTGGAAGCCCCCCTGGAGGGTTCTCCCGGTTGGTTCCGCAGTGTTGATGTTCCTGTCCCATCATCGTGGGGGGAACCATGCTGCCAGGTTGGGACGTGTGGTTGAAGTAGATGGCTCAACGGTGTGTCTCCTCATTCGGACGCTGAACTCACTTGCGTCCGGTCATGAGGAAGACTGCGATTCAGATGAGCCGCCGTGAAGTTGGGGTCAGAAGGCAACTTACCCCGATCATCTCCCCGGGAGATGGCCCGTTAATGTGGCTCTTTGCTCTCCCAGGGAGATGAACCGGCGATGCTGCTATTCGGTCTCCCCGGTGTTCTCATCCGGGTGGGGAGATGCTGGGGGAGTGGTCATGCTCGGACTCCCTGCTTCCACGGGTGAGGTTGTGGAAGTGGAGATCACGCCCGCAGGTTGAAGTGCCGGGGCGAGAAGTTGCTGGAGAAGTTCGCGTACTCCCTTGGCCTCCCGGCGTGCGTTCTTCCATCGCTCCACGCAGTCAGTCAGGGCATCCGAGTCCCTGAGTGGGGAGTGAGCTTCTTCGCCCATCAGCACCGATACCGCTGCCAATTCGCTCCCTCCGAACTGCTTGATGCCCAGCAAGCTGGTGGTGACATCGGCAAAGGCCACCATCAACTGTCTCTTGCCGTGAGTCGATAGGAGGCTTGCAAGCTGAGGTTGTTGCTCCAGCGCGTCGAGGACATCCGCGAGGCGCTCCATCACCTGATGCAGTTCCCGAACGGTGGCCTCCAAGTCCAGCAGGGGGCGGAGCATCTGCGCGAGCTGAGGGGGGATCTCTTGGTGCGCTGATAGCTGCTTTAGAGGGAACTCTCCCAGAATCCCGCCCTGAACCTGTGGCAGCTTGCTCAGGAGGCCCTGATCCGCACGGAACCAGTCGACCAGCTTCCTGAGTTGAGGCCGCGCCTCAGAGAACCATTTGGCGAGGTACATGGCCGACGCGACCGCGCCGATCTGCTCGTCGGTACGCTCGCGATTGTCTCGCAGGTAGTCGAGGGGTTCTGGGTCCGGACCAATCGGAAAGGGTAGCGACGACATGGGGGGACCTTGGCACCCGAGCTGAATGGCACCAAGGAATCTCGATGGTGAGCGTCAGGTGGTGAGCCGTCCGCTGTCTCGGCGGGGAGCGCACTTTCATCCACGGGCTTGCGCAAAAACGTTCTTCCCACTCCTCCACCACCCCGCGGACAATGTAGACATGAACACAACCATCAGGAGCGCCGTGCAGGCCGCACAGGCCGCCATCAACGGTGCGAAGTCCCAGGGCCCCACCAGCGCCGCCGGCAAGGAGCGCAGCTCGCTCAACTCCGTGCGCTACGGCTTCACCAGCGCGCACCTGCTGCTCCCCGGTGAGGACGCGGCCCAGTACGAACGCCACCTGGACGGTTACTTCGCCGCGCTCGTGCCGACCTCGATGCCCGAGGCGGTCATCGTCGCGCAGATCGGGGACTTGAGCTGGAAACTGGAGCGGCTCACGAAGGTGGAGAACAACCGGCTCCGAGCGAGGCTGGAAGCAGAGCTGGAGAAGACGGACCCCGGGATGACCCTGACCGCCACCCGCGAGGCGTTGCAGCTCGTGCATGCCCTGGCCGAAACGGTGGACGCCGTCCCCGTGCCGCCAGACACGGCCAAGCCCACGGGGAACTTCCTCGACCTCGTGGAGCGCGTGGTGGCCCGGTTGAGGGAAGTCCCGGCGCTGCCGGGTGAGGTGGTGAAGATCCTCGCGGATGCGCTCACCGCTGCCCAGGAGCTGGAGAAGTGCGTCCGCATGAAGAAGGACGCCTACGTGGCGCTGGGCAACGCGGCCAAGATGGTCCGCGGTGCGCTCACCGAGAAGCAGGCCCGCGAGGAGGCCGGACTTGGACCCGTGCGCGAGCGGCTGGCCGCCGAGGTGCTGCTGCTGGAGGACACGGACTTGAAGAAGCTGGAGAAGTACCGGCGCACGCTAGAGTCCAGCCTGCTGCGGCAGACCGAGCTGCTCGGCAAGATGCGCGCCCAGGTGGCCGCCGCGGAGTCCGAGGCGCTGACGGAGGCGAAGGAGCTGCGGGTGAAGCTGCGGATGGTGCAGTGACGAGCTTCCTCAATCTGGCCAGTCCGGCTCTTCTCCAGCATCCACGTGATTCACAGCGATGGTGTAGCCGTTGCCCGACCCGAAGCGCTTGATGAACGCTCCTCGCACGTAGAACCACTGCTTCGTTGAACTGTCATGGATGAGCAGCTCCCGCTGCTCTCCCTGCGCAGCGCCCCAGCTCCATTCCTGAAGCCAGCGCTTGCTCTCCGCATCCAGGCCAGCCATCTGGATATCCGGCACCGACGCACGCCGACCGGACTTGGCGGCGTTGGACTCAGCGAGAGCTGCACCGAGCCCGGACACGTGAACCGCGCCGATGAGTTCTTTCTCATCGAGCCATCCGAGCACGTACCTGCTCCCGAGATCCCAGGGACCAACCACACGCGGCTCGCCGATGACCGTCATGGACCGGAATCTTGGCACAGTTGGGCGGGGGCTTCCTCGGGTTCGTTCTGACGGCCTTCCCGGCCTCCCTCGCCGTTCTCGCCTATTGCTAGGGCTAAGAAATCTGGAGAGGTCCCCCGGCATGAGGGGGACAGGGGTTCCCTTGCCTCAGGTCCACTTGGAGGGGCCCCCGGTCTTCTTCGAGCTGCCCGGGGGACAGGGGTGGGCGCGAAAATTTTTGGGGCCAATCTGTGGCGCTGGCCGCCTGCCCCCATCAGGTACTGATGACCGCACCCCCTGTGTAAGCCCTCTCGCTTCTCGCGCACGAGGGGTCGGGGCGCTCTCGGCACTTCTGCTTCTTGGGGACGGACCGGGAAAGGTGCCCAGGGACTTCGGCTACCCGAGGGGCAACCTCCGTCCACCTCCACCGGCTACCAGGGTGAGGACCCGGCCCACCCGGTGCTTGAACGGTAAGAAGAAGGGCGGGGCCGCCGATGAAGTACGGCCCCACCCTTCCCACGTCACCGCGCTTCCCTGCGCCGTCCCAGGAAGTCGGACACCACCGTGAGGATGGCCGCAGCCACCTCCCGGACCAGGCGCGAGGTCAGCGCCTTCCGGAGCCAGTCCATGGGGCACCTCTTCTTGCTGTCCGCCTCGGGCCTTACGCCACGAGCCGGAGCTGGGACTCGCCCAGGATGGCGGTGAGGGCCTGCCGCTTCATGCTGGCGGCCTTGCCCATCCAGATGGACTCCAGCCGCATCGCGTCCATGCGCCTGCCCTGCACGGCCCGCGTGTGCCGGTGGTGGTCCGCGTACTCCGCCACCGCCTGGAGGGCCGCCCAGGCGGAGCCCTGCATGTCGCCCTCGATGCCGACGCCCGCGTGGTACAGCTCCAC
>NZ_JAIQDH010000036.1:0-80524 GCF_020037095.1 Myxococcus sp. XM-1-1-1
CCCACCGACCTGAGGAGGGACACGCGCGCATCGCCACGCATCGCGAGGCCCACCGGCAGGATGACGGACAGGCCCGCGCGCATCGCACGGCCCACCAACAAGAGGACGGACCGGCCCCTCCCGTTGCTCACGGTGACGACGAGCTCGCCGGGACGCTCCTTTCGGCATGCTCCGATGCCGTCTCCGCGAGGCTGGATGAAGGGGCACGGGACGTCAGCCTGAGCGGCGGCGTGGACAGCGCGGTGCTGTGCATGCTCGCGGCACGCCTCGCGCCGGGCCAGGTTCGCGCCTGGAGCATGGACGTCCACTTCGCCGATGAGACGGAGCGCCGCAACGCGCGCACGGTGGCTCGGCTCGCGGGCGTGGAGCATGTGGACGTGCCCATCCCGGACGCCGTGCTGCCCGAGTTGTTCGAGCAAGCCGTCCTCGCCACTGAGAGCCCCCTCCTCAACGCCCGAGCCATCGCGAGCTTCGCGTTCTACGCGGAGGCGCGACGACACGGCGCCTCGGTGATGCTGAGCGGCGCCGGCGCGGACGAGGTGCTGATGGGCAACCCCGGCGCGCTCGCGGCGGCCATGGCGCGCATCGAGGAGGACCGACGACTCGTTCAAACGGTGCTTCGCCCCTCTGTGGACAACTTGCGGACGGGCAACTCGCGCGCGCCCGCGCCTGGTGCGGCCAGCGTAGCGGAGGACCGACGGCTCGTTCGCACCTCTGTGGATAAGTCACAGATGAGCAGTCTTGGCGCGGCCCCGCCTGGCGGAGTGGAGGAACATCGCCGCCCCCGAACCGACGACGAATCACAGAAGGACAGTCCCCGCGTGTTCTCCCCGCCTCCGGCTCGTGCCCAGGAAGACGGTCGACACACGGGAACGAGGCATCGCGGCACTGTGGACAACTTGGGGACGGCACCCTGGTCCGTCACGGAAACCTCCGCCTCCGAAGAGGTCCGTTACGCGGCCTGGGTCCTCCGTGAGCTGGTGTTGCCCCCCGAGCTGCGCGGTGCCCGGGCCCACGGCATCACCGTGCACACGCCCTATCTCGACACACGCTGCGCGGACGTGGCGCTCGCGCTCCCCGAGTCCTCACTCCGGCGAGAGGGTGTGGGCAAGTGGCTCTTCCGTCACGCGGTCCGTGGGCTCGTCCCCGATGAAGTCCGCCTCGCTCGCAAGACGCCCCGCTACGGACACACCGCGCTCTCCAGCCCCGTGCGAGCGCGCTGGCTCGAGCTCTATCGTGAGTGGCTGTCCCCCGCGCACATGGAGCCCCTCGGAGTCATCCTCCCGGGGGCTCCGCTCTCGCTCCTGGAGCGCTACATCCGCTTGGAACCCGAGGCGCCGGAGGCGAGCGTCGTGGACCGCCTGTTGATGCGCCTGTGCTCCCTCGCCATGCTCCACGCGCACGCCGTGCGACTCCGCCCATGTCCCGAATCCTGATCGCCACCTCCCCCGAGAAGGGCCACATCAACCCGATGATGGGCGTCGCGCAGTGGCTGCGCCGCCTGGGACACACCGTGGGATGGCTCTGCATCCCCGAGCCGTCACCCCAGCTCTCCACGCTCGGCGTGGAGGTGCTCCACCTTCCCGCCGCCGCGCACGAAGCCCCTGGCATCGAGACCGGAGGCGAGGCCCTGGCGCGACTGGTGCGCGACGAAGCCACGCTCGGGAAGTGGATTCGCGGACTGCTGCTGGACGCGGTGCCCACGCTGCTCGAGCCCGTGAGCGAGGTCGTCCGCGCCTTCCGTCCGGACGTCATGGCCCTCGATGGAATGCAGTACGCGGCGGTGCTCGCCGCGCATCGCGAAGGCATTCCCTGGGCCGGAGTCTCCTCCGCGCTCTCCCTGCTCGAACCCATGGAGGACTACGGGCTGCGCCGCAACGTGCGAGCCCTCGCGTCCGAGCGCGCCGCGCTCTTCGCCCAGCACGGCTTCGACGCGCGCTTCCGCAACTGCGAGTGCCTCTCGCCGCGCCTCAACATCATCTTCGCCACCGAGGACTTCCTGGGACCCGACGCGGGCCTGCCCCCAGCCACACAGCTGGTCGGTCCGTCGACTCCACCCGAGCCCCGAGGCGACGAGGTGGACTTCCCCTGGGAGCGATTGGGCACGAGGCCCGTGGTGTACGTGTCCTTCGGCAGCCAGATTTCGTGGCAGCCCACGTTGTTCCGCACCATCGCCGAGGCCGCCGCGCCCCTCGGCGTCACCCTGGTCCTCAGCGCCGGAGAGCTGGCCGACACGGACTTCGCACGCTCGCTGCCCGGTGACGTGGTGGCGGTGCCCTACACACCTCAACGTCAGCTCCTCCCACGCGCCTCCGCCTTCGTCTCGCACGGCGGCGCGAACTCCGTGATGGAAGCGCTCACCGCGGGCGTGCCCCTGTTGCTGCTGCCTGTCTGCAATGACCAGCCCATCCAGGCCCACTTCCTCCAGAAGTCTGGCGCGGGCCTCGCGCTGTCGCCCGACACCTTGAGCGTGGAGGAGTGCCGCGCCGCGCTCCGTCAGCTCCTCGATGCGGGGACGCCCCTGCGCGCGAAGGTGTCCGCCATCTCCAAGGCCTACCAGGCGCGCGACGGCGCGAAGGAAGCCGCCGAGCGCATCGCCGCCCTCGTCGCATGAGCGCACCGAAGCAAGGCTGGCGCCCACGCCGATATCACGCCCCCGGAGTGACTCCGCTGGAGGTGTGGAACCTCCCGGTGCTCGGCCACGAACTGTGGGAGCTGCTCAGCACCCCGCGGGTCGAGGCGGACCGGAGCGCCAAAGTCCCCGAGCACGCGCTGGCGACACGCCTGATGCCCGCGCTCGCGAGCGCGCTGGAGTCCCTGGTCCATCAGCACAAGGTGGACGCGGTGTGGCTCAGTGGCGGACTCGCGTGCCTCCAGGGTTTCGAGCAGGCCCTCACGACCGCGACGACGAAGCTCGGCCGTCCCGTGGTCCTCGCCGCGTCCCCGCGCTTCGCACCCGTGCATGCGGGCCTCGGGTTGCTGACGTCCTCAGGCTCCGCACACGAAGCGCTGTGCCTCGACGTGGGCCAGACGAGCCTCAAGTGCGCGAGCCCCCAGACCCTCCAGGTCTTCGAGCGGGACACCACGATGCTGCCTCGGCTCTTCATCGGCATGCCTCGCCCCGAGGACGGGCACCACATCATCGCGGCGGTGCGCTTCCTCGCGGGAGCGCTGCGCGCCCTGGCCCCAGACGCCTCGCTGGACGCACTGTGCCTCGCGCTCCCGTGTCCTCTCGATGAGGGACTCGTTCCGGGCGGCTGCACCTACGGCTGGGAGGGACACGCGACGCTCGTGGCCGACATCCTGGCGGAGGCGCGACTGCCAGGAAGCGGAGAGGTGCTCGTGCTCAACGACGCGGAGCTCGCGGCGGAGGCCGCGCGCGGCGACGCCCGTCTCGCGAGTCATCGTCGCATCCTGTGCCTCACCCTCGGCTTCGGTCCGGGAGGCGCGCTGCTCGTGCGCGCCTGACACATCACCGTCGACCACGCGCTGTTCCTCGGCCCACGGGGACGACCCGCACCTCGCGAACGGTCCGTGGTCCTCATCATGCTACCGTCCCTCACACCGTGCGCTCCGAGCACGGCGCATGAGTCCCCGAGCAGGCGTCGGCGCTGCCCTTCCCCGGTCTTCGCCATCCATCCCGCCGCCTGCGTCCCGACATGAACCTCCCCTCCCCGCTCCGAGTCCTCACGCTGGCGGTCCTCGTCACCGCCTGCGCCACGTCGCCCAAGCCCCTCCCCGAGTCCAAGCCGGGCGAGCCTCGCTACGTCGTCGGCTTCCTCTCCCTGCGCCCCACCACCCCCGAGGCAGCCGAGGAGGCCCGAGCCCAGGAAGCACGACTCCTCACCGCGCTGACCGAGCTGAGCCGGAACACGCCCATCGACGTGGTGCGCCCCACCGTGGCGGTGCCGGCCTCGCTCGAACAGGCGCCCGGGCTCGCCCGCGAGGCGAAGGTGAACCTGCTGCTCTGGGGTGACGCCACGGTGGACGCGGGCAAGCTCACGGTGAAGCTGAGCGCCTTCGAGACACTGCTGTCCCTGCCCTCGTCGTTCTGGCCCATGGAGTACGCCGCCGGCGACGCGAAGCGACCCGAGGCCCTGTCACTGGACGCCCTGCGCCTCTCGCAGGCGGTGCTCCAGGAGACCCTGCTGCCGATGATGATGCTCGACCAGCCGGCGAACACGCGCGCCGTGCTGGGCGTGCTCGTGGTGCAGCAGCCCAAGGACTGGGTCGACTGGAACATGGACATCATCCAGCGGCGCTGGGGCATGCTGGGTCGGCTCCTGCGTGACGGCGCGCTGACGGAGAAGGGCTACCGGGCCGCGCTCGACAGCGTCCTCGCCTGGCGCGAGGACCACGCGGCCACGCCGAGCTCCGACATCAAGGAAGCCTTCTACAGCGTCGGGCTCGCCCGGGGACTGTTGCTGCAAGGCAAGCCCCAGCCGGTGGTGGACCTGCTCGCGCCCATCGTCGAGCGCATGCCGAGAGACCTCGAGTCCCGCCTGCTGCTCGGCCGCGCCCTGCTCGCCCTGGGCCGCGCGAAGGACGCGGCGGACACCCTGGAGCCGCTCGCCCGCGAGGGCACGTCCATCGGCGCCACCCGCATCTACGTCGCGGCAGTCACTGAATTGCCCGATGGCCCATCACGCGCGACCACGGCGCTCGACACGTTGGTGGAGAGGAACCCGGAGGACGCCATGGCCCATCTGCTCCGCCACCTCACGGCGCCGGGCACCCGGGACGCCTCCGCGCTGAAGTCCTTCACCGCCACGCACCCCGGCGAGGACTGGCCGCTCCCCCTGGCGCGCCACCTCACGGGCGAGGCCCCGACCTTCGGCGCCAACCCGGACGCGGAGGAGGCGACAGACCACGGCGTACGCCTGCGTCGCATCCAGCTCCACTACTACCTGGGCGAGGCCGCGCTCGCGGGTCGGCTCCCAGGCAAGGCAGGCGTCGTCGACCCCACGCTGGCCCGACAGCACTTCGAGGCCGCCCTGGCCACGCACGCCTTCCACCATCCCACGTACGACGTGGCGGACTTCCAGCTCGAGCAGCTCGCCCGGGCACCGTCGGCCGAGACGCCCTGAGCGCCGTTGCGCAAGAAGCACGGCTCCGGGGTGATGCCGTGACGCGGGCTGTGAAGGGAGCACGGATGCGGCTGGGAACGATGGCGACACTCACCGGGCTGCTCTGTGCTTGCGGCACGGGCCTCCAGAGCGCTCCTCCGGACGCGGGGGCGGCTCCGAAGGAGGAGACCCTCCCGCCCATCACCCTGGAAGAAATCGCGGTGACGGACCATGAGGACGGCACCCTCACCGTTCGCGTGCGTGGCGAGGACTTCAGCACGGGCAGCCTCCTGGTGATGACGCGTCGGACACTCGCCACCCAGGTGACGAGCAGCACCGAGCTGCGGGCGACCCTCCCTCCCTCCTTCCTCGAGGAGCGCGAGGGCCTCTATCTCGAAGCGCTGACCGCCTCGCCCCAGTACCCGCATGGCGCCAGGTCCCCGCGGCTCGGGTTCAACATCCCCGCCCCCGAGCTGACCACCGTGGAGCCCCAAAGCGTCCCCGCGGGCTCGTCCGAGCCCATCACCGTCCTCCTCTACGGAAAGAACTTCGTGAGGAACAGCGTGGTCACCTTTCGTGGGTTGACGTACCCGCTCCACGTGGTCAGCCCCACCAGCGGCGTGGTGAACCTGCCCCCCATGCTCACCCCCGGCGAAGAGGAGTTCGAGCCCATCCACATCGGCGTCCCCGCGCCGATCTCCGCGAAGACGAACTCCGGATGGCTGACGGTGTCGGCGCCCTCTCCCTGAGGTGAGGGCGCCGGGTCTCACTCCTCCGAAAGGAGGGGTGACCTCCCCGAACAGGCAGGTCCCCTCCCTGCCCGGTCCGCCGATGTGGCGCGCCTTCGAGGCTTTTACCTTCCGCCTCGAAAGGAACACGCCATGTCCACCGACCTCTCCTCCCTCTCCCAATCCCTCGCCTCCGTGGTGGAGCGCACCGCGCGGAGCGTCGTCCGCGTGGACGCCCGCCGTCGTCGCTGCGCCACCGGCATCGTCTGGAGCGCCGACGGGCTCATCCTCACCACCAGCCAGGTCGCCGAGCACGGCAGCCACCTCCAGGTCGGCCTGGGCGACGGGCGCACCCTCCCCGCCGAGCTCATCGGCCGGGACGCCAGCACCGACGTCGCGCTGCTGAAGGTCGACGCCACCGGACTCAATCCGCTCACCCCCACGCCGCTGGACGGCGTGAAGGTGGGGCACCTCGTCGTCACCGTGGCGCGGCCGGGGCGCACGGCGAGGGCCACGCTCGGCATGGTGAGCGCGCACGGCGAGGGCTGGCGCACGCACGCGGGCGGACGCGTGGACCGCTACCTCGAGACGGACGCGGACCTGCCTCCCGGCTTCTCCGGGGGCGCGCTGGTGGATGCGACGGGACAGTTCATCGGAGTGCTCTCCGCGGCCTTCTCTCGCACGTCCGCGGTGGTCATCCCGCACGAGACACTGACGCGGGTGACGTCGTCGCTGCGAGAGCACGGCGGCATCCGCCGGAGCTACCTGGGCGTGGGCGCGTATCCCGTGAAGCTGCCGCAGCACCAGTGGGCGGCGGCCGGAACGGAGGCAGGGCTCATCTTCCTCTCCGTGGACCCTGAGGGCCCCGCGCAGAAGGCCGGGCTGCTGATTGGCGACGTGCTGGTGAGCCTGGATGGACAGTCACTGCACCGCGTGGAGGACCTGCTCGGCTATCTGGGCGACGCGAAGACGGACACCACCATCCAGGCGCGCGTGCTGCGAGCCGGCGAGGTGAAGGAAGTGCCCATCACCCTGGGCCGGCGCTCGTGAGGACGAGGAGCACACGATGAAACTCCTGCAACAGTTCTCGGACGACCTGGAGACGCTCGTCGCGCGCGCCTCGCCCGCGGTGGTGGGCGTGGAGCACGCGCGGGGCCATGGCACGGGGCTCTTCCTCACGCCGGATGGCTACGTGCTCACCAACCGCCACGTCGTCATGCGCGGCTCGCGGAAGCTGACGGTGCAGTTGTCGAACGGAGAGGAGCTGCGCGGCTCGCTGGTGGGAGGCGACGCGCCCACGGACCTGGCGGTGGTGCGAGCGGAGGGGACGGACTTCCCGACACTGCCGCTCGCCGCGCCGGAGACGGTGCGCGTGGGCCAGCTGGTGATGGCCATCGGAAATCCGTTCCGGTTGGAGCAGTCGGTGGCGCTCGGCGTGGTGAGCGCGGTGAACCGGAGCGTCACCCTGCCGGACGGCGTCATCCTGGAGGGCATGCTCCAGACGGACGCGGCCATCAACCCGGGCAACTCCGGCGGGCCGCTCATCAACACGCGGGGCGAGGTGGTCGGGCTCAACACGCTGGTGCTGCCGTACGCACAGGGCATCGGCTTCGCGGTGAGCGCCACCACGGCGGCGTGGGTGGCCAGTCTGCTCATCCAGCGTGGCAAGGTGGAGCGGCGCTTCCTGGGCATCGCGGCGGCGGCGGTGAACCTAGGCGCGGAGCACGTGAGAGACCTGGGGCAGCCCCGGGCCGTGCGTGTCATCAAGGTGCAGGGTGGAACACCGGCGGATGACGCGGGGCTCCAGCCGGAGGACCTGCTGCTCGCCATCAACCGACGACCGGTGAGCAGCGTGGACGACCTCCAGCGACTGATGGCCCTGGCGACCGATGACGAAGTCTCACTGGACGTGCTGCGCAAGGGACGGCGAAGGACGGTCGCGGCGCGCACGCGTCCACGCATCGAGCCGGTGGCCGCGTGAGCACAGTGTGGCTCCGGGGCCCTGTGCGCCTCGGAGCCACGGCTGTCATTCCGGCCGGTGCGGACCCGTGGCCTTGACGGGATGACAGACACCGAAGGACGCGAGTCGGTCGGAGCGAGGGGAGGGCCACCTCGGCACGTGGCTTGAAACGCGGGCGGCGATGACCGAATCCATCCCTCGTCGCCCGTTGTCACGAGCACTCCGCCAGGCGGGCCTCGCGCTGCTATGGGTCGCGGGGCTCGGCGTGCTGGTGTTGTTCGCGATGCTCGTGGTCGCATCGGAGGTCTGCGCCGAGGCCTCACGGCGCGACCGTGCGGCCATCGACCTGAGCGCCATCCAGGGGGCACTCCTCATCCACCAGGAGCAGCACCGTCGACTGCCCACGGAGACCGAAGGGCTCAGGCTGCTCGTCGAGCACCAGTCGCTCCAGGCCCTGCCGATGGACCCGTGGCACAACGCCTACGAGTACACGGTGCGCGACGGACAGGTGCGGCTGCGCAGCCTCGGCGCCGATGGAGACCTCGGCGGCGACGGCGGCGACGCGGACATCGAGCTGACCTTCCCCGTGGCGACAGCCCCCGAAGGCGGGCCGACACCATGAGCCCCTCTCCGCATCAGCTCATCACCGGCCTCTGGCTCCACCTCTCGGGCGTCCTGGCGGCGCTGCTGCTGGCGATGCTGCTGGTGGGCTGCTTCGCCAGCCTCTTCCGCGAGGACCGCGACACGCCCTAGACGCGAGAGCCCTCTTCCTGCTCGGGCCTGTCGTCCAGGAAGAGCCGGTCCTCGAAGCACCACACCCACGTCTCACCCGGCTCGAACGACTGCACCACCGGGTGCTTCGTCTGATGGAAGTGCTTCGTCGCGTGCTTGTTCGGCGACGAGTCGCAGCACCCCACGTGCCCGCACTCCAGGCAGCGGCGGAGGTGGACCCACTGGGCATTCATCTTCAGGCACTCCTCGCAGCCGTTGGTCCGCGGCTCGGGGTTGCCCGCCTGCTCGATGTGCTTGCACTCGGTCGCCATCGCTCGTCTCCATTCGAAACACGTTGTCCGCGGACAGGGTGTGCACGGGGCCTTCGCTCCACCATGTGCTGGGCATCCGGGCAGCCAGGCTCACGGCTCCTCGAAGCCCGCCGTGGCACGATGACGATGCACGTCCCACGCTGAAGCGTATGCCTTCCGACACCACGTCCGTGGCCTACGCCAGTCCGCGCGGGCGCGGGGTGCTGCTGGCCAGCGTGCTCGGCAGTGGCATGGCCTTCCTCGACTCCACGGCGGTCAATGTCGCGCTGCCCGCGCTCGGACGCGAGCTGAACACGGGCCTCGCGGGCCTCCAGTGGGCCGTGGATGCCTACCTGCTCACGCTCGGCTCGCTCGTGCTCACGGGCGGCGCGCTCGGTGACGCGTGGGGACAGCGGCGCGTCTTCGTGCTCGGCCTCATGGCCTTCACGCTCACATCCGTCCTGTGCGGCCTGGCCCCCAACGCCTGGATGCTCGCCCTCTTCCGCGCGGCGCAGGGCCTGGGCGCGGCGCTGTTGGTGCCCGCGAGCCTCGCGCTTCTGCGCACCTCCTTTCCCGAGGCGGACCGACAGCGCGCGGTGGCCGCGTGGGCGGGGCTCTCGGGTGTCACCACGGCCCTGGGTCCGCTGCTCGGTGGCTGGTTGGTGGATGCCGCGTCCTGGCGCTGGGTGTTCTTCCTCAACATCCCCATCGCCGTGCTCGCCGTCTGGGCGGCCCTCCGCTACGTGCCGGATGACCGGCCCACGCGAGACACCCGAAGACTGGACCTCGCCGGCTCCATCACCGCCGCGCTCGGACTGGGCGGCGTCATCTACGCGCTCATCGAAGGTCCCTCGCGAGGCTGGTCCCTCGCGCCCGTGCTCGCCGCCGTGGCTGGCGTGGCGCTCCTGGCCGCGTTCCTCGTCATCGAGGCACGCGCGAGACATCCGATGCTCCCACTCGGGCTGTTCCGCTCGCGGACGTTCTCCGGCGCCAACCTCACCACGCTCGCGGTGTACTTCGCGCTGGGCGGCGTGAGCTTCCTGCTCATCCTCGCGCTGCAGCAACAACTGGGCTACTCGGCGCTCGCCGCGGGCGCATCCCTGCTGCCCATCACCGTGCTGTTGCTCACGCTGTCTCCGCTGGTGGGAAGGCTCGCGGGACGCATCGGCGCGCGTCCGTTGATGACGGCGGGGCCGCTGCTCGCGGGCCTCGGCATGGCGCTGCTCACGCGGCTGCACCGTGGCGGTGGCTACGTGGATACGGTGCTGCCAGGGGTCCTCGTGCTGGGCCTGGGATTGAGCCTCACCGTGGGGCCCCTGACGGCGGTGGTGCTCGGCGCGGTGGAGGACCGACACGCGGGCATCGCCTCGGGCGTGAACAACGCGGTGGCGCGCATCGCGGGCCTGCTCGCGGTGGCGCTGTTGCCGTTGCTCGGTGGGCTCGCGAGCAAGACAGGGGACGCGTTCCTCCAGGGAACACGCGAGGCGCTCTGGGTCTCCGCGGGCCTGTGTGGAGCGGGAGCGCTGTGCTCCCTGCTCATGTTGCCTCGTGACGTGGGCCGGGTGGAGCCACCTCAGCGGAAGTAAGGCGAGTTCGCAGCCTCGATGCGCCCCAACAGCTCCAGCGTCCCCCATCGCGCCTCACCGCTGAGCGTCGGCAGCCGTGCGGTCAGCTCGGCGTGCAGCTCCAGCAGCAGCCCATAGGCCGCGAGCGTCTGGTGCGCCTTGAGCACCGCCACCATCTCCCGGCGCAGCGAGAAGGGCCTGTGCCCATCGACGTCGAGGAGGATGCCACGCACATCCGAGAACAGGGCCTCGGTATAGGCGGGCGTGCTGGGCGGCGGGTTCGGGAACGGCGAGTAGTAGGGGTCCAGCTCCAGGAGGTAGAGGTCCCTCAGGATGCGCAGGGCCATCGCATTGGCTCGCGCCACATACGCGGCGCCCTGCCCGGAGGGCACCTGGAGCGGCGGCCGGACCTGCTCCATGAGGAGGTCATAGCCCCGGACCTGCTCCTGCGCCGTGCCTCCCCGCACGTAGTCCTCGACCGTCTGGCGGGAGATGATGAACGGGAATGATTGGGGCGTGCCCGCGAGCACGTCCGCCATCAGCTCGCGCATCACCGGCGTGTGGTAGCGCGTCAGCGGGTCGTCGAAGCGGTCCAGGCTCGCGCACGCCGGCTCCGCGAGGGCGCGGCCCCTCGGCCCCGACGTGCAGAACAGGTCCGTGGGCAGCGCCGAGGACAACCCATGCAGGTAGCGCACGGCCGCCACGTCGAACGAGCCGGGCTTCACCATGTGAATGGTGTCGAGCTCGTGCAGGTGGTCCATGACCGAGCTCGAGCGAGGCGTGGCCGGCGTCCCGTCGTACGTCCGCGAGCCGTTGAGGTTGTGCCGCAGCCCCAGCGTGTGCCCCACCTCATGCACCACGATGTGCGTGAAGTGGCGCTCCATCTTCTCCTTCTTCGTCATCGAGGCCAGCGCGGCGCGGTCCGGGTCCGTCAGCGCGGCGAGCGAGCCGTGCGCTCCCATCCGGGACGTATCGAGCTCACAGAGGCGCTCCTGCGCCTCCCCTCCCCAGGACAGCCTGGGACGAGGCGGACGCTCCACGGGCGTGTTGGAGGAGAGGAGCGCCGGGTCATCCGAGAAGAAGAGGTCGGCGTCACGGAACAGGCCCGCGTTGAACACGAAGTGCGCCCGGCGAAGCTCGCCCGTGTTCGGATTGGGCGCGACGTCGGCCCAGGCCCCGGCCGGCTCGAGGACGGGGTGGAAGATGGCGAAGTTCTTGTCGTCCTCGCCGAAGTCCACGGACGCGTCCGCCAGGACCGCCTCGAAGACGGGGAAGCCGAACACCTCGTTCCACGCCTCGATGCCCCGCTTCAGCGCGCCCACCAGGTCCAGGTCGCGGTAGCGTGGGTCCTTCTTCAGCTCCAGCAGGTTGGGCGTCATGTACCAGCGGATGGGCTTCATCCCGGGGTGGATGTTCCACTTGAGGGCCTCCTGCTCCACCTCGCCCGAGGCGGGCAGCAGTCGCCCCGAGTTGAGGAAGTAGTACGGGAGCTCCGGCGGAGGCGTCCGCGTGTAGCCGGGCCCCTCACGGTACTTGCGCAGCGCGAGCGACAGCGTCCCCACCCAACGCGTGTCGTTGTACTCGAGGTACGCGGTCCGGTCCTCGGGGATGGACAGGTGCCCGAGGAAGACCTGCTCGAACATCGCGCCGCCGTCCGATGCCCGTCGGAAGCGCTGGGCGAAGCTCATCTCCATCCGGAACGTCGCGCCCCCGAACCACCGGTCTCCGACGATGCCGATGCTGTCGCCTCCCGCCGCCGGGTCGATGAGCACGTACTGCTCCGAGCCCGACAGCCGGTTGAACGGCGCATGGTCCGTGACGATGGGATACGACTCCAACGGGAAGTCGAGCTTCTCGTTGCCCCCGAACAGCAGGCCGTCCTTGGCATTCATGAAGAACAGCCGCCCGTTCTTCTCCCGCATCGTCACCACGTACGTCCGCAGGTTGTGGGGAACGCCCCAGTAGGCGCCGTCCGGGAAGAAGTGTCTCAGCATCCCCGACCAGAACCAGCGCTGGGACAGCTCGCTGCGGCGGATGGCCAGGTAGAACGTCCGCTCGCCATTCCCCACCACGCCATCGACCTCGCCGCGCAGCTTCGACTGCGCCTCGGACAGCGCGCCTCGGGGCACCTCCACCACGTCGCCCTCCAGCACCACGTCCGACTCCGGAGGCTCCGCCACCCGCACGGTCTCCGGGGGCTCTGAACATCCCGAGCCTGGCACCCCGCACAGGATGAACATCACCGCCACGAGGCATCGCTTCGGCAGGCGTCCGCGTCTCACCATGGGTTCGCTCCCTCCGGACGGAAGAGACGCGCGAGTCCGCTTGCAGGGGACATCGACGGCATGGCCCAGAAAAAACGAAGGTCCTCCTCCCGCGAAGGGAAGAGGACCCTGGGGACCACAGGTGGCCAGCGTCTTCAGCTCTTGTACTTCACCGAGCAGCCGTAGGGCGTAGTGGTGGCCGCGGGCACGGGCTTGCCATTGAGCACCGCGTCCACGGCGGTCTGCACGTGGTTGACCTTCTTGTCGTTCTTGCCGCGCGGGTCATCATCGATGGCGCCCGCGTAGCGGACCACGCCCTCGGTGTCGATGATGTACATGTGCGGCGTTGTCTTGGCGCCGTACGCCTTGCCCGTGGCGCCGCTCGCGTCCTGGAGCACCGGGTAGGCGAAGCCCTCCGTCTTCTTCCAGGCCGCGGACTTCTCCGGCGTGTTGTGCGCCGTGGAGTCCACCGCCAGCCACACGACCTTCTGGGCGTCGAAGCCCTTGAGCGTCTTGGTCATCGTGTCCGCCTCGTAGTGGCGCTTCACGAAGGGGCACTCGGGGTTGGTCCACTCCAGCACCACCACCTTGCCCTTGTACTTCGACAGCGAGTGCTCCTTGCCGGCCTCGTCCTTCAGCGTGAAGGCGGGAGCGGGCTTGCCGACCTCGGCATCCGCGAGGGCGGGCATGCCCACGAACAGCGAGCCGAGCGCGAGCGCGGTGAAGACCTGCTTCATGGCGTTCCTCCAGGTTGGGGACTGCATCACATGACTGCGGATGACTTCGGATGCCTCAAGGCCGCGGGAGCTGCGCGGCGCACAACACCTTCGAGCCGTCCGGACGCGGCGAGCACGCCGACGCGCGCTTCACCGAGTCCACCACCGAGTCCACCGTGAGCAGCTCCGGCAGCACCTCCGGCTTGTCCGGCGCGCTCGGGCTCAGCACCAGGTACATGGGGACACCGGCGCGCCCATGGTCCGCCAGCCGCGCCGTGATTCGCGCGTCGCGCCGCGTCCAGTCCGCCACGAAGAAGGCCACCTGGTGCTCGGTGAACGCGGCGCGGACCTCCTCGCGCGACAGCACCGTGCGCTCGTTGAACTTGCAGGTGAGACACCAGTCCGCGGTGAAGTCGATGAACACCGGCTGCCCCGCCGCCAGTGCGGAGGCCACCGCCTCATCGCTCCACGGCTGCGCCATCGCCACGGTGGAGGACGCCTTCGCCGCCGGAGCCGCCGCCTCGTCGAAGCGCAGCGCCGCCACGCCCGAGCCCACCAGCACCACCGCCGCGATGCCCAGCGACGCCCAGCGCTTGCCGCCCTCCTGCAGCTGCGACTGGCCATACACCCACGTGCCCAGGCCCACCGCCACGAGGAACGCGAGCAGCCGCGCCATGCCGTCCACACCAGCCAGCCCGCCCATCACCCACACCAGCCACACCGTGGTGCCCAGCAGCGCGAAGCCCAGCACCTGCTTGAAGCGCTCCATCCACGCGCCCGGCTTCGGCAGCTTCTGCGCGAGCCCCGGCACCAGCACCAGCAGGCAGAACGGCAGCGCGAGCCCCAGGCCCAGCGCGGTGAACACCGCGAGCACCGTCAGCGGCCCCGCCGCGAAGGCGAAGCCCACCGCCGTGCCCAGCAGCGGCGCCGAGCAGGGCGTGGCCAGCACCACCGCGAGCACACCCTCGCCCGCGCTGTGCATCAGCCCGTGGCTCCGGTCCACCTTGCCCGCGAGCGCCGTGCCGTCCAGGCCCACGTTGAAGACTCCGAAGAGGTTGAGCGCGAACGCCACCAGCACCGCGCTCACCGCCGCGACGAAGAGCGGCTCCTGGAACTGGAAGCCCCAGCCCACGCCCGCGCCGCCCGCGCGCACCGCCAGCACCGCGCCCGCGAGCACCAGCATGCTGGCGATGATTCCGCCCGCGTACGCCGCCGCGTGCGCGCCCACCCGGCCCTGCTCCTGGCGCACCATGCGCGTGAAGCCGTAGGCCTTGAGCGCCAGCACCGGGAACACACACGGCATCAGGTTGAGCAGCGCGCCGCCGAGGAACGCGAACAACAGCGCCATGCCCAGCCCCATGGACGCCTCCTGGGGCGCGGCCGGCGCGGCGCTCGTCACCGGCTTCACCGCCGCGAGCGAGTCCTTGATGGAGGGCGCCTTCGCCACCGCCGTCGGCGCCAGGCCCGGCGCCGCGGCCACGAAGGGCGCCAGGGCCAGGTCCACCTCGAGCGCCTGATAGCCCGTGGCCTTCGTCCCCAGCCGCAGCACGCCCTTGAGGCGCGGCTCGACCTCGGGCGCGTCCGGCTCCGCCTTGCCCTTCAACGCATAGCGGCCCGGGGCCGTCTGCGTGAGGGTGACCTTGTCCACGCCGGGGTTGCGCTCGGGGACGAAGAAGTCCTTCTCCGTCGCGGCTACGCCAGCGCCGCCCGTCAGCGTGACGGTGCCGGTGAACTCCTTGCCCGCGGTGAGCTCCTTCGCGTCCAGCGCGAGCACCGCGCTGTGCCCCGTGTCCTTCGTCGGGCGGGGGACCTGCGCCTTCGCCGCGTCGAACGTGGGCGCGGCCTCGGTGTCCGCCACCGTCGCGGGCCCCACCGGGATGGAGCGCGTGAGCATCAGGTCCGCGGGGATGCAGTGCACCTCGCACACCAGCGCGTTCACCGCGGCCGACAGGTTGAGCGAGCCCGAGGCCTGCTCGGAGGCGCGCGCCTGCGCGAACAGGAGCACCTCCCCCTCGTAGCCGTGCGTGGTGATGAAGCCGTCGGGGGTACGGAAGGTGCTCGGGAACGGCCACTGGAGCGCGCCCACGGTGGAGCCGGGCGTGTCCCACGCGATGTCCGTCTCCAGACCGGAGTCGCCCGGGTTCTTCCAGTAGACATGCCAGCCCGGGTCCAGCCGGAAGCGCACGCCCACGCGGAAGGTGTCGCCCGGCTTCACCTGGGTGGAGTCCACCAGCAGCGCCGCCTCGATGCGCGGGTCGCCCTCGTCGGGCGCGCCCGTGGCCACCGCGGACGGAGGCAGCGCCGCGTGCGCCACCGCCGCCGTCAGCCACAGACCGATACCGCCCACCAGGGCGAACCTCTTGGACACCGAGTGCTTCATGCGCCTCCCGTTAACCCAGCCGAGACGGGCCCGCCAGCATCGGCGCGGGGACCACGTCCGTGCCAGAACCTCCCAGGCGGGCGGACATTCCCCGCGCCCGGCTGTGGTCCAGGGAGGTAACGAGGCACACATTCCAGCGCCAACACGGGGGCGGCCCACCCGGGAGGGGCAGGCGGCCGAGCCTCAATCCTCCGACTTCCAGGGCGCCAGGGCGGGCAGGGGCAGCGCCGGACCGATGCGGCTCAGGGTGATGCGGGACGCCTCCGAGTGCGCGCGGCGCATCACCAGCGCCTGGGGCTGGGCCGCGCGACGCTCGACGATGCGGCGCAGGTCCGCCAGCCGCTCCAGGTGGCGCTGCGGGGGCACCTCGGGCGCGCCCAGCCGCGCGAGCTTGTAGAGGGCCAGGTCCGCGGACTCCAGCGCCTGCTCCGCGGCGGACTGCTGCTTGCGTCCCAGCGACTTCCAGGCGGCGGCCTCGGCGGCCACCAGCTCCAGCTCCGCGGACACCGCGCGCACGAAGCGGCCCGGGTCGCTGTCGGTGTCCACGCGCGTGACGGACACGGGCCCCCGGCGCGTGTCGCTGCCCTCCACGAAGGACGTCGTCACACCCAGGCTCCACTCAGTGGACACCGGACGTCCCGCGAAGAGCACGCGGCGCGGGAAGGACTGGGACACCGAGCCCAAGGACGCGCTCATCGCGTCCCCCTCCACCCGCGCGGGATAGCGGTGCCGGCAGCGCAGCTCCAGGAAGCCCGAGGGCAGCACGTACACGCGCGCGTCCGAGCCCACCTCGCCGAACAGCTCCGCGGACAGCGAGCCCACCGCGTCGGGCAGGCCCTCCGGGTCGTCCACGTGCACGAAGCCCGTGCCGGACGGACTGGTGAGCGCCTCCAGGATGTCGGGCAGGTAGTGGCGCCCCAGGCCCAGCGCGTGGAGGACGACGCCGGACTCGACGACGCGGGCGCCCAGCGTCTTGAACTCGGCGAGGTTCGACACGCCGACGGACGGCTCACCGTCGGTGAGCAGCAGCACCTGGGGCCGCGCGCCGGGGACGAGCACGCGGCGCACGGCGTCCGCGCCCCGCTCCACGGCCTCGTGCAGCGCGGTGCCCTCGCCGGACTCCAGGCGGGAGAGCGCCTTGAGCAGCGCCGCCTTCGCGGGCGCGTCCATCGCGCGCACGGGCAGCACCTGCTCCGGCTCCGCGTCGAAGGTGAGCAGGCCCAGGTAGTCACGGGGGCTGGCGCGCTCCACCAGCGCCTGCGCCGCCTGCACCGCCGCGAGCAGGGGGATGCCGCGCATGGAGGCGCTGCGATCCAACACCAGGTTCACCGCCACGGGGGCGCGAGGCGCGTCGACGTCCGCCTCCAGCGTGACGAGCAGCAGCACTTCCCGGCCGTGCTCCGCGTCCCGCTCCACTGCCAAGGCCGTCTGCTTCATCCGCGCTCCCGTGCGAGCCCACGACCCGTCCCGCCCGCGAACCGTCCCAGGCAGACGGCGCCCGCCAAGGCCGGAAGTCTCATGGACCTTCAGGGGGCGCCTCGCGGGGGTGAGGCCAGCCCGTCGAGGATGTCGGCAGTCACACCCCGGACGCAAGAGGGGCCGTCCGCACCCCACGCGGAGCACGACACACGCCGTCGCGATTCGAGTCTTGTCCGGGAAATCCCACCGGCCCGGGAGCCACCAGCAAGGGGCCACCGCGCGAGCCGACCGACGTCTCAGCAATGCCCCCGCGCGTCCACGAGCCGCGGGGGCCGCGTGTCACTCCGCCGCGTTCCAGCCACCCCACGACTCCTCGGCGTAGCCCCACCTGCGGCCACCTGCGGAGCCATCCACGGGCGTCACGCTCTCGCACTCGCCATCTTCCGCGAGGTCCACATACGGCAGCCCCTCATCGTCCATGTACGTGGTGTCATCGTGAACCATGTCCGGCTCCTCCACGGGCGCTCCGCTCGACGAGGGTGAACGGCCTTCCGGCTCGCCTCCCCACGGACGCCCTCTTTTCGGTCCTCGTGGGCCCGCCCCATGCGGTACCCGGCTACGACTCGTTGACCGATTTACTAACCATGGTGACCATGTCGCTTCGCGTTGTAAAGCCCTTGGGACGTCAAAGTTTCGGGCCCTGCCTCGCTCCGCTGCTCCCCTGCCTGCCCTCCAGCCACGAACCCAACAAATCCAGCGGGTTGGGGCAAAATCCGGTGGCGGACAGTCTAGGGAGCCATCGTACAAGGTAGGGCCGACCCTGGCCGGATGGAAGCACACACCTGTCAACACTCGGCCGTTTTCAAGCGGGTGAGCGCTGAGTGCGGGTGTTGGTAAATCGGTGTAGCGAGCCAGCTTGCTCGCCCAGGGCACCGCGCCGTGCTTCAGTCCCGGACACGGCGCCCGCTCGATGCTTGATTCGAGAATCACCCCTGTTAGGGTTGACGGGCACTCAAGTTTTGCCGCATCGCGGCAACGGGCCTACCGCAACATCCCCTGAGAGGTCCCCCGAGTCCCAATGAGCCCCATCATCACCGGCCTTTTACTCGCCATTGCCATCCCCATCTTCGTGATGACCATGTCCGGTCGCGTGGGCGTGCTGCTCGCGATGAAGAAGGAGGGGCGGCTCGACAACATCCCGTTGCGCATCAAGCGGCTCGTGTTCTTCGGACTCGGGCAGCGGCGCATGGTGGACCCGGAGGAGTTCACGCCCGGGTTGATGCACGTGCTCATCTTCGCGGCGTTCCTGGTGCTGCAGGTGCGCACCCTGATGATGTTCGCGATGGGCTTCTCCACGGGCGCGCTGGAGCTGTTCACCGACTTGAGCCACCCGTTCTGGCTGGAGAACGCCGGGCTGGGGATGCTCTACCGCGTCTACCTGCTGGTGAAGGACGTGGTGGCGGCGCTCGCGCTGGTGGGCTGCGGCTACTACGTGTGGACGCGCTGGAAGGTGAAGCCGGACCGCATGTCCCAGTCCTGGGAGGCGTACCTCATCCTGGGCTTCATCTCCGGGCTGATGGTGTCCGAGTTCCTGTTCGGCGGCAGCCACATGGTGGCCGCGAACGCCGCGGCGCAGGTGCCGGTGGGCGCCACCCAGGTGCCCGCCTCTCCGTCCGCGCTGGTGTGGTGGGAGCCGTTCACCAGCCTGACGGGCCTCTTGATGATGCCGCTGGGCGCCACCGCGGCGCACGTGCTGGGCGTGGCGGGGTTCTGGATCCACCTGGTCATCGTCCTGGCGTTCCTGAACTTCCTGCCCATCGGCAAGCACTTCCACATCATCACCGGCCTGCCCAACGTCTTCTTCCAGCGCACGCACTCCACCGGGAAGCTGTCCACGCCCAACCTCGAGAAGGAGGAGTTCGGCGCGGCGACGGTGACGGACCTGACGTGGAAGCAGGGCCTGGACCTGTACTCCTGCACCGAGTGCGGCCGCTGCCAGACGCACTGCCCCACGTACATCACGGGCAAGCCGCTCACGCACAAGGCCGTCAACCAGGACCTGAAGCACTGGCTCTGGGACCACGAGCAGTGGGTGGAGGAGGGCTACGGCCCCAACCACGTGAAGGAGGCCCTGCCGGAAATCGTCGGCAGCGCGCTCAAGTCGGAGACGGTGTGGGCCTGTACCAGCTGCGGCTGGTGCGAGCAGGCGTGTCCGGTCTTCATCGAGAACGTGCCGCGCCTCATCGACATGCGCCGCTACCAGGTGCAGGTGAAGGCGGACTTCCCGCCCGAAATCCAGCGCGTGTTCGAGGGCATCGAGCGCCAGGGCAACCCCTGGGGCCTGGGCCAGGACCGGCGCGACGAGTGGGCCGAGGATTTGGCGCTGCCCACGTGGGGTGACGACGGCGGCCCGTACGAGTACCTGTTCTTCGTGGGCTGCGCGGGCAGCTACGACGACAAGCAGAAGAAGGTCAGCCGCTCGCTGGTCAAAATCATGCGGGAGGCGGGCGTGAGCTTCGCCACGCTGTCCAAGCAGGAGATGTGCAACGGCGACTCCGCGCGCCGCATGGGCAACGAGTACCTGTACCAGACGATGGCGAAGACGAACGTCGAGTCGTGGAACTCGATGGGCGTCAAGGCGGTCATCACCCAGTGCCCGCACTGCTTCAACACCATCAAGAACGAGTACCCGGAGTTCGGCGGCGAGTACCGCGTCATCAACCACACGGAGCTCATCAACGAGCTGTTGCGTGAGAAGCGCATCAAGCTCTCCGCGGTGATGAACACGAAGCTCACCTACCACGACCCCTGCTACCTGGGCCGGCACAACGGCGTGTACGACGCGCCCCGCGAAGTGCTCAAGGCCATCCCCGGCCTGGAAGTGGTGGAGATGCAGCGCAGCAAGCGCGAGGGCTTCTGCTGCGGCGCCGGTGGCGGCCGCATGTGGATGGAGGAGCACATCGGCACGCGCATCAACCACAACCGGTTGAACGAGGCGGCGCTGACGCTCAAGCACGCGGAGGACCCCACGACGCCGTTCCCGGACGCCGCGGACAAGAAGAAGCCCGGCCAGGTGGGTGACTACAAGGAGAAGGGCGGCACGGGCATCGTCGCCGTCGCGTGTCCCTTCTGCTCCACCATGCTCGGCGACGCGGTCAACGACACCGGCCGCGAGGAGAACATCAAGGTCAAGGACATCACCGAGCTGGTCGCCGACGCCATGGAGACGCGCGGTGGCCCGGCCGGCGGTGTCACCCCTGGCGCCACGCTGAGCGCCAAGCCGGAGTAGCTCGGCCAGCGCTTCGAGCGAGGGCCCGGAGGCTTCCTTCAAGGAGCCCCGGGCCTTCGTCGTTTCAAGCGCCCCACGGACGGCTCAGGGCTCCCACTCCAGCAGGTACGTGCAGGAGGGGCCCTCGCGGTGGAGGATGGCGACGCGGGGACTTCGCGCGCCGGAGAGCGTGAGCACCGACTCCAGCACGCCCGCGTAGTAGGTGGGCCGCTCGTTGATGTCGCTGAGCCACAGCTCCACGCGCCCCGGTGCGCTCGCCTTCACCTGGGACGTCACGTAGTTGTCCGCGCCGCGAAAGCCGCGGTTGAGCTGGAACAGCACGAACTGGGGCCCCAGCGCGCGCACCCCCACGCCGAGCATCCGCCCCAACACCGTGCCCAACAGCCCCTGCATCACGGTGTGGCCCAGCTGGCGCCACGCCTCGTCCTCCGGGAGGTCCGGCCACACATCCGCGAGCACGATGCGCTGCCAGCGCAGCCACTGCGACAGCGGATAGGTGGGCAGCAGGGGCTTGGACAGGTCCAGGCCCGCCTCGCGAAGCGCCTCCCAGCCGTCGGCGGAGAGGCGGTCCTTCAGCGCAATCTGGAACAGTCCGTGGACCGTCCCGCCCTGGACGAGCTTCGGTTCAGGGGTCTCCATGTGGCCGCTCCATAGAGGACCCGACGCGCGGGGTCTCGCTTCACACTTCCAGACCACCGTATGTCCCGCGGGCGGGGTCGGTGACAGCGTCCGGGCGCGCGTGGCCTCTGGTGAACGGCGCGACTGTCGCCGCGCCGACGCGCGCTCAGGGCTTGCGTTGCTTTTGCGAACGCAGCGCCCGCTCCAGCCGCGCGGTGGGGCCGTCATCGCCCAGCTTGCCGGCCACGTACGCGCTGGCCGACGCGAGCTTGTGACGAAACCCCTCGGGTTGGGTGGGCGCCGTGGTGCCCGCCCGCCCGGTGGCCAGGTGCGCGCGGGCCATGTCCTGGTCGGCCTGGGAGCCGGAGTCCCACAGCAGGCGGACGCTGTCCGTGTTGCCGTAGGTGGCGGCCAGCACGAGGGCCGTCTCGCCCAGGGCGTTGGTGAGGATGGGGTCCCCGCCCGCCTCCAGCAGCAGCGCCACCAGCTCCGAGTGGCCCTCGCGCGCCGCGACCATCAGCGGCGTGAGCCCCTCGTCATCGAAGGGGTTGGGGTCGGCGCCCGCGGCGAGCTGGGCGCTCAGGGACCTGCTGTCGTTGGCGAGCACGGCGTCGAAGAGGGACATCTGGAAGCCTCCGTGCTCGCGAGCATCGCGCCTTGGGGGCGCGGATGCCACCCGCCCTGGGGACTACAGGGGGCCGTACGAGGGCTCGGCGGCGCTGGGCACCGCGAGCGTGACGGAGTTGGACGGCGCCGCGGCCACCGTGGCGCGGTAGATGCCCGGGTCGCTGCCCGCTGAGTCGGCGAAGAGGAAGCCCACCTGGCTTACGCCCGTCCACATGGGCCACGTCTCCTGGGCGCTCGCGCCGCCGTAGCTCGTCACGCGCCGCAGCGCGCCCAGCCGCCCGTTCGACAGCGACGTCACGTAGGTGCGCACGCTGCCCGAGCCCCCGCGTCCATCCAGCGCCACCTGCGTGCCGTCCGGCGACACCACGACGCGGTTGGCCACCGCGACGACGTCCCCCAGGGACGAGGTGTAGATGATGGAGCCGCCCGTCAGCGGCACGTACGCCACCTGGTTGAGCTGCTGCAGGCCGCTGCCCGCGGGCGCCACCAGCGCACTGCCGTTGGGCACGAACGACGGCGCCCCGTAGGCGATGGTGGTGTTGGGGGTGAGCTCCTGGAAGCCGCTGCCGTCGGTGTTCACCCGGCCCAGCGACGTCAGCGAGCTGTTGCCCGGGGAGAAGACGAAGACGACGCTGCGGCCGTCCGGGCTGAAGGTGGGCGTGCGGAAGTTGGAGCAGCCGCGCGCGCACGCCGGGTCGTTGGCGCCGAACAGCGTGGCCACCGTGCCGCCCGTGGTGGGCACCGTCTGCAGGGCGGTGGCGCCGTTGGTGGCGCGCGTCACGAAGACGACGCTGCGGCCATCCCGCGACACGGAGGGCCAGTACGCCCCGCCCGCGCTCGTCAGCCGCTGCGGACTGTTGGGGTCCCCCGCGTCATCCACCACGTAGACGTTGCGGTCGTCCTCCCGCACGAAGGCGAAGCCCCGGCGGAAGTCGACGTCGCCGATGCCACCACCACCGCCCGCGTCGTCGAGCGCCTCGCACCCACCCAACAGCCCCACCGCCAACACGCCACCGACGAAAACCCGCATGCCCGTCATCACAGTCGTCGCTCCACGTCAGCCGGCCCGGTCCCGCAGCCCCGCACTACAGGGCGCACGGGGTCGGACGTCAACGCATCCGACGGCATTCACGGGCAGGCTGGCGCGGGCGCCGCGGCCTCAACGGTTGAGCTTGTTGAGCTCGTTGCGACACTGGTTGCAGAGCGACAGCTGCTTGCGGTCGCAGTCCTGCGGCGTCTGCGCGAAGAACATCACGCACCGGGGGTCCTCACAGTAGGACAGCCCGAGCAGGTGACCGGCCTGGTGGATGGCCTCCACCTGGATGCGCCGCCGCAGGTGCTCCCCGTCCGCGCCCTGGCGCAGCCGGAACACGCTCACCACCGCCGTGCGCGACTCCCGGTCCGCCTCACCGAAGACGAACGGCGAGTCCGGCACGAACAGGTCCACGTCCGTCACCCCCAGCACCAGCTGCTGCCCCGGCTCCATCATCGGCGTGAGCCGCTTCATGATGGCGTTGCAGTGGTACTGCGACCGGTCCTTGTTGAAGGCGTAGGCGGGCGTGGTGAGGACAGTCTTCGACACCACCGAGGCGGTCCCCATCTGGGTCGCCAACGGGTCCTGGAGGTCTTTCAACAGGGAGGCCGTCTGGCTTCCCACGGAGACCAGCAGGAGTGTCTTCTGCGGCATCGGGCCACCGTCCTTCATGCACGCGGACGGACGCGCTGGCTACCGCGTCCCCCCGGAGCGGATTGACTGGGGCGCAAGGATTCGAACCTTGATACTCAGAGTCAAAGTCTGATGTCCTGCCATTAGACGACGCCCCAGCAGGTTCGCACGTGTACTTCTGGCGGCCGATTCTACGGCATCTGGACGGCCTCGGGAACCCACTCTGACGTCAGGTTCGACGCGGAGGTGGATCAACCCCGGAAAGAGCCGTCCTCGGACGCCGAATTCCACCTGGAGTGAATACATCGCTCCGGGTGTATCGGCGGAGTCCGGCGCTGGCCTGCCACCGGGCCCCGTTCCGGGGTGTTTCAGCCCTTGAGGACGGCGATGGGCGTCAGCCGGCGCACGGGGGTGACGAGGTCGGCCTCGTCCTCGAGCACCTCGGCGATGTCCCGGTAGGCGGCGGGGGCCTCCTCCACCAGGGAGTCGGCCTTCCCGGCGTCATGCACCACGCGGCGCAGGGCGTGCTCCAGGGCGGCGGGACGGATTCGGGCCCGCGCCTCCGTCCGGGAGAGGACACGTCCGGCGCCGTGGGAGCAGGAGCGGAACGAGCGGGGCTCGCCCAGGCCCTCCACCACATAGGAGGCGGTGCCCATGGAGCCGGGGATGAGGCCTCGCTGTCCGGCCTCCAGGCCCACCGCGCCCTTGCGGTGGACCCAGAGCGTGCGGCCGAAGTGCTCCTCCGGGGCCACGTGGTTGTGGTGGACGTCCACGGTGGCGTCGGCGTCGGGGGTGATGCCGAGCACGTCGGACAGCACCTCCAGCGCGCGGGCGGCGAGCACGTCGCGGTTGGCACGGGCGAAGCGGCACGCCCATTGGGTGTCCGCGAGGCACGCGGCGCCCTCGGGGGTGTGCAGGCTCAGGCCCGGCAGCGTGCCCTCCCCGAGCGCCGTGGCGACGCGGAGGTGGTGGTCGGCGATGGTGGCGCCCACGCCCCGCGAGCCGGAGTGCAGGAGCAACCACAGGTCGCCGCCCGCGTCCCGGTCCAGCTCGACGAAGTGGTTGCCTCCGCCGAGCGTGCCCAGGTGCCGGGGCGCCCGTCGCGCCCACTCGCGGCCCAGTCGCTGGGTGGAGAGCGGGGGTGACTCCAGCTCGACGGGCAGCGCGAGCCCCCTGCCCCGGTGCGTGGCGTCTCCCACCGGGATGACCCGGGACAGACGCGTGAGCAGCGACTCCAGCAGGTCTCGACCGAGCAGCGCGGCGGGATACGCGAAGCGGTACGCGCGCACGCCGCAGCCCAGGTCTCCTCCGAGCGCGCCGGGCACGATGTGATGCCCGGTGGCGAACACGGAGCCCACCGCGATGCGCCGCGCGACGTGGAGGTCCGGCATCGCGGCCACGTGCTCGACGACATAGGGCTGGGACGCGATGAGGCGCAGCTGCTCCTCCGCGCCCGGTGGCAGACGGCGCGTCCACGCGAGGATGGGCACGCCCCCGGGCTCGGCGGGGAGGACGCGCGGGCTCATCGCGCACCTCCCTGCTCCGTGACACCGATGAACGTGAAGCGCAGCCGTGGGATGCGCTTGAGATTCAGGTGCTCGGCGAGCAGCGAGCGCAGATAGCCGTGGGTCCTGGCCAGCGCGTCCTGCACTTCACGAGGACTGGCCTCGGATTCGGGCGTGAGGGTGTAGCCGATGTGGATGAGGCGACCGTCCGGTGTCAGCTCGAACGACGCGAGCTGGAGTCCCTCGAAGCAAGGGTCCGACAGCTCCGAGCGGAAGAGGTGCGCCACCTCATGGGACAGCGAGGACTGCACGCGCAGGTGATGCGCGGAGAGGATTTCGGAGGACGACGATGAAGCACCCTCACGCCGACGCGGCGCGCGGGAACGACGGTTCCTGGAAGAAGACATGAGTGGACGAAAGGATTCCCAGCCGGGCCACGCGCGACGGGGTGTCGGGGCTCACGCTCCCGAGCACACCCGTGTCACGTCGCCGGATTGCACGGTGACAATGGCTGCGCGCCCTGCCGTCCCGTCCGGGAACCGGCCCGCTTCGTCCCACCTGGCCGCGAGGGCCGACGAGGAAGCGGGGCTCAGTCTCCGAGGGAGGCGCACGACGCGAAGCGACCCGAGACACCGTTGAGTGCAGTCCCCATGGCACACCTCCCGCCGCGCACGGACGCATCCGCCACGGACCTGACTGGGTTCACGTCTCACGCGAGGAGGCGCTCATCGCATGCCCGCGTTCCACGGCGGACGCGGACGAGGACGTGGCCGCCGTCCTGACAGCGGTGCTCGACATCCTCGCGGGGCGGGGCCGTCGTCTCCTGGCGGACAGCGCACGGCGCGGGACTCCCAAGGGCGCCGCGCGGATGTCCGGTGGTGGCCATCGCCTCTTTCCACCATCCGACGAGGAGCCCCCGGTGGGATTGGCCCACCCGCACCTTGCTGCCTACGCAGCAGGAGCGCGAGGGCGAACACATGGCGGAAGTCTTCGATGTGGTGGTGATTGGTGGTGGGCCCACGGGCGAGAACGCGGGAGCGCGAGCCGCCGCGGCCGGGTTGTCGGTGGCCCTGGTGGAGCACGAGCTGCTCGGCGGTGAGTGCTCGTACTGGGCCTGCATCCCGAGCAAGGCGCTGCTGCGTCCGGCAGACGCGCTGTGGCTGGCGAAGCAGGTGCCCGGCGTGCGGGAGACCCTCAAGGGTCCGCTGGTGGCCAGCGCGGTGCTCGAGCACCGCGACGCGATGGTCGGCTACTACAAGGACGACTCGCAGGTGAAGTGGGCGGAGGGCGCGAAGCTGAAGGTGGTGCGTGGCCACGGCAAGCTCGCGGGCCCACGCAAGGTGCGCGTGGAGGCGAAGGACGGCGGCGTGCGCGAGCTGGAGGCGAAGCGCGCGGTGGTGCTGGCCACCGGCAGCCGGCCTCGCATCCCGGACATCCCGGGGCTGAAGGAGGCGCGGCCCTGGGACAACCGCGAGGGCACGGCGGCGAAGCAGGTGCCCCAGCGACTGTTGGTGCTGGGCGGCGGCGTGGTCGCGGCGGAGCTGGCGCAGGCATGGCGCTCGCTCGGCGCGGAGGTGACGCTGGTGGAGCGTGGCAAGGCGCTCCTGTCCCGCTTCGAGCCCTTCGTGGGCGAGCAGGTGGAGCATGCGCTGCGCGAGGACGGCGTGAAGGTGGTGAAGGGGGCCACCGTCACGAACGTGAGCCGGCCTGGGGGACAGGGCGAGGTGACGGTGAAGCTGTCGACGGGCGAGGAGCTCCGCGCGGACGCGCTCCTGGTGGGCATGGGCCGCGTGCCCCGCACGGACGAGCTGGGGCTGGAGACGGTGGGGCTGAAGCCCGGCGAGACGGTGCAGGTGGACGACCAGCTTCGCGCGAAGGGCGTGGAGGGAGGGTGGCTCTATGCCTGCGGAGACGTGAACGGGCGAAATCTGCTGACACACATGGGCAAGTACCAGGCGCGCCTGGTGGGCGACGTCATCGCGGGGAAGAAGGCGAGCGCGTGGGCCGACACGAAGGCCACGCCGCAGGTCATCTTCACGCACCCGCAGGTGGCCAGCGTGGGGCTCACCGAGGTGAAGGCCCGCGAGAAGGGGCTGCCCGTGCGCACGGTGCAGTACGATTTGGGCAAGGTGTCGGGCACGTCGCTGCTCGGCGAGAAGCTGGGCGGCACCGCGAAGCTGGTGGTGGACGAGAAGCGGCGCGTCGTCCTGGGCGCGACCTTCACCGGCCCGGAGGTGGGCGAGATGCTGCACGCGGCCACCATCGCCGTCGCGGGTGAGGTGTCGCTCGACACGCTCTGGCACGCGGTGCCGTCGTTCCCCACCATGAGCGAGGTGTGGCTGCGGCTGCTCGAGGAGTATGGGCTGTAGCGTGTCGACGGCGGTCGTCGCCCGCACGCATGTCTGACTTTGCGTCCGGGCGACCCATCCCAGACAACACCCCCGCGCGCCCTCCGCGCAGGCGGGCCGTCATCGCCCGTGAGACATGACGTCGAGCGCCCGCACGCTCCCTGGCCAGGCTCATGTGCCGCCAGGTCAGTGAAACACCTCCCTCCACGCCAGGCCCACACCGCCGGACACCGCGTGCCGGAGATGGCCCCCCTGCCCGTGGAGCCCGCCCCCTCCTCCACGCACAGGCCGTTGCCGGGCAGGGCCCCGGCGTGAAATGGTGAACACCTCCCCCGCCCTTCATTCCCGCGATGAACGTCGATGCCCTGGGGCCGTGCCGACACCACGGCCTTCCCCGCCCATGGCCCTCACCTCGCGTGAATGGGCCCGTCCACCCGACCCGGAGCCTGGCCCCGTGACGACCTCGTCCCAGTCCGCGAGTGCGCTCAGCGAGCCCTCCAGCCAGACGACCTACACCACCACCCGGTGGGCCCGCTGGCTGTGGTGGCTGGTGCTCGCCGTGCTCCTCGTCGCCGCCGTCGCCGTGGGCCAGCACCCCCGCCGGGGCGTGGACTTCCGCGTCTACCTCACCGCGGCCGAGCGCTTCATCGAGGGCACTGACCTCTACCGCGTCTCCGACGGCACCATGCCGTTCAAGTACGCGCCCATCACCGCGCCCCTCTTCATCCCCTTCTCCCTGCTGCCCTCGCGCATGGCCGTGGCGCTGTGGAACGTGGGCTCCATCCTCGCGCTCATCGCCGTGGCCCGGCTCACCCGCCGCGCCCCCCATGGCGCAGGCGAAGCGCCCCCCTGGTCCTGGGGGCCCCCGCTCGCCACCATCGCCCTGCTCCCCGCCTTCACCTTCGAGCTGTTCTACGGCCAGGTCGACGTCGTCATGCTCCTGCTCGTCGTCGTCTCGGCCCTGGGCGCCGAGCGCGGACAGGTGTGGCGCCCCGGCGCGGCCTTCGCCGTGGCCTTCCTGCTCAAGCCCCCCGCGGCCCTCATCGGCCTGTTCTTCCTGTGGCGCCGGCACTGGAAGGTCATCGGCGCCACCGCCGTGTTCGGCGCGCTCCTCTGCCTGCCCACCCTGGCGCGCTATGGCTGGGACGGCACGCTCGCCCAGTTCCAGCTGTGGAGCGAGACGCTCGCGCGCACCACGCCGCCCTGGGTGCTCAGCACCAACGCGCAGGGCCTGCCCACGCTGTTCATCTCCCTGTTCTACCCGGGCTCGCTCGAGACGCCCCCCGGCGCCACCATCACCCTGGCGCAGCTGGTCGCCCTCACCGTGTTCCTGGTGGGCGTGGCGTGGGCCCGGCCCGGTCCCGCGGACCTGTTGGCCCTGTGCTGCCTGGGCGTGACGCTCCTGTCACCGTTGGCGTGGCGGGCCAACTACGTGCTCGCGTGGCCCCTGGTGCGCGCGGCCACCGAGGGGCGCGCGCGCGGCAACCTCACCCTGGTCGCGGTGATCGCCTTCATCGGCACCGTGTTCTCCGACAAGGGCCTGGGGTTCGACTGGTCGCATCATGTGATGCTGATGCGCCCCTTCGCCCTCATCTACACCGCGTTGCTGATCGCCACGCTGTGGCAGGTGCGCAAGCAGGGCTCGCTGTCGGCCATGACGCCCGGTGACACTCTCGCCCGTCTGCCGCGCACCCTGCGTGGCATGCGGGCGTCGTGACGCTTCCGTCATCTTCCTGGCCTGAAAGTGTCACGGGGTCCGGACACCCCTGAAACATGGCGTCGCTATATGCGCGTCAGCCATGTTCGAAACGTTCGACAGCGCCTCCGATGTCGCCTCGGCGCGAAGGTTCGCGCTCTCCACTTCGGCGTCCGTCGCCGTCTTCGTGCTCATCGGCGTCGTGGTGGTCTCCGCCGCCGACAAGGTCCGTGAGGTCATCCAGGAGAAGAAGGGCACGGACGTCGTCTTCCGTCCGCCCCCGCCTCCCGTCGTCGAGGTGAAGCCGCCTCCGCCCCCGCCTCCCGCGCCGCCGCCCAAGGCCAAGCTGCCGCCCAAGGCCGCGCCGCCCGCCGTGGCCAAGGCGCCCCCTCCCGCCGCTCCGCTCGTCGCGCCCGCCGCCATCGTCGCGCCGCAGGCGGTGCCGCTCGAGAAGCCGCCCGAGGCCGCCACGGAGACCGTGGCCGCCGCGCCCATCGCCGTCGGAGGCACGGGCGCGCTGGTGCCCGGCGGCGTGGTGGGTGGCACGGGCACGGGCACGGGACTCGCGGGAGGTGGCGGCCGCGCGGCCCCCATCAACCTGCCCGAGTCGGCCACGCCGCCCGAGCCGCTCGAGTCCAACCTCATCCCCGAATACCCCTCCGACGCGCGCTCACGCGGTCAGGAGGGCATGGTCATCCTCAAGGGCGTCGTCGAGGTGGATGGCCGCGTCACCCAGCTCAAGGTCATGCGCGGTGACGAGCCGTTCGCCAGCGCGGCGATGTCCGCGGTGCGCACGTGGCGCTTCAAGCCCGCCGTCGTCGAGGGCCGCCCCACGGCGGTCTTCCGCATCTTCAAGGTTCCTTTCCGTCTCAAGTCGTAGGTCGTCTGTCTCACCCCGCACCTGCCCCCCAGGAGCACCTCGTCATGAACTTCAATCTTCGGGACATCTACAACCACATGGGCGTGTTCGCCCTGGGCATCGCCTGGACGCTGATGCTCTTCGCCGTCGCGTCCCTGGCGGTGTTCTTCGAGCGTCTGTTCGTGTTCTTCCGCTCACGCAGCAAGTCGCGCGTCTTCGCCGCCCGCGCCGGCCAGCTCCTCCTGCAGCAGCAGCACGAGGCGCTGGTGAAGGAGGCGGAGGGCACCAAGGGCAGCCACCTGGCCATGCTGCTCGGCGGTGGCATGAAGACCTTCCTCGCCAAGTCCAAGCTGCCCGCGGGCAAGCTGGGCCCGGTGGAGCTCACCCGCCGCGAGCTGGTGCGCATCAACGAGCGCGTCAGCGCGGACGTGCGGCGCGGGATGTCCGTGCTCGCCACGGTGGGCTCGGTGGCGCCGTTCGTCGGGCTGCTCGGCACGGTGGTCGGCATCATCGAGGCCTTCTCCGGCATCGCCAAGGAGGGCTCCGGCGGCCTGGGCGCGGTGTCCGCGGGTATCGCCGAGGCGCTCGTCGTCACGGCGCTGGGCCTGCTCGTCGCCATCCCCGCGGTGCTGATGTTCAACTTCCTGTCGACGCGCGCGGACTCGCTCCAGCTGTCGCTGGATGCGGCGCGCAGCGAGCTGATGGACCACCTGGAGGACATGTCCACGGACAAGCGCCCGGGCGCCAACAACGGCGCCGTGGCCACGGGCCCGGAGACGGTGGCGCGCCGGGAGGGGCTCGATGTCCGCCCGGCGTAGCAGCCTCACCCCGGAGATGAACGTCACGCCGCTGGTCGACGTGGTGCTCGTCCTCCTCATCATCTTCATGGTGGTGACGCCGCAGATCGAGTCGGGCGCGTCCGTGGAGCTGCCCGCCGCCACGAACCCGGACAAGGAGAACAAGGAGCTGGAGCCCACCACGGTGAGCCTGGCCACCAACGGGTTCTTCTACCTGGACCGCAAGGAGCTCAAGAAGGACGCGCTCATGGTGGAGCTCAAGGCGCTGCGCGAGAAGAAGCCGGACTCGCCCGTGGTGCTCAAGGCGGACCGCGGCGTGCGCTACTCCGAGGTGCGCGGGCTCTTCAAGAGCATGCAGGAGATGGGCTTTCCGGGCATCAACCTCCAGGTCGTCGAGAAGAAGGGCCCGTAGGAGCACGCCATGGCATTCGACCTCGGTGGAGCCAAGGGCGGCCTTCGCCCCTCGATGAACGTGACGCCGCTGGTGGACGTGGTGCTCGTCCTCCTCATCATCTTCATGGTCGTCACGCCGCTGATGACCAAGCAGATGTGGATGACGGTGCCGGCCAAGCCGGACAAGGAGGACACCACGCCTCCGCCTCCGGACGCGCTGCCGCCGGTGGTGCTCACGGTGGACCGCGCGGGCGTGCTGCGCATCAACCGGGAAGAGGTGCCGAGGGACCAGGTGGTCACCCGGCTCCAGCGCATGCTCAACGCGCGCCCGGACAAAATCGTGTTCTTCGACGCGGGCGACGACGTGCCCTACGGCGCCGCCATGGAAGTGCTGGACCTCGCCCGGGGAGGCAATCTCACCGTGGGCGTGCTGCCTGACAAACTCGCGGACTGAGTCTTCCGCGCGGCGGCGGGTCGTGACCTCGAGTTTGCGATCCGCCGCCTGAATCGTCACAAGCCATCCATTCCAATGCCATCCGTATCGCGTTGTTTACGGCGCGACCGTTGGCAAGGAGAGTCGTGTTGTCTCCCGCAAGCTTTTCGCGCGCCCTCGTGGCGGCGCTCACCCTCATCACCACCCCCGCGTTCTCGCGGATGAACGGCCAGGAGCCCGTCGCTCCCGCCGTGGCGGCCCTCGGTCAAACCCCTTCCACCCCCGGCGGGGAAAGCACGCCGTCCGGGACGGAGACGCAGGTCGTCCCGCCCGTGACGGACCCCAACGCGCCCCCGTCGGAGGAGCTGCGCCCCTCGGCGCCCGGCATGGCGCCCGCGCCCGACGGAACGAAGCAATCACAGACACCTCCGCCCTCACCCGCGCCGAACACGCCGCGGTCTGGTGCCACGCAGGCTCCCGCCGCCGCGCAGCCGGGCGCCACGCAGGCCCCCGCCGCCGTGCAGCCCGATGTCTCGCAGCAGGGTTCCACCGCACAGCCGGACGGCTCGCAGCCGGGCGCCACGCAGGCTCCCGGCACGGTGAAGCCGAATGGCTCGCAGCCGGGCGCCATGCAGGCTCCCGGCACGGAGAGGCCGAATGGCTCGCAGCCGAGCGCCGTGCAGGCTCCCAGCACCGTGCAGCCTGATGGCTCGCAGGCTCCCGCCACCGTGGCCACGCAGCCCGATGGCGCGCAGCCCCCGGGCGCCGTGCAGCCGGATGGCTCGCAGGCTCCCGCCACCGTGCAGACGCCGGGCGCCGAGGAAGTCCCGACCGAGGGCATCGCGACCGACGAAGCCGTGACGGCCGAGGACGAGGCGATGATGGCCGAGGCCTCCGAGCCTCCCGCGGGCTTCACGGGCGTCTACGGCAAGGTCGTCGACGAGACGAACCAGGAGGGCCTCATCGAGGCCACCGTGAAGGTCGTCACGGGCGCGCAGAAGCAGGCGCTCACGGACCTGGACGGCAACTACCGGCTCGCGCTCCCCCCCGGCAAGTACGACCTGCGCGTCTTCTACGACGTGTACCAGGGCCGCCGAATCACGGGCGTCATCGTCACCCAGGGCAAGGCCACCAAGCTCGACGTCGCGCTCAGCGCCGACGTGGGCGCCGTGCAGGAGGTCGTCGTCGAGGCCCGCGCGGACCGCCGCGCCGAGGGCGCCCTGCTCCAGGAGCGCAAGAAGGCCGCCGCCGTCTCCGACGCCATCAGCGCCCAGGAGATCTCCCGCACCCCCGACTCCAGCGCCTCCGACGCCGTCAAGCGCGTGGTCAGCGCCACCGTCGTCGACGGCCGCTACGTCCTGCTGCGCGGCCTGGGCGGTCGCTACACCACCACCCTGCTCAACGGCGCGCTCCTGCCCAGCCCCGAGCCCGACGAGCCCAGCGTCCCGCTGGACCTCTTCCCCACGTCCCTGCTCGCCAACCTCAACGTGGTCAAGAGCTACACCGCCGACCTGCCCGGCTCCTTCGGCGGCGGCACGCTGCTCATCGAGACCAACACCTACCCCAGCCAGTTCGAGTTCAAGCCGCGCATCACCTTCGGCGGCGACACCGAGTCCACCTTCCAGGGTCGCAACGCCCAGCGCGGCGGCGGCGCCATGGAGTTCCTCGGCTTCCCCGGCGACACCCGCCGCCTGCCCGCAGCCATCCCCACCGACCACGCCCTGGGCAACGGCGGCGAGTCGCGCGAGGAGCTGACCCGCCAGTGGAACAGCTTCAACAACGTGTGGAACGCGCGCCGCACCACCGCGCTGCCGAACATGGGCCTGAGCGCGTCGCTCGGCGACACGCTGCGCTTCGAGAACAAGCGCCTGGGCTACCTGGCCACCGTCAACTACGGCCACCGCGAGAACACCCAGCGCACCCAGTACACCAAGGCCGCGTATGACCTGCGCGGCGACTTCGTCAGCTACGACGACGCCCAGACGCAGCTGGGCACCGAGGTCGCCAACCTGAGCGGCCTGGCCAGCGTGGGCTACCAGCTCAACCGCGACAACGAGCTGACCCTCTTCAGCCTCTACACCCGCGGCACCGAGACGCGCACCACCACCAGCGACGGCGTGGACTCGCTCAAGGGCGACCTCTACCAGGGCAGCCGCCTGCAGTTCATCGTCCGGCAGCTGTCCTTCAACCAGCTGCGCGGCTTCCACCGCATCGGCCTGTTCGGCGACTCGGAGGTGGACTGGCAGGCCAACTTCTCCCGCGTGGACCGCGACGAGCCGGACACCCGCGACTCGCTCTACAGCGACAACCTGGGCAACCCCTCCGGCGGCATGTCCTTCCCCAACCAGGCCAACAGCGGCGAGCGCTTCTTCGCCGACCTGGGCGAGACGTCCTTCGGCGGCAGCCTCAACGTCACCGTGCCCTTCAGCGACGTGCGCGTGAAGGTGGGCGGCCTCACCCAGCTGTCCTTCCGCGACTTCCGCGCCCGCCGCTTCCGCTACAGCCTCAGCCCCAACTCGGACGTGGACCGCTTCCTGCCGCCCGAGGTGCTCTTCAGCAGCGACTACCTGGGCAACGGCATGCGCATCCAGGAGAGCACCCGTCCGGACTCGGACGCGTATGACGCGTCGCTGGGCATCTTCGCCGGCTACGTCACCGCGGACGTCACCCCCACCGAGTCCCTGCGCCTGGTGGGCGGCGTGCGCCTGGAGAGCTCGCGTCAGGAGCTGGTCGCGCTCAACCAGTTCACCGACGTGGAGGCGTCTCGCAACGACGTCAACTACCTGGACTGGCTGCCGTCGCTCAACGCCATCTACGCGCTCACCCCCACGGTGAACCTGCGCGCCGGCTACAGCTACACGCTGGCGCGGCCGTCCTTCCGGGAGCTGGCGCCCTTCTCGTTCTACGACTTCGTGCGCCGCCGCAACATCTCCGGCAACCCGGACCTGGTGCAGACGCGCATCCACAACGTGGACGCCCGCGTCGAGTGGTTCGCCGGGGAGAACGAGGTCCTCGCCGCCAGCGCCTTCTACAAGCGCTTCCAGAACCCCATCGAGCGCGTCATCAACTCCGTGGGCTCCGGCGACATGAACTTCGAGAACACGCCGGCCGCCAACACCTACGGCCTGGAGCTGGAGGCGCGCGCGTCGCTGGGGCGCCTCACCCCCACGCTGCAGCCGGTGAAGGTGGGCGCCAACCTCACGCTCATCCAGTCCGAAATCGACCTGGGCAACGTGCAGGGCCTGCAGACCAATTCCAAGCGCCCGCTGCAGGGCCAGTCGCCCTACGTCATCAACGTCAACCTCGGGTACGAGCGGCAGCAGAGCGGCACGGAAGTGGCGCTGCTCTACAACGTGTACGGCCGCCGCATCGCCGAGGTGGGCACGGACAACCTGCCGGACGTCTACGAGCAGCCCTTCCACCGCGTGGACCTGGCCGTCACGCAGAAGCTCACCGAGTCGACGCAGCTGAAGCTGACCGCGTCCAACCTCCTCAACTCCCGCATCAAGTTGCAGCAGGGCGACATCGCCCTCGTCGAGTTCCGCCCGGGCCTCGCGTTCTCCGCGTCGCTGGGCCTCTCCCTGTAGTTCCCCTCCCGAAAGGAAGTCTCGTCATGAAGCGCTTGTTCGCCTCCCTCTTCATCATGTCCAGCCTGGTGGTTGGTGCCGCCGGCTGCGGCGACGACGACAAGAAGGACCCGCCTCCCACCAACCCGGAGCCCACCAACCCGGAGACGGTGGAGGTCTCCCAGGACATCACCGCGGACACGACCTGGAAGGCGGGCAACACCTACGTGCTGAAGAAGTACGTCTTCGTCAACAGCGGCACGCTCACCATCGAGGCGGGCGCCACGGTGAAGGGTGAGACGGGCAGCGCGCTCATCATCACCCGCAACGCGCGCATCAACGCGGTGGGCACGGCGGACAAGCCCATCGTCTTCACGTCCTCCAAGGCGGAAGGACAGCGCGAGGCGGGCGACTGGGGCGGCGTGGTGCTGCTGGGCAAGGCGCGGCTGAACGTCTCCGGCGGCGAGACCACCGTCGAGGGCTTCTTCGCCACCAGCGGCAACGAGCAGACGAAGTACGGCGGCCAGGACGACGCGCACAGCTGCGGCACGCTGAAGTACGCGCGCATCGAGTTCGCCGGCTTCGAGCTGGCGCCGAACAACGAGCTCAACGGCCTCACCGTGGGCGGCTGCGGCTCCGCGACGGACATCGACTACGTGCAGGTCCACCTGGGCCTGGACGACGGCATCGAGATGTTCGGTGGCACCGCGCCCCTCAAGCACATCGTCATCACGCAGGCGGACGACGACGCGCTGGACTACGACCTGGGCTACACGGGCAAGGTGCAGTTCCTGGTGGTGCAGCAGAGCCCGCGCGTGGGCGACCGCGGCATCGAGGCGTCCAGCCACAAGACGACGCCGACCCAGGAGCCCATCAGCGCGCCGGAGATCTGGAACGCGACGTTCATCGGCTCCAACGCGGACCCGGGTGGCAACCCCTCGCAGGAGGGCCTGGTGTTCAACACCGGCGCCGGCATCCGCCTGCGCAACGCGGTGGTCGCGTACTTCAAGGACCAGGCGGTGGACGTGGACGGCGAGGCCTCCGCGGCGCTGTTCAACGAGGCCGGTGACTCGCGGCTGTCCATCCGCAACACCTTCTTCTGGGACAACGCGAACCTGACGGACACCATCCCGTTCGCGCCGAATCCGAAGGTGGAGGGCGGCGTGACGGTGGACCCGGACGTGAGCCGCTTCAACGAGGCGGAGAAGATCCTGGTCGCCGCCAACGGCGTGAAGGTGCAGGACCCGCAGCTGACGGACGCGACGAACCTGACGGCGCCGAACTTCCTGCCGAAGGCGGGCTCGCCGCTGCTCAACCCGGACAACGCGGCCACGCCGGGCGCGGGCTTCGACACCAGCGCTCGCTTCGTGGGCGCGTTCGGTACGACCAACTGGATGGCTGGCTGGACGGCGTTCCCGCAGAACTGAGTCGTCTCGGGTGTACCCGCCCGGCGTCCGTGCGTTGAGCGCGGAGGTCGGGCGGTCTCGTGGCCCGGCGCGGGTCTCTTCCGGAGGGGGGCTCCGGGAAGGCCTCGCGTCCGGGCCGCGGTTTTTCAAGGCAGTGGGTGCTGCCCTCCTCCGTGTGACGCGACTTCCCTCGCGCTACGCGGAGGGCAGCACGCCGTTGCCCTCGTGGGCGATGGCCAGGGACTCGGCGGTGGCGCCCTCGGAGAAGAGGGACGCGCCCTGCGCGGGACGCGCCTTGGGGGGGCGGCCCCGGCGCTTCGGCGCGTTCTCCTCGTTGCCGTTCGCCGCGGCCACCGGCTCCGAGGTGGCGCCCTCCGACTTCGGCCCCTTGCGCACCGGACGCGGCAGGTGGATGGCGTCCAGCTTCGTGGCCAGCTCCGGGTTCTCCTCGGAGAACACCCGCGCGTAGGCCAGCGCGCGCTGGCCCTTCTGCAGCAGCGCGTCCTGGCTCTCCTGCAGCCCCTGGCGCGCCGCCTCCAGCGCCGCCTGCGCCTGGGCCACCGCCTCCGCCTTCGCTCGCACCTGCGCCGCGGCGTCGTCCAGCACGTCCCCGCTCATGTCCGGGAAGCGCACCTCCGCCAGCTCCGTGGTGAACAGCTCGAGCAGCGCACGCAGCGCCGGGGAAATGGGGTCGTTCTCGTTCGAATCGAACATGGCGGGCCTCCTGGCTCCTCGCGGTAGGGCCGCCATCTGCTCACGTGTTCAGTGTCAGATCAAGAGGGTACGCTGCGAGGCCGGATTGTCGGCCCCGCGCGCGTTTCCTCCCACACACCGCCGGCTGACGCTTCGTTCAGTGCCGACGTTCCGGCGTCAGTCCACGCGCACCAGGGCCGCCTCGCGCAGCCCCTCGTTCGCGCCGACGTCCACCGCGAGGTAGTGACGGCCCACCCCATCGAAGGTCTCGGGAATCGCGCCGCCGCCTCCGGAGATGAAGGCCGGGATGCCCGCGTTGGTGAACGAGTAGTACGAGTGGATGTGGCCATAGAGCGTGAGGTCCACGCCCTCGCGCGCGAGCTTGCCGACCAGGCTCGCGGACTCGCCGCGGTTCGCGAAGCCGCCGCCGCGCAGGCCCACCGGGTCCTGGGGCGGCACGTGCATCGACACCACGTGCGTGCCGTGTCGCGACGACGCGAGCCACCCGTCGAGCTGCTCCTCCACGATGGGGTCCAGCGTGCCGTTGCTCGAGTCCACCACGGTGAAGCGCACACCCTGGAAGACGAAGCTCTGGTTGCCCCGGCCCACGAGCGCCGTGTACTCCTCCGCGTCCTTCGAGAAGGTCTCGTGGTTGCCGAGCGTCGCGTACAGCGGGATGGGCGAGCCCGCCTCCAGGCGCTCCTGGAACTCCAGCAGCTGCTCGCGCGTGCCGTTCTCGGTCAGGTCTCCGGAGAAGAGGATGAAGCGCAGCGTGGGGTCCTTCGACAGGCGCGCGTAGATGTCTCCCACCCGAGGCAGCGCCTCCTGTACGTCCGCCAGCGCCGCGAAGCGGAACGGCTCCGCGGAGTCCCAGCCCGGCGGCGCGACGTGCAGCTTCGCCACGGCGCCGGCGCGCAAGCCCACGCGCCAGGCCTTCACGGTGCGAATCGACTGGGGCACGGGCTCCACCGCGAGCAGCTCGCCGTCCTCCAGCTCCGCGACGAGCCGCGCGTCCGGCATCGCGTTGCGGACCGTGATGAGCCAGTTCGTCGTCGCGCTCGCGTCCAGCGTGGCGCGCGCGGTGAAGACCGGGGCGTTGCCCCACAACGTCACGCCTCCGGACTCCACGCCGCGCACCGCCGCGAGCCCGTCCTCCACCACGAGCGAGAGTCCACCGCCCTCCGCCTGCCCGACCTTCAGGTCGCGCATCGCGCGGTTCTCCGCCGGACGCAGACACCCCGCCAGCAACAGCGCCGACACCACGCCCACGCTTCCGAGCCGCATCACTGCGCTCCTCCCTGACCCGACACGCCGACACCACGCGTCCTCGCGCCCTGCTTCGCGGCGCGACTCCCATGCAGCGTCAGCGCGGACATGAGAGACCGACGCCTCGCCACTTCGGTCCTCTCCCGCGTCCGCTCACGACGTCCCGACGCGGAGTCGGTACACATGCGCTCGTGCATCACAGGTCACCTCCGAACGCGTAGATGAGCGACAGGCGTCCGACGAGCGCTCCACCCGCCTGCGCCTCCGCGGCCACGCCCCACGCGTCCGTCAGCAGCACGCGCCCGCGCAGACCGAAGTTGCCCACCACGCCGCCGCCCAACGAGCGCACTCCGCCCGCGAAGTCATCCTTGCGATGGTCGTAGTACAGCATCGCCTCGCCCCTGAACGGCCCGCCTCCGCGCCCCAGCCACACGCCGTAACCGAACGTGAACAGCAGCTGCGTGTGCAGGTTCCCGTCGTCCACCGGGCCGAAGTACGTGTAGCCCTGCATCGACATGCCCAGGCTCACCTCGGCGAACGAGCCCGCCAGGGACGGGCTCACCCGCGCCATCGCGTAGCGGCCTCGCAGCCCCACGTCTCCGCCGATGACGGCGAAGCCCTCCGTGGGGAAGCGGTGGAACAACCCCACCAGCTCCGCGTCCAGCGAGGACCCGTCCGAGCCTTCGAGCCTGCGCTCCGACACCCCGAGCAACCGATACGCCCCGCCCACCCGCACCTGCGTGTTGCCCTCGTCCGGCGCCAACCTCGCGGTGGCCCGGAGCTGCACCTCGTCGAAGCGCGCCACCGCGCCCAACGACACGAAGTGGTCGTAGTCGAACGACGTGTCGCTCACGTACTGGTAGCCCATCTCCAGTTCCAGCGGCGGCAACGACGGCGGAGGCACCCCCGGGTCGAACGCCGGCGACGCCACCGAGTACAGGTTCGCGAGCGCCGAGATGCCGAACACGCTGAAGCCCGCCAGCGTCACCGCGTACAGCGGCGCGATGGTCTTCCGCGACGCACCCGTGAGCGCGATGGGCACGCCGCCCAACGCGATGAGCCCCAGCCCCGTGCCCTCCAACGCGAACAGCCGCTTCGCCGTGTGCCCATCCCCCGCCACCGCCGGCGCCAACCCGTGGAACAAGAGCCCCGGCACCACCGACACCACCGCGGGCAGCACCTTGAACTCGCGCGGCCCGGCCGTCGACGACGCGGGCATCAACGTCAACGCGCCCTCGCTCGGCGCCACCGTGGCTCTGCTCGCCAGGTCCCTGTCGGTCAGGACCCTGAGCGGGAAGTCCGACTCGCCTTCGAGGTGCTCGTCCGGGGAGGACGTCTGCGCCTCGGGAGGCTCCACCCCCGGCCGCATCGCGGGCCCCACCGTGACGCGACCCGGCAGGTCCCTCGGGATGTCCGACCCGCCCAGCTCCGGACTCCGGGCGAGCAGATCGAACGCGGAGGGTCTCACCGCCTCCAGCTCCTGCGCCCGCCCACGCATCGGCAACGCGAGCAATGCGCCCATCACCACCAGGGCAAGGGGCCTCGAGCGGGAGGACAGCTCGGACAACATCGGCGTCGCCTCGTTTCTCCGGAAGAAGGCCGACCGCCCTCCACCACCGGCCCGCGCGGCCGTGCCGGCCTACATAACCGCCCTTCCCCCGCGCGCGCCGGACACGTCCGTGAAGAAATGTGAAGCGACCCGACAGACTCGGGCGCGGCTCCCACAACCCTCTGGAATCACGGCGACTCTTCGCCACAATCCCCCGGACCCCGGATTATCCCCCGACCGCGACGAATCATTCTGAGACCCCCAGCCCCCTCAGTCCGAGAGCTGTCACACCCCCGCGACAGGCCACCCGGGCGAGGTGAGGGATGACTCAGGTCTCGGTTTTCCACCAGGCCCCGAGGCACGGAACACCCTGGTGACGCGTTCGCATGCGACTGGAGCCCGTTCCGGGACTTTCAATGGAACAAGAGTATGCTTGGTGTTTCACGACGACCTGACCTGGCCTTGTAAACGTGGCGGAATCCCCCCCTCAGCAGTTCGGCAAGTACGTCCTTCTTTCGAAGATTGCCGCGGGCGGCATGGCCGTCACCTACCGCGCCCGGATGACGGGGGCCGCGGGCGTCACGAAGCCTTGCGTCATCAAGCAGATCCTCCCCCACTTCGTGGACGAGGCGGACTTCGTCGAGATGTTCATCGGCGAGGCGCGGCTGGTGGCCAGCATGAGCCACAGCAACATCGCGCAGGTCTTCGACTTCGGCGAGGTGGGCGGCCAGTACTTCATCGCCATGGAGCTGGTGCAGGGCCAGCCCTTGTCCAAGGTGCTGCGCCGCGCGCAGCGCGCGGGCATGGGGTTCTTCCCGGAGCCGCTCGCGCTGCATGTGGCCAGCAAGCTGTGTGACGGCCTGGACTACGCGCACCGCCACGTGGGCGAGGACGGCGTGGAGATGGGCCTGGTGCACCGGGACGTCTCGCCCGACAACGTCCTCATCTCCTACGAGGGCGAGGTCAAGGTCATCGACTTCGGCATCGCCAAGGCCACCAGCGCCGTGGAGGCGAAGACGTCTCCGGGCACGCTCAAGGGCAAGTACCCGTACTTCTCCCCGGAGCAGGCGCAGGGCCGGCAGGACCTGGACGCCCGCACGGACGTGTACGCGGCGGGCGTGGTGCTCTACGAGATGGTGTGCGGCAAGCGCCCCTACGAGGGCGAGTTCGTCACCGTCCTGCCGCGCATCCTCACGGGCGACTGTCTGCCGCCGTCGGCGAACAACCCGACGGTGAGCCCTGATTTGGAGACGGTCATCGGCAACGCGATGGCCATCGACCGGGAGGCGCGCTACCAGACGGCGAAGGAGCTGAGCGAGTCGCTGGTGGAGCTGCTCTACCGCGACAACCCGCGCTTCACGCCGACGATGCTGTCGCAGCTCATGGCGTACCTCTTCGCCGAGGAGCTGATGGCGGAGGGGCGCAAGGCGGAGGTGACCCCCGCCTTCAAGGAGCAGGTCGCGCTGTGGCAGGCGGGCATCGTGGAGCCGTCACAGGGCCGGGCCCGGCCCCTGTCGTCGGGGAGCGTGTCGCGGCCCTCGAGCCCCGGCATGCGCTCCAGGCCCGGCAGCGAGGGAGGCGCGCGGCCCCCGAGTGACGGCGCGCGACGCTCCGCTCCGGGCAGCAACCCCGACATGCGCAAGGTGTCGAGCGCGGGCGGACGCCGTGCGACGAACACCGGCATCCCTCGCGCGGAGACCACCGGCGCGGGCCGCAAGTCCGGCTCCTACGAGCGCCCCGGTCCGCCCGTCCCGGAGCTTCCGGACGAGCCCGCCACGGACGCGGGCATCGACATCCTCAAGACGTACGTGCCCACGGTGGTCCCCGCCGCCGTGGCCGCGATGGGCGACGACCCCCGGGACACGCCGGTGGAAATTCCCGTCGTCACCGCGCAGGCGGTGGCGCCGCAGCCCTCGGGTTCGGCGCGCACGTATACGGGGACGGGGTTCCGCACCGCGGCGGACGAGGCTCGCGAGAAGCTGGCCCGCGAGGAGGCCGAGCGCGGGGCGAAGCGGCAGAAGGACATGCGGACGATGACCCTCTACATGTTCGGGTCCGCCATCGTCCTGCTGTTCGTCGCGCTCTTCTACCACTTCGTCATCAAGTCCGACCCGCCCCCGGAGGCGGTGGCGGTCCACACCACCACGCTGCGAATCACGTCCACGCCCGCGGGCGCCAGCGTGAACCTCAACGGCAAGGACGTGCCGGGCAAGACGCCCGTGACGCTGGACGGCGTGCGCGTGGGCGAGGCCAACACCCTGGCGCTCACGATGCCCGGGTATTCGACGTGGATCCGCCGCTTCACCCCGACGTCGGTGTTGCTGGAGCCGATGAACGCGGAGCTGGAGGCGCTCAAGCCTCCGGAGCCCGCGCCCGTCGCGGTGGCGCCCGTGGACGACAAGGCGGATGACGACGTCGTGTCCCTCGTCGGGGCCGAGCAGGATGGCGGCGGCGCGGCGACGGACGACGCGGGCACGGTGGCCGTGGCGGCGGAGGGCAGGCCCGCCGAGCAGCAGCAGGCCGCGGTCGAGAAGATGACCGCGTCGCAGCGGGCACTTCATGAGGTGGACTACCCCACGCGGCTGTTGGTGCTGCGGCCCCAGTACAACGCGGCGCCCATCCCCGAGTACTCGACGGCCTCCATCGACCTGAACCCCTCGCTGTCCTACTCGGTGTGGACACAGGGCAGCGCGTCGCTGGCCGAGGGTCGGGGGACCGCGTCGGGGACGCTGGTGTACTTCATCGAGGGCGAGGGCCCGGCGGACTCGAGCTTCGGATTGTTGAGCGCGTCCACGCGGACCATCAAGAACGCTCGCAAGCTGCATGTGTTCGCGGTGGATGACAACGGGCCGGAGGACAACAGCGGCACGGTGCGCGTGAACCTCCGGCAGTCCGCGTATGTGCCTCCGCGCTCGCTCACGTTCGACGCGAAGGAGCACGCCCTGCAGCTCAAGCCCGAGCACCAGGTGGTGCTGCGCGGCCTGAATCCGCGCGCGACGTACCTGTTCACGGTGCGCGACGACTTCGCGGAGGTGCGCCCCGGGGCGAATGGACGCATCCAGCAGATGCTGTGCGTCGAGCGGGGCACGGAGCCGGCCTCGGTGCGCGCCACGCATCGCATCCTCGAGACGGGCAAGCGCTACCAGATCACCGACACCGAGGACCTGCGCTGCTTCTTCCCGGACGTGAAGCGCGAGGACAACCAGGGCGCGCTCGAGGTGGACATCGTCGATGCCACGGCGATGACGCGCAAGGAGCGCGCCGCCGCGCTCAAGGGCTCGCGCCGCTCGGAGCGGTAGTCAGGCCCAGTCGGAACGGACGCTTCTCGCGAGCGGCGTCCTCCTCGTGGCGCCGCCATCCAGGGAGGTCGGCCGCGCGGAGAGGCGGTGGACGCGGACGACAGACACGCGGGCCCCGGCTTCGCTCGCTCACGTGCCCAGGTGCTGGGTCGACCTGCCCCCTCCGCTCTGGGGTAGCAGGCGACGGGGCGAGCCCTCCATGCGCCTCCCGGTCGGCGAGCATGAGCCGGAGCCGTTCATCGGGGGCTCGGCGACATGCGTTCCCGGACCTGGGCGGGGTGCCTAACCTGTCCCTGTCGCACCCCGCATTCAGACGGGGCGCGATGCGAGCTGACAGCTTCCCGCCGTAAGGGCTATCGGGGCCCGTGTCGCACTCGTGGCCCGGCTCGACAAGACGGGAAAGGCACGTGGGCGCGGAGCCGAGGAGGGCACCGGGCCCACGAGTCTATCCAGGCTCCTCGCGTGAGCGCATCAGCGCCGCCAGCTCGCCGTCCCCCGGGAACGGGCTGTGCTCCAGCGCCGAGATGACGGCCTTGCGGTCCGCCTCGCCCTTGTTCTGGCTGAGCTTGAACTTGCCCTCCAGCCGCGTCACCCGGAGCTCGAACGCGACGATGCCGCCGAGCAGCCGGTTCACGTACTCCTGGGACTGCTCCATCGTCCACGGGGGAGCGTTGCCGGCCTCGTAGCGCGCCGCCGTGTCTCGCAGGATGCGCAGCACCTCGTCGCGAGACTCGATGACGCTGGGCCTGCCGTACGCGTGCACCGTGGCGTAGTTCCACGTGGGCACCTGGGAGCCCGTCGTGTACCAGGTGGGTGACACGTAGGCGTGGGGCCCCTGGAAGATGACCAGCGCGTCGCGCTCGGCGGGGAACGCGCGCCACTGCGGATTCGGCAACGCCATGTGCGCGAGCAGTCGCAGCGCGCCCGCCGCGTCCCGCTCGACGAGGAACGGCAGGTGCGTGGCGAAGGGCGCGCCGTCCTGGTCCATCGTCACCAGCACGGCGAAGGCGTGCCGCGTCATCAGCGACAGGAGACGCTCCGCGTCCCGTTCCTCGAAGTGGCGGGGGATGTACATGCCCCCTTGCGTCCCCCGGGTGGGGCCACCGCGTCAACCGGGGCTTAAGAACCGCGCAAGGTTTGTCCCCTACCTTGGTTCTCGTGCGCGGGGCCGGCGCGCGCTTCGACGTGTGTTGCGGGGAGACACCATGAAGCTCAAGGCAGGCATGTTGGCGGCCGCGCTGGTTGGCGCGGGCTGTGGCGCCCAGAAGACGCAGGACACCACCGAGCAGCAAGCCGTGGTCGCCGTCGCGGGAGCCATCAACGAGGCGCAGTCCGCGGACGTGCCTCTCGGCTCCCGGTTCCTGGAGGGGTTGCCGCTCGAGGTGCGTCGCTGGGAGCACGAGGGCTTCCAGTGCGACGCCGAGCCGGAGACCGCCGAGGTGGAGGTCTGCGGACAGCGCTTCCCCTCCGAGCTCCATCTGTCCTGGACAGACTGCCAGGCGCGCGCCCGTGGGCCCCGTGGCGGAGGTTGTGGATGGGAGCGGCCGCCCGCGCCCGGTGGCGGCCCCCGGCCCGAGGACTCCGAGCGCGGTGAGGCCACGGGTGTGGTCTCATCGGGCACGGTGGAGGTGGTGACGGCCATCGCCCCGGTCGAGGCGTGCGGTGAGGACTCGCCGCTGCGCTTCGAGCAGCAGTCCACGCACGACATCACCCACACCCTGGAGGATGGGCGGAGCGCGAAGATGGCGGGCAGCATCGCCTCCACTTCGGTGCGAGTGCCCGGCGCTCGCCAGACGCTCAGCCGCGCTGTCACCGTCGACACGACGCGCACGCACCTCGACGCGGCAGGGACGGTGCTCGACAGCCTGCACCTCACGGGCTCGCTGGAGGAGAACTTCGACGCGGAGGCGGACACGCCCACGCGCACCAGCAACGGCACGCTCACCGCGACGCTCGCGGATGGCAGCGCGTCCTCGGTGACGCTCACCGGCATCATCCGGGTGCCGCCGTCCGTCTGCGCGTGGCCGCTCGCTGGCACGCAGGTGCGGACGGATGCGGAGGGCACCACGAACACGCTGGTGTTCGGACCCGAGTGTGGACAGGCCACGCTCGATGGCGAGGCCATCACCCTGCCCGCGCGTCCGCTCGGGCCCCGTGACGGAGGGTTCGGTGGCAAGCCACCTCGGGGCGGTGGCCCCCGCGGTGGCGGGCGCTGAAGCCTCGGCGTACTCCACCCCAGGCCCCTGAAACGACACGAGGCGCGGCGCCTGCTTCCGGCACCGCGCCCCATGAGTCCGCGCATCCCCGGCCTCAGGCCGGGAGACGGCGTCTCAGATGTCGAGGTTCTGCACGTCCAGCGCGTTGCGCTCGATGAACTCGCGCCGCGGCTCCACCGCCTCGCCCATCAGCAGCGAGAAGATTTCGTCGCTCTCCACCGCGTCCTCCACCCGCACCTGCAGCAGCGTGCGCGTGAGCGGATTCATCGTCGTGTCCCAGAGCTGCTCCGGGTTCATCTCGCCCAGACCCTTGTAGCGCTGCAGGCCCAGGCCCTTCTGCGCGTCCTTGCGCAGCGCCGCGTGGACCTCCTGCACCGAGTACGCCGTCACCGTCCCGGCATCCACCTTCACCTTGTACGGCGCGTCCCCCAGGGACTTGAACGCATCCCGCAGGGCCACCAGCTCCACGTACTCCGGCGACGACAGGAACGCGTGGTCGAACACCGTCGGCCGCATCGCGCCGTTCACGTCCGTGCGGAACACCAGCTTCTTCGTCCCGTTCTCCGTGTCCGTCTCCACCTCGTGCGACACCCGGCCCAGCACGTCCGGCATGCGCCGCTCGAACTCCGCGTACGCGCCCTTCACCGCCGCCGCCAGCGCCGCCTCGTCGCCCAGCACCTCCGACGTCAGCCGCGCGCCCTGCACCACCGCGTCCACCACCCGCGCGTCGCGCCGCTTCGCCTGCTTCTCCAGCCGCTCCTCGTACGTAATCACCTTCTCGAGCAGCGCCTTCAGGTCCGCCCCACCCACCTCGCCCGAGGGCGTCAGCACCCGCCCGTGCTCCGTGGCGATGCCCAGCAGGTACTCGTCCAGCGCGCGCTGGTCCTTGACGTACTTGTCCTTCTTGTTGCGCGTGACTTTGTAGAGCGGCGGCTGCGCGATGTAGAGGTAGCCCTTCTGCAGGAGCTCCGGCATCTGCCGGAAGAAGAACGTCAGCAGCAGCGTGCGGATGTGGCTGCCGTCCACGTCGGCGTCCGTCATCAGGATGATGCGGTGGTAGCGCGACTTCTCCGGGTTGTAGTCCTCCGGCCCGATGCCCGTGCCCAGCGCCGTGATGAGCGTGACGATTTCGGCGCTCGTCAGCATCTTCTCGAAGCGCGCCTTCTCCACGTTCAGAATCTTGCCGCGCAACGGGAGGATGGCCTGGTTGCGCCTGTCCCGCCCCTGCTTCGCGGAGCCACCTGCGGAGTCACCCTCGACGATGTACAGCTCGCTCTCGTGCGGGTCGCGGCTCTGGCAGTCCGCCAGCTTCCCGGGGAGGCCGCCGCCGTCCAGCACGCCCTTGCGGCGCACCGTCTCACGCGCCTTGCGCGCCGCGATGCGCGCCCGGCACGCATCGCCAATCTTGGCGACGATCTTCTTGCCCACCATGGGCGTCTCTTCCAGGAAGGTGGCGAGCTGGTCGTTGACCATCTGCTCGACCAGGCCCTTCACCTCGCTGTTGCCCAGCTTCGTCTTCGTCTGCCCCTCGAACTGGGGGTTGGGCAGCTTCACGGAGATGACCGCGGACAGGCCCTCGCGCGCGTCCTCGCCCGCGGGCGCCTCCTTCAGGTCCTTCCAGAGGCCACCCTTCTCCGCGTAGCTGTTGAGCGTGCGCGTCAGCGCGGCCTTGAAGCCGGACAGGTGGCTGCCACCCTCGTGGGTGTTGATGTTGTTGGCGAAGGTGTAGATGCGCTCGTCGTAGCCGTCGTTCCACTGCATGGCCAGCTCGAGCGACACGCCGTCCTTCTCCACCTGGAAGGCGATGGGCTTGTCGTGCAGCACCTGCTTCGACTTGTTGAGGAACTCCACGAACGAGGAGATGCCTCCGTCGAACTTGAAGTCGTGCTCCTTGTTCGTGCGCTCGTCGCGGATGCTGATGTGCAGCCCCGCGTTGAGGAACGCCAGCTCACGCAGCCGCTGGCTGAGCGTCTCGAAGTTGAAGTCCACCGTCTCCATCACGGTGCTGTCCGGCTTGAACGCGATGAGCGTGCCGCGCTTGTCGGTGGTGCCCACCTCCTGCGGCGCCCCCTGCGAGACGCCTCGGGAGTAGGCCTGCTCGAACACCTTGCCGGCGCGCTGGACGCGGACCTTGAACCACTCCGAGAGGAAGTTCACGCACGTGACGCCCACGCCGTGCAGTCCGCCGGAGACCTTGTAGGCCCCGTTGCCGAACTTGCTGCCGGCGTGCAGCTCCGTGAGGACGACCTCCAGCGTGTCCTTGCCCTTGAACTTGGGGTCGGGGTGAGGACCCACGGGGATGCCGCGCCCGTTGTCCTGGACGCTCAGAGAGCCGTCCACGTGGATGACGACCTCGATGTCCGTGCAGTGGCCCGCGAGCGCCTCGTCCACGGCGTTGTCGACGACCTCGTACACGAGCTTGTGGAGCCCGTAGGTCATCGTGTCGCCGATGTACATGCCAGGGCGCTTGCGAACGGCCTCCAGGCCCTCGAGCTTGGTGATGCTATCGGTCCCATACTCCACGGGCGGCAAAGCGACCTCGGCGCCAGTAGCGGGGGTCTTTTCCATGTGATGCTGTCCTTGGGAAAAGGAGCCTTGCAGAAGGCCTGTGCCTACCATTTAGAGGCACACTGAACAAGAGTAACGAGCCCGCGCAAAGCTGCGTAAATATTCGTGAAAATCGCTTGGCCGCCCCCTCGGGCGGCGGCGCCCCGGGAGCGGGGGTTCAGGCGTCGAACCGCGGCGGCGGCAGGCGCTCCTCCAGCGCGGAGATCAACTCCTCGAAAACAGCTCTGCGGGCGAAGAGATGCCGGGTGACGAGCACCCTTCCCTCTTCCTTGAGGAACAGACCGAGCACGTTCCCCCGCCGACCGAGCCGGCGCACCGAATCAATCTGGCCCCAGTGCAAATCCAGCTCGCTGGCGCTGAAGGGGCGGGCCACGCGCACGCCGCGCGCGTCCAGGGTGACGCCCCAGCCGGTGCGCGGGCGCAGCCGGTGGAGGGCCACGAGGAAGGCGAGCATCAGCCCCGCGCTCACCCCGGCGCGAGCCAGCTCCTGCACGCCGCCGCCGTCCTGGGCGTTGGCCAGGGCCCAGGCCGTCAATACCGCCAGCACGCAGGCGCCCAGGAAGAGCGCGATACGGGGGACGCGAGGGTCGAAGGCGTAGAAGCGCTGGCTCGTCATGAGTGCGGGCGCACCCTACCCGTCCTGGAGGACGGGTGCGCGCTTTTGCGCGGTGCGATGTTCGCCGCCCGGCGCGGGCACCCTAGGCTGGGGGCGTCCCATGACCGATGCCGAACTGAACGACCGCCTCCTCACCAACGTCATCGCCTTCAAGCACCTGCAACGGGAGCGGGGCATGCTGCGCCACTTCGGCGCCCCGGGCCTGGATGCCTTCAGCCTGCCGACCCATCCCGCCGAGTCCCACTTCCAGCAGGCCTGCTTCCGGACGACCCAGGCGCTCGCCGAGGGACTGCCCGCGCTGGAGGACTTCTACCGGCGCCAGGGCATCCCCGCCTGGCGCGTGGCGGTGCTGCCCGGCCAGGACGAAGGGGCCAGGCTGCTGGGCGCGCACGGCTATCGCCCCGACAACCGGCTGCCCGCCATGGGGCTGGCGCTGGCGGACATCCCGGACGAGCGCCCCACCTTCCCCCTCGTGGAGACCGAATCCCAGGAGGAGATGGTGGCGCTCAACGTCCGCGTCTGGGGCAAGTGGGACGACCTCCTCTGCGTGTGGAACCAGCCGCCCCGGCTGCCCGTGCACACGCTGGTCGCGCGCGAGCAGGGCCGCGCGCTGGCGTGCGGCTTCAGCCTGGACGTGGACGACACCGCGGGCGTGTACATGGTCGTCACGCTGCCGGAGGCGCGGGGCCGGGGGCTGGCCGCGGAGGTGATGAAGGGCCTGCTCTCCGGGGCCCGCGCCCGGGGCCTCGCCGCCTCCGTGCTCCAGGCCACCGAGCAGGGCCGGAGCGTGTACCGCAAGCTCGGCTACCGCGAGCTGGGGGACTGGGTGAACTGGGCGCGCGTCGCTTGAGGAGAAAGCCTCAGCGCAGCGCCTCCAGCTCCTCCAGGATGGCGAACACCTGCGAGGGCTGGCGCGCCTCGCCGAGCCGCGCGGACAGCCCTCGCGCGGCGAGCCGGGCCACGTGCGCCATGCGCACCAGCCGCACGCGCCCCAGCTCCCCGTCCACCGCCGCCACCACCAGCCGCAGCGGACGGCCGTCGGGCGTGTCCACCGCCAGCCCCTTGGCCAGCGTCACCAGGGCCGCCACGGGGGATGCGCCCGGCACGAAGACGTGGGGCACGGCCACCTCGCCGCCCACCGCGCACGAGGACGTGATGTCGCGCCGGCGCAGGCTCTCCGCCAGGCGCGGCGCGTCCACGCCGGGCAGCTCCACCGCCAGCCGCCCCGCCACCACGTCCAGCACGTCCTCCCAGCCCTCGCAGGACAGCTGGAGCACCATCCGCTCGGGCGCCAGGAGCGGCGCCAGCGCCGGCACCGGCGCGTCCGAGGGCCCCCGGCGCACGGGGAACTCCGCGTCCAGGAAGTCGCGCACCCGGGCCAGCTGCGCCCCCGACAGCCGGCGCCGCGCCAGCTCCAGGAAGAGCGTCCCGGAGCCCGGCACGTCCTCCAGGTACTCGGACACGTAGGGGCTGACCCGGTTCGCCACATCCATCAACAGGCTGGGAGGCACGTCCAGCTCCCGGGCAATCGCCGTGAGCCGCTCCACCGTGGGCGGCGCGTCCACGCCGTTCTCCACCCGGCTGAGGTACGCGCTCGACACACCGATGCGCCTTGCCAGGTCCCTCAGGGACAGGCCCGCGTCCACCCGCAACAGTCGCAGCGTCGCACCCAGGTGCATGGTGGTGTGCTCAGCTCCTCGAGGCCGCCGTCCGAGGGGAGACCGGGTCCGCGGCGGCGACGGCCTGGGTCACCGGCTCCGACTCGTGCACCACGAGCAGCGAGCCCGGCGCGTCCCGGATGATGCGCTCGCGGTGCAGCCCGAAGACGCGGTCCTCCAGGCCCCACTGCGCGCCCATGCCCACCACCAGCAGGTCGTAGCCTCCCTGGCGGATCTCCTCGAGCACCGCGTCCTCCGGGGACTCGTGCCGCACCACCTTCAGCCGCACGGCCGAGCCCTCCGCCGCGGGGAACAGCTCCTCCACCTGCGCGCGCGCGTGGGTGTTCTCGTGGGACGTCACGTGCAGCACGGTGACGTCCGCGCCCGCCTGCTTCATCAGCCGCCGCGCCAGCTTCAGTGCCGCGCGGTCATGCCGGCTGCCGATGAAGGGCACCAGCACCCGCTTCACGTCGGACAGGCCCCGGTCCACCAGCACCGCGACCGTGCCGCCGGCCGCGTCCTTCATCACCTCGTGCACCGTGCCGCCCAGCACCGTCTGGCTGAACAGCGGCTTGTGCCAGCCCAGCAGCACCAGGTCCGCGCGCCGGGCCTCGGCCGTGCGGCGGATGTCCTGCGCGGGCTCCGTGGAGACGAAGGACAGCGGCCGCACCGACAGGCCCAGGCTCCGCGCGCGGCCGAGCAGCGGCGCCAGCGCGCCCTCGCCCTCGGCGGACTCCTCGGACGCCCCTGCGCGCGGCTCGGCCTCGCGCAGGGACACGCGCTCCGGGTGCACCAGGTGCAGGGCGTGCAGCTGCGTGGCCTCCGTGCCGGAGAGCGCCTTGGCCAGCGTGGCCATGCCCGGCCCGGCCTGCTGATGGGAGACGCACATCAGCATCGTGTAGGGCGTCAGGCCCGGGGCCATGACCGGCGCCAGCTCCAGCTTGTCGCGCGCCATCTCCTCCAGCGGGTAGATGAGGCGCAGCAGCGGCGTGGTCATGAACGTGGTCACCAGCGCCATGATGACCATCATGGTGAAGAGCGTGGGCGAGATGACGCCCAGGTCCAGGCCCAGGTTGAGGACGATGAGCTCCATCAACCCGCGCGTGTTCATCAGGATGCCGACGGCGCCCGCCTCGCGCCAGCGCATGCCCGTCAGCCGCGCCGCCACCGCGCTGCCGCCGAACTTGCCCAGACAGGCCAGCAGGATGATGACCCCGCAGGTCATCCAGGCCTCCGGCGTGTTGAGCAGGCCAATCTGCGTGCGCAGGCCGCTGAAGGCGAAGAACAGGGGCAGGAGCAGCACCACCGCCGTGTCCTCCAGCTTCTCCACCAGCGCCTCGGCCAGCCCCCCCTCCTTGGGGATGACGGCGCCGAAGAGGAACGCGCCGAAGAGCGCGTGGATGCCGATGAGCTCCGTGGCGAGCGCGCTCGCGAGCAGCAACAGCAGCGTGCCCGCCACCACGTTCTGCGTCAGGCCCTCGCGGCTGGCCACGCGCGCGCCCAGCCGGGCGAGGAACGGCCGCACCGCCAGCAGCATGAACGCGATGTAGCCCACCGCGAACGCCGTGGTGAGCGCCGCCTCCGCCAGGCTCGCCGCGCGGACGATGGACACCACGAAGGCCAGCAGGCACCACGCCGTGACGTCATCCACCGCGGCGCACGTAATCGCGATGGCGCCGATGCGCGACTGCAGCAGCCCGCGCTCGGCGAGGATGCGCGCGAGCACCGGGAAGGCCGTGATGCTCATCGCCACGCCCATGAAGAGCACGAACGAGGAGAACGGCACGCTCGGGTCCGACAGCGACTTGTAGAGCCACAGCGCGCCCGCCACCGCGCCCAGGATGAAGGGCACCACGATGCTCGTGTGGCTGATGGCCACCGACGCATGGCCCCGGCCCTTGAGCATCTTCGGGTCCAGCTCCAGTCCGATGAGGAACATGAACAGCACCAGGCCCACCTGGCTCAACATCTTGAGCACGGGCATGGAGCTGGCCGGGAACAGCGCGTCCATCAGGTCCGGCGCCAGCCACCCCAACAGCGACGGCCCCAGCACGATGCCCGCCACCACCTCCGCGATGACCAGCGGTTGGCCCAACCAGCGCGCGCCCCGGCCAATCAACCTCGACACGCCGATGATGACGATGAGCTGCGTGATGAGCAGGGTGAGCGGGTTGAAATGCATCCGGCCTCCTTCGGCAACGCGCCTGTTAAGTGAGCACTTACCAGCCCACCTCGCGAAGCGTCAAACGCACATTGCGCGCGGGGAGGCGACGGACGTCAGGCCGCCTGGTGCCTGCGCACGGCGTCCAGCAGCGTGTCCACGTCCACGGGCTTGCGCAGGTGTCCACACGCGCCAATCTCCTCGGCCACCTGACGGGCGTTGGCGGACGCGGAGAAGACGAGCACGGGGATGTCACGCCACGCGGGCACCTGGCGCATGGCCCGCGCGAAGCCGGCGCCATCCAGCACGGGCATCATCATGTCGAGCAGCACGAGCACGGGCAGCGACGACATGTCCCCGAGGACGTCGAGCGCGTGCTTGCCATTGATGGCCCCCGTCACCGAATAGCCCGCGTCGCGCAGCACCTCCTCCAGTGCCTCGCGCAGGTCCGCGTCGTCGTCCACCACCAGCAACGGCCCAGTCACGCACTCGCCTCCTTCTCTCGACCCCACCACCCGACGGCCTCGAGACTATCTCGCGCCACCCACGCATACGTCACATGTCTCGACGGGAGGCGGGCGCCCCGCCCCAGGCTCGTGTCGTGTTGTCGGCGCGGTGTTGAGCATTGGCCAATACGAGGCAACGGCAGCGTGTGCATCTGGGGATTCCTCGTGAAGCAGTGAAGCGCGCTGGGTGACGAGCGACCGCGCGGACTCTCGGGTGCTGGGAGTCGATACGCGTTCGGGGGCGAACGGGGCCTCACCCCCGAGACCTAAGGGTGCGACATCCTCTGTCTCGGAGACACCGTCCCCGTGTTTCACGACGTGCGCGCGAGAGGGCCCGCCCCCATCTCCTTGCCTCGCCCGCGCGAGGACCGAAGGGGGCCATGGAGGCCCGCCAGCGCGCGCGGACGGAAGCCGGGGGGCACCATGACCGAAGCACTCTCTCGCCGTGCCGCGCTGGGGCACGCCGCCGTCGCGGGGCTGGGCCTGCTCACGGCCGCCCCGCGCGCCCACGCCCAGCGAAGCATCAAGGAGGACCTGCCGGTGGTGCGCGCGCTGCTCGCCGCCGAGCGTGACGCCGTCGCGACGCATGACGCCCTGGCCGGCGTGCTCGCGGCCGCGCCCGCCACCGACGCGCTGTTCGCCTTCCGGGGGCTGCTCGAGGCGCTCCTCTCGCGCTTCCGCCAGCAGCACGCGGAGCACGCCGAACGGCTGGTGGACGCGCTCGTCCAGCAGCGAGGCACCGACGACGTGGGCGCGGGCACGGCGAGGCTCCCCGAGGACTTCGCGCCCTGCCTCCAGAACGCGCTCGACCTGCTGACCAACCTGGAGAAGGCGTGCGCGCTCACCTGCACCCAGGCGCAGACCGCCCTGAGGCTCGACGCCAACGGAGGGCTCGCCGCGAGCCTCGGCGCGGTCGCCTCCCAGCGCTTCGTCGTGCTGAACCTGCTCGCGCGCGGCCTCGCCACCCCGCCCGCGGCCACCGAGAACCAGCCCGCGGACGCGCTCGCGAGCCTCGTCGCCGCGTGGGTTCCGCGCACGCTGGCCATCAGCCTGGACGACGGCGCGGGCCTCGACGACGAGACCGGGCTGCCTTTCTACGACGTGACCCGCTGAAGGAGCCCCCCATGACTGCGAACCCGCGCCTCGCCCGCCGCCGCGTCCTCCAATGCCTGGGCCTCGCCACGGGCGCCCACGCGCTCGGGGCCTGTGATGCCCCCATGGAGTACCGGCCGAACCAGGAGGTGAACCCCATCGAGCGCGCCCGGGAGGTGGGCGCCCTCAACACGCTGCTCGCCGCCGAGTACTCGCTCGTCGCGGCCTACGCCCAGGCCACCTCGCGCCTCGTGGCCGCGCGCGATGACCCGGCGCGCCCCCAGGCGGAGCGGGAGCTGGCCGTGCTCGCGCTCGGGCTGGCGCAGGCCTTCCAGCAGCATCACGCCGCGCACGCGGCGCTGCTCGCCCGGACGATGACGGACCTGGGCGCCATCCCCGTGCGCGAGGACACGGTCTCCTACGCGCCGCCCGCGGGCTTCAAGCCCTCCGTCGGCAACGTCCTGAAGCTGTCGGCCAACGAGGAGCGCCGCTCCATCATCGCCTTCACCCGCGTGCTCGCCTCCATCCAGACGCCGAACACGCGCTTCGTGCTCGCCTCCATCCAGGGCATCCACGCGCAGCACTTCGCGGTGCTCACGGCCCTCGTCGAATCGCGCCTGGAGATGGCGCCCGCGCTCGACGCCTCGCGCGTGGTGCCCCGCCCCTTCGTCGCCTCCACCGAGGAGCTGGGCGGCGGCGAGGGGCTGGGCGCGGAGCCCGACCTCGCCGTCGGAGACGCGGGCTGACGAAGAAGCCCTACCGCCAGGACAGCTCGAACTCGCTGTCCAGCAGCGCCACCTGCCGCCCGCTCACGCGCACGTCGCGGGCGCCCACCGCCTCCAGCGCGCCCCGCAGCACGCCCTCGTGGTACGCGGCGGGCATGAAGTCGCGGCGCATGATGAAGCGCGCGCTGCGCTCGCCCGTCCACACCGGGTAGCGCTCACCGTAGCTCACCGCCATGCGGTACGCGTCACCCAGGGACTCGAGCAGCAGCCGGGGACTGCCCGCCGACTCCGCCAGGAGCTCCCGACCGAACAGCGACGCCAGGAAGTCCACCGTGGCCTGCGCGCCCATGCGCTCGAGCACCTCGTCGAAGCCGCCCTGCCGGGGCGCCAGCAGCCGCGCCGCCGTGGACACCATGCGCAGGTAGCGCGACACCGAGTAGAGCTGGAACGGGTTGATCTCCCACACGCCCGCCACGCCCTTGCACCGCGCGACGGAGCCCTCTCCGCCCAGGAACGCGATGACGTGCAGCGCGCCGCGGAAGAACATCCCGCGCGCCTGGTCGTCCTCGGTCGCGGCCAGCCGACGCTGCTCCAGCTCCCACGCCGCGCCACCACCGCTCACATCCATGCTCACGTACATGGTCGTCTCCCCCGAGGGGCTCGCACTGCCTCGGCTCAGGGGACACGTCCGGCGCTGCTCAGGTCTTTCTGTGTTCGCCGGATTCCCCCCACTTCCTAGGTACCAACCCTCTCATATTTTTCTACCCCTGTCGAATGGTTCGAGATGGCCCCGGGGTCCGGACCAGGTTCCGCCAGCGTACGAAACGCCCGGATTCCAGGCACATGGACGTCTCGGAGGCCACGAGCCTGGAGGTCCCTCGGGGTGCGGGGGACCTGGGAGGTGCGGGGAAGGGCCCTTCCCGGGCGGCGCCCGGGTCAGCGGGCGGCGAGCACGGACTCGGCGGCGCGCAGGCCCGCGCCGGCCTCCGCCCGGTGACCGGCGGCGAGCAGGGCGCGCTCCACGGCGCCCACGGTGACGAGCACGTCGCCGGGGCCCACGCGGTTCATGTGGCCCACGCGGAAGTAGCGCGTCTTGAGGTCCGGGTGGAGCCCGCCGGCAATCACCACGCCCTCGGCCTTCACGCGCCCGACGAGCGAGGCGTCCACGCCCTCCGGGTAGTAGACGGCGCTGAGCGTGTTCGCCGTCACCGCCTCCGACACGGGCAAGAGGCGCAGGCCCAGCGCGCTCCACGCGGCGCGGAAGGCGCGGGCCAGGCGCTGGTGACGGGCGAAGCGCGCCTCCATGCCCTCGGCCAGAATCTGCCCCAGGCTCACGTCCAGCGCGCTGACGAGGTTGACGGGCGGCGTGGCGAAGTACGAGGGCTTGCCGCCCGCGTACGCCTCCATGATGGGCAGCCACTCCGCCCAGTCCGAGTACACGCTGGCCACCGGCGCCTTGCGGCCCTTCCACGCCGCCATCGCCTGGGGGCTCACGGTGACGAGCGCGAGGCCGGGCGGCACGCCCACCGCCTTCTGGCTCGCCGTCAGGTACACGTCCGCGCCCCACGCGTCCTGGTGGAACACCTCGCCCGCGGTGGCGCAGACGCCGTCCACCACCGACAGCACGCCGAGCGCGCGCGCGGCCTTCACCAGCCCCTCCACCGGCGCGAGCACGCCCGTGGACGTGTCCACGTGCGTGACGGTCATCACCTTGAAGCCGCCGCGCTCCAGCTGGGACTTCACCTCCGCCACCGAGGGCGCGTCGCCCGGGGAGGCGCGCACGTGCGTCACCTTCGCGCCGTGCCGCTCGAGAATCTTCGCCATCCGGTCACTGAAGTAACCGGTGTTCACCACGAGGGCCGCGTCGCCGGGCTCCACCAGGTTGGCCACGGCCATCTCCATGGCCAGGGTGCCGGAGCCGGAGACGACGAAGGGCTGCGCGGAAGGGGCGAGGCACACCTCGCGCAACCGCTGCAGCGCCCGGCCGAAGGTGACGATGAAGGCCGGGTCCGTGTGGCTGAGCGAGGGGGCGCCCAGCGCGCGCAGCACCTCTTCCTCGAACTCCACGGGCCCCGGAATCATCAGCAGTTCTCTCACGGCGTCACCACTCCTCAGGGGGCTCGGGGGCTCCGAGCGGTTGGGCGTCACGGTACAGGCACGGGGGACGACGGGCGGGAGCGTGGGCCCCGCCAGGGCGCACTCACAGTCTTTCGAGCAGCTCCCACAGGATGGAGAACCCCTGCCGGAAGTCCTGCAGGTGCGCCTGCTCGTTCGGCGCGTGGTAGTACTTCATGTCCCCGAAGCCTGTTATCTGCACGTCGCAGCCCTGGCGCTGCAGGTCCCTCACCAGGGGCAGCGAGCCGGTGAGCGAGAAGGGCTGCGCGTCCACGCCGCGCACGGCCTTCATCGCGTCCTTCAGCGCCTGGAGGCCGGGCGAGTCCAGCCGGCACGCGATGCCCTCGGTGCCGCCGCCCTGGAAGCGCAGGGCCAGCCGGCCGCGCCGCCCGTCCTCGGTGCGCGTGCGAGGCCAGCCGGCGGGGACGTCGCCGCGCTCCAGCCGCGCGTCCAGCTCCCGCACGAAGTCCTCGGTGGCGCGCCGCACCTCGGCCATGTCGTGGAAGGGCGTCAGGCGGACGTCGCCCTTCACCACCACGTCGCCGGGAATCTTGTTCTCCTTGGTGTTGGCCGCCTCCATCACGGTGGCCTTGAGGCTGGAGGTCGCGAGGAAGCCCCAGCGCTTCTCGTCCTCGTTGGGCGGGTAGCGCGCGTGGAACCAGCGGCCCAGCTCCAGCGACGCGGCCATCGCCAGCTCCAGCGCGTTCACGCAGTTCTGCGGCATGCCCGAGTGGCCGCCCACGCCCGTCACCTTCAGCTCCCACACGCTGTTGCCCGCGGTGCCCACGGTGGGGCCGAAGTTGGCGCTGTCCAGCCAGTACACCGGCTGGCCCACCAGGTCCTTGAGCCGGCCCTGCTCGGCCACGTAGCTCAGGCCCAGGCCGGGCAAATCCCCCGCCTCCTCGTTGGCGATGAGCACGACCTTGAGCGTGCGGCGCGGGCGCACGTTGGCCTCCGCCAGCTGCGCGAGCAGGTCCGTGGCCACCGCGACGTGGCCCAGGCAGTCGGTGACGCCGCGCCCGTAGAGCACGCCGTCCGGGCCCTCCCACAGCTCGAAGGGGCTGCGCTCCCAGCCCTCGGCGACCTGGTCCGCGGGGACCACGTCGAAGTGCGCGCCCACGAAGCCCACCGCGCCCTCGCCCGTGCCCTTCACGGTGAGCACCAGGCTGACGCGCGACTCGTTGCCCTGGGACGCGAGGGCCTCCGCGTGGATGAAGCCGCTGGCGATGTGCGGGGCCAGCGTGTCCAGCACCACCTGCGCGGCCAGCCGCTCCTGGGGCACCAGCCCCGCCTCCAGGTTGTTCTGCAACCGGGGCGTCAGGGCGATGAGACGGCGGAGCACATCCAGGAAGCGGTCTTCCTTCAACATGAGCGCGGACATGGGCGCGGATTGGAGCCCAGGTGCCGACAGGATGTCACTGAAAACGACGACGCCGGAGCCCCATGCAGAGCCCCGGCGTCGAGACTTCAGCAGGCCGCGCTCAGCGGTAGGTCAGCGCCTGCGAGTCCATGCGGGCCGCCTGGCCCGTGGTGAACGTGTTCATGCAGGAGTCGTCCGTGTAGTCCATGAAGTTGGTGATGGGGTCGTTGCCCGCGGCGGAGCAGGTGTTGCGACCCGTGGGGCAGCCGTACGCGGGCGAGGCCTCCGCCGGCGTGTCGCTGACGGAGTCGTTCGTGGTGGAGCAGCCGCCCTGGAACGTGTGGTACAGGCCCAGCCAGTGGCCGACCTCGTGCGTGCCCGTGTCACCCAGGTTGTACGGCGACGCGCTGCCGCCCGGCACGCTGGAGTACAGAATCACCACGCCGTCCATCGTCGGGTTGCTGGCGTAGCTGGAGGGGAACGTCGCCCAGCCGAGCAGGCCGCCGCTCAGGTTCGCCGAGTAGATGTTGAGCGCGTTCTTGCCGCCCTTGCGCAGCGCCGTCTTCATCGCGCGCTCCGCGGACGAACCCGAGCCCAGGTTGTACCAGGTGCTGTTCGTCGTGCGGTCCGTCGCCGTCAGCGTGAACCTGAACGGCGTGTTCGCGTACGCGGCGTTCAGCACCGCAATCTGGTTGGTAATCATGGCCGTGGTGATGTCGCCGTTCGCCACGCCCGTGCCCTTGTTGATGACGTGGAAGTAGACGGGGATGTTCACCGAGCCGTTCGGACGCGCGAAGGCAGACACCGCGCGCTCCGACTGGAAGCGGCGCTCCATGTCCGCCATCTCCTCGTGCGTCGGGTTCACGCCGCAGCCGCGACCCTCGATGGCCTGCTGACCGGGCTGCTCCTCGGCCGCCGGAGGCGTGGGCTCCGGCTGCTGGGACTCCGGAGCGCTCGAACAGCCGGACAGCAACGTCAGGACACCGATGACCACGGAGAAACGGCCACTGCGACGCGAAACGAAGCTGGACATTCCCGACTCCTCGGAAAATGCGTGGAATACGTACTTTCCACGAAAAGCTGTCTCATAGTCAAACCGTCCCCTGGTGCGACGGCGGGGGGTGGGATTGGAATGTCCGTGGAGGACACACCATGACGCGCAAATCCATTCATCGTCGGCGGGAGCTGTTCATCACGGAGCTGGGGGAGAGGCCGAAGCCGCCCGGGACGGGGAAGCCCGGCGGCCCCAAGCCGATGACGACGATGGCGGTGGGCGAGGAGTCGAAGCCGCCGGACAGCGGCCCGCGCGATTGACGCGGTGCGCGTCCCTGGAGCTCCCACCGAGCATCTGCTTCGCTTCGCGTCCATGACGACTGGCGTGGTGGCACTGGTGGGCTCCCGGGAGGACATCCACATCCAGGAGGTGGGCCGGAGGCTGGAGGCCCTGGGTGTGGCGAGCGTCGTGGTGGACACGCTGACGTTCCCCGACGAGACGCGGATGTCGCTGACCGAGGACCTGGCTGGCATCCGCGTGGACGGGCGCGAGCTGGGGCGCCCCGTCGCGGCGTACCTGCGCGGGCTGCACACGCATCCGTTGGCGCACGGGGTCGACGCCTCGGAGGCGATGGCGGAGGACTGGCGCACCACGCTCACCGTGTTCCGCGAGAAGGCCACGTTCCTGTTGGGGGTGCTGGGCCGGTGGGAGCGGTTGGGGGTGCCGCTGTACAACCCGCCCTCGGCGGACTGGGTGCTCCACAAGCCCGTGCAGCTGAGCGCGCTCGAGGCCGCGGGGCTGCCGGTGCCTCGCACGCTGTGGACGAACGAGCCGGAGGCGGTGCGCCGCTTCGCCTCGGGCGGACGCGTGGCCTACAAGCCCGTCATGGGCGGGGCCGCGACGCAGGAGCTCCTGCCGGAGGACCTCACGGACGCGCGGCTCGCGGCGCTGGCCGCGTCTCCCGTCACCTTCCAGGAGCTGCTGCCCGGCGAGGACATCCGCGTCTTCGTGCTGGATGGCGAGGTCATCGCGAGCCTGCACATCGTCACCTCCGCGCTGGACTTCCGGCAGAACGAGGAGCGCATCGAGCAGGTGGTGCTCCCGGACGCGGTGGCGCGGCAGTGCGTGAGGGCGTGCGAGGTGCTCGGCCTGCGCTGGACGGGGCTGGACCTCAAGCGGGGCGTGGACGGTGAGCTGAAGTTCCTGGAGCTCAACGGCTCGCCCATGTTCCTCGGCTTCGACGCGGGCGGAGGCACGGACGTGGCCGGGCACTTCACGCGGGCGCTGGCGAAGCACGCGCGGGGCGGCTGAGGCGCGCTATCGCCACAGCGCGGCGAGCACGGTGCGCGAGGCCCCCCACGCCAGCGCGCCGAGGACGAGCACCAGCGCGGCGGTGAACAGCAGCGGGCGATGGGGACGCGGGTGCATCACCGCGCGCAGCTCCTCCGTCATCGCCGGGTCCGCGTCCAGGTCCTCGTCGTCACGGGGGGACGTCATCGCTGCTCCATCTGGTTCTCGACGAGCGCGCGGTAGCGGCCGCCGGGGATGAGCACCAGCTCGTCGTGGGTGCCTTCCTCGACGACACGCCCCTGGTCGAGCACGACAATCTTGTCCGCGCGGCGCACGGTGGACAGGCGGTGGGCCACGACGACGAGCGTGCGTCCGGCGGCCTCACGCTGGAGGGCCTCGGTGATCGCCCGCTCCAGGGATGCGTCCAGGTGGCTGGTGGCCTCGTCGAGGAAGAGCACGCGCGGATTGCGATAGATGGCGCGCGCGAGCTGGAGCCGCTGCTCCTCGCCACCGGACAGCCGCACGCCCGCTTCGCCGATGCGCGTCTTGAGGCCGTTGGGCAGCGCGAGCAGCTCATCCAGGCACGCGGTGCGCGCGGCGTGCAGCAGTCGCTCCGCGTCCGGCGTTTCATCGCCCAGGGCGATGTTCTCCGCGAGGGTGCCGTCGAAGATGTCGGTCTTCTGGAAGACGAAGGCCACCGAGCGGCGCAGCGCCACCGGGTCGAAGGTCTCCAGCGGCTGGCCGTCGTAGAGCACCCGGCCCTGCTCGGGGCGATACAGGCCGTAGAGCACCTGGGTGAGCGTCGTCTTGCCCGCGCCGGAGCGGCCGACGATGGCGGTCATCTTCCCCGCGGGCAGCGTGAAGCTCACGTCGTCCAGCACGGGCGGCTCGTTGGGAGAGCCGTAGCGGAAGGTGACGTGGTCCAGGCGCAGCTCGGGGGCGCGGGTGAGGGCGCCGGTGCCTTGCGCGGTGTCGTCGCGCAGCTCGGGCGTGGACTCGTAGACGATGTCCACGCGGCGCAGGGAGATGACCACGTCCTGGAGCTGGTGGATGAACATCACCAGGTTCTGCATGGGCGCGAGCGCGAGGCCGAGAATCGCGAGCGTCGCCACCATCTGCCCCAGCGTGAGCCGGCCTTCGAGGACCAGGTGCGCCTCGTAGACGAGGATGCCCATGGACACGGCCTGATTGACCAGCTGCGCGCCGGAGGTGTGCACGGTGTCGTGCAGCCAGATGCGGCGCGCGGCCTCGGCCTCGCGGGCCTGGAGCTTCTCCCAGCGCGTGCGGGCCTGTCGCTCGGCGCCGCAGGCCTTGAGCGTCTGGATGCCGCCGAGCATCTGCAGCTCCAGCCGGCTGGCCTCGGCCGCGACGCGGAAGCGCTGGTGGTCCAGCACCGTGCGGCGCGGCATCAGCAAGAGCGTCCACACCGCGTACACGGAGGCCCCGCCCGCGAAGAGGGCGAAGACGGCGCGGTCGTAGAGGAACAGCACGGCGCCGTAGCCCACGAGCATCACCAGGTCCAACAGCACGGACACGGACGCGCCCTGGAGGATGCGGCGGATGCGCTGGTGGTCCTCGATGCGCTTGAGCAGGTCTCCCCGGTGACGCCGCGCGAAGAACGTCACCGGCAGGGACAACAGGCGCCGCCAGAACTGCGCGAGCAGCAGCGCGGAGAAGCCTCGTGACAACAGGAAGAGGCCCGCGCCGCGCGCAATCGACACGGCGACCTGCGCGACGAGCAGCACCGCCAGCCCCACGCCCACGGCGGTGAGCAGGGAGATGTCCCGGCCGCCCACGGCCTTGTCCACGAGCCCCTGGATGAGCAGCGGCTGTGCGAGCGCGAGCGCCTGGAGCAGCAGCGTGGTGACGAACACCTGGAACAGCAGCAGGCGGTAGCGCAAGAGGCCCCGTCCGAAGCGTCGCAGCGCGCCGAAGCGGCGGGACGTGACGGGCGCGGTGGGGAGGGGACGGAAGAGGGCCTCGGTGGCCTCCAGCGAGAGGAGGATTCCATCCCAGTGCTCGCCGAGCTTCGCGCGCGGGATGCGCCGCAGGCCCTGCTCCGGGTCCCCGACGACGGCCTCCTTCGGGGTGACGGCGTAGAGGACGACGAAGTGGTGGTCGTCCCAGTGCGCGATGCCGGGGAGGAGCGCCCGGCCCTCCTCGTCCTCGAGGTCCGTGGGGTCGTCGACGTGGAAGGCGCGGACCTTGAAGCCGACCTTCTCCGCGGCGCTGGCGAGGTCCGGCAACGAGGTGCCCACCGCCTGGACGTGGGAGAGGTCCTTGAGCGCGGCGAGCGAGTGCGTGGCGCCGTGATACGCCGCAACCATCTCCAGACACGCCGGCCCGCAGTCCGCCTCCTCGAGCTGGTGGCGCAGTGGATACGGTTCCAGGGCGACGGCGAGCCGGGAGCGGGGCACGGCGCAATCGCTATCACGGAGCGCCGGGGGCAACCAGCCACCACCCGACACGACGCACAGCGGCTTGAACCCGGGGCCGCGAGCGTCAACGCGAGGCCCGGACCACGGGGCGCATCAGGTCGCTGGCGTACGCGGCCTCTCCCCTGGGAATCACCCCGGCGTAGCGCCGGGTGGCCCGATACCAGTCCGGGTGACCACCGATGTTCTCCTCCAGTCCCTGGACGAGACGAAGCAGGTTGTCCGTCTCCGCGCGGGACAGCTGCTGCCGGGCGCAGGCCTCCGGGAGGCCGGCGGCAAGCTGGATGAACTCCTCACACCAGCGCCGCATGCTGTCATGGGTCTCCGCCAGGGCCCCCTCAAAGGCCCCGCCATGCTCGGCCTGCAGGACCAGCACGAGGTTGTGCACGTCACCGCGTGCGCGCTCCTTCTCGAAGGAGCAGACGTCGTTCATGGTGTCGATGAGGTCCACGGTCAGGTCCAGCAACCGTGGCACCCCAGGGACCTGTCGCGCCCGCTCGGTGGTCTCGAAGCCGTTCGCCTTCTCCGTCAGGTCCGTCATCATGTAGACGAGACCGGACTTGCGCCGCAGCTGGAGATAGCTGTCCCGGGTCAGGCGCACGGAGCCCTGCCGCCACCGGGCCTCCTCGGGAAACGCCTCGAGGAACCATCGCCAATGCCGTGCCGCGCGCCGCCGCCACTCGAGCGAAGCGCCCTGGCAGGTGCGCGCCCACACGTCGGCCAGCGCGGCGGCGAGGACGCCGACGGGAGACGGGGGCCGCCCCTCCACCTGGAGGACGGCGAGCAGGGTCTCGCAGTCCGCGCGGACCTGCTCGGGGGGAATGTCCCGGGCACCGTCGAACTGCTCGTCGATGAGGGTTCCGACGACGATGGCATCGACCGCGAGGTCGAGCCCGGCGCCCGAGGCCTGGGGAAGCCACCGGGCGGCCAGGTCGGCGATGTCCCACGAGACATAGCGGCGCTCGTCGATTTCGTTGGTCACCAGTCCGGACGCACGGGCCCAGTCGAGGTTGCGCTGGCGAGCGGCGTCCCGGTCCGGACTGCAGCGGGACGCGAAGGGCATGGGAAAGTTCACGGCCACATTCATCGCTTCCTCCGGACGTCACGTGTCCTCGTTGTGTGGCGACACGAACGGCAGCACGCCTCTCTTCAGCTCCCCGAGCACGCGCCGGGCGCGGTCCACCTTCACCTCGCCCTGCTGGACGAGCCGCGCGGCGACGGTCTCCACCCACTCGGGCGGCGTGCCCGCGCTCACCGCCACCGAGCGCGCGTGCAACGCCATGTGGCCCTTCTGGATGCCCACCGAGCCCAGGGCCCGCACCGCCGCCAGGTTCTGCGCCAGGCCCACCGAGGCGAACAGGCACGCCAGCTCCCGGACACCGGGATGCCCCAGCACCTTGAACGCGGCCTTCACCCCGGGGTGCACCAGCAGCGGCCCGCCCACCGTGCCCAGCGCGAGCGGCAGCTCGATTTCGCCCACCAGGTTCCCGTCCTCCCGCGTCCACGTGGACAGCGGCCCGTACCGGCCCGTGCGGGCCGCGTACGCATGCGCCCCCGCCTCGATGGCGCGCCAGTCCTGGCCCGTGGCGAGCGCGATGGCGTCGATGCCGTTCATGATGCCCTTGTTGTGCGTCGCCGCGCGGTAGGGGTCGGCCTGCGCGAAGCGGCTGGCCTGGACGATGCCCTCCGCGATGTCCGCCCCCGGCAGGCCGTAGTCGGCGAGCAGCGCCTCCGGGATGACACACCGCGAGCGCGCCAGCCGCCGGTCCGCGAGGTTGGAGAGGATGCGCAGGAAGACGCGGCCTCCGGTGAGCGCCTCGATGCGCGGCGCCACGCCCTCCATCATCGTGTTGATGAGGTTGGCGCCCATGGCTTCCTGGGTGTCGACGTGGAAGTGCACCACCAGGAGCGGCTCGCCCAGGGGGCCCTCCGGCGCGTCGAGGAGACGGACCTCCAGGTCCTTCGCGCCGCCGCCTCGGCGCACCAGCTGGGGCTGCAGCGCGTTGGCCAGGTCCAGCAGCTCCGAGCTCGCGGCGAGGATGCTCGCGCGCGCGGACTCCGGGTCGCCATAGCGGGTGAGCTGTATCTGTCCCACCATCAGCGACGGCTCCGCCTCCGCGATGAAACCTCCCGCCGAGCCGACGAGCTTCGCGGCGAACGAGACGGCCGCGATGACGGAGGCCTCCTCGATGACCATCGGCGCCACGTACGCGCGCCCGTTCACCCGGAGGTGGAGCCCCAGCCCCAGCGGCAGGCTGAAGAAGCCCAGCGCGTTCTCCACCATCGAGTACGCCTTCTCCGCGCCCAGCCCCTCCTCTCCGGTGAGCGCGGCCAGCTCCGCGTCGCTCAGGCCCAGCTCGGCCGCGACCCGCGCGCACCGCTCCTCCAGCGAGAGACGGTGGAAACCCGAAAAGATGCTACGGCTGATATCGATGCCCATGGGGTTTCATCCTCGGTGTATTTCTTTGCCAGGGACCCACTCGCAAGCCGCCGCGACATGGTTTCAAAACAATAACCAGTCAGACAACGTCTCGCAGGCAATTTCTTGGACATCACTTCGACACGAGACGTCGGCGTTTGATGTCTCAAGGCCCGCACCTGAACCCAGACATCGCCCGCACGCGGGACAGCAGGTTCCCCGCACCGGGAGGCGGATGCGGTGTCAGGGATGCGCGGGTGTCACCGGGAGGGGGCGCATCGGGCTCGTGGTGCCGACGGCCACGGCCCTGGGGTTCGAGGAGTTCTCGTAGCGTCCACAGGTCCTGTACCAGTCCGGTTGTCCGCCGATGCCCTCCTGCAGGGCGCGGATGAAGTGGAGCAGGTTGTCTGTCTCCTCCTGGGAGAGCCCATGCCGGACACAGTCCTGGGGGATGAGGGCCTGGAGCTGGATGATGTCGTCGCACCAGCGCCGCATCATCGCGTAGGACTCCGCGATGGCGGCCTCCTGGGACCAGCCGCGCTCGTGTTGGAGGACGAGGATGGTGTTGTGCACATCGCCGAGCGCGAGCTCCTTCTCGAGCGAGCAGACGTCGTTCATGACGTCGACGATGTCCACCGTCAGGGTGATGATTCGCGCCACGTTGGGGAGGTCCCGGACCCTGTCGGGGAGCGTGAAGCCATTGGCTCGCTCGGACATGTCGACCATCACGTGGGTGAAGCCGGACGCACGGCGCAGCTCCAGGTAACCGTCCAGCGTCTGGGGGACGCGGCTCCGCCGCCAGCGCGCCTCCTCGACGTACGCGTCGATGAACCACCGCCAATGCAGCGCGACGCGTCGCCTCCATTCGAGAGGCGCCCCTTCGCACAGGCGCGCCCACAGGTTGACGAACGCCGCGGAGAGGACCGTGGACGGAGCCTGGAGTCCACCCGGCTCGATGACGGCGAACATCTCCGCGCAAGCATCCCGGACGAACTCGGGCGGCTTGTCGATGGCGGCTTCCATGTGCTCTTCGAGGAAGACTCCGACGGTGATGGTATCGATGGCCAGGTCGAGCCCTTCGCTTGAGGCCCGGGGAAGCCAGTAGGCGAAGATTCCGGCCATGTCCCAGAGGAGGAGACGGCGGGCGTCCGCCTCGTTGACCACCAGACCGACCTCGCGGGCCCACTCGAGGTTGCGCTGTCGGGCGGCCTCCAGGTCTGGATGGCAGCGCGAGACAAAAGGCATCGGGAAATTCACGGCGGGCAGCACGTCTTCCTCCTGGCGCTCGGATACCAACTCACACGGCGGAGGGACGTCGGGACAAGGCCCGCTCCGCCGTGAACACAGTCACGAGCACCAAGATAAAGACATCGAGAACCCAGACAACCGCGACTCCGGTCCAGAGCCCGTCGAACCGCGGACTGCGGGTTGCCTGTCTCGGAGGATGCGGGGCTGCGGCCCGCAGCGACAGCGAGGCCGCCTGGCTCGCATGGCATCGTTTGACAGGTACGCCCCACCTGACCACGCTCCACGAAAACCCTGGAACAGAGGACTTCAAGAGAACACCATGCACAGGAGCTTGCGATACGTCGGGGGGCTCCTCGGGCTCCTGTTGATGGCGTGTGCGTCCTCTCCCGAGTCGTCCTCCGGGAGCCAGCGGCACCTGGCCCACATCGAGGGTGAGGATTGTGGAGAGACAGACCGGTGCGTCACGCTGGTCTGCGACGCGGGCGCTCACTGTGGGCTCTACTCATGTGAGGACGCTGGGCGCCTGCTGGCGCGAGGCGGGGGCCCCATCGCCCCGCCCTGGGCCCCTGGTTCCGGACCTCGCCGCCATTGGGGCAACGTCCAGAAACTCCCCGGTGGGAATGGGCCCATCTTCGTCTTCGACTGGTACAACACGCCTCAGCCCCAGCATCGTCCGCCCGAGCTCCCCTCGGGCCCCGGATGGGTGCGGCACCATCTGTTTCCTCAAGCAGAGTCCCTCGCACGGTGGTTCACCCGAGCGCCACGAGGGCTGAACGTGCATGACTTCACGATGGTGGTTCCCGCGAACATCCATCAGCGCATCCACAGCGGGCCTCGCGGCGGAGACTGGAACCGGGAGTGGTCGGACTTCGCGAGGCAGTACCCTGGTGCCAGTCAGGCCCAGGTCTGGGAGCATCTCGGAAAGCTCATCCAGAAGTACGACCTCGTGGGCCCCATCGTGCCGTACTACTACCTTCGCTGATGGCCGAGCCTCGCATGACCTTCTTCGAAGTGCTGCCCTCCGACGCACCGACCTTCAACGCCACTCTCGACGGCGTCAGTCGATGGACCCTCCCCAGCATCGACTGCTCGGTGTGCGGAGGCCATGGCGGGATGGGCGAGCACTACCCCACGGTCGATCTCTCGGACTGGTCCGAGCGGGAGCATCTGGAGGAGCCACGAAGTCTCCAGGCTGTTTCCCTGGAGGAGTATCAGCGCCTGCACGCGCTGCTGCGTCCACGAGTCCCAGCAGGTGCGCCCCTGGAGCCCGGCACCCAGTTGGGGCCCATCGATGCCCGCTCGTCAGGGCGCTTCGGCGACATCTACTTTCAGGAGCCGTGGCAGCCCTGGATGACACGCTCGGCGCTGGAGCGACTCCAGTCCCGGAAGCTCCTGGGCCTCCAAGGGGCCCGGGGAAACCTGCGACACCGCGGTGCCTCCACTCCGCTCGAGTTGCTCACGTTGGAGATTCAGGTGCGAGGCGAGCTCCATCCCAGCTGTCGCCCTCCAGACTGGCGGCCCCCATGTCCTCGCTGCGGGAGCCATCGCAACGGCTATCCCATGGAGGCTTCAGTCCTCGACGCGAACACGCTGCCCAAGGACGTGGACCTCTTCCGGCTGCGGGAGTTCAAGACGGTCATCATCGCGAGCGCGCGGTTCGTCGAGGCCGTGAACGACCTCGCGCTCCGTGACATCCAGTTCCGTGAGCTCCCCTCTCGCTGAGAGGCGGAACACGCTCACTCCGCGGCGGTCGTCGGCGCGGGCGTCTGCGTCGTCCCGGGCGCGGGCGGCGTCACCGGCGCCCCCACCGTGACGGAGGCGGCCGGCCGTGCCTCTCCCGCGGGCGAGGCGGGCGCCTCGGCCTTGGGCTCCACGCGCTTCACCTTGCCCATCTGCTCCAGGTCCTCGCGGTTGTTCAGCGAGAAGCGCACCAGCGCGCGCAAGATGCGGTTGCGCTTCACGTTGCCCAGCACCTCGCGCAGGTCCTCGTACACCGTGGGGTCGCTGATGAGCCCGCCCACCGTGCCCTCGCCCTTCGCCACCGTGGCGGTGATCTGCTTCAGGTCCGCCGCCGCGCTGCCCAGGTCCGCGAACATCCCGCTCGCGTCCCCGTACACCAGCTGGTGCACCGCCCCGTTCGGGCTCTTCTTCGCGTCTTCAATCAGCCCCGCCAGCTGCCCCGCCGCCTCGCCCAGCTCGCGCAGCGCCGTGGCGCCCTCGTTGCCGTAGATGAGCGCGTGCGCCGTGCCGTCACCCGTGCGCACCTCGCGCAAGAGCGCCTCCACGTGCCCCACCGCGCCATCCACCCGCCTCGCCGCGCTCGACGCGTTCGCCATCAGCGCGCGCACCTCGCGCCCCGCCTCCTTGTCGTAGATGAGCGCGTGCAACACCCCGTCCCCGTTCTGCACCTGCTCCAGAATCGCCCGGAGCGACGCCATGCCCCGCTGCACGTCACCCGCGAGCTTCGGGTCCCCGTACGCCTCCACCGTCTTCAGGAGCGACTTGCTGATGGCCACCGAGTTGTCCATCACCTCGCTCGCGCTGCTCAAGAGCTTGGACAAATCCCCGCTCGTCGACGACGTCAGCACCCCGCCCGGCTCAATCGGCGGCGCCGTGGGCGTGCCCAGCGAGATGTCCACCGCCTTGTCCCCGAGCACCCCCATGCTGCTCAGCTGCGCCAGCGAGTCCGTCTTCACGCGGTCCGCGTACCGGGCGGAGACTTGAAGCTGCACCTCCAGCTTCGGGTCGTTGGGGTCCTGGGAGAAGAAGATGCCCGTCACCTTCCCCACCTCCAGGCCACCCAGCCACACCGGGGACTGGTCGCTCAGGCCCTGCACGTTGGTGAAGTACGCGCGGTACATCACCTGCCGCTGGAACAGCCGCGACTCCTGGCCGATGAAGAACACCACCACGCCCGCCACCGCCAGGCCGATGGCCACGAACAGCCCCGCCCTCAGCGCCAGCCGCTTCTCGCCCGACGTCGAGGTGAAGAGGCTCATGACGCCGCCTCCGGCTCCAGCTCCACCCGCCGCGCGTCCAGGAACGCCCGCACCTCCGGCACCGTCGAGCGCCGGAACTCGCCCGGCGTCCCCACCTGGACGATGCGCCTGTTGGCCAGCATCGCCATCCGGTCCCCCACCGCGAACGCGCTCACCAGGTCGTGCGTCACGACGATGGAGGTGCTGCCGAGCTTGGTCTTCATCGAGTTGATCATCGCGTTGATGGACTGCGTGGTCACCGGGTCCAACCCCGTGGTGGGCTCGTCCCAGAGGATGACTTCCGGATTGGTGGCGATGGCCCGCGCCAACCCCACCCGCTTCTTCATGCCGCCCGACAGGTCCGCCGGCATCAGCCGCTCCGTGCCCGGCAGGTTCACCAGCTCCAGCTTCTCCGCCACCCGGTCGCGCACCTCGGACAACGGCATGTCCGGGTAGTGCTCCCGCAGGGGATACGCCACGTTCTCCCCCACGCTCAGCGAGTCGAACAGCGCCGCGCCCTGGAACACCATCGCCACGTGCCGCCGCACCGGGATGAACTGCCCTTCCGAGAACCCCGTCACGTCCCGGCCCTGGAAGAGGATGCGGCCCGCGTCCGGCCGCTGCAGCCCGATGAGGCACTTGAGCAGCACGCTCTTGCCCGTGCCCGAGCCCCCCAGCACCACCAGCGTCTCCCCTGCCCGCACGTCCAGCTCCAGGTCGTCATAGACGCGCTTGGCGCCGAAGGACTTCTGGAGGTGCTGGAAGTGGATGAGCTGCTCGCCCGGCGTGGGCTGCTGGAACTCGAACGTGGGCGCTTCCTGGTGGCGAGAGGCGAAGGGCATGGCACGTCACAGGTACAGCGTCACCTTGGTGATGAAGAAGTCGGCCAGACACACCGCCACGGAAGTAATCGCCACCGTCTGCGTGGTGGCGCGGCCCACGCCCTCCGTGCCGCCCTCCACCGTCAGCCCCTTGAAGCAGCCCACCAGGCCGATGATGAAGCCGAACACCGCGCCCTTGAACACGCCGGACACGAAGTCCTGCATGAACACCGCGTCCAGCGCGCCCTGGAAGAACAGGTCGAAGGAGATGGCGTACTGCGTGTTCACCACCACCGCGCCCGCCACCAGCCCCACCACGTCCGCGAACACCGTGAGCACCGGCATCACCAGCAGGCACGCCAGCACGCGCGGCACCACCAGCTTGCGCAGCGGGTCCGCCCCCAGCGCGCGGATGGCGTCCACCTGCTCCGTCACCGTCATGGCGCCCAGCTCCGCCGCCATGCCGCTGCCCAGCCTGGCGCCCACCGTCAGCGCCGTCAGCACCGGGGCCAGCTCGCGGAACAGCGTGAGGATGACCACGCGCCCCACCGTGTACTGCACCCCGAAGCGCGCCAGGAAGTAGCCGAACTGCAGTGAGATGACGAGCCCGGCGAACATCGCCGTCAGCAGCGCGATGGGCAGCGAGCGCACGCCCAAGGACTCGATGTGGAAGATGAGCGTCTTGCCGTCGAACGGCGGCCGCACCACGCGCTGGAGCACCTGCCCCGTCATCACCGTCATCGCGCCCAGCGACTCCAGGCGCTCCTTCGCCTTGTCCCAGAGCCCGGGGCGCGGGGCCGACACCTGCTCGCCCGCGTCCGCTTCCGTCGAGGCGTTCATCCGACGTGCTCCGACTGGAAGCCCGCCAGCAGCGCGTCGAAGTCCGCCATGCGCTCCATCGCCAGCCCCGGCGGCGCCACGTAGGAGAAGTCGAACACGCAGTTGTCCTTCTTGAGCACCACCAGCTCCAGCTCCACCGGCACGCCGTCCATCTTCGCCAGATAGCGGCTGCGCAAGGCCTCGCGCCCGTCCATGGCGACCACGCTCTGGGCCACCTCCTGGCGCTCGGTGAAGCCCATCAGCAGGTGCCGGGTGAGCACCGGGAGCGGCGGGTCATCGTGCCCCTCGCACGTGGCGTTGATGGAGAGCGCGCGGCCGGTGCCCTCCTCGGCGAAGGCCAGGTCGTTGCCGTCCAGCCACACGCGGCGCCAGTGCTTGGGCAGCTCGCCCACGCGGTAGCGCACGTCGGGCTTGGACAACACGGAGTCCTCGAAGCTCACGCGGCGGCAGCCCACGCAGGAGGCAAGAAGCAACACGAGCAGCAGCGTCATCCTCGGCATGGCACCGTTCTTCGCGGCATCTACGTCCGGCCCTTGCGGGCAAGTCATGCGACAGCCCAGCCGCCGCCGCAAGAAATTCCGTGTACTGGAACGTCCACTACCGCGCCCTTCCTCCCACCCCTGGATGGTGGGTACCGGACACTGAACCTCGCGGGTTGCACGCCCAAGGTGCGTGATACCGGAACACTGCCGTGGCATTCCCCCTTGGGAGAAGGGGTGGCCCGTCCGCCCCGTCCCCGGTCGGATTCAGCCCGCCCGGGCCCCGGGGAGTGACGACCTGGCGCGAGCGTTCGCAGGTTCTCCTCATCACCCCTCGACAGGAGGCTCCATGGACGGCGGACTCGCGATATTCGGCTTCGGCCTCTTCCTGCTGTCCATCGCCGGCCTGTACGCCCGCACGGCGTACGGCCTGGTGGTCGCCCTGCTGGTGCTCGCGGTCGCCTCCATGGGGATGGCCTTCAGCGAGTCGAAGAAGCTGCGCGAGCTGTCGCTGGGGGTGAGCATCGCGCTGCTGCTGCTCGCCACGGTGTCACTCGCCACGGGCACGGTGTGGTGGCTCACCCTGGGGACGTTCCTGTTCGCCGTGGCCTTCGGCGTGCTGTGGGCGGAGTTCCGCTTCAGCGCCTTCGGCAACGTGCGGCGGGAGGACCTGCCGGTGCACCAGCACCACCCCGCGCGGCGGATGAACGTGCACTGGCCCTGGCACCGGCGTCGCTCGGTGCACTGAAGCGCCGTCAGCCGACCGGGGGCGCGTCCTCTTCGCGGAGCGTCACCTGCCCTGAGTGCACGGAGAGCCACAGCGTGTCCTCGGCCGCGGCGCCCCTCACCAGCGAGCCATCCGTGGTGGACAGGAAGACCTGCGCGCCGCTCCTCGCCAGGTAGTCCATCAGGTAGGCGTTGCGCTCCGGGTCCAGCTCGCTCGACACGTCGTCCAGCATCAACAGCGGCAGGAAGCCCGTGCAGGACTCCAGGTTCTCGATTTCGGCGATCTTCCAGCCGAGCACCAGCGCGCGCTGCTGCCCCTGGCTCGCGTAGGCCCGGGCGCTGCGGCCTCCCAGCGTCACCGACACATCATCCGAGTGCGGCCCCACCGAGGTGAAGCCCCGGTCCAGGTCCCGCCGCATCCGGGCCGTCAATGACTCGCGCAGGGAGGAGGCCAGGACCGCCTCGTCCGCCGCGGCGAAGTCACAGGCCAGGTGCGCCGGGTGATAGCCATACACGGCCGGGTCCACCGTGCGGCCAATCGAGGCGAAGGTCGCCTGCGCGCGTGGCGCCAGCTCCGCCATCAGCGCGCGCCTTCGCGAGTAGATGCGCGCTCCGGCCTTGGCCAGGGTCTCGTCGTAGGCGTCCAGGTAGGCGGGGTCCACCGCGCCGCCTTCGCGCAAGAGGCGGTTGCGGTTCTTCAGCGCGCGCGCGTACTCGCGGCTCTCGCGCAGGTACGCGGGGAAGCGGTTGAACACGGCGCGGTCCAGGAAGGCGCGCCGTGAGTCCGGCCCACCCTTGACGACCTCCAGGTCGTCCGGAGTGAAGGCCACCACGGAGACGCCGCCGAAGTACTCCTCCAGGCTCGCGGCCTTCTTGCCGTCCACGAAGGCCTGCCGGGTGCCGCCGCCCACCTCCACCGCGATTTCACGCTCGGCCCCCTTGAGCAGGAAGCGGCCGGACACGCGGGCCGTCTGGGTGCCCCAGCGCACCAGCTCCGACAGGCGCCCGGCGCGCAGCGGCTTGAGCGTGGCGAGGAAGTACAGCGCCTCCAGCAGGTTCGTCTTGCCCTGCCCGTTCTGCCCCACCGCGATGGTGGCGTGGGCACTCGGGGTGAGCGACACCTGGGCGAGATTGCGGAAGTCCTGGACGTGGAGTGCGAGGAGGCGCACGGCGCCCCCCGTATACCCGCCTTGGGGCCGACAGGGGAGGTTATCTCGCGGTCCCGAGGCAGGGCCGCGCGGCCTCCCCGCTCCCGCCCCCGCAAAGGCCCTCCACACCAGCGGGCCAGCCCGTGCCCCGCCGGGTCCTCCCGCTCATCCCACAACCAAAGACAAACATTCTACCGGGACATGGAACCAAAGGACACCTTGAAGGCATACCCAAATCATAGCAATTCAATCTCCACATCCGTGCAGGGCCACCGGGAACCCAACCCCAAACAAGACAGCGCTGACGGCCGGGAGGAACGCTCCCGACCGCCGCGCCTCCTCGCGCGCCCCCGCGCCCGAAGGGAACGACACACATGGTGAAGAACAAGCGAGTCGTCATCACTGGCGGAGGCCGGGGTCTGGGCCTCGCCTTCGCCCGGAGCTTCCTCGAGCAGGGCGCGAAGGTCACCATCACCGGCCGCGACGCCACGACGCTGGCCAAGGCCGCCCAGACGCTGGGAGGCCAGGTGCAGACCCAGGCCTTCGACATCTCCAACGCGATGGCCACCAAGGCCGCGTTCGACGACATCCACCAGAGGCAGGGTGCCATCGACGTGCTGGTGAACAACGCGGGCAGCTGGGGCCCCGTCGACTACTTCTGGAACACGTCGCTCGAGGAGTGGCAGGAGGCCATGGACATCAACGTGAAGGGGCCCGTCTACTGCACCCACGCCGTGCTCAGGCACCGGGTCGACCACCAGGTCGACTCCACGACCACCATCATCAACATCACCAGCCACGCGGGGGCCTACCGCTGGCCCACCGCGTCCTCCTACTCCATCAGCCGGGCCGCCATCATCAAGCTGACGGAGAACCTGGCGTTCGAGACGCGCCACAAGGGTGTCGCCCTCTTCGCCTACCATCCGGGCCTGGTGGTCGGCACGGGGCTCGTCGCCGATGGCCTCGCCATCTCCGAGGAGGAGGGGACACCCAGGCGCGCCATCCAGCAGTGGGTGCTGGCGGAGCAGGAGGCCGGCAGGACGGTGTCGGCCGAGCAGGGCGCGAAGAACCTGCTCCGGCTCGCCAGCGGTGGGTACTCGGCGCTGAGCGGCTGCTACCTCACCGTCCAGGATGATTTGGACGCGCTGCTCGCCGACCAGCACGCCATCCGCGCCGACGGCCTGCTCACGCTCCGGGTCAAGTCGCGCTCCGCCTGACTCAGGACGCCAGGTCCGTGGCGGCCACGGTGAGCCCCTCGGCGACGAGCGGGAGCTCCACGGTGAAGGTGGAGCCCTCGCCCGGGTGGCTGTCCACGCGGATGACGCCCCGCATGGCCTCCACCAGCGTGCGCGCGACGTACAGCCCCAGGCCCAGGCCGCCGTAGTTGCGCTCGGACACCGCGCGCTCGAACTTGTGGAAGATGCGCGCCTGGGCATCCCGGCTGATGCCGATGCCCTCGTCGCGCACGCTCAGGCGCGCCAGCCCCGCGTCCGCCTCCACGCGCAGCCGCACGGGCCGCCCCGCGCCGTACTTCAGCGCGTTGGACACCAGGTTGGTGACCACCTGCTCCAGCCGCATCCGGTCCCACGTCCCCACCGCGGGCGGCCCGCCCTCCAGCTCCACCTGACACTCCGCGCGCTCGGCCTCCGGCTGGAAGCGCACCACCACCTCCTGCACCAGCGCGCGCAGGTCCACCTGCTCCAGCTCCAGTCGCAGCCGCCCCGTGCCGATGCGCGACACGTCCAGCAGGCCATTGACCAGGTCCGCCAGCCGCATCACCTGCCGAAGCATCCCCTGCACCTCGCGGCCGTGGCGCAGCGCCCAGGGGGACTCCGGGTCCGACAGCGTCGCGCGCGCGAAGGCCTGCAGCCGGAGGCTCAGCACCGTCAGCGGCGTCTTCAGCTCGTGGCTCGCCACGGAGAGGAACTCGTCGCGCGCGCGGATGGCCTCCTGCAGCCGCTGCTCCACCGTCTTCAGCCGGGTGATGTCCAGGAAGGGCAGGAGCGTCACCGCGGGGTGGCCATGCATCGCGGGCAGCATCTCCGAGGAGATGCTCAACACGACCTCCCCCGCGCTCGTGTGCCACACCGCCTCCATGCCCTCCAGCTTCTCCCCCCGGGCCGCGCGCGAGGATGGCAGCTCGTCGGCCGTGAGCCTGCGCCCCTGCAGGTCCGTGACGTGGAACAGCGCGCCGTACTCCGACGCGGGCACGCGCGTGGGGATGTGCTGGCCATGCAGCCGGTCCGCCGCCGCGTTGGAGAAGACGAGGTTGCCCGTGCCCGGCTCCGCCATCACCACCGGCAGGGGCATGGAGTCCAGCACCGCCTCCAACCAGCGCTGCTGGTTCTCCACCGCGTGCCGGGCGAGCACCTGCTCGGTCACCTCGAAGGCGAACGTCACCAGCCCGTCCACCCGCCCCCGCTCGTCGCGCAAGGGCTCGTAGAGCATGTTCCAGTAGCGCGTCTCCACCTGGCCCTGGCCGGCGTAGTCGATGGCCAGCGGGTACTCGTGCGCCGCCACCGGCTCGCCCGTCTCCAGCACGCCCAGGTACAGGCTCACCAGCTCCGGGGAGATGTCTGGAATCGCCTCCAGGAGCGCGCGGCCCACCAGCGCGCGGCCGCCCATCAGCTTCTGCAGCAGCGGGTTGGCGAACTCGAACCGCAGCTCCGGGCCGCGCAGGAGGTTGATGGCCACGGGCGACTGCGTGAGCAGCTGGTAGAGTCGGCTCCTCTCCAGCTGCTCCGCCTCGCGCGCGGCCAGCTCCGCCGTCACGTCCTTGTAGGCCAGGGCGATGTGGCGCACCTCGCCTCCGGACGCGGACAGCGGGAAGCACGTACACGCGATGGCGATGCGGTGCGCGTCCTTCACGTCGATGTGCCGCAGCTCCTTCACGTCGTACCAGATGACCGGCGTCTGCACCGTCTCGCCCGCGAAGGCCCGGCGCAGGAGGACATCCAGCCCCAGCTTCGCCACCAGCTCGTCGCGAAAGAGGCTGTACTCGGGCGGCGGCACCGAGCCGAACATCGCCCGGTACGCCGGGTTGCTCAGCCGGCAGTGCCCCTCCACGTCGAAGATGGCGTAGGGCACGGGCGAGTGGAGGAACAAGCCCTCCAGGAGCGCCAGCGGGTCCGTCACGAAGGAGAGCTGTTCGCGAAGCGCGGGCTGGGGCGGGCGCACGACGTCGTCCACACCGGCCATGCGGCCCGTCTGCTTGCGCTGCTTCCCACCCCGAGAGCCGCGGCCTTTGCGTGTCGGCACGGAGCGTACGACTAGCAGAAGACTGTCATTCCTGGCAGCGCCGAAAGGTAGGACACGTCTTGTGGACCACGTCCTGACAGGGTTTGGTGGACCCATCATGGCGGAGCCTCTCAAGACCTTCTTCGACGCGCGGCTGGTGGAGCGGCTGGGCACCTCGCTGCACCGCGCGCACCCCGCGTTCCCAATCGACACGTTCCTGCGCGAGGCCCGAGAGGGCCTGGAGGCGCACGAGCTGGTGGGCCGGGCCCGGCACCTGTGTCTGGCCATGCGGCGCTCGCTGCCGGACGACTATCCCCAGGCGGTGCAGGTGCTGCTGCGCTCCCTGGGGCCGGTGCGGGAGGTGGACCGGGTGGGCGGCATGGAGGTCTTCTTCTACCTGCCCCACACCACCTTCGTGGCGGAGTACGGGTTGGGGCACTTCGAGGAGTCCATGCGGGCGCAGCACGCGCTCACCCAGCGCTTCACGGCGGAGTTCTCCATCCGGCCGTTCCTGGAGAAGCACCCGGAGAAGACGCTGGCGCGGCTCTCCGAGTGGGCCACGGACGAGAACGTGCATGTGCGGCGGCTCGTCTCCGAGGGCACGCGGCCCCGGCTGCCGTGGGGCTCCCGGCTGCGCGCGTTCCAGGAGGACCCGACGCCGGTGCTGGGGTTGTTGGAGCTGCTCAAGGACGACCCGGAGCTGTACGTGCGCCGCTCGGTGGCCAACAACCTCAACGACATCGGCAAGGACCACCCGGACGTGCTGGTGAAGGTGGCGAAGCGGTGGATGAAGGACGCCACGCCGGAGCGCGAGTGGCTGGTGCGCCACGCGCTGCGCTTCGCCATCAAGCGCGGCGAGCCGTCCGCGTTGGAGGTGGTGGGCGCGGGCAAGCCCTCCGGCATCGAGGTGCGCCCCACGCAGCTGCCCCGGCGCGCGAAGCTGGGCGGCGCCATGGACGTGCGCTTCGTGGTGGCCAACCGCTCCCGGCGCGAGCAGTCGCTGGTGGTGGACCTGGCGGTGCACTTCTTCAAGTCCCGGGGCGAGGCGCCTCGGCCCAAGGTCTTCAAGGTGCGCGAGCTGGTGCTGGGCGCGGGCCAGGAGGAGGAGGTGGGCAAGCGCGTGTCGCTGGCGCAGCTGTCCACGCGCCGCCACTACGCGGGGCCGCATCGGCTGGAGGTGCGCGTCAACGGCGTGGACCTGCCGCTGGGCACGGTGGACGTCGTGGAGTGACCTGGCCGGGTCGTCAGCGCGAGCCGAGCAGCTTCACCAGCTTGTTGTAGACGCCCATCACCAGCAGGGGTGACACCCAGGAGCCGACGAAGCGCGCGGGCTGGGTGCGCCCCGTCAGCTCGAAGCCCAGGGACACGCCCATCGAGCAGAGGCTGGCGAACAGGAAGACGTGGGAGGGTATCTTGGCCGTCTGCTGCTCGAGCAGGCGGGTGAACGAGCTGTCGGCGTGCTCGGCGCGAACGACGGGCGGTGCCTCGTAGTCGTGCTTCGAGGCTTCGCTCGCGGGGTTGACGTCCAGGCTCATGCTCCCTCCCCTGGCGGCCGGTCAGGCCCGCCCATGCCCCGCACGGGCGGGCAGGCCCCATGCCTCCCGTCGTGGCGGTCCCCATCATGGTGGGACCGGACCTGGCAAAGGGCGAGAGGGTGCACCACACACCACACACGACAGACGGTGAGGCGGGCGACCTGCAGCTGCCGAAGGCGGGCGCGGGGCCGCTGTTGCAGCGCGACTACTGGGCCGTCATCCGCCAATGCCATCACCGGCCGTCGGACCTGGTGGACTGGGTGGCCCGGCGCTTCCCGGAGCTGGCGCCGGACGAGCTGTGTGTGTTCGAGCGGGAGAGCCGCTCGCGCGACGGGCAGCCGCTGGAGTTGGGGGAGCACCTCACGGTGCACATCCAGGGCGCGGGGACGTTCGGCGTGCGCGTCATCCACAAGGACCGGCAGAGCCTGACGCTCGCCACGCTGCCGGGGCACCCGGAGGCCGGGCGCATCACCTTCGGCGCGTACCGCAACGAGTACGGGGACGTGCTCTTCCACATCCGCAGCCGCGCGCGCTCGGGCTCGCCCATCCACTACTGGGGGTTCGTGGCGGGGGGTGAGGCGATGCAGACGAACACCTGGACGGAGTTCGTGCTGCGCGTGGCGGTGTCCACGGGTGAGGGCGTGGTGGGTGCCATCCACGCGGAGACGGTGGAGCTGGAGGATGAGCCCGAGGGGGGCGACGTGACGGCGGGTCCCACGTTCCTCGCGCGAGGAGACGAAGCGGATGATTGAGTGGCGATGGCTCTCCGGGTGGACGGACGAGGAGCTGGCTCCGCGGCTGGCGGCGGCGCGGGCGCTGTCTCGCAACTTCGAGGCCGCGTCGGGGGAGATGACGCTGGAGGGGGGATGGAACCAGGTGCACTCGGTGGCCTCGCTGGGCCATGAGGCGCCGGGGCCTCCGGTGGCGGATGGACTCTTCGCGCGCGCGAAGGGGGTGCTGGAGACGTTCGACTTCTCGGACCCGCGCATCGTGCGGTGGCACTTCAACGCGGACTCGCCGCTGCATGGGCGCACGGTGGTGTTGGAGCTGAAGTCGCTGGCGCAGCGGCTGCGCTTTTTGTGCGCCGTGCGGGTGGGGGACACGCGCGAGGAGCATGGCGGGACGTGCAGCGTGTTCGGCTTCAGCTTCGAGACGCTGGAGGGGCACATCGAGGAGGGGCGCGAGTGGTTCCTGCTGCGCAAGAGCCACGAGACGGGCGAGGTGCGCTTCCACATCGAGGCGGCGTGGCGGCCCGGGAGGTTCCCCAACTGGTGGAGCCGTGTGGGCTTCACGGTGGTGGGTCGGCGTTATCAGCGCGCGTGGCATCGGCTCACGCATGCGCGCCTGCGCGCCTTGACGCTGCATCACCCGGAGCTGGCGGGGCGGCCCGCGGAGCACGGAAAGGTGGACCACTCCGGCCATGAGCTGGAGGAGCTGGGGCCGGTGCGCTTCTTCGCGCAGCGGGCGCCTGGGCGACTGAAGTCACAACTCGAGGAGGAGGTGGAAGCCGTGCAACGAGGACACTGGTTGACGCCCGTCGGGCTGGGAGTGATGGCGGGGATGCGGAGCATGAGCGCGCCGGCGCTGGTGAGCCACCGGCTGGCGGAGTCTCCGGAGCCGAGGACGGACCCGCTGTCGGTCGCGCTGTCGAAGCCCTGGGTGCCTCGGGTGCTGGAGGTGCTGACGCTGGGTGAGCTGGTGGGGGACAAGCTGCCGACGACGCCCGCGCGCGTGAAGCTGGTGCCGATGACGGGGCGCATCTTCATGGGGGCGGTGGCGGCGGCGACGTCGGTGTCAGGGCAGGCGCGAAGGCGCGTGGTGCTCGCGGCGGCGCTGGGTGGGCTCGCGGCGGCGGCTTCGACGTGGACGTTCTATTCGCTGCGCAAGCTGGCCACGACCCGGTTCCGGGTGCCGAGCATGGCGGCGGCGTTCGCGGAGGACGCGCTGGTGGCGGCGCTCGCCTCGCGGTTGATGCCGCTGGTCTCGAATCGCCCCGCGGAGGCGTGAGGGTCCGGGCCTCTCGCGCTCGCCGCGCGGGAGGCCCATGCGCAGGTGGAATCGCGCAACGACACGCGCATCGCGGCGTGGCGCGCGCATCGACGAGCACATCGCGGCGGGGCACGCGCACCGACGAGCACATCGCGACGTGGCGCGCACCGACGAGCACATCGCGACGTGGCGCGCACCGACGAGCACATCGCGACGTGGCGCGCACCGACGAGCACAT
>NZ_JAIQDH010000037.1:0-79856 GCF_020037095.1 Myxococcus sp. XM-1-1-1
CCTGGTGAGCACCTACTACTCCGCCGCCGTGCTCGTCCCCGACGCGCTGGGCGTGCTGGAGAACGTGGCGCTCGGCGGCTGAAGTCGCTTCGCCGCGTGAGACATCAGGACGGGCCCGGTGTGTTCCACCGGGCCCGTTTTCGTTTCACGAAGGGGCTCGCAATGGCAGACAGCGCCGCACCGGTCCCCCTGTTCCCCGCGCCGAACCTGGCCCCTCGTCCAACCCTTCCGAGCGCTGAAAGACAGGTCCCGCGTGGCGCGTTCATGAAACGAGCCCCCGGGGTGAGCCATGTGCCGGCCCCGTGAACACTGTCCTTGGAGGATGGGCGGCTGGGCGCGTCGCCCGGCCTCGACGTGAGGGTTCCTCCGTCAGAAGGGGGCGGGGATGGAGAAGTCCTGGCGGGCCTGCGTGCGCGGATGCGTGAAGACGAGTCCCTCGGCGTGCAATCGCCAGGGCCCGGCTTCGCTCCCGAAGCGGGTGTCTCCGACGATGGGGGCACCGAGCCCCTCGGGATGCGCGGTGTGGATGCGCAGCTGCCAGGCGTGGCGCGTCCTCGGCCAGAGCCATACGCGCGTGCGGCCCGCGTGTGACTCCACGACACGCCAGTCCGTCACCGCGTGCTTGCCGTGGGCGCGCCCCGCCAGGGACTCGAGCGCGCCGGAGGTGGTGCCTCGCAGCGGCAGGTCGATTCGGCCCTCCGTGCCCGGGAGTCCCCCTTCGACCCAGGCGACATGGCGATGCTCCGCTTCCCCCCGCGAGAGCTGGCGCTGGAGCGCGGCCCGCGTCTCGACGTCCCGCGCGAGCACCTGGAGGCCGGAGACCTCCGCGTCCAGCGCGTGGAGGAAATGCGCGGAGGTCAGCTCGGGGTAGCGCGACTGGAGGCGGACGAGCACGGAGTCCCGGCCCGGGGCATGACGCCCCGGCACCGAGGCGAGCCCCGCGTCCTTGTCCACCACGAGCAATGCCGCGTCCTCGTGCACCACCCTCACCGCGCCTCCGGTGGGGAGCGGCGGAGCGGGGTCCACGTCGAGCCCCTCCAGCATGAAGCCGAGGACCACGCGGCACTTGCTGTCACACGCCGGGTAGTACGCCCCGGAGACCCGGCCGCCGCCCTCGGGCTGTGCGCCCCACCAGAACTCCGCGAGCGCGAGGGGCTTCAGGCCATGACGGTAGGCCTGCGCCAGCAGCTTGGGCGCCGCGCACTCCCCCGCGCCTCCGGGGACGGGACGCGGGTCGAACAGGCTCGCCAGGGGGACCCGGCCTCCTCGCGCGTTGGGGATGTCATAGTCCCAGGTGAGCCGGTGCCACAGGGCCCGTGAGCGCTCCGCGCGTTCATGGGACAGGGCGTCTCGACGTTCGCTGAGCGCTCGTGCCTGGGCGCTGGAGGGCCCCGAGTCCAGGACGGCGCGCTCATGGTCCCTGGAGAGCTCGCGCAGACGGTGGCCCAGCTCGGCCAGCTCCACTTCGCCCCGGGGCAGGAAGGTCTTTCGCGCGCTCAAGTCGAAGAGTGGGGGCGCGAAGCCGTCCACCTCCCAGCGGCCTCCGAGCATCCCTGAGAAGGCGCTCAGGAAGCCTGGTGGCCCTTCCGGCGTGGAGACGACCAGGACGCCGAACATCTTTCCTCCACCCGGACGCCACAGGGACTCCCAGCGAGGGGCCTCGAACTCGAGGCGCTGACGGAGCATCTCGGCGGCCCTCCGGGCGAGCGGCCCGGGCGCCCCGGGCGCGAAGGGGCTGGGCAGACGCGGGGGCACCTCTCCGGGCAGGGGCGGGGAATCGAAGAGGCGCGGGGACAGGGGTGGCTCGCTCACGGGGATGCGCGAAGGAGGCTCTCACAGGTCCAGCGCTCCGGGGGCCCCTTCCCCTGGGGGCGGGCTCGCCGGCCCACTCCTCCGGGAGACAGGGGGACACGGGCGGTGAGACACGGGGCTTGCGCCATTGGGCACTGGTGGACAGAGGACGTGCGGGGTCCACGCCGGGTTCGACAGCCCGCAAACCAGCGTCTATGTCCTCCCTTGCATGGTGTCCGCTCCGCGAGAGGTGCTGCTGTTCACCCTGGCAGGTCAACGCTACGGCCTCCCCACCGAGGACGTGCGTGAGCTGGTGCGCGCCGTGCGCCTGACACCCCTGCCCCAAGCACCGGATGTCGTCGAGGGACTGCTCAACCTGCACGGCCAGCTGCTCCCCGTGCTCGACCTGCGCCGGCGCTTCCGGCACCCCGCCCGGCCCCTGTCCTCCTTCGACCACCTCATCATCGCCCAGGCCGGCCCCCGACAGGTCGCCCTGCGCGTGGACCGCGCCGAGGGCCTGCGGGTGGTCGCACCCGAGGAGTGGGACGAGACGCCCCGCGAGCTGCCCGGCGTCGGCTACGTCACCGGCGCCGCCAAGCTGGAGGACGGCCTGGTCCTGGTCCACGACCTGCGCGGGTTCCTCTCCGAGGCCGAGTCCCTGGCCCTGGACGCGGCGCTCGCGTCCTCGACGGAGCGTGCGTGAGGCAAGGGCCGTGGAGCCATCCGGGCTTTCCCGCCGTGCTCGCGCTCGTCGAGGAGCGCGCGGGGCTCGCTCCACCCTCCTGCCCCGCCTCCGCCGAGGAGGGCATCAGCCGCGCCATGGCTCGCGCCGGCGTCCGGGACTTCGAGACCTATCGCCTGCGCATCAGCGATGACGCGGCCGCGATGGACGACCTGCTCACCGAGCTCACCATCGGTGAGACGTACTTCTTCCGCACCCCCGAGCACTTCGAGCACCTGCGCCGCGTCGTGCTCCCCGGTCTGCGCGAGCGCCATGGACAGGACTACAGCGCGCGCCTGTGGAGCGCGGCGTGCTCGTCCGGCGAGGAGCCGTACTCGCTGGCGGCCCTGATGATGAACGAGGGCTGGGGCCAGCACATGACGGTGCTCGCCACGGACGTGTCGCGCACGGCGCTCGCTCGCGCACGGCGCGCGCACTACGGCGAGTGGTCCCTTCGGGGCCCCTGGGCCGAGCGGATGCGCGCGCACCTGCGCCCCGAGGGCCGCCAGTACATCCTGGCGCCGGATGTGAAACAGCACGTGCGCTTCAGCTACCTGAACCTCGCGCTCGACACGTGGCCCTCGCCCGACTCCGGCATCTGGCGGCTGGATGTCGTGTTCTGTCGCAACGTCCTCATCTACTTCAACGACGCCACCATCGAGGCCGTGGCCCGCCGCCTCCATGCGTCGCTGGCGGAGGGAGGGTGTCTGTTCACCGGTCCCTCGGACCCGCCGCTCGGAGGGCTCGCTCCGCTGGAGCCCATCCTCACCGAGTGGGGCGTGTTCTATCGGCGGCTTCCTCCCGGCACCACCGTGGCCGTTCCCGATGGGGCGCCGTTCGGCGCGCACCCGGCGGGTGCGGCACATGAGGGTCATGGGGCTCGGGCACCGCATGAAACGTGGCCGTCGCAGCCCGTGGGCGGCGCCTGGGCGCAGGGCTCGGGCGCTCATCCCGAGGCGGGTGGCGCGGGACAGGGTGGCGCGTTTCCGCGCGGGCCGGGCGCTCCGTACGATGCGGGCGCGTTTCAGCGCGAGCAGGGCTCTGCGCGCGATGCCGGCGCCGCGACAGGCGATGCCGGTGCGTTCCAGCGCGGGCCAGGCTCCGCGCAGGATGCCGGCTCCGCGGGCGCGTTGCCAGGTCAGGCGGGCGCAGTCAACCGCGGACCGGGCGCCTCGTCCGCGGCCACGGTTTCCGGTGCGAACACGCAGGGCTCCGCGCCTCGTGGCCCCCACCCCCGGGTCCTCAATCCCGCGGAGCTGTCCACCGCCCGTCGCGCACTGGAGCGCGGCGACTGGCGCGAGGCCGCGACACGGTTGGGCGCGCTGGACCCCGACCCGGACATCGCCACCACCGCCGTGCGCGCCATCGCCAACCTGGATGCCCAGGCCGCCCTCTACGTCAGCGCCGAGGCCGCCACCCGCCATCCGCTCGTGCCCGGCCTGCGCTACCTCGAAGCCCTCCTCCTCCTCGGCCAGGGCCGCCTCCCCGACGCCGAGCGCGCCGTCCGTCAGGCCCTCTACCTGGAGCCCACCCTCGCCGTCGCCTGGCTCGTCCTCGGACGCGTGCTGCGCCGGCTCGGCGACCTCCCCGGCGCCCGGAAGGCCCTGCGCGAGGCCGAGACGCTCTGCGAGGCCCTGCCCCCCGACACCGCCGTGCCACTCGCGGAGGGCGAGCGCGCACGTGAGCTGGCACGCGCCGCCCGCGACGAGCGCGTCCGCATGGAAGGCTCCTGATGCCGCACTCCAAGAACATCGACTGGACCGCCGTCCGGGCCCGGCTCGCCGAGCTGGAGTCCTCTCGCGAGGCCCAGGGCGACCTCACCCCCGAGGAGGAGGCCGCGCTGCTCGACGAGCGCGCCCGCGCCCTCGGCCGCCCCCTCACGCCCGACCTCGCCCCGGACACCCTGCGCGAGGTGGTGCGCTTTGGCGCCTCCGGCCAGACCTACGCCCTGGAGTCCCGGTTCGTGCTCGAGGTCGTCCGCTCCGCGGAGGTCATCCCCCTGCCCGGCGCCCCCGCCGCCCTGCGCGGCCTCACGCTGCTGCACGGGGAGGTGCTCCCCGTCGTCGAGCTGGCCCCGCTCTTCGGCCGCGCGCCGTCGAGCGCCACCGGCCCCCTGCTCGTCGTGGGCACGCACCGGGCCGAGCTGGGCGTGCGCACCGAGGAAGTCCAGGAGGTCACCCAGGTGTCCAGCCTGGACCTGCTGCCCACCCCCGAGGCCCTCGTGGATACCGCCGGCGGTCTGGTGTTCGCGGCCGACAGGGATGGAACTCTCTTGCTGGAGGGCGACGCGTTGCTGAGTGACAGTCGCCTCGTGTTCGATTTGTCCGACGAAGGAGTCGTATGAACATCGGGAACCGCATCGCGGTCGGCTTCGGACTCTCATTGATTGTGCTGCTCATCCTGGCCGTCGTCGCGTTCCAGGGAGCCCGCCAGCTCAACGAGACCACCGAAGGCCTGCTCAAGGCCCACGAGAACTACAAGCTGGTGCGCGAGGTGCGCGCGCTCATCGTCGACGCGGAGACGGGACAGCGCGGCTTCCTGCTCACCGGCGAGGACTCCTACCTGGAGCCCTATCAGCAGGCGGTCGCCACGCTCCAGCAGGACATCAACCTGCTGCGCGACGCGATGGCGCCCTTCCGCCAGCAGCGCGACCGCATGGTGCGCCTGGAGCCGCTCATCACGGGGCGGCTGGCCCTGCTCGAGGAGGGCATCCGCCAGCGCCGCGACAAGGGCCTGGAGAACGCGCTGCCCATCGTCCGGGGGCACCGGGGCAAGGAGCTGATGGACCAGATTCGCGGCGTCATCAACGAGATGCTCGCCGAGGAGCAGGAGCGCTGGAAGGAGCACGCCGACGCCGCCCAGGCCGCCGCGCGGCAGATCATGTGGGTGCTCGCCATCTGCGCCGTGATGGGTCTGCTCATCGTCTCCGTGGGCAGCTACGTCATCACCCGCAGCATCACCGTGCCGCTGCGCCGGCTGATGCTGGGCGTGGAGCAGCTGGGCTCGGGGAAGCTGGCCCACCGCATCGACATCAAGGGCCGCGACGAGACGGCGGAGCTGGCGCGCGCCTTCAACGACATGGCCGAGCGCCGTCAGCAATCCGAGGCGCAGATCGCCCGGCAGTCCGAGCAGCGCGAGCACACGCTGCGCACCGTGGCGGAGTTCGTCAATCAGCTCGCGGGCGCCAGCTCGCAGATTCTCGCCAGCACCACCGAGCAGGTGGCTGGCGCCCAGGAGCAGGGCAGCGCGGTGACGGAGACGGTGAGCACCATCGAGGAGATCACCAAGACGTCCGAGGAGGCCGCCGGCCGCGCGCGCAACGTCAGCGACTCCGCGCGCCACGCCGAGGAGGTGGGCCGCTCCGGCCGTCGCTCCGTGGAGGAGGCCGTGTCCTCCATGGGCACCGTGCGCGAGCAGGTGGAGTCCATCGCCCAGCGCATCCTCGCGCTCGCCGAGCAGGCGCAGGCCATCGGCGACATCATCACCACCGTCAACGACATCTCCGAGCAGACGCACATGCTCGCGCTCAACGCCTCCATCGAGGCCAGCCGCGCGGGGGAGAACGGCCGGGGCTTCGCCGTCGTCGCCGCCGAGGTGAAGGCGCTGGCGGACCAGTCCAAGAAGGCCACCAGCCAGGTGCGGCAGATTCTCGGACAGATTCAGAAGGCCACGCACGGCGCGGTGATGACCACCGAGGAGGGCACCAAGAGCGTGGCCACCGCCACCCGCGTGGTGTCCGAGGCGGGCGCCACCATCCAGACGCTGTCGGACCTGCTCGCGCAGGCGTCGCTCACCGCCGCGCAGATCGCCGCCTCCGCCAACCAGCAGGCCACGGGCATCGCGCAGATCCGCCAGGCCATGCATGACGTCAACCAGGCCACGCAGCAGGGCCTGTTGTCGTCGCGCCAGACGGAGCGGGCCATGCAGGACATCAACGGCATGGGGCAGAAGCTCAAGGGTCTGCTCGAAGAGTACGGCCGCTGATGGACCGCGACAGGCTCGCACAGGCGTTGCTCGCCACGTTCCTCGAGGAGCTCGAGGGACATGTGACGTCGCTCAACCGCGACCTGCTCGCGCTGGAGCGGGAGCAGGGGACACCGCCCGCCACCGAGCGGGTGTCGGCGCTCCTGCGCACGCTGCACAGCGTGAAGGGCGCCGCGCGCGCGGCCAGCGCCCTGCTGGTGGAGACGGCCTGTCACCGGCTGGAGGAGGTGCTCGAGCCCTTGCGCGACCGGCGCACCGCGCCTCCGGAGCTGTATGAGCTGTGCTTCGCCGCCGTGGACGCGCTGGACGACGCGGGGCGGCGACTGGCTTCGCGGCAGGAGCTGACGGGCTCGCCGCTGGAGTTGCTGCTGCCGGACCTGGAGCGCGCGGCCCAGGACGCGGCGGCGCCGGCACGTCCCTCGGTGTCGGAGGGCTCGCGCACGAGCGGGAGCGTGGGCAACACGGGGGCTCCGGGAACCGGCGGTGCGGATGCCACCCGGGACGGGGGCGCCTCGCGCGCGCCGGGCGCCAGCGGGCCCTCCTCCACGCGTGACGCGGGCGCTTCACGCCCGCCGGGCGCCGGCGGTGCGGAGTCCTCTCGCGACGGTGGAGGTTCACGCGCTCCGGGCGCCGGCGGTGCGGAGTCCTCTCGCGACGGTGGAGGTTCACGCGCTCCGGGTGCCGGCGGTGCGGAGTCCTCTCGCGACGGTGGAGGTTCACGCGCTCCGGGTGCCGGCAGTGCGGAGTCCTCTCGCGACGCTGGAGGTTCACGCGCTCCGGGTGCCGGCGGTGCGGAGTCCTCTCGCGACGCTGGAGGTTCACGCGCTCCGGGCGCCGGCGGTGCGGACGCCTCTCGTGACGCGGGGTCCTCTCGCGCTCCGGGCGCGGAGCCGTTGGAGTCCTCGTCCGGTGGCGCCGGCCTGGAGACGACGCTGCCGGTGCGCGTGTCCGCGCAGAAGCTGGACGCGCTCTTGTCGCGCAGCGGGGAGCTGCGGGTCGCCGCGCTGCGACTGGAGGGCCGCGCCGAGACGCTGGAGACGGTGCGCGAGGAGCTCGCCCGCGTGCGCGACGCCGTGCGCGGCACCGACGGCGAGGCCGCGCTGCGCCGCGCGGAGACGGAGCTGGCGCGGGTGGCGCGCGAGCTGGCCGCGGACCAGCGGGCCCTCGGCGGTGTGGCCACCGGCATGGATGACGAGGTCCGCCGCGCGCGCACCCTTCCCTTCGTCGAAGGCTGCAGCGGGCTGGAGCGCGCCGCGCGCGACGTGGCCCGCTCCGAGGGCAAGAAGGTCCGCCTGGAGATCCAGGGCGGCACGCTGGAGCTGGACCGCTCCCTGCTCCAGTCCCTGCGCGAGCCGATGCTGCACCTGGTCCGCAACGCCGTGGCGCACGGCCTGGAGTCCCCCGAGGAGCGCGAGCGCGCGGGCAAGCCCGAGGAGGGGCTCGTCACGCTGTCGGCGCGCCTGCGCGGCAGCCGCGTGGAGGTCACCGTGGAGGACGACGGGCGCGGCCTGGACCTCCAGGCGCTGCGCGCGCGCGCCCTCGAGCGGGGCATCGAGGTCCCCGAGGACGACGCGGACGCGGCGCGGCTGGCCTTCCACGCGGGCCTGTCCACCACGTCGCGGGTGACGGAGGTCGCCGGACGCGGCGTGGGCCTGGACGTGGTGCGCACCCAGGTGGAGGCGATGCGCGGCACGGTGGAGGTGGCCACCCAGCCCGGCAAGGGCGCGCGCTTCACGCTCGACGTGCCCCTCACGCTGAGCACCCTGCGGGTGCTGCTGGTGTCCACCGGAGGACAGACGCTGGCCCTGGCCAGCGAGGGCGTGGCCCGGCTGGTGCGGCTGGCGCCCGAGGAGGTGCGCGACGTGGAGGGCCGCCCCACCTGGGTGGCCGAGGACGCGCTGGTGCCCCTGGCCTCGCTGTCGGACGTGCTGGGCCTGCCCGCGGGGCCTCCGCGTCAGCGCCGGGGAGCGGTGGTGCTGGCGGCCGGCACCGCGCGCGCCGCGCTGGTGGTGGACGAGGTGCTGGCCGAGCAGGAGGCCCTCGTCCGCGCGCTGGGCCCCCGGGTGCGCCGCGCGCGTCACGTGTCGGCGGCGGCGGTGCTGCCGGACGGACGGCTGTCCCTGCTGCTCAACCCCGCCTCGCTGGTGCGGGCCGCGGGGGGACGACCCTCCACGGCGCTGTTCCCCACCCCGGCGGCCCGGGCGGCGCGGCGGCGCATCCTCCTGGCGGACGACTCGCCCACCACGCGCGCGCTCGAGCAGAGCATCCTGGAGGGCGCCGGCTACGACGTGGTGGCGTGCGCGGACGGGGCCGAGGCCTGGGAGCGGCTGCAGACCGTCGGCGCCGAGGCGCTCGTGCTCGACGTGGAGATGCCGCGCATGGACGGCATCGCGCTCACCGAGGCCGTGCGTGCCTCCCCCCGCTTCTCGCGGCTGCCGGTGGTGCTGGTCACCGCCCGGGGCAAGCCCGAGGACAAGGCGCGCGGGCTGCAAGCGGGGGCCAGTGCCTATCTTGTGAAAAGCGCGTTCGACCCGACGAGCCTGCTGGAGACCCTGAGACGACTGCTATGAGGACTGAACCGTTGCGCATCGTGGTGGCCGAGGACTCGCCCACCGCCCGCCGGCTGCTGGTGGAAATCCTGCGCGCCGACCCCGCGCTGAGCGTGGTGGGCGAGGCGAAGGACGGCGTGGAGGCGGTGGAGCTGGCCCAGCGGCTGCGGCCCCACCTGGTGACGATGGACATCCAGATGCCGCGCATGGACGGCCTGGAGGCCACGCGCCGGATCATGACGGAGGTGCCCACCCCCGTCGTCGTGGTGTCCACGCTGGTGGAGCGCGACATCCAGACGTCCATGGCCGCGCTGCGCGCCGGCGCGCTCGCCGTGCTCCAGAAGCCCCTGGGCCCCGAGTCCCCGGACTTCGACGCGGAGAGCCGTCGACTGCGCGACACCCTGAAGGCCATGGCGGAGGTGAAGGTGGTGCGCCGCTGGCCGGACCGGGGCACCGCGCCCGTGCCGCCTCCTCCCGCCACGCCCGCGCCCCGCAAGTCGCCGCCGCGCACGGCGGTGGTGGCGCTGGCGGCGTCGACGGGAGGACCGGCCGCGCTGTTCCGGCTGCTGTCGGAGCTGCCCTCGGACTTCCCCTCGCCCGTGCTGGTGGTGCAGCACATCGCGCTCGGCTTCGGTCAGGGCCTGGCGTCCTGGCTGGCCACGGCGGGGCCCCTGCCCGTGCGAGTGGCGGAGGAGGGAGAGCTGCTCTTGCCCGGCCACGTCTACCTGGCGCCGGACGACCGACACCTCGGCATCCAGGACGGCCGCGCGCAGGTGTCCAAGGCGGCGCCCGTCAACGGCTTCCGCCCCTCGGCGACGTGGCTGTTCCGCTCGGTGGCCAGGGCGCATGGGGCGGAGTCGCTCGCGGTGGTGCTGACGGGCATGGGCCAGGACGGGCTGGAGGGGATTCGCGAGCTGCGCGAGGCGGGGGGCCGGGTGCTGGCGCAGGACGAGGAGTCCTCCGTCGTCTTCGGCATGCCGGGCGTGGTGGTGGGGGCGGGGCTGGCGGACGAGGTCGTCTCCCTGGCCTCGCTGCCCGCCCGACTGACGCTCGCCGTCCGGGCAGGCGCACAGTCGGGGTGAGCCATAATATCCGCTTGTTAAATCTTGGAGCCTGACTGGACACGGAGGAATGGTCTTCGTGTCGAGGGGTGTCAATATCCCATCAGGCCCATCCCCCCGTTCCAATGAGCACATCCCTGCCTTCCTTGCTGTCCGCCTTCATGGCGCTCCCCGACCCCGCCTACGTCCTGGACGCGGTGGGGCGACTCATGGCGACGAGCGCCTCGGGCGCACGGGCCTTCGGACAGGGGCCCGAGGGGCTGGTGGGCCGGAGCTGGAGTGAGCTGGGCCTGCCGGTCGAGGACGCCGCGAGGCTGGAGTCCGCGCGAGCGCGGGCCTCGTCGCTGGGGGACAGCGTCACGGTGGAGCTGCCCTGGCCCATGGACTCGGGCCTGCGGCGGCACGCGCTGGTGCTCACCCCGCTGCCCGCGTCCGACAGCGAGCAGGGCCTGGTGCTGGTGACGGCGCGGCCGCTGACGGAGGCGGAGGCGGTGTACTCGCGCGCGCTGGAGCTGGAGCAGCTGGCGCGCGCGGAGGTGGAGCAGGCCGAGCGTCGACGCTCGTTCCTCTACCAGGCGATGACGACGCTGTTCACCCATCCGCCCGACCCGCACGGCATGTACACGCTGCTGGCGCACCTGGCGGTGCCGGACCTGGCGGACTGGTGTCTGGTGGACGCGCTGGAGCAGGGCAACTGGGTGTCGCGGGTCGCGGTGGCGTGCCTGGACCCGACGCAGCAGGAGCGCGCGGCGGCGCTGCCCCAGCGCATGGAGCGGCGCGACGACGCGCCCGTGGGGCTCTTGCGCGTCTTGCGCACCGGGGAGCCGGAGCTGGTGCCGGCGGTGACGGACTCGCTGCTGCGCGCGGCGGCGGCCGAGCCCGCGCACCCGGCGCTCCTGCGCACGCTGCAGGCGCGCTCGTACATGATCATCCCGCTGCGCGCGCGCGGGAACACGCTGGGCGCGGTGACGTTCGTGGCCTCGGGCTCGGGCCGGCGGTACGGGCCGGATGACCTGGCGCTGGCGGAGGACCTGTGCCTTCGCGCGAGCCTGGCCATCGACAACGCGCGGCTGGTGGGCGAGTCGCGCCGCGCGGCCCGGGCGCGTGAGGACCTGCTCGCGGTGGTGTCGCACGACCTGAAGAACCCGCTGGGCGTGGTGCAGCTGGGCTCGGCGCTGCTCTTGCGCGGGCCGGGCGCGCGGCCGGGCGGGGAGATGGTGGCCAAGCAGGCCACGCGCATCCAGGACGCGACGGACCGGATGTCGCGGCTCATCTCGGACCTGCTGGACTGGGGACGGCTGGAGGCGGGGGGGCTGCCGCTGGAGCTGGGCGAGCATTCCATGACGGCGCTCGTGACGGAGGCGATGGACGCCATCCGGCCGCTGGCCGAGGCCAAGGGGCTGCACCTGCACACGCGCTCCACCGAGGACGACGTGCGCGCGAAGTGCGACCGCACGCGGGTGCTCCAGGTGCTGGGCAACCTGCTGGGCAACGCGGTGAAGTTCACCCCGCCGGGGGGAGACCTGGAGGCGGGGGTGTCCGTGCGCAACGGCGAGGTGTGCATCCACGTGCGCGACACGGGCTCGGGCATCGACCCGGAGGCGCTGCCGCACATCTTCGACCGGTACTGGCAGGCGCGCGACGCGGCCAGCCGGGGCACGGGGCTGGGGCTGGCCATCGCCAAGGGGCTGGTGGAGGCGCACGGCGGCCACATCCACGCGCGCAGCACGAAGGGCGAGGGCAGCACCTTCTCCTTCACGCTGCCGCTGACGGGCGTGTCCACCGCGCCGCACTCCAGCGCGTCCCGCGCGCGACTGGACGCCTGAGACGGGGCGAGGACGGCTAGAGTCCTCGCCCGGTCATGCCCATCACCACGGAGCCGCTCCCCACCGCGTTCCTGCTCGCCGTCTGCGGCGCGCTGCTGGCGCTCAGCGTGTTGTTCAGCCGGGCATCCGGCCGCTTCGGCATCCCCGTGGCGCTCTTGTTCCTGGGCGTGGGCATGGCGGCGGGCTCGGACGGCCCGGGCGGCATCGCCTTCGACAACTACGGCTTCGCGTTCCGGCTGGGCACGGTGGCGCTGGTGCTCATCCTGTTCGACGGCGGGCTCAACACGCCCCTGGCCGCCATCCACTCCGCGCTGAAGCCGGCGGCGGTGCTGGCGACGGTGGGCGTGGTGGCGACCGCGGCGCTGATGGGCGCGGCGGCGCACTTCATCTTCGGCTTCGGGTGGACGCAGTCCCTGCTGCTCGGCGCCATCGTGTCGTCCACGGACGCGGCGGCGGTGTTCTCCGTGCTGCGCGGCAGCGGGCTGCACCTGAAGCGGCGGGTGGGCACGACGCTGGAATTGGAGTCGGGGTTGAACGACCCGATGGCCGTCATCCTCACCACGGGCCTGACGCACACGCTGGCGAGCGGCAAGCCGCCGGGGTGGGACCTGGCGGTGGAGGCGGTGGTGCAGATGGTGGTGGGCGCGGGGCTGGGGCTCGCGATGGGCATGGGCGCGAGGCTCCTGCTCAAGCGCCTGCGGCTGCGCGTGGCGGGGCTGTACCCGGTGATGACGCTGGCGCTGGCGCTGCTGTCCTTCGGCCTGCCCACGCTGCTGCACGGCAGCGGCTTTCTGGCGGTGTACGTGGTGGGCATCGCGCTGGGCAACGAGAGCATCCGCTACCGCACGGGCCTGCTGCGCGTGCACGACGCGCTGGCGTGGCTGTCGCAGGTGTTGATGTTCCTGGTGCTCGGGTTGCTGGTGTATCCGCGCAACCTGGTGGAGGTGGCGTGGGAGGGGCTGGGGTTGGGCCTGGTGCTCGCGTTCCTGGCGCGGCCGCTGGCGGTGTTCCTGTGCCTGCTGCCGTTCCGCTTCCCCTTCGGGGAGATGGTCTACACGGGCTGGGTGGGGTTGAGGGGCGCGGTGCCCATCATCCTGGCGACGTTCCCGGTGCTGGCGAACGCGCCGGGCTCGCGGGACATCTTCAACATCGTGTTCTTCATCGTGGTGGTGAACGGGCTCATCCCCGGGGCGACGGTGCCGTGGGTGACGAAGAAGCTGGGCCTGGCGGCCAACGTGCCCGAGCCGCCCCAGGCGGTGCTGGAGATTGCGTCCACGCAGCTGCTCAAGGGGGAGCTGAGCTCGTTCTACATCGACAAGGCGTCGGCGGTGGCGGGCGAGCGGCTGGCGGACCTGCCCTTCCCGCCGGGCTCGGCGGCGATGCTGCTGGTGCGTGGGCAGGAGCTGCTCGCGCCCAAGGGCGACACCGTGTTCCAGCCCGGTGACCACGTGTATGTCTTCGGCCACGCGGAGGACCTGCCGCTGTTGCGCCTGCTCTTCGGGCAGCAGGAGGACGAGTAGGCGCGCGTGCGCTGGGCCCGGCCGGAGCGCCGATGCTTTGCCGTCGAATCATCGGCGTGCCGCCGTGGCTGTGATTGCTCGTCCCAGGCGTCCGTGACAGGAAGCGGGTTCATGTCCTTCCTGCATCAGGCGCTGGTGTTCCTGGCGGCCGCGGTGGTGTCCGTCCCGCTGTTCAAGCGGCTCGGCCTGGGCTCGGTGCTGGGCTACCTCGTCGCGGGCGCCGTCATCGGCCCCTCGGGCGCGAAGCTCATCGGCGACGTGCAGAACGTGCTCCACTTCTCCGAGCTGGGCGTGGTGCTGCTGCTGTTCGTCATCGGCCTGGAGCTGCAACCCTCGCGCCTCTGGAGCCTGCGCCACTCCGTCTTCGGCATCGGCGGCGCCCAGGTCGTCGTCACCGGCGCCCTGCTCGCGAGCGTCAGCTGGCTGTTCGGCCTGTCCCCCGGGGCGTCCATCATCGCGGGCTTCGGCCTGTCGCTCTCCTCCACCGCCTTCGCCCTCCAGCTGCTCGCCGAGCGCAACCAGCTCACCACCGGCTACGGACGCCTCGCCTTCGGCATCCTCCTGTTCCAGGACCTGGCCGTCATCCCGCTGCTCGCGCTGCTGCCCCTGCTGGGCCACGCGAGCACCGCGTCACCCGAGCCCGGCTGGCTCACCGGCCTCAAGGTCGTGGCCGTGCTCACGGGCGTGGTGCTCGCGGGCCGCTTCCTCTTGCGCCCCCTCTTCCGCGCCGTGGCCTCGTTCCACAGCCAGGAGCTGTTCACCGCCACCGCGCTGCTCGTCGTCGTGGGCACCGCCGCCCTGCTCCATGCCGTGGGCCTGTCCATGGCGCTCGGCGCGTTCCTCGCCGGCGTGCTCCTGTCCGAGTCCGAGTACCGCCACGAGCTGGAGGCCGACATCGAGCCCTTCAAGGGCCTGCTGCTCGGCCTGTTCTTCATCGCCGTGGGCATGAGCGTCAACCTGCGCCTCATCGTCGAGCAGCCCGTGCTCGTCACCGCCCTCGTCCTGGGGCTGGTGGCCCTCAAGGGCGCCGTGCTCTACGGCCTGGGCCGCTTGAGCCTCAAGGAGAACGAGCCCTCGCTCAGCCTGGGCGTGGTCATCTCCCAGGGCGGCGAGTTCGCCTTCGTCCTCTTCGCGCTCGCCGTCTCCTTCCACGTCATGAGCGCGCACGAGGCGGACCTGCTCGTCGTCGTCGTGGGCCTGTCCATGGCCACCACCCCCATGCTCTACGCGGCCTACGAGCGCCACGTCCGCCCCCGCTTCCAGAAGAAGGCCCAGACGCGCGAGTTCGACGTGGCGCCCCAGGAGGACCACCCCGTCATCATCGCCGGCTTCGGCCGCGTGGGTCAGGTGGTGGGCCGACTGCTGCGCGCCAAGCGCATCGGGTTCACCGCCATCGACGCGAGCCCCGAGCACATCGACTTCATGAAGCGCTTCGGCAGCCAGGTGTTCTACGGCGACGCGTCCCGGCTGGACCTGCTGCGCGCCGCCCGCGCCGACAAGGCCCGCGTCTTCGTGCTCGCCATCGACGACATGGAGGCGTCCCTGCGCACCGCGAAGACGGTGAAGGAGCACTTCCCCCACCTGGTCATCTTCGCGCGCGCCCGCAACCGCGTGCACGCCTACCAGCTGCTGGACCTGGGCATCGAGCACGTCATGCGGGAGACGTTCGCCGGCAGCATGGAGCTGGGCGGCGACATCCTCCAGACGATGGGGCTCACCTTCTCCGAGAGCCACCGCGTCATGGAGCGCCTGCGAGAGCACGACGAGAAGCTCCTGCGCGAGACGGCCCGCTTCCACCGCGACGAGGCCAGGCTGGTGGAGGCCGCCGCCCGCGCCCGCAAGGAGCTGGAGCGCCTCTTCGAAGAGGACGACGCCGAGCAGAAGAAGTCCGCCTGAGCCGCCCCACCCTCGCGAGCCGGGTGCTCCCGGACAGCGCCCCTCATCACGTCCGACCTGGACTGACCCACCTCCCTGGGATTCCGGACTCCAGACGAAAACGCCACATCCCAGACCCACCCCGTTTCCCGGGTTATCTGAACCCGCATTCACCCCGGGCGCATCCGGCCGGCCGAATTGCAGTCACGCTGCAAGAACCGGCCGTTCGGAACGGCAGGCAGGGACCTGGAGCGCACCGAGCGAGGAAGGAGCAGCGGGGGCCGCTCGCGCCAGACACGGAGCGGAGTATGGTTCTGCCCGGATGCGTTTCGGCCTCACCGCAGCACTCAAGCCCACCCCCTTCCGTGCCTCGGCCCACGCGGAAGCGCGGGGATGCCACGCGCTGACGACGTCACCCCGTGCGCGGGGGACGGCCGCCGCGCCATGCCGCCCCTTTGCGCGGAGCACCTTCTCGACGAGGAGCCCGGAGAATCCCGAGGCAGCCTGTCCTCCCTCCTGACACGGCCCCGCCTCCTCTCCTCGACCTCCAGCTCCTCCCGCGAAAACCCACGACGCATGCCCTCCACCCCCGCCAAGAAGCGCCCGCGATCCCCGGCCCCGGCCCTCCCCTCCGAGGCGTCGGCCGGCGTACCGCTGCATGCGCTCCTGGAGGGACTGCCGGATGCGTTCTTCACGCTCGACGCCGGCTGGCGCTTCACCTACCTGAGCCCGCGCATGGCGGAGCTGCTGGAGGGCTCCGCCACGGTCGGCGACGACGTGCGCCGCGCGTGCCCCCAGCTGCTGGATTTGCGCCGCCACCTGCGCTTCGAGCAGCCCGCCACCCAGCAGCCCGCCACGCGCTTCGAGCACGGCTGGCCGGAGCGGGACTCGACGTTCGACGTGCGCGCGCGCGTGGTGCCCGGGGGGCTGTTGGTCCACTGCCGGGACATCAGCGGGGAGAAGCGCGCGAAGGAGGAGCTGCGCCGCGCCAGCGAGGTGTTCCGCGCCATCCACGAGGGGACGACGGACTCCGTCTACACGAAGGATTTGGAGGGCCGCTACCAGCTCATCAACGCCTCGGGCGCGCGCGCGGTGGGCTACGAGGTGGAGCAGATGGTGGGCCGCACGGACCACGAGCTGTTCGCGCCCGAGGTCGCCCGCGTCAACGCCGCCAACGACCGGGAGGTGCTCGCCTTCGGCCGCACCGTCACGTACGAGGACGCGCAGCCTGGCGTGGAGGGCCCGCGCGTGTGGCTGAGCACCAAGGGCGTGCTGCGCGACGGTGACGGCAAGGTGGTGGGGCTGTTCGGCATCAGCCGCGACATCACCCAGCGCAAGTGGGCCGAGGAGGAGGCGCGCCGCCACTCCGAGTTCCAGGAGCAGCTGATGGGCATCGTCAGCCACGACATCAGGAGCCCCCTGGGCGCCATCATGAACTGGTCGCGCGTCATGGCCGAGTCCGGCACCGCCGAGGACGCGCGGCGCACCAGCCAGCGCATCGCCACCGCGGCGGTGCGCATCGAGCGGCTCACGCGCCTGCTGCTCGACTTCACTCGCACCCGGCTGATGGGCGGCGTGGCCATCGAGCCCAGGCCCATGGACTTGAAGGACCTGGCGCTGCGCGTGGCGCACGAGTTCCGCGTGGCCTACCCCGAGCGCGTCATCGAGGTGGAGCACAAGGGCAACACGCAGGGCATGTGGGACCCGGACCGGCTGGGGCAGGTGGCCAGCAACCTGCTGGAGAACGCGCTGAAGTTCGGCCCCTCGGACACGCCGGTGCGGCTGGAGGTCCGGGCCACGCGCGGCAACAAGGTGGTGCTGGAGGTGCACAACGGCGGGCGGCCCATCCCCGCGCACCTGCTGCCGCACCTGTTCGAGCCCTTCCGCAGCGGCCCGCAGACGACGCGCACGCTGAAGATGAGCTACGGGCTGGGGCTCTACATCGTGCGGGAGATCGTCCAGGCGCACGGCGGGGGCATCGAGGTCAGCTCCACCGAGGAGGACGGCACGTCCTTCACGGTGACGCTGCCGCGCCGCTCGCTGCCCGCCCGGCCCCAGGCTCAGTCGCCGCGGGTGCCGCGCTCCGAGCCCAGGTAGCGGTTGAGCAGCGCCGCCAGCTCCGAGCCCGCGAAGGGCTTGGTGAGGTAGTCGGTGCAGCCGCTGTCGAAGCCCGCCTGCACGCTCGCGGGCTCCATGCGCGTGCTGCACAGGATGATGGGCGTGTGGCGCGTGGGCTCGCGCTCGCGCAGCGCGCGGCAGGTCTGCAGGCCATCCAGGTGCGGCATGTGGATGTCCAGCACGACCAAGTCCGGCGCCTCCACCTCCACGCGCGCCAGCGCCTCCAGCCCGTCGCGGGCGATGAGCGTCTCGTAGCCGCGCTCCACCATCATCATCTGGTGGAGCATCAACACCGTGTGCGAGTCGTCGACGAGCAGGACCTTCTTGCGCCGCATGACGTCTCCTCGATGGGACCAGGGCTCACGCGGGGGACGTGGCCTGGCAGAGCTGACGAAGGTGCATCAGGCGCGGAGGGCCCATGCCCAGGAAGCGCACCCCCATGCCGTGGGGCGCGCACAGGCTCTCGCGCTGCGCGCAGGGGTTGGCCCACGCCACCACGCCGTGGGACTCCAGCCGCTCACCCGTGGTGGGCAGGTGCAGCCGCAGCGTCACCGCCGCGCCGGGGCGCGCCGGCACCAGCGTGCGCACGAAGAGGCCCGCGGGGCTCATCGCGAAGGACACGCCCGACGTCCAGGGGGCGGCCTTGCTCTCGCCCTCCGCGAACTCCACCGGACAGCAGAAGGGCACCCGCTCCTCCACCCGGAGCGAGGCGCCGTCGCGGCCCAGGAGCGTGTGCACGCGCGGCAGGAGCGCCCCCGCCCGCGCGCACTCCGCGGGCGTCACCGACAAGGTCGGCACTCCGTCCAGGAGCGCGCGCGCCGTGGCGCTCGCGCGGGCCCACACCCCACCCCAGGCGCCGTCACCCGCGACGACGAGCAGGTGGGGCCGGGCGCCGTGCTCCTCCACGCGCGAGGCGGCGCCCTCCACGGTGGCGCTGTACAGCAGGTGATGGCCACAGGCCTCCAGCAGCGAGCCCAGCCCCGTCCACGTGCGCGCGCCGCCCGCGCCCGCGAGCAGCACCACGCGCGGGCTGTAGCGCTCGCTCGCGGGGGCTGCGGGGCTCTTGCCCAGCAGCGCGGACAGCCGGGCGCGCACGGCCGCCTCGCTCACCGGCGTCACCAGGCAGTCCTCGATGCCCTCGGCGTCCGCCGCCTCCAGCACCTCCGCGGGCGTCTCCGGCTCGGCCACCAGCACCAGCGGCGCGCCGGACGCGCCCACGCGCGCCTTCAGCCCCCCCAGCCCTCCAGGGCCACGCTCACGCACGTGCCGCCAGTGGACCAGCACCAGCCGGGGCCGGGCTCGCGAGGAGGGCTCACCCGCCACTCCACCCGCGACGGCCGCCTGCACCGGCTCACACCCCAGCGCCCGGGCGGCGCGCGACAGACACAGCCACGCCTCGCCCACCACGCCCACCCACAGCACACGAGGCGCCCCGGGCGTCTCGCCAATGACGGGCCGGACCGGGCCTGAGGCCATCCTCATGCGGATTCTCCGTGTCTGGTTCCCCCCGGCCCCGCCACTCGCGTTGTTGGCGAGATATGGGAAACAGCCACACGGTGAATACTCCCCCTGGTCGGATTCCAGGGAGAGGTGAGGAATACAGGACAGAGAGAATCAGCCCGACCTTTCGGTGCGGGCGACGTCAGACGCGGGCGACGTTCACGCCCGAGTCCACCGCCTGCAGCTCGTCGCCGAAGGACACGTCCACGGCGCCGCCCTGGGGCGGGTCATAGGGCGCGCGGCCGACCTGGGTGGTGCCGAAGCGGGGGAACAGCGGCGCCAGCACGTAGGAGCGGAAGCACCAGCCGAAGAAGCTCACCGGCTTGAGCCGGGGGTCGATGGAGGCGGCAATCTTCGCGTGCGCCTGGGGCAACAGGCTCCAGTGCAGCCCCGGCGTCTCGTGGTGCACCGCGTGCAGCCCGTTGTTGAAGAGGAAGAAGTTGATGAGGCGGCCGGTGAAGCTGCGGCTGTGGTCGTGCTCGCTCCAGGGGTCCGCGTGGACGTGCTGGATGTAGTTGAAGAACATGATGGTCCACAGCGAGAAGAACGCCGGAATCAGGAACGCGAAGGCCCAGACGCGCAGGCCACCACCGATGCCGTGCAGGTAGATGGCCAGCGCGACGAGCGCCGCGTGGGTGCCGCCCCAGACGACGTACTGGAGGACAATCTGGCGGAACAGGGCGGGGTTGCGCGCGCGGGCCTTGTCGATGAAGGCCTTGGTGGGCTCCTGCTGCCAGTAGGTGGAGACGAAGGGGAAGAAGAAGGCGACGAGGAAGTTGTGCTTCTTCGAGTAGCGCCAGGTGATGGTGGCGTCGCCCGCCTTGTTCACGAACTTGTGGTGGTTCAGGTTGTGCGTCGGAATCCACACGAAGGTCGGGTAGCCGTAGAACAGCGACAGCCACATGCCCATCGCCTCGTTCATCTTCCGGTTGCGGAAGGTGGGGCAGTGATTGTGGTTGTGGGCGATGACACCCGCCGACAGCGCCAGGTAGCACGCCAGCGGGCACAGGTAGGGGATGAGCCCGGGGTCCCAGAACATCGTGAGGGCCACCACGGGCATCGCCAGGCACCAGAGGAGGGTGCGGATGTCGGCGCTGTAACGGAGCATGGCGCGCAGTGTGCCTTACGCCACAGTGAAGGCCCAAATCTATCGCTCGCCCTCCAGCGGGGCCTCCCTCTCCCCCTCGCCGTGTAGGAGAGCGGGCGACGCTCTCCCCACCCGCGCTTCCAGGGATTTCAGCGCAGGTGCGAGCGCAGGAGCTCCACCATGCCGCCCAGGGGCGCGCTCGCGGTGGCCAGGCCCGCATCGTCGACGGCGCGGGGCATGCCGTAGACGACGCAGGAGCTCTCCGACTCGGTGAGCACCACGCCGCCCGCCTCGCGGATGGCGCGCGCGCCGTCGCGGCCGTCGTCTCCCATTCCGGTGAGCACCACGCCCACCGTGTCCTTGCCCCAGACGCGGGCGGCGCTCTGGAAGAGCACGTCCACGGAGGGGTGGTGGGGCATGCGCAGGGGGTGACGGTCCAGGCGCACCAGGCTGAGCGCGCCGTGACGCTCCACCTTGAGGTGCTGGCCGGCGCGGGCGAGCACGACGCGCCCGGGGAACAGCTCCATGCCGTCCTCCGCCTCGCGCACCTCCAGCGGACACAGCGCGTCCAGCCGCCGCGCCACCGCCTCCGTGTAGCCGGGGGGGATGTGCAGCGCGAGCGCCATGGGCGCGGGGAAGTCCGCGGGCAGCTCCGACAGCAGCTTCGTCAGGGCCTGCGGGCCGCCCGTGGAGGTCCCCACCACCACCAGCTGCCGGGCGGGCGGGAGCGCGTCCGGGGACGCGAAGGACGAGGGGGCCACGGGCGAGGCCACGGGGCGCCGGGCGGCGCGGGCCGCGATGCGCACCTTCTCCACCAGCTCCGCGCCCAGCTCGTAGAGCCGGTCCGTGGCCAGCGCGGTGGGCTTGTGCACCAGCTCCACCGCGCCGTTCTGGAGGGCCGCCACCGCCAGCTCGCTCTCCTCGCCCGCGCTGCTGACCACGACGACGCGCGGCGCGAGCTCCATGGAGGACAGGGCGCGCAGCACGCCCAGCCCGTCCAGGTTGGGCATCACCAGGTCCAGCGTGAGCACGTCCGGCGACAGCTCCGCCACCTTCTCCAGTGCGTCCAGGCCGTCCCGGGCGGTGTCCACCACCTGGATGTCCGGCGCGTTGGACAGCACCTGCTTGAGCACCTTGCGCGCGAAGGCCGAGTCGTCGACCACCAGCACGCGGATGGGGGCCGGGGTCATCATGTGTCCGCCTTGTTGTAGAAGAAGACGCCCCGGCGCTCCTCGCAGCAGAGCGCGGTGCCGAAGCGCATGAGCGACTCGGAGGTGCCCACCAGCAGCTGGCCGTGGGGCTTGAGCGCGCTCGCCAGCGACTCCACCACCCGGCGCGCCGTGGCGTCCTGGAAGTAGATGAGCACGTTGCGGCAGAGGATGGCGTCGAAGGCGCCCAGCCGCGCCACCGCGGCCTCGTCCACCAGGTTGACGCGCATCCACTGCACCCTGTCCACCAGCTCCGGCTTCACCCGCACGCGCCCCTCCACGCCGCGCTCCAGCCAGCGCCCCTCCACGCCCGGAGGCAGGGCGCGCAGCGAGCGCAGGTTGTGGTCCCCCGCGCGCGCGCGCTCCAGGACCCGGGAGCTCAAGTCGCTGGCGACGATTTCCACGCCGGCCAGCGCGCCGCGGTCCGCCAGCATCATGGCCAGCGTCAGGGGCTCCTCGCCGGTGGAGCACGCCGCGCACCAGACGCGCGGCTTGCGCCCCTGCTTCGCCAGGGGCACCAGCACGTCCTCCACCAGCACCTGCAGGGGCTGGGCCTCGCGGAAGAAGTACGTCTCGTGGACCAGCAGCGAGTCCACCAGCGCGTCCAGCGCCTCGGCGCCCGCCGGGTCGTAGCGAAGGAAGTAGTAGTAGTCGAGCAACGAGTCGAACCCCGCCTCCAGCGCGCGGTCCGACACCTTGTCCGCCATCAACTCCCGGTCCTCGGGCGAGTAGTGCAGCCCGGCGCGCTGCTCGATGAGCGCCGCGAGGATGGCGAACACCTGGGGAGACATCGGCAACGAAGGCATGGCGTCCTTGTCACCGCCCCAGCGCCACGAGACAGGCGCGGCGCACTTCCTCGTCCTCGTCCCGGAGCGAGGCGCGCTCCAGCGCGTCGCGCGCCTCCACCGTGCCCAGCGCCCCCACCGCGGGCACCGCCGCGCGGCGCCCCGAGGGGCTGGCCGTCTCCAGCGCCTGGAGCAGGCCCGCGCGCGCGTCCGCCCGGCGCATGCGCGCCAGCGCCGCCACCAGCAGCGGCGCCGTCACCTCGTCCGCGGCGTCCAGCGCGGCGAGCAGCCCCGGCAGCCGTCCCTCCATGGGCAGGGCCAGCGCGCTCACCACCCGCTCGCGCACCGTCAAATCTCCCAGCAGCGACACCAGCGCCTGGGTGGAGGGGATGCCCGGCCGCGTGGCCAGGAAGCCCACCGCCGCGCTGCGCACGCTGTCGTCCCGGTCGCTGGCGGCGCGCAGGAGCGCGGGCAGGGTCTCCGGGGCCTCGTACTCGGCCACCGCGGACAGGGCGACCAGGCGCGTGGCCGCGTCCTCGGACGAGGCGGCCTCCAGGAGCACCGGCAGCGCGTCCTGCCGGCGCGCCACGCCCAGGCCCAGGAGCGCCGCGCGCCGCACGTCCGCGTCCGCGCTGGCCGCCGCGCGCCGCAGCGCCGTCATGGCGCTCTCCGTGTGCATGTGGGCCAGCGCGTCCACCACGGCCACGCGCACCTGGCCCGCGTCGTCGTCCGCCAGCGCGACGATGGCGTCCGCGGCGGCCTCCTCGTTGAGCTTCCCCAGCGACTGGCACGCGTAGTAGCGCACCCACGGGTCGCGATCATTGAGGCCTCCCAGCAGCATGCTGGTGATGCGGGCCTCCTTCTGCGTCTGTCCCAGGGCGCGCATGGCCGCCGCGCGCGTGCGCTCCGACTCGTGCGTGGCCGCCGTGAGCAGCGCGTCCACCGCGCGCGGGTCCTCGATGAAGGGCAGGCCGTAGATGGCCGCGTCGCGCAGCCGCTCGTCCGAGTCGCGCATGGCCGACAACAGCACCTCCAGCCCGCGCGGATAGCCGAAGTAGGAGATGATGCGCAGCGCCGCCCGGCGCAGCCGCGCGTCCGGAGAGCGCGCCGCCTGGAGCGCCAGCGCCTCCGTGTCGTCGCTGCCCAGCGACTGGATGGCGCCCGTGGCGGCCTGCACCACGCGCGGGTCGTCGTCCACCAGGCGCTCGAAGAGCGCGCCCACCGCGGACGCGTCGCCGATGCGCGACAGCGTGTCCGCCGCCATGGCGCGCACCGACGCGTCCCGGTCCTCCAGGCACACCAGCACCTCCGGCACGGACGCCACGCGGCGCCCCACCAGCGGCAGGAGCACCCGGCGCCGGGCGCTGTCCCCGTCGCGCAGCGCCTGCAGGATCTGCTCGTCCGCGTCCGAGCCCAGCTCCGCCAGGGCCGCCGCCGCCGCGCGCGCCACCGTCGGGTCCGGCGCGTCGAGCAGGCGCAAGAGCCCCGCCGCCGCGTCCTGGCCCCCAATCCAGCCGAGCAGCCGCGCCAGCGCGGCGCGCTCCGCGGAGTCCGCGGTGCTGATGGCCTGCGCCAGCTTGCGGCCCAGCACGGACAGGTCCCCGCCGGAGCGCAGCGCCGCCTGCACCGCGCGCGCGCCGCCGAAGCGCTGCACCTGCGCCTCGTGGATGTCCACCAGCGCCACCGCCACCACGCGCACCAGGCTGTCGTTGCCCCGGCGCAAGAGCCCCACCAGCGCGGGCACCGCCGCGTCCTGGCCCGTGCGGCCCAGCGCCCTGGCGGCCTCCAGCGAATAGAAGGGGTCCGCGAGCAGGCCCAGCAGCGCGGGCACCACCGTCGGGTCGCCGCAGCGGCCCAGCACGTCGATGGCGGGGAAGATGCGGAAGAAGTTGCCGCTGCCCAGGGCCGCCAGCAACGCGTCCACCGCCGCGCCGCCGCCGATGCGGCCCAGCGCTTCAATCGCCGCCACCGCGACGTTGTCGTCCGGATGCACCGTGAGCCGGGCGAGCAGCGGCACCGAGCGCCGGCTGCGCCTGCGGCCCAGCACCTGGGCCGCGTCACAGACGATGGCGGCGACGGGGCTGTCCGCCAGCACCTCGAGCGACTCCTCCACCGCGCCCGTGGAGGCCACCAGCGCCTCCACCGCCGCGGCCAGCCGCGCCTCGCTGTCGCGGCGGCTCCTGAGCACCTCGCACAGGGGCGGCACCGCCTGGGTGCCCAGCCGGGCCAGGGCCGCGACGACGGCGCGGCGCACCGCCCAACTCGGCGTGTCCAGCCCGGCCACCAGCCGCGCCAGGTTGTCCGCGCCGCCGCGCGCCAGCTGCTCCACCGCGTCCACCTGCGCCCGGTCCTCCGCGGAGAGGAACAGGGGCGAGGCGCCCACCGCCGAAGACATCGTCGCCGTCATGCCTGCCGCTCCCTCGTCGACTCGACGCCCGCCGGTTCGGAGGGCTTCACGCCCCCCATCCGGGACAGGCTCTCCCATTGCTCCGCCTGCAGTCGCGACAGCTGCCCCAGGCGGTTGGACACCTCGCGCACCTCGGCCGCGTTGCCCGCCACGGCGCGGACCTGCTGCGCGGTGGTGACGGTGATTTCCCGCGCCCGCGTGCGCATCTCCTCCACGCCCCGGGCCAGCCCCTCCGTCACCTGGGTGGCCTCCGCGCTGGCGCGCGCCACGGAGGCGATGCCGGTGGCCTGCCGCTGCGCGGACACCGCCAGCGAACCGAGCACCTCCGACTGCTCGTCCAGCGCGCGCGCCGTGCTCTTGGCCACCCGGCGCACCTCGTCCGCGCCCTTCACCAGCGCGACGAGCGCCTGGGCCTGCTCGTCGGTGGCCCGCGTCACCGCGCCCGCCAGCTGCGCCACCTGGCGGCTGGCCGCCTCGCCCTGCTTGAGCGCGCGCGCCTGCTCCGCCATGCCGCGCGCGGACTGGGCCACCTCCTTGCGCGTGGCGTCCATGGCCCGCGTCACCTCCGCCGCCGCCTTGGCCTGCTCGGCCAGGCCCGCCAGCGTGCGCTGCGTGGTGCTGGCCATGTCCTGCGCCAGCGCGCTCACGCCCGTGACCTCCTTGCTCTGCGTGCCCACCACGTTGCTGACGGTCTGCACCAGCTGGCGCATCTGCGCCGCGGCCTTGGACAGGTCCGTCGACGCCGCGGCCTGCTCCTGCACCGCGCGCGCCACCTTCTGGGACACCTCCGCGAGCTGCCCGTTGGCGCGCACCACGTCGCGCAGCGCGCGCGCCTGCTCCCCGGAGGCCTGCATCGTCTGCCGGGCCATGCGCCGCATCTCCGAGCCGCCCTGCGACAGGGACTGCGCCGCCTGGGCCTGCTCCGCGGCGGACGCGGCGATGACGCGGCCCTGCTCGCTCATCCGCACGTTGCCCTGCGCCAGCGCCTGCGCCGCCTGCACCTGCTCCCCGGTGGCGCGGCTCACCTCGCGTACGTTCTGCCCCAGGTCATCCACGCCCTTGAGGATGGTGGTCAGCGCCTTCTCCGCCTCGGAGGCCAGCGCCGAGCCCTCGTCCGCGGCGCGCATGCCCTCGCCCGTGGCGGCCGCCGCCTCGCGCGCCGTCGTCTGGAGCCCGCGCACGATTTTCGCCACGTCCGAGCTGGCCGCCGCCGCCCGGTCCGCCAGCGCGCGAATCTCCTCCGCCACCACCGCGAAGCCCCGGCCGTGCTCCCCGGCGCGCGCCGCCTCGATGCTCGCATTGAGGGACAGGAGGTTGGTGCGGTCGGCGATGAGGTTGATGGTCTGGACGATGTCGCCAATCTCCTCGGCGCGCTTGGCCATCTCCTTCATCACGCCCGACGACTCGACGATGGACTGACGGATGCGGCCGAAGCCCGCCATGGAGCGCCCCACCGTGGCGCCGCCCTCGCGGGCGATGGTGCCCACCCGGTCCGCGGTGGCGCGGGCCTCCTCCGTCATCTGCGCCACGCGGCGCGTGGAGGTCTCCAGCTGAGTGGAGGCCGAGGCGCCGGAGGCGGCCTGGCCGTTGATGGACTCAGCGGCCTTGGCCACCGCCTGCGCCGAGCGCGCGAGCTGTTCAATGGTGGAGGCGTTGGCGTCCACCACGGCGGCGTTCTTCTCCGCGGTGGCGGCGACCTCCTCCACGCTCGCGGCCACCTCCTCCATGGCGGAGGCGTTGGAGGCCGCGTGCGTCTCCAGCACGCGCGCGCTCTCCGCCACGCCGCGCACGCTGCGCGCCAGCTCCTCCGCGGTGGCGGCCACCTCCTCCACGCTGGAGGCCATGGAGGTGGAGTCGCGCGCCACGTCCCCCAGCGAGCGGCCCAAGAGGCCCACCGCGTGGGCGACCTGCGTGGCGCGTTCACCCACGCCCTGCGCGTCCGAGGCCAGCCGGGCGATGCCCTTGGCCATCTCCTCGATGGTGGCGCCCACCTGCTCCGCGGAGGCCGCGCCGGACTGGTTGCGCGTCACCAGGTCCGCGACGGTGGCGTTCATCTCCGTCATGGACGCGAGCAGTTCCTCGCTGGAGGCGGCCAGGTCCTCCGCGTTGGAGCTGACGCCCTTCACCGAGCGGGACACCTCCTCCAGCGTGGCCGCGGTGGTGTCCGCCTCCGCCGCCAGGTGGGCGGCGTCCTTGCGCACGTTGGACACCGACGCGCTCACCTCCTCCACCGAGCCCGCCGTCGCCTCCGACTCCTGCTGCAGCTGGCGCGAGGAGTCGCTCACCGTGCGCTGCGTGCGCACCAGCGACTGCACCGCCAGCCCCGTCTGCTCCACGTGCGTCGCCACCGATTCGATGGCGGCGCGCACCTGCTCGGTGCCGGCGGCCTGCTCGTTGCCGCTGCCGGCCACGCGCGTGGCCATGGCCTCCAGCTCCTGGAGCAGCGTGGTGCTCTCACGGAGGCTCCGGGTCAGGCGCTCGGCCAGCCCGCGCGCGTCGTCCTGCCCCTTGGGGGCGTCAGTGTCCTGCGTCGCCATCCGGCGTCTCCTCCCCGATGACTCGGGGGAAATCGATGAGCATCACCAGCCGCGGACCCACCTGCGCCACGGCCTTCACGAAACCCTGCGCGCCCTCGGTGACCAGCGGCGGCGGCGGCTTGAACTGGCCCGGGTCCAGCTTCAGCACCTCGCGCGCGCTGTCGACGAGCAGCCCCACCACGCGCGCGCCCAGCTGCCCCACCACCACCCGCGAGTCGAGCGTGCGCTCCACCGCCGGCAGGCCGAAGCGGCGCCGCGCGTCCACCACCGGGATGACCCGGCCGCGCACCTGCACCAGCCCCGCCACGTGCGCGGGCGCGCCCGGCACGGGCGTGGCGCCGTTGAAGGACTCCATCTGGAGGACGTTCGACGCCGGCAGCACGTACTCGGCGCCATCCACCTTGAACACCACATGCAGCACGCTCATGTCGCGCGCTCCTCTCGTCCCCCGCCCCCCTGCCGGCGCGACGCGCCCAGCGTGGGCAGGTCCAGCACCAGCGTGGGCTGTCCATCGCCCAGGTCCGTGGCGCCCGCCACGCCAGGCACCTTCACCAACGGGTCCTCCAGCGGGCGCAGGACGATCTCCTGCTGCCCGAGCAGCCGCCCCACGCCGAAGGCCACCAGCTCCCCGCGCTGGCGCACCAGCAGCGCCCGCGCGGGCACGGTGTCGGCCGCGCTGGCCGTCCCCTGCCCCAGCAGGCGCTCGAGCCACACGAGCGGCACCGCCTGTCCCCGCCGCTCCACCAGGGCCACGCCCCGGCCCCCCGGGGGACGCACCACGCGGGAGGCGTCCACATCGAAGAGCTCCTCCACGCACGACACCGCCACCGCGTAGCGCGCGCCGGCGCACTCGAAGACGATGGCGTCCAGCAGGGTAATCGTCAGCGGCACGCGCAGCCGGAACGTGGTGCCCACGCCGGGCCGCGTCTCCATGCGCAGCTCCCCGCCCAGCTGGTCCACGACGATGCGCCGGACGATGTCCATGCCCATCCCGCGCCCGCTGGTGGAGGTGACCGACTCCCGCGTGGAGAAGCCCGGCCGGCACAAGAGCTCCAGCACATCATCGTCCGTGCGCGGGGCCGGCGCGCCCGCGCGCTTCGCCACCGCCGCCCCGTCCACGCCGCGCCCGTCGTCGCGCACGAGCAACTCCACGAAGCCGTTGGCCTGGGCGTGACATGCCAGGCGCACCAGCCCCTCCGGGGCCTTGCCCAGCATGCGGCGCTCCTCGGGCGACTCCAGGGCGTGGTCCACCGCGTTGCGCACCAGGTGCACCAGCGCGGGCATCAGCCGGTCCGCCACCGCCTTGTCCAGCTCCGCGTCGCCCACGTCCAGCTCCAGCCGCACCGCCTTGCCCGTGGCCCGGCGCAGCCCGCGCACCAGGAGGGGCAGCCGCTCCAGCACGTCCCCCACGCGCACCATGCGCAGCCGGAGAATCGCCGCGCGCATGTCGCGCAGCTGGCGCGAGTTCTCCTGGAGGATGGCGCGCAGCTCCCGCGTGGGCGCGCCCGCCGCCGTCAGGTCCGCCACCGCGCGCTGCAGCCGCGAGCGGTTGACGACGAGCGCCGCCAGCCGCTCCAGCGCCTCGTCCAGCCGGGACACCTCCACCCGCAGGGTGCCGCCCCCGCGCCGCAGCTCCTCCGGCTCCTCGTCCAGCTCCCCGTCCAGCCGCGCGGGCGGGCTCACCACGGGCACGGGCGACAGGGCCTGCTCGACGGCCAGCGGGCGCACCAGGGCGGGCTCGCCCCCGGCGGCGTCCATCAACACGCCGTCCGCGGCCTCGGTGCTGAGCAGCAGCACGAAGGTGAGCGAGCCGCCCCCGGGCACGGGCCCCGACAGCGGGACGACCTTCACCAGCTCGCCCAGCGCCGCCAGCCGCTCGCGCACGCTGTTGATGGTGACGCCCTTGGCGGCGCGCTCGGCGCCGGGGATGAAGTCCACCCGCACGGGGCGGCGGCCGCCCGCGGTGGCGGTGAGCTGCTCGCGCTCGGTGGGCGTCAGCTTGGCGCCGAGCGCCAGCGTCTCGTCGAGCACCACCGCGACGGGCCGCGAGGCCGCCGGCGCCGTCTCGGAGGCCTCCAGCGCCTCCAGCCGCTCCAGGAGCCCCGAGGGCACCGGGGCCGCGGGCTTGCCGGAGGCGAGCTGGCGCATGCGCTGCTCCACCGCGCGCAGGCCCTCCATCAGCGGCTCCACGCTGGACTCCGGGAGCCGGCCGCCGGCCTGGTCCGCCTGACGCAGGGACGTCTCCATCCAGTGAGAGATGGAGACGATGGGCTCCACGTCCACCATGGCGGACAGGCCCTTGATGGTGTGCAGCGCCCGGAACAGCTCCCGCACGGCCTTGGGGTGGGCCGCGCCCCGACGCGCGCTGGCCTCCACCGCGAGCAGGTGGCGGTGCGCCGAGTCGAGCAGCTCCTCCACCTCCGCCAGATAGGCGGGGAGGAAGTCCGCGAGGTCCACGGAAGCGGTCAAGCCCGCGTCTCTTCCAGCAGCCCCCGCGCCTCCGCGAGGATGGCGTCGGGGGTGAAGGGTTTGGTCATGAAGCGGTTGGCGCCCGCCTCCAGCGCCCGCGCGCGCGACGCCTCGTCCCCCCGCGTGGTCACGATGATGATGGGCAGCGTGCGCAGCTTGTCCTGCCCCCGCACGAACTCCACCACCTCGATGCCTCCGATGTCCGGCATGTTCAGGTCCAGCACCAGCAAATCGTACGGGCTCAGCGACAACCGCTCGATGGCCTCCAGCCCGCTCGAGGCATGGGTGAAGTTCAGCCCCGGGTAGGGCCTCAGACAGGCCACCACCATGTCCCGCATCACCTTGCTGTCATCGACGACGAGCACCTCTGCCATGGATTCCCCTGAAGACGAGCCGCGACCCTAGAGCGATTTCCCGGGCGGGAAAGAGAACGGCGGGGCCCCCCGTCCGCCACCTTCCAGTGGTCGACAATCGTACGTTGGGACAGGCACCCGCAGTGCGAGCCCTCGGACGCCCCCACGCTTCCCGAGTGGATGGGCACCCTGCCCCCAAAGCTCCGCGTACCCCGACTTCAGCCCCACTCCGTGGAAGCTGAAGCACTTCACCGGCTTTCCGGCAGGTGCTTCTCCCTCGGGAAATCCCCGGGAGCAAACGCCAAATTGAGCCGCCGGCCGCTTGCGTGCCCCGAGGTGCGAGGGGTATGAGCCCGGGCACTTTCTGACTCTGCAAATCAATCTCAATAAAACCCAACAAACCAGGAGTCCTGATGAAGTCCCGAGCCTGTGTCCTCGCGCTGGCGGCCGTGTGGCTGGCGGCGTGTGGGTCGGATGTGGAGACCACGCCCGGCATCCCCGTGGCGCCGTACGTCCAGCTGCACTCGCACGTCTCCGGCGCCAGCGCCGAGAGCGCGCAGGTGAAGCTGCAAGGCTCGGTGAGCGCGCCGGGAAGGCTCGCGGAGCTCACCGCGCGGCTCAACGGCGGCGAGCCGCGCGCGGTGGAGTTCCAGACGAGCACGCCCACGAGCGCGAGCTTCACGCTGGAGCTGACCCTGGAGGAGGGCGACAACGACATCACCCTGGCGGCGGTGGACCAGACGGGCGCGCGCACGGAGCGCACGCTGGCGCTGCGCTTCGACGAGGCGCCGGTGGTCCAGGTCCGCTCGCCCCGCGAGGGCGTGGCCACCACGGTGCGGCGGATGCACGTGGAGTTCACGGCCACGGACAACGTGGCGGTGACCCAGCTTGCGTACACGCTCAACGACGGCACCGAGCAGGCGCTCACGCTGCCGGCCACCGCGGGCGAGCCGGTGTCCTTCGAGGTGACGCCGCGCGCCGGCCGCAACACCGTGGTGCTGCACGCCCGGGACGCGGCGGGCAATGAGGCCGAGCAGGCGGTGTCGTTCCACTTCGGCCAGCTTGCCTCGGCCGGTGGCCTGCACAGCGGCACGCTCAAGAACGGCCGCGTGTACACGTGGGGCCGCAACAACCGGGGCCAGCTGGGCCTGGGGGACGACGTGCGCACGGACCAGACCCAACCCCAGCCGGTGCCGGGCCTGGAGAACGCGACGGCCATCGCCTTCAACCAGAACTTCGCCATGGCGCTGACGGCCGACGGCAGCGTGTGGTCCTGGGGCGAGAACAACGACAGCCAGCTGGGCCTGTCCACCCCGCCCTCGGGCGAGACGCCGGGCACCCCCGACGTCACCCCGCGCTACGTGGCGACGAGGATTCCCAACCTGACGGGCGCGGTGTCGGTGGCGAACGGCTTCCGCCACGCGCTCATCCTGATGGAGGACGGCACGGTGCAGAGCTTCGGCAACAACGCCAACGGCCAGCTGGGCGACGGCACCACCGTGGCGCGCGGCTACCCGATGCCGGTGCAGGGCCTGACGAACGTGGTGAAGGTGCTGGGCGGCTCCATGCACTCGGTGGCGCTCAAGGCCGACGGCACCGTCTGGGTGTGGGGCCGCAACGACTACGGCAACCTGGGCACGGGCGTGGTGGACGGTGACAGCCACCCGCTGCCTGGCCAGGTCCCGGGAATCACCGACGTGGTGGACATCGCCAACGGCCGCGACCACATCCTCGCGGTGCACAAGGACGGCACCGTGTCCGCGTGGGGCCTGGACGCCACCGGCCAGCTGGGCACGGGCGCGCTCAGCGCGGGCGGCGAGAGCGCCACCCCGGTGAAGGTGAAGGGCGTCACCGACGCGACGGCCGTGTTCGCCAACGGCAACTACAGCTTCGCGCGCCGCGAGGACGGCTCGCTGTTGGGCTGGGGCTCGAACTTCAACGGCCAGCTGGGCATCGGCATCAAGGAGACGAACGAGCTGGAGGCGCGCGCCTCCTCCGGGACGCTGACGCCGCTGACGGCCATGGGCATGGGCGCCACCCACGTCATCGCCGTGCGCGAGGACGGCTCGGTGTTCGCCTGGGGCTGGAACCTCAACGGCTCGCTCGGCCCGGACGGCGTCATCGACCGCTGGTCCTACACCGACCCCATCCCGGTCCCCCTGCCGTGAAGCACGCCGTCGGTCTGGGTCTGTTGTTGGCGCTCCTCGGGGCCGCCGCCGCGTGCGGTGACTCCGGGGCCCCGCCCTCCATCACGCCTCCGGGTGAGCCGCCCCTAGAGCCGCCTCCTCCCGAGCCGCCCCCTCCGCCCCGCTTCGACGTGGTGGAAGCGGGCGAGGACCACCCCGGCGGAGCCACCAGCGTGACGGTGACGGGCGCGGGCGCCTTCACCCAGCCGGCGGCCAACCTCGGCCTGGCCCGGCGCGCCGAGTTCTTCGTGGGCGAGTCCGTCTTCGAGGCGGACTGGGTGCGCGCGCCCAGCACCTCGCAGCAGGACCGGGACGGCCTGGGCCCGCTGTTCCACTCCGTCTCGTGTCTCGCCTGCCACCTGGGCAACGGCCGCGGCCGTCCGCCCGAGGGCGACGAGGTGGCGGACACGCTGCTCGTGCGCCTGTCCATCCCGGGCACCGGCCCCCACGGCGAGCCCGTGCCCGAGCCCACCTATGGAGACCAGCTCCAGCCCCGGGGCATCCCCGGCGTGCCCGCGGAGGGACAGGCACGGGTGGAGTGGACCGAAGTCTCTGGCACCTTCGCGGACGGCGAGCCCTACACGCTCCAGTCCCCCACGCTGGTGCTGACGGACCTGGCCTACGGGCCCCTGTCGGCGGACACGATGATGTCCGCGCGCGTGGCCCAGAACATGGTGGGCCTGGGCCTGCTGGCGGCCATCCCCAACGAGACGCTGCTGGCGTGGGCGGACCCGGACGACGCGGACGGCGACGGCGTGTCCGGCCGGGTCAACCGCGTGTGGAACGGGCGCACGAACCGCGTGGCGCTGGGCCGCTTCGGGTGGAAGGCGAACCAGCCGGACATCGAGCACCAGAACGCGTCCGCGCTGCTGGGCGACCTGGGCCTCACCACCACGCTGTTTCCAAAGGACACGTGCACCCAGGCGCAGGCCGTGTGCCTCGCGGCGCCCCACGGCGGTGAACCCGAGGTGACGGACCGGCAGCTGACGGCGCTCGACTTCTACTCGCACACGGTGGCGCTCCCCACGCGCGCGGGCGTCGACGACGCCCGGGTGCTCCAGGGCAAGGCCGTGTTCCACCGCGTGGGCTGCGCCAGGTGCCACAAGCCGTCGGTCACCACCGGCACGCTGGAGGGCTACCCGGAGCTGTCCGGGCAGCTCATCTGGCCGTACTCGGACCTGTTGCTGCATGACCTGGGAGAGGGGCTCGCGGACGGACGTCCGGACTTCCTCGCCAGCGGCCGCGAGTGGCGCACTCCGCCCTTGTGGGGCCTGGGCCTGACGCGGACGGTGAGCGGACACTCGCGCCTGCTGCATGACGGACGGGCGCGCACGCCGCTGGAGGCCGTGCTGTGGCACGGGGGCGAGGCCGAGTCCTCGCGCGAGCAGGTGAAGGCGCTGTCGCGCCAGGAGCGCGAGGCGCTGGTGGCCTTCCTCGACTCGCTCTGAGTCAGGCGCGGGCGACGGGGGGGCCGCCCAGGGGCAGGCGCACGCGGAACGTGGAGCCCTCGCCGGGCGTGCTGTCCACGGACACCTGACCGCCGTGCGCCTCGACGATGCGGCGCAGGCGGTACAGGCCCAGCCCCAGGCCGCCGTAGTGCCGCACCGGCACCGCGCGCTCGAAGCGGCGGAACAGCCCGTCCACCCGCTCCGGGGAGATGCCGATGCCGTGGTCCTTCACCACCAACGTGGCCGTGGCGTCCTGCTGCTCCAGCGCCACCTCCACGGGGCGGCCCGGGCCGAACTTCATCGCGTTGGACAACAGGTGGCGCACCACCTGCCCCAGCCGGGCGCCGTCCCACCGGCCCGGCGTGGGCGGCATGGGCCCGAGCACCAGCTCACACCCCGCTCTCGCCGCGGCCGGCTCCGAGCGCGTCACCGCGTCGCGCACGACGTTGGACAGGTCCACCACCTCCAGCTGCAGCCTGGGCGGTCCGCCCTGCGCCTGGGACACGTCCAGGAGCGACTCCACCAGGTCCGACATCCGCTGCACCTGACGGTCCGCGGCCTCCAGCGCGCGCTCCAGCCGCGGCGCCGCCTGGGCCGCGCCCAGCATGCGCAGCGCCCCTTGCGCGCCCTGCACCCGCAAGCGCAGCGCGGCCAGGGGCGTTCTCAGCTCGTGCGCCGCCACGCTGAGGAAGTCGTCGCGCACGCGCACCGCCTCGTTCGCCTCGCGGTAGAGCCGCAGCTGCTCCGTCACGTCGCCGATGATGCCCGCCATGCGCACCGGCCGGCCCTGCTCGTCGCGCAGCGCGCGCCCCCGTCCCACGCACGAGCGATAGCCGCCCGTGGCGTGCCGGAGCCGGAAGGCCACGTCGTACGGCGCCCCGCGCTCCAGGTGCTCCGTCATGGCCGCGAGCACGCCGGCGCGGTCCTCCGGGTGGAGCAGCTCCACGAAGGCCTCGTGCGTGCCGGCGAACGTCCCGGGCGTCAGCCCCAGCATCTCCAGGAGGCGCGGGCTCCAGTACAGCGTGCCCCGCCGCAAGTCCCAGTCCCAGATGCCGTCGTAGGAGCCCTCCACCACCAGGCGGAAGCGCTCCTCGCTCTCGCGCGTGCCGCGCTCCGCCTGCTCGAGCAGCCCCACGCGCCGCTCCAGCTGGCGCACCATCCGGTACAGGTGGTCCTCGGTGTTCAGCTCCAGCGCGGGCCCCACCGGCGGCGCGGGCCCCAGCGGCGTGGGCGGCCCGGCCTTCAGCGCGCGCAGCAGCACGCCCACCAGCTCGTCCCCGTCCTGCGCGCGGCGCACGAAGCCGTTGGCGCCCACGTTGTGGGCCATGCGCAAATCCAGCTCGTCCGGCGTCAGCGCGTGCGTGAGGATGAGCGGCACGCGCGCGAAGCGCGACTCCTGCCTGAGCGCCATGCACAGCTTGTAGCCGTCCATGCGCGGCATCAGCGCGTCCGCCAGCACCACGTCGGGCCGCCGCCTCCTCGCGACCTCCAGCGCCTGCATCCCGTCGTCCGCGGACACCACCCGGAAGCGGAAGGGCACCATCATCAACTGCAACAGCTTGCGCGACACCGGGTCGTCGTCCGCCACCAGCACCAGCGGCCGCGCCTCCGGGGGGCCCTCCTCCGGCACCACGCGTCGGACCTTCTCCACCAGCCCGCCCAGGGACAGGGGCCGCCAGAAGAAGCCGGTGAGCGGCAGCGCCAGCCTGCGCACCACCTCCTCCTCGGCGGGGAAGGCGCGCACGTACAGCCCCACCGACGCCGCCTCCAGCGCGCCGCGGAACGCCTCCAGCGCCTCCCTGCCCGCCGCCAGCACGCCCGCCGCCGCCACCACGAGCAACACCGGCTGCGTCTGCATCAGCGAGGCGGCCGCCGCCACGTCCGCCAGGGCCACGACCTGCCATCCCTGGCTCTCCAGCGCGAGCACCTGGAGCTCCCGGGCCACACTGGCTTCTTCGATGAGCAGGAGACTGGGCTTCGTCACGGCGAGGGGGACCCGGAGACACGAGCAACAGGGCCTGTCGAGGCCCCGACGGAACGACAAAGGCGCAAGTGTGGGCACTCATCGCTCCCAGTCAAGGAGCGCGGGATGGACTGTTCGCCGGTCCAACACCCGCCGTCGCCCTCCAGGCGACCCCAGGGGGCCCTCCCCTCCTCTTCCCAGCGGACGCCTGCGACAAGAACACCTAGGATGCTTTTACAACTTAGATACGAGATGAAGCCCCGCCCGCCACCCCGCCCCCGCGCCACCGCCCGCCCCCCGGCCCCCCGCTCCGCTCAGCCGGGGCCATCGCGACGAGCCCGGGCCCGGCCGCACCCACCCGGTCGCCGTGCTCGGGGCACCGCGTCACCGGTGACTCATGAGTTGCAACTGCACCCTGGAATCACTGGACTCCCGGACACCTCGCCGCGCGCGGGGAGGCCCTGGGACACCTGGCGGAAACTGTCGTGCGCCGGACACCCCCGCGCCGGTTCGCGACGCTGGCGTGGCCACTCCACCGCATCCGGGGTCCACCGACGTCCAGGCGTGACTGACCGGAAGTCGGGAAGCGCGGTGAATCATTACGCACAAGGATTGCACCAGTATCCTGGACTCCTGGTGCTCACTCTCGTATCCAGGAGTCTGGGGGGACCCGGCGGGCAAGCCACTCCAGTCCTCGAGGCCGGACGTCGTACTCCGGGCGAGGTGAAAGTGTCCCGCAGATGGGTTATGCGAAAAGACATCATGGGAGCAAAACGAATCGCCGTGCAGCCGAAGCTCGCTGATTTCCAGGAGAGGATCCGCGCGTCGGGTCTGCGCAGCACCGCGCCCCGCGTGGCGGTGCTCCGGGAGCTGGAGTCGGCCACCGCGCCAATGAGCCACGCCGACCTGGTGGATGCACTGGGTGACGAGGGCTATGACCGGGTGACCATCTACCGCAACCTCACGGACCTCACGGAGGCCGGGCTGGTGGTGCGCGCGGACCTGGGAGACCACGTGTGGCGCTTCGAGCTGCGACGCTCGGGCGACGAGCACAGCGGCAACCACCCGCACTTCACCTGCACCGACTGCGGCACCGTCGCGTGTCTGCCGGAGGAGTCCATCCGCATCGCGTCCTCCAAGGGCGTGCCGCGCGCGGTGGCCCAGAAGAGCGTGGACGTGCAGCTGCGCGGCCTCTGCGACCGCTGCGCCTGAAGGACGTCCCCCGCGCCGCCACGCGCGCTGGCCGGGATGAAACACGAACGCCCGGGCCCTCCCGACTCCTGCAAGAGGGACGGCCCGAGCGTGTGACACGCGGCACGGGCGCTTGCTGGCCCCGTGCCCCTGAGACGGCGGACTACTGGATGGTGTACGCCACCGTGCCGCTGCAGCTGTTGCTGGAGTAGCAGCCCGCGCGGATGGTGTACGTGCCCGCCGTGGTGGCCGTGTACGAGAAGAACGACAGCGTGCCGCAGGAGTCGTCGTTGCTCGCCACCGACGTGCCCGCCGCGTTGCTCAGCCGCAGGTAGGTGTCACCCGTGCCGGAGGCGCCGCTCACCGAGCAGGTGCCCACGCGAATCGTCTGGCCCGCCGCCAGCGTCACCGCGCGGTTGGTGGTGTTCTGCTGCGCGTTGTTGGTGTTGGACGCGGTGAAGGTGAAGGTGGTGGACGGCGGGGGCTGGGTGGTGCCGCACAGCCGCAGGCTGCCGGCCACCGCGCAGTACGCGTTCACCGCGGGACGCACGTAGGTGATGTCCTCGCCGCTGCAGCCCGTCTCCGTGCACGTGTTGACGATGCGGCAGCTGCCGCTCGACACGTAGTCCGTCTCGCCGCGCACCAGGATGCCCGCCACCGTGTAGCCGGTGTTCTCGTACACACCCGAGCCGGAGTTGCCACCGAAGGTGTCCGTGGTCGCGATGAAGTAGTCCAGCGAGCCCGCGCGCGCGTCGCGCACCTTGCCGCCCGAATCAATCTTGAACGGGATGCCGCTGCCCGAGCCGATGACCGTCACGCCCGTGCCCACCGGCAGCGCGGCGTTGCCGGCGCGGATGGGCGCGGGCACGAAGCGCGGCGTGGCGGCGCGGTCCAGCTTGATGATGGCGTAGTCCAGGTTGGGCGTGCCGCTGGTCTGCTGGCGCACCACGATGGACTGGCAGGAGAAGATGTCCGCGCTCGTCACCTGCTTGAGCGTGGTCGCCGCCGTCTTGTAGAAGTTGAACACCACGCGCGTGCTGGTGCAGGCCGAGGCGCTGGTGATGCAGTGTCCGGCCGTCAGCACCAGGTCGTCATCGATGAGCGTGCCGGAGCAGAACGCCGGCGTCAGGTCGGTGAGGAAGCGCTGGTTGGAGCACAGGTTGTACGCCGACTGCAGCGTGGACGCGTTGAACGTCACGTTGCCGTTGCTCCCCACCGTGTAGTCGGACGTCGTCATCAGCGCCACGGTGGACTGCTCGGCGCGCTGGCGCAGCGTCGCGTCCGGGTGCGCGTACACGTCCTGGCGGTCGTCGGTGCCGTACACCACCGGCTGCTGCGTGGTGTCCGTCTGCGGCTGCTCCGGCTGCGGCTCGCCCTGCTGCTCCGGCGCCGGACCGCAGGCCGAAATCGTCAGCGCGCACAGCATCGTTCCCAACAGCTTCCTGCCCGCAACTCGAGACATGGTTCGCATGAGGACTGCTCCCTGGAAATGAGCGCCCGCCTGGGAGGCGGGCCGCCGCCGCCATCTTCACGGCATCCAGGAATACGAGCAAACCGATATAAAAACTGCTTCCGTGTATCTCGATTAAAGCAACTCCATTGCAAATCCCGCACTCCGGGCGGGCGGTGGGGGGGGCAGGCGTCGGCTGGTGAACCGTGATTCACCCCGCCCGGCCGCCGGAAGCTTCCGTCCTGACACCCGCGGCCCCATGGTTGAGGTGGTGTGGGAGCGAGTCGGCCCCGACCAGGGTGGGGAGACCGGTGCAAGCGCTTCAGACACTGCTCGTCGTGGACGACGACCTGGACATCCGGGACGCGCTGCAGGACGCCTTCGAGCTGGAGGGCTACGCGGTGCTGCTGGCCGCGGACGGGCTGGAGGCGCTCGCGCAGCTGCGCCAGCAGGACACGCCGCCGCACCTCATCCTGCTGGACCTGATGATGCCGCGCATGGACGGCTTCGCCTTCCGCGAGGCCTTGCGCCATGACACGGCGCTGGCGGACATCCCCGTCGTCGTGGCCAGCGCGGACCTGCATTTGGAGTCCGCCGCCCGCGAGCTGGACGTGGCCGGCTGTCTGCGCAAGCCCCTGGACCTGCACGAGCTGTTGTCCACGGTGAAGCGGCTGAGCCAGGGCGACTGAAGTCGCCCCTGCTTCGCCCGGCTGCCCTGCGGACGGGCCGCCCCTGGGGCCGTGCAGGGCGGGTTGGCGGAGGGAGGCAGCCTCCCCACCCTTGCTCCCAGAAGTCATCCAACGGACCCAAGGGAGAGGGACGCTCATATGAAGAAGCTCATCGCCACGTTCGCCGTGTGTCTGGGAACCGCCGCCTTCGCGCAGAGCGCACCGGCGCCGTCGCAGACGCAGATTCCCGGCCCGAGCACGCGCGTGGACACGGGCGTGAACGCCACCGACGTGGGCCGCGGCATCAGCGGCGCCACCCGCGAGGCCTCCAACGCGCAAGCACAGGACAACCTCTTCAAGAAGGAGCACTCGCTGAGCCTCAAGGGCACCTTGAAGAAGGCCGACGACGACAGCGTGAACCTGACGCGCAAGGATTTGCCCGACGCCGAGTTGGACGTGAAGGCCCAGACGGTGGTGATGCTGGACGGCAAGAAGGTGCGGGCCGACCAGATTCCGGAGGGCTCCGAGGTGCGCGCGCGCTTCCAGCTGGACGGTGACAACGCCGTCGCCGTGGAGCTGCGCGCCACCAGCCCCAAGGGCACGGGCGGCTCCGGCGCCGTGGACACCATGAAGAAGGACGCCAAGAAGGCCGGCGACAAGGTGGAGGAGGCCGGCGAGGACGTGAAGCAGGACGTCGACGACGCCGTGCACTGAGTCCGGGCGCCGTCGCCCGAATGACAGTCTCACGGGCCCGCTCCCTTCCGGGGGCGGGCCTGGTCATTTCCAGTGCCACGTCACGCCGCCCGGGTGCCCACGGTGGGAAGCCCGCTTCCCTCTTTCCATGACGGTGCATGTGCGCAAGGGCCGGTACGCCGCTTGCTCCACACCGGGGACGGGAGGAAGCGGTGATTCGACGACTGTTGGGCGCGTGTGTCGGTGTGGCGGTGATGATGACGGCGGTGGCCTGCGACAGCTCGGACGGCACCGGCAAGGGGCCGACGGATGGCGACGTCCAGGCTCCTCCGGATGACGCGGGCACTCCGGACGCGGGGGATGGAGGCACGGACCCGGTGCCCGACGCGGGCAGCGGCGATGGCGGCACGGACCCGGTGCCCGACGCGGGCAGCGGCGATGGCGGCACGGACCCCGTGCCGGACGGCGGCGTGCCCACCACGCCCGAGGGCCCGTGGCCCACGGACGCGCTGACGGACTACTCGTCGAAGTACGGCATCCCCAAGGTCGCCTCGGTGGGCGTGGACGGCGCGCACAACATCTGGGTGCTGGATGGGGACCGCATCGGCGTGCTGCGCGCGGACACGCAGAAGCTCGTGTGGACGAGCCAGCCCGTCGGCCAGGCCAGCCTGGGCTTCGGCTCGGAGCCGCACCAGCTGGCCACCGGCTCCACCGTCATCTGCGGCGGCAAGGCGGGCGAGGCGTACGTGGGCTACCTCACGTACGACAACGTGCCGGGAGGCCAGCGCATCGCCGGCCGGGGCGAGGCCGACTTCGACGAGGCGCGCTACTTCGAGTTCCAGAAGGGCGACATGGACCTGGTGCAGCTCAACGGCGACGGCACGGACATCGTGCTGCGCGAGCACCTGTACCGCTCGGTGGGCACCAGCCGTCCCAGCCGCAACGAGGCCATCGGCATCCGCAACAGCAACGACTTCCACTACGACGAGGACCGCTCCGTCCTGTCCTGCATGCGGGTCATGAAGGGCCCGTACGAGGGTGAGGTCTATATCGGCACCAACCACGGCGTGACGCGCATCCGCGACCTCGAGTACAGCAGCCACCGCCACCCGGCCTGGTGGCTGCTCACCCGGACGCCGCACCCGACGGACCCGAACCAGGAGGTCGTCAAGGAGTCGCAGCGCGCGGGCTTCACCTACGGCCTGGGCTACTCGCAGGCCGGCGAGCTGCTCATCGCCAACGACTGGAAGATTGGAATCCTCCCGCCCAACAAGGAGCTCAAGTGGTGGGACCGGGAGAAGCACGAGGCGGGCATCCCCGAGGGCACGGAGCTGTCCATCTACCGGCTCAACACCTTCGTGGACCCCGTCAACCCGGGCCCCGAGGACAGGCGCTGGGAGGTCGCCCCGCAGAACCGCTGGCGCGGCTTCCAGCAGACGACGGACGGCCTGTACTACGTGGCCGGGCTCGGCAGCGGCCTGTGGCAGTTCAAGGCCGAGCCCACGCGGCACGACCCGACCAAGAGCGCGGACACCGACTACGTCCGCATCGACGGCGCGGGCACGGACCGCTACACCGCGCTGGCGGCCACCGACGACGGCTCGCTCTTCGTGGGCACCGAGGGACGCGGCCTGTGGCGCCTGACGCCGCAGAAGCAGCTGGAGAAGGTCCCGGGCGTGGGCGGCTCCAAGGTGCAGCAGCTGGTCTACGACCCGCGCGTGACGCCCAGCGCGCTGTACGTCCTGGTCGACGGCAAGGTGTACGTGCTGCGCGGGCACTGAAGACGCGCTGGAGCGTGAGGCCGTGACGGCGGGCGCCTTCCGGACACTCCGGGGGCGCCCGCTGGCGCTTTCGCGCAAGTCAGCGGGCCCGGCTCGCCGAGGCGCCCTGCGCGGTGGCCGCGCGGGGCTGGGTGGGCAGCCGCAGGATGAAGGTGGAGCCCTGACCCTGCGCGGAGCGCACGGTGATGCTGCCGCCCATGGCCTCCACGATTTGGCGGGTGATGTAGAGCCCCAGGCCCAGGCCGCCGTAGTGGCGCTCGGAGACGGCGCGCTCGAACTTGCCGAACAGCCGCGCCATGCCGTCCTCGGAGATGCCGATGCCGTGGTCCTTCACGGCCAGCACCGCCATCGTGCCCTCGCCCACCAGCGACACCTCCACCGGGCGGCCCGCGCCGTACTTGGCCGCGTTGGAGAGCAGGTTCACCAGCACCTGCTCCACGCGCAGCGGATCCCACTGCCCGGGCAGCGTGCCGGAGACGTGCACGGACAATTCGCAGCCGGCGCGGGCGAACTCCTCCGAGAAGGCGTCCACCATCTGCCGCACCACCTGCACCAGGTCCAGCTCGCGCGGCTCCAGGCTCAGCTTGCCCGCCGCCACGCGCGACACGTCCAGCAGCGTGTTCACCAGGCTGCCCAGCCGCGACAGCTGCCGCTCCAGCACCTGGCCCCGGGGCGCCAGCTCCTGGCCCAGCGCGGGCTGCGCGCCCGCCACCTGACGCAGCAGGAGCTGCAGGTGCAACCGCATGCTGGTCAGGGGCGTCCTGAGCTCGTGGGCGGCCACGCTGAGGAACTCGTCGCGGGCGCGCACCGCCTCCTGCGTCTCGCGCAGGGCCTGCTCGCGCACGGCGCGCTCCCGGGCCGCGCCCGCGTCACGCTGGGCCTCCACGCGGCGGCGCTCGGTGAGGTCCTCCACGTAGAGGCACGCGGCGATGACCACGCCGTCGCGGCGCACCGGGTGGTAGCTGGCGCGGAAGACGCGCGTGCGCTCCACGCCGCCGCCCGGCTCGCGGTGGATGATTTCGACGCCGTCCAGCGGCTCGCCCGTCTCCAGCACGCCGCGCACGCGGCGCGAGGTGTCGCCGAGCGAGGAGTGGGGGTTCATCACCTCGTCCATGTGGCGCCCGAGGTGGGCCTCGCGCGGCCGGCCGTTGAGGGCCGCGAGCGTCTCGCTGACCTCCACGAAGCGCAGCTCCCGGTCCACCACCGCCATGCCCACGGGCATGGTGGACATCAGGTCCGCGAGGCAGACGGCGCCCGGACCGAGCGATGCATTCCGCGGTCTCTCACCGGCTGGCATCGTCACATCCGGGCCGAGATCAGGGGCCACTCCAAGCCGGGGGCTCATCGTCCTCGGCTGTGTACCAACGTCGCTGGACGCCGTCACCGCTCGCCCCCTGGCCGTGTGTCCAATGGTGGAAGAAAGCTCCCACGCTCGTCCGGAATCTTCCTCGAATCCTTGGGGTTTTTCCCTCACCCCGTGAGCCGGCCGACAGGAGGGCAGGCGTGCGCGGGACACCTGCTTCAACCCACCTCCCCTGGCTTCGTAGAATCGCCGTCCCTCCCCGGCCCGGAAAGGAACCGCACCGCATGCGCTTGAGACGTCTGGCCCGCCGTCGCCCCGCCTCCCCGTCCAGTGAGTCCCCCCTGGAGCCCGTCGCCGGAGGACGCAACGAGGTGGTGGCCTGGAGCGGCGCGGACCCACTGCGTCCCGAGCGACGCCTGCGCTGGAGGGACCACTTCTCCCTCACGGAGAACCTGCTCCACCTGCCGCACCTGACGGGCCACCATGACGGCCTGCGCGTGGCGCAGCTGTCCGACGTGCACGTGGGTCAGGCCACCAGCGACGTGCGCATCCGCCGCGCGGTGGAGGCCGTCAACGCGGAGGCCCCGGACCTGGTCTTCCTCACCGGCGACTACGTCACCCACAGCCCCAAGCCCCTGCCCCGCGTGCGCGACGTGCTCAGCGGCCTCAAGGGCCAGGTCTTCGTGGTGCTGGGCAACCATGACCACCAGGTGAACGCGCCCTACCTGCGCGAGAGCTTCGAGCGGCTGGGCTACACCGTCCTGCAGAACGAGCACCGCGTGGTGCACGTGAAGGGCGCCCCGGTGACGGTGCTGGGCGTGGACGACGGGCGCACGGGCCGCGACGACGTGGAGGCCACGTTCCGGGGCGCGCCGGAGTCCGGCACGCGGCTGGTGCTGGCCCACACGCCGCCCACGGTGGACAAGCTGCCGGCGCACGCGGGCCTGGTGCAGTTCTCCGGGCACACGCACGGCGGCCAGTTCATCGTGCAGGGGCTGACGGAGGCCATCTTCCGCCGCGCGGGGCAGCCCTACATCCGCGGCCACTACCACGTGAATGGCAACCAGCTGTACGTGAACCGGGGCCTGGGCTTCGGCTTCGGCGGGCCGTACCTGCGCCGGGGCAGCGAGCCGGAGGTCGCGTTCTTCACCCTGCGCGCCCAGGCGCACGTGGCCGTGGCCAGCTGAGCGGGTCTCTTGAGCGCGCGCGGGCCCGAGAGCCTTCGCGCGCTCAGTGCCTCAACGGGGAGCCCAGCCGTCCACCGCCCAGGCCGCTCTCCTGTCGTCCTCCGCGCCGGAGGCTGAAGGGGCCCGAGCCGAAGTAGACGATGAAGAGCGCGCCTCCCGCCATGGAGAGGTTCTTCATGAAGTGGATGAGCTGATCCTGCGCCTGCACCGGGTCCGCGACGAGCCAGAAGCGGTGGACCATGAAGGCGGCCGTCACCAGGAAGATGGCGATGGCCGCGGCCCCCAGGCGCGCGAGCACACCGAGCAGCACCGACAGCCCCCCGAGCACCAGCGCCGCGCCGGACACCAGCACCGCCCAGCGGGGCTCGGGCACGCCCGCGTTCTGGGCCACGGTCGTCAGCGCGTCGAGCTGGATGAAGTGGTTCAAGCCGCTGGTGATGAAGATGGCTGAGAACAGCAATCGAGCAAGCGGCACGAGCACTCCCATGGATGGCCTCCTGTGTCCCACCAACGCCGGGGCGTGGAAGTCATTCTCAACCTGCCCATGACTTCCCGCGGGGCAGCCGGCGCCCGGCCTCCTGCCTGCCCTCCTTCGGGCCCTGGGGGCCGCCGCCTTGTGTCCCGGACAGCTGCGACAACACGCCACACGCGGGGGGCGGGCCGGGGGCGTAGGGTGCTCCTCGTCGTGAAAGCCCCACTCTCCCTCCTGTCCTCCCTGCTGGGCGCGGTGCTGGCCCTCGCGCCCGTGTCGTCCGCCTGGGCGTGTGCCACCTGTGCGTGTGGCGACCCCACGCTCATGTCCATGGGCACCGAGCAGCCGTTCTCGGGCCGGCTGCGCTTCTCCTCCACCCTGCGGGGCTGGGGGCACACGGTGGGACAGGACAACGTGGACGCGCTGCGGCTGCGCGAGGCGCGCATGGACGTGGCGGTGGCGTACGCCCCCCTGCCGTGGCTGTTCCTGTCGGCGACGCTGCCCCTGCAGGCGCGCGAGGTGCGCTCGGTGAGCCTGGCGCGCGAGCGGGGCTGGGGCGTGGGCGACGTGGAGCTGACGGCGAAGGCGTTCCTGTACCAGGACCGCGCGTTCTCGGCGGACCACCTCTTCAGCGTGCTCGTCGGCGTGAAGCTGCCCACCGCGCCGAAGCTGCGGCTGGAGGACGGGACGCTGATGGACCTGGACACACAGCTGGGCAGCGGCTCGGTGGACCCGCTGGCGGGGCTCGCGTACCAGCACTTCCGGGGGAGCTGGTCGTTCCTGGTGAGCGCCACGGGCTTCCTCCCCACGCGCGGCATCCTGGGCTACCGGGCGGGCGCGTCGGTGCGCACGACGATGGCGGCGCAGTACCAGCCGGCGGAGCGGTGGGCCCTGCGGCTGGGGCTCGACGGGCGCATCGAGGCGGCGGCGGACATCGATGGAGAGAAGGAGGAGAACGGCGGGGGCGTCATCGGTTATGCGTCTCCCGACATCCTCTTCAGTCCTCGGATGGACCTGGTGGTGGCCGCGGGTGTGCGGGTCCCCTTCTTCAACCGGCTCCGCGGTCGCGTGGCGCCCACTCCCATCGCGATGCTGTCCGTCGCGTACGACCTCTGACGCCATGGCCTCTGTCGTGAAGCCGTTCGTGCTGCTCGTGTGTCTCACCGGCTGTGGTGGCGGGGAGCGCATCGAGGGGATGCAGTTGAGCCTGGGGCTCACCACGGGCCGCGCGCGGAGCGTCCCGGAGGCGGCGGGGGCTCGCACGCTCGTCACGGACGAGGGAGCTCGCGCCACACTCGCCAGGGCACTCGTCACGCTGGGCAGCGTGGAGCTGTTCAGGTGCGAGGAGACGGGCCTGCGTCAATGGCTGCGGGCGCTGTCGCCGGTGGGCACGGCGTGGGCGCACTCGACGACGAACGCGCTGCGGCTGGGCACGCCGCACGTGGTGTCCCTGGGTGAGTCGGACGGCGCGGTGGTGGCGCTCGGGGTGCTGCATCCTCCGCCGGGGCGCTACTGCCGGGCGCGGCTGACCTTCGAGCCGGCGGACTCGGACGCGGAGGGCCTGGGCGCGGCGCTCCAGGGCGCGCGGCCGGTGGACATGCTGGGGTTGAGCCTGCATGTCCGCGGGACGCTCGAGGACGGTGAGGCGCGCGACTTCGAGTTCGAGACGCGCGGGCGCTCGTCGGTGGACGTGGTGTTGGATGGGGTGGAGCTGTCGGAGGCCTCGCCGAGGGCGGAGCGGGTCTTCACACTGGCGTGGGATTCGTGGCTGGATGGCGTGGGCCCCGGCGAGTCGCCGCGCAACGTGGACATGCTGGGCAACGTGGCCCGGTCCGCCTCGCTGCAACCTCCTGTCGTGCCATGACGCCTCCTGTCGCCAACGAGCCCGCCTCTCGCGCCCGCATCAACCTGGAGTGGCTCTTGCGGCTGCGCTGGGGCCTGCTGCTCGGGCAGGCGCTGGTCATCGCGCTGGCGGCGTACGGGCTGGAGCTGGCGCTGCCGGTGCCGGTGCTCGCGGGGCTGTTGGGGTTGGAGGCCGCGACGAACGTGGCGGTGCGCGCGTGGCTCGGCCGGGCCCGGGTGAGCGAGGCCACCATCGGCAAGCTGATGCTGTGGGACACGCTGGTGCTCACGGGCCTGCTGGCGCTCAGTGGTGGGACGCACAACCCCTTCACGACGCTGTACCTGGTGAACGTGGCGCTGGGCACGGTGCTGCTGCCGGCGCGGTGGATGTGGGGGTTGTTGGGCTTCACGTTGACGGCGTTCGGCTCGCTGTTCGTGTTGCAGGACGTGGAGCTGGTGCCGGGGCTGTCGCGTCCGGACCACGCGGCGCTGATGCGGCTGCACCTGAGCGGCATGTGGGTGGCGTTCGCGGTGGCGGCGGGCTTCATCGTGTACTTCGTGCAGCGGGTGACGCGGGCGCTGGAGGAGCGCGAGGAGGAGCTGGCGCAGGCGCGCGTGCAGCATGCGCGGCGGGAGAAGGTGGCCTCGCTGGCGACGCTGGCGGCGGGCGCGGCGCACGAGCTGTCGACGCCGTTGTCGACCATCGCGGTGGTGTCGAAGGAAGTGGAGCGGGCGCTGGCGTCGGCGGGGACATCCGAGGCGGTGCGCGAGGACCTGAGGCTCATCCGGCAGCAGGTGGACCGCTGCCGCGACGTGCTGGTGCAGATGTCCGCGGACGCGGGACAGACGACGGGCGAGGCCTTCCATTCGATGGCGCTGGGCAGGCTGGTGGAGGACTCGCTGGCGGAGCTGTCGGGCGTGGAGCGGGTGAAGGTGGAGCTGCCGACGGAGCTGAGCGGGCGGTGGGTGCAGGGGCCGCCGCGCGCGCTGGCGCGGGTGGTGCGCGGGTTGGTGAAGAACGCGCTCCAGGCGTCGCCTCCGACGAAGGCGGTGGAGCTGCGGGTGGTGGAGGGCCAGGGCGGCGCGAGGCTGGAGGTGCGCGACGGTGGCGCGGGGATGCCCGCGGATGTGTTGGCGCGCGCGGGGGAGCCGTTCTTCACCACGAAGGCGCCGGGCGAGGGCATGGGCCTGGGGTTGTTCCTGGCGCGCACGCTGGCGGAGCAGCTCGGAGGTTCGCTGGAGCTGCGCTCCACGCCGGGGCAAGGCACGGTGGCGAGCCTGGCGCTTCCGCTCGGTGCGCCCGTCGTCACGGAGGCGGCGTCATGAGCACCACGGTGGGTGATGGCCACCACCCGAGCCTCCTGCTCGTGGACGACGACGCGACGCTGCGCGAGCGGCTCGCGCGGGCGTTTCGTGAGCGCGGCTGGGAGGTGACGACGGCGGGCGACTACGACGAGGCGCTGGCCGCGGCGAAGCGCGAGTCCCCCGAATACGCGGTCGTGGACCTGCGCATGCCGGGACGCAGCGGGCTGGAGGTGGTGAAGGACCTGCTCGCCGTGGACGCGTCCACGAAGGCCATCGTGCTCACGGGCTACGGGAGCATCGCCACCACGGTGGACGCCATCCGCCTGGGCGCGGTGAACTACCTGCCCAAGCCCGCGGACGTGGACGACATCCTCGCCGCCTTCGCACGCGCGAGCGGTGAGCCCTCGCTCGCCGCGCCCGAAACCTTCGAGGCACCGTCACTCGCGCGAGCGGAGTGGGAGCACATCCACCGCGTGCTCGCGGACTGCGCGGGCAACATCTCCGAGGCCTCGCGCAAGCTCGGCATCCACCGCCGCTCGCTCCAGCGCAAGCTCCAGAAGTACCCGCCCGCACGCTGACGCGCCTCACACGCGACGCGAGCTCGGCCCTCCAGCACAAGCCGCAGAAGTACCCGCCCGCACGCTGACGCGCCTCACACGCGACGCGGGCCCGGTCCCTGGCCGCGCGCCAGGAAGGCGCAGCTCAAGCCCGACGTGGCCAGGAGCGCATCAGCCCGCGCTCACGGATACGTCACGCTGAACGTCACCGGCCCCTTCAGGTACTTCAAGCCCTCGGAGGAGCGGCACCCCTTCTCCACGTCGGCCGTCAGGTACGTGGTGGTCCGCACCGCGGTGGCGCCCTGGAACTTGCCCGACAGCACCTTCCCCGTCTGCGTCACCAGCGTCGTCGCCTCCTGCACGGACACGTGGGACTGCCCCATCAACACCGTGGACGTCTCCGCCGTGTTCCACGTCACCACCTGCCGGCCCGCCCCCGCGCGCGACAGGTCCGCGCACGACAGCCCTCGCACCAGGCTGGGCGTCTCCGAGCCCAGCGTCGCCGACGTCACCGCCGAGCCCAGCACCGTCACGCACCCGCTCACGCTCGCCAGGAACGACACCTCGCTGTCCCCCGGCTCCCCCTTGAGCCCCGTGCCGTACTTCGCCTCGCCCAGCCCGAGCGGACAGGTGATGAGCACCTTCTCCAACGGACGCTCGAGCGTCATCCCGCTCCCTCCGGTGCCCTCCATCAGCGGCCCCGCCGCCTGACGCCCCTCCCCTCCACAGGCCAGCACCCCGAGCAGCAACACCGCGCACGCCGACGTCCCACGCATGTGCATCCCCCCTGATTCAAGTCACGGTGCGGATGAGCTCGAGCGTCGCCGGTCCGCTCAACCAGATGAGCCCGCCCGGTGAGTCACAGCCCTTCTCGATGTCCGCGTTCAGGTACGTCACCGTCAGGATGGCCATCGACTCCAGGAAGGCCCCCGACTCCACCGTGCCCGTCAGCGTGAAGACCGTCAGCGGCCCCTGCGCCAGCTCCCGCGATTGGCTGAACACCAACGTGGACGTCTCCCCCGTGTTCCACCGCACCACCTGCCGCACCGTCCGGGGCGTCAGCAGGTCCGCGCACGAGTAGCCCGCCAGCAGGCTCGACTCGAGCGGCAGGCTCGCGGACTTCACCCCGGACGCCGGAATCGTCACGCAGTTGCTCAACGTGGTGGCCCCCGCCACCGTCACGTCCTTCGCCCCCTCCGACAGCCCCGGCAGGTACGACGCCTGGCTCACCCCCACCGGGCACGTGACGACCACGCTCCCCAGTTCGCTCTTCGCGCTCGGCTCGGCGACGGCGGCGGCCACCTGTTCCCGGGACGCCCCCCGCTCCTCCTCCCCGCTCCCCGCCGACACATCGAAGGTCGACGTGAGGGCGAGCGCGGAGAGAAGCACCATCACCGCCGCCAACAGACTTCTGCGCATGGCCACCACTCCCGACTTCGCGTTGCTCCCCCAGATAGGAAGCCCGCCCCGGCAAGCCCATCCGGCCCCACGCCCAAGCGACGCTGACGGACGCTCACACCACCCCGCGGACACGGCCCGGTGTGCGCCACCCACCACCCCGACTGTCCACCGCCCGGAACTTTCCCGGTGACCCCCTCCACGACCAACCCGGGCGCATCGGCGCGTATAGCGGCGGGGGCCATTCCACGCGGCTTTTCCCTGACCCGCCCGGTCAGCGGGAGCGCGCGCAAAGACAGCCATGAAACTCACCACCGCACTCTCCGTTGGAGTCCTGTCCACGTTCGTCTGGAGCGCGCCCGCGCTCGCGGAGACGTCCGTCGTGGACCTCATCTCACCGTCGCGCTGCACGCTCAGCGGCGGCCGGCTCACCCGCTGCGCCATTCCCACGCAGACGCTGAACGCCACGCCGTTCACCAGCGCCGTGCCGCTGCGCACCACCGTGCGGCGCGTGCTCACCGGCAACTGCTCCACCCAGTACCCGCTGGAGGTGACGCTCACGCCGCCGGGCAACGCCGGCACCCGCTACACCTTCCTGGGCACCCCGGAGCTCGTCCTGAGGGACCTGGACCGCGAGCTCATCGCCTCGCTGGAGCTGAAGGACTCCTCGCCGTGGACGAACGCGGCCGCGTTCAACGAGACGTGCCGCGTGTCGCTCAACATCACCTGGAACGAGGTGGACGTGGACTCCGCCGCCCAGGCGCAGTCCATCCTCCAGGGCCTGCAAAGCACGCTCGCCACCAAGGTGGCGCAGCGCGAGCACCTGGCCAGCCTGGTCGAGTACAGCGCCGCCTTCGACTACATGAAGACGCTGTCCAACAGCTTCCTCGTGGACCTCAACAACGAGACGGCGCACGCGCTGCACGTCCAGGCGCTGGAGGCCGGCCCCGTCATCTTCCAGGCGGCCATGGGCTGCGGCGGCGTGCTCACCCCCGAGGAGAGCATCACCCTCACCAACTTCTACTTCGTGCTCGGCTCGCTGGGCGACCCCACGAAGTACCACCACCCGGACGGCTCGCCCAAGACGCTCGAGGAGCTCATCGGCCCCGCGGCGCTGCCCGTCATCCAGAAGCTCTCCCAGCTCTCCGCGGCCGGCGCCAAGGAGCAGTACCAGGCGCAGTACCTGGTCGCCGCACAGGAGGCCGCCGCCGCCCAGGCCCAGGTCGACCTGGCCACCGCGCAGCTGGCCCCCTGGCTCAACCCCTGACCCCTCTTTTCCCAGGACAACACCCTCATGAAGACCTTCATCCAGAGCCTGTGCACCCTGCTGTTCCTCGGCGCCACCGCGTGCGGCGTCCCCTCCCCCACCGACGTCTCCGACGACACGGGCGCGTCGCTCGACACCACCGAGCAGCAGGCGCGCTGCGAGACGTGTCCGGGCGGCGGCGGAGGCGGCGGCGAGGAGGACCCGCCCCCGCCCATCATCGTGCATGGCTATGAAATCGACCTGCCGCTGTTCAGGCCGTCGATGCTGCCCGCGGGCTGGTGCTACGTCTACGTCGAGGGAGGTGGACACATCTGGCCGTGCAACGGCGCGGGCAAGGCCACCATGGACTGGCTCGGCGGCAACAGCGTGTTCCACGCGAGCCGGGACAGCTGGTACCAGGAGGAGGTCTTCTATTACAGCCGGCTGATGACGCAGCTGCCCGCCACGGACGGCTTCGTGCCCATGGCGCAGACGATGGGCTACTACAGCCACCCGCAGGACCTCCCGGGCCTGGTGCGAGGCTCGGTGGAGCTGCTCGTCCCCAACCAGTGGCCGCTGCCCGGTGCCGCCACCAGCGAGATCACGCTCGCCCTCCAGGTCCAGGAGAACGGCGTCTGGGTGAACAAGGCGACCAGCCACATCGCCATCACCAACCTGCGCCAGATGCATGAGCTCCAGGCCGTCGTGTACCCGAACCAGGAGGTGCGCTTCGTGGTGAGCGGCAAGGCCCGCGCGGACCACGAGATGCGCTACCTGCTGTGGAAGGTCCGCATGTTCGGCGCCCAGTGCTACCCGGACTTCGCCAACGGCGGCGCCTGCCTCTAGTCCGTCTCCCCATTTTCCGAACCTCGGAGTCACACCATGTCGAGAAGACCCGCGAGGACCCGCGTCCTCGGTTCGCTGCTGCTTTGCCTGGGGGCCGCCGGCTGCGGCACCGACGCGAGCACGCCGCCCGCCGTCGAGCCCCAGACACCCGCCGCTCCCACCGAGCAATCCCTGTCGACCAGCGACGTCTGCGTCCAGATGTTCTTCTGGGGCAGGGACCGCAAGCTGTGCAAGCCCCTGGGCACCAGCATCGACACCCTCCTCTCCGACTTCCGCCCCCTGCAGGAGGCCATGTGCAACCAGGAGCAGAACGCCGAGCTGCGGCAGCAGTGCCTCGGCAAATCGCCCTACGTCTTCGTCCCGAAGGGCAACCCCGCCGCGCCGCTCCAGTGGATTGCCGACGTGGAGAGCGTGCAGTCCTACTTCCGGCTGTCGATGGGCGCCTCCATGACCATCTACGAGGAGAGCCTGTCGAAGATGGCGGACCTCGCCTCGGAGATGACCGGCCCGTCCGAGGAGGAGCTCAAGCGGCGGCGCACGCGCATCACCGAGCGCCGGGGACAGCTGGGTGAGAAGCTCAAGGCGCGCGCGGCCGCCGAGCAGGGCACCGCCAAGGCGGACCTGGCCGAGCAGCGCGAGCTGCTCTCCGCCTACGAGGCCACCTTCAACGCCTATCACTCCGCCGTGCAGGCCCTGGCGCCCGCCATCACCGACGTCTACGAGGACTTCGTCACCTACCGCGGCACGGAGGCCGCCGTCTTCGCGCAGCTCGAGGACATCGCCCAGCGCGCCTCCACCTCGACCATCGCCCAGATGGGCCCCCTGCAGTTGGAGCTGGTGACGCTCGCCCGCACCGAGAGCCAGCGGCCCCAGGAGCTCTGGATGGAGTCGCGCCGGCTGGGCAACGCGCTGTCGCAGCTCCAGACGCTGCACCAGGCGAGGCTCGCGCACTACGCGGACTTCATCACCCGGCACGCCATCCCCCAGGTGAACCTCACGGAGCGCTCCGGCGTCATCCTCAACAACATCGCCGGCTACTCGGACGCGCGCTACGCCCGCGTCGCGGAGGTGGTGAAGAAGCTCTTGCAGGGCCTGACGGCGCGTCAGACGGCGCTCGTGGCGGCCCAGGCGGACCTGGCCACGCGCCAGACGATGGCCAACGCGGCCACGCTGAAGGCGTCCCAGGAGTTCCTCGCCAGCGCCAACGCGCGCACCACCGCGCTGTGGCAGCTGCCGCCCCGCAGCCAGACGCTCAACCTGTTCTTCCTCGCCACCAAGCACGTGGACTTCGAGAGCATCCTCCAGCTGGAGCCCCTGTGCCTGCACGTGGGCCCCAACGCCACGGGCTGGATGGAGTCGGGCTGCATCGCGCTCCGGCGCCAGTTCACCAGCGCGCGCAACTACCTCAACACGACGCTGCCCAACATGGTGCGGCTCAACGTCACCCAGATGCGCCGCGCCGGTGTCACCGAGGCGCTCCTGGTGGACGTGGAGACCCACCTCAACAACGGCAACCTGCGCCAGGCCGTGCTCTCGCACGACGTCGCGCTGCGCGCCTCGGACCTGTGAGGACCCCACCCATGAGACCATTCCTGTCACGGGCCCTGGCCCTGCTGCTCGCGGGCACGGCCCTGGCGCCCGACGACGCGGACGCCACCTACCGCAACTACGCCATCGCCTGGAAGTCCACGTCCTTCCGCAGCCAGGGGAGCTGCCAGGTCACGACCGGGCTGGCGCAGGAGGGCCAGGCGAACTTCTCCGTCAACGCCGTCCCCCTGCCCACGTACACCGCGCCGAACCGCTACGTGCTCTACGGCAACGGCGACGACTCCAACATCTTCACGGCGGGCTTCAACGCCACGCTGCTGCGCTGGGGCGCGAACCACTTCTACTTCGGCGCCGCCGTCACCGGCTCCACGCAGACGTGTGTCATCGCGGATGACTTCGTCACGCTGGAGACGGGCGGCCTGTCGGCCCGCCCCCTCTTCATGGTCAAGCGCCGGGGCACCCACTTCGAGGGCGAGTCCTCGGTGATGCTCGACCTGAAGGAGATCAACCCCGGGCTGTCGGCGAACCTGGAGCGGCTGGAGCAGACGCTGCACGACCGCAAGGCGCAGCTGCTCAGCCTCGGCGGCGACCTCGCCGCCGCGCAGGCGGAGCTGGACCGGCTCGCCGAGCTGAAGGCGGAGATCGACGAGCTGTCCAAGCGCCCGCTCGACTCCATCACCGAGGCGGACCTCAACGACATCCTCTCGCGCTACGGCGACATCGACCCGCGCGTGCGCGGCGCGCTCCAGCAGCTGCTCCGGGACTTGAAGAAGGACCTGGAGGCGCTGCGCACGGAGCTGACGCGCATCATGGACGAGTTCCGCGGGCAGCTGGGCGGGCTGGATGACTGGCTCGCGGGCACGCCGCCGCCGAGCGGCCCGGACCTGGGCGACTCCGGCACCTACCAGCCGGGCAAGGACGCCGAGGACATCCCGGACGTGGAGCTGCCGGACCTCAACGTGCCCGACGACTTCGACCCGGACAACGACCCGTACCTCGCCTACGCGCAGCAGGTGCTCCAGCAGCTGGAGACGACGCGGCAGAACGGCGCGGTGGTCAACCGCTCGGGCTTCATGAGCATCACCCGCTCCTGGCGCCAGAACCAGGACATCTTCGAGAAGGCCATCCAGGGCCGCGGCTCGGCGGTGTCCCAGGAGGAGGTGGGCGCGTTCATCAACGCCCGCACCCTGGTGCTGAACACGGTGCGGCAGCACATGGACGAGGAGGGCTGGTTCCTCGACACGCCGGTGCGCCCGTCCACGAAGGCGCTCATCGAGTACCTGCGCGGACGCGCGGACACCCGCAACCAGGCGGACGGGCTGCAGGCCAACCTCAACCTCTGGCAGGGCGCTTCGCCCACCGCGCAGCAGGACGCCATCCTGGAGACGCTCGACGGTCTGCGCGGCGGCTGGCAGGCGGTGGAGAACGGCGCGATGGCCGAGGACCCGAACATCATCACGCGGCTGTTCGGCATCGGCGAGGAGGCCCAGGTCATCATCAAGGAGGTGGCGTTCTTCGGCCTGGCGCTGACGCCGGTCGGCGACTTCATCGACCTGTGCGAGGTGGTCACCGGCTGGGAGCACTGCATCCCCGGCGGCAGGCGGCTCGAGGTGGGGGAGCGCATGTTCTCCGGCCTGGGCCTCATCGTCGGCAGCGGCAAGTTCTGGCGCGGCGTGGCCGACGCCGTGGCGCCCCTGGGCAAGGCCATCGCCAACGAGTGCGAGACGCTCATCCGGGCCTGGAACGACCTCCCCGACAACTTCACCCGCATGCACATGGTGCAGGCGCTGGGGCCCCAGGCCATCCCCCACGTGGGCGGGCTGACCGGCAAGGAAGTCAAACGCATCATGGTCAACGTGGGCGAGGAGCACGTCAGCAAGCTCGCCCAGCTCCTCAAGAAGAAGGGCCTGCGGGAGCTGGAGGAGATGAGCATGCTCAGCCTCCCCGCGCTCAAGCGCCAGTACGCCCTGACGCATGGCCAGGCGGTCAAGGCGCTGGGCACCATGCCCGGCAAGACGGTGGCGGAGCTCAAGACGCGGCTGCAGCAATTGAACTTCACGGAGCTGGCTCCGGCGGGGTCCGGCAACTGGGTCCACGTGGATGGCTCCGTCGTCCGCATCCAAGCGGCCACCCCCTCCCGGCCCGCCTATTTCCGACGGGAGATCGCCGACCCCGCGGGCAACATCAACCGGGATGCCATCGTGGCCAAGGTGACGGGCGCCAAGAAGTTCGACGACGACGGGTATCCCATCGACGAGGACGTCTTCAGTCCGCCCGAGTGGACGGACTCGGCGGGCGCCATGCTCCAGGTCCGCAACTGGTTCGCCGCGACGATGAACGTGCGCCCCGACGAGGTGCTGAGCAAGTACCCCGACGCCATCAACGAGCTGGAGAAGGTCTGGATGAAGCAGACGCACTTCGACCTGCTGCCGTAGTGCGATGATGAATCCCCGGGCCATCCGTGACACACCACGGGTGGCCCGGGGCCTTCGTGTCTCTTGTATCGGGAGTCCGCCGAATGACGCAGGTCCTCCGTTCCGACAATGGCCCGCGCTGGATTCAGCGCTCCCGGCTGGGCACGCCCGCGCCCGGCCCCGTCGAGTTCCAGCAGGTCGCCTTCTCCTCCGACGGAGAGCTGCTGGTGGCGCTGGAGCAGAAGGGCGGCGAGCGGCTGCGCTGGTGGCGCTGGCGGGAGGAGCGGCAGCTGGGTGAGGTCACCGTCTCGCAAGGCGTGGCGGTGCAGGCGCTGCCCTCGCTCGGCGGCCTCGCGGTGACGGACGCGCGCTTCCAGGTCGGGCTGTACTCGCTGGAGGACGGCCGGCCGCTGCGGCTGAGCCGCGTACCGGACTACGAGGTGCGCGGGCTGGAGGTGAGCCCCGACGGCACCCGGCTCGCGATGCACGACCTCACCGGCAGCGTGCTGTTGTGGGACACGCGGACCTGGACGTCGCTCGGTCAGCTCCAGGGGCCCCAGCAGGAGGTCGCCAGGCTCGCGTTCTCGCCGGACGGGAAGCTGCTGGCCGCCGCCTGCCTGCGCGGCCACGTCGTCGTCTGGGACGTGGCGAGCGGCAATCCCATCCTCGTGCACGTGGAGGCCGACGAGCAGTTCGTCTCGGTCGCCTTCCACCCCGCGGGCACGGAGCTGGTCGCCACGACGACCGGCCCGCGCATCCAGCGCTTCCGCCTGAGCGACGGGGGCCTCGCCGGGACGCTCCGGGGCCCGGTGGCGGGCTCGAGCCAGGCGACCTTCAGCCCCGACGGCGGACTGCTCACCGTCACCCGGTACGGCTTCAGCGTGCTCGACGCGCGGACGAGCACGCGCGTGTTCCGCCACGAGGTGGACAACGACTTCTACGCCGCCAACGCGGCCTTCAGCCCGGACGGCACCGTCATCGCGTGGGGCGAGGACGACGGCACCGTGGGCCTGTGGGGCCTGCCTCCGGAGCCACGCTGAACATGGCCCCTACTTCCACGGATTGGAGAAGCGCGGGTCGGTGGTGAAGTCGGTGTCCGTGAGGCTCTTCAGGAAGGCGATGAGGTCCTGCTTCTCCTCGTCGGTCAGCTCGAAGGGCCGCACCAGCGGGTCCTTGTTCGGGTTGTTGCGCCCGTCACCCGCCAGCGGCCCCTCCGTCACGTTGCGGCCACCGGACGTGTAGTGCTCGATGACGGCCTCCAGCGTGGGGATGCTGCCGTCGTGCATGTACGGCGCCGTCAGCTCCACGTTGCGCAGCTGCGGCACGCGGAAGCGGCCGTGGTCCAGCGCGTCGTGGGTGAACTCGAACAGGCCCGGGTTGTCGGGCGGGTACGCGCCCTTGCCGTCCAAGTCGTACAGGCCCGTGTTGAAGAACTGCGCCACCTGGGGCTTGGTGTCCTTGGCGCGGAACGAGTTCGAGAGGTGCCGGCCGCTGTGGCAGTGGTAGCACTCCGCCCGCTCGCCGAAGAACAGCTCCATGCCCCGCCGGGCCGAGCGCGACAGCGCCGCGTTGTCGCCCTGCAGGTAGCGGTCATACGGCGAGTTCCCCGACAGCAGCGTGCGCTGGAAGGACGCGAGCGCCTTCACGATGGAGCCCTGGCTCACCGGCTCCGGTGCGTCCGGGAACGCCGCGCGGAACAGCTCCGGGTACTTCGCGTCAGCGCGCAGCCGCTCGAGCGCCTCCTCCAGCTTCGGCGTCAGCCCCAGCTCGGTGGGGAACTCGTTGAACAGCGGCACCAGCGCCTGCGACTCCAGCGTCTCCAGGAGCGGGTTGGCCCAGGTGTACGTGCCCAGGTACGCCACGTTGGCCAGGCCCGGCGAGTTGCGCGCGACGTGGTCGCCCGTGGAGCCCGTGGGCGTGGCCTTGCCGTCGGAGAAGGCCCGGGCCTGCTCGTGGCAGCTCGCGCAGGACATGGTGCCGTTGCCCGACAGCCGCGCGTCGTGGAAGAGGTGGCGCCCCAGCTCCACCTTCTCCACGGACATGGGGTTGTCCTCGGGCACGAAGGGCTCGGGGAAGCCCGCGGGCAGGCTCCACGCGTAGGCCGGCGGCGCCGGACGTCCCGGCGCGTCACCCCCACAGCCCGCGGCCGACAGCAGGGCCACGGCCACGCTCAGCTTCCCCGCACGCGAAGACATCAGCCCGCTCCTTCTCTCAGCGCACCTTGAAGAACGTCTTCGGCAGCGCCTTGGGGGTGCCGTCCGCGTTCAGGCCGAACTGCGACAACAGCGGCGGGCACTCCGGGTCCGTGGGGCCGGACATGCAGCCGGGCATCATGTCCGAGCCCGTCGGCGTGCGATTCACGTCCAGCTCCGACAGCAGGCCCGCGACGTCCAGCACCACCTGGTTCGTCTCCGGGTCGAAGCCGTCCAGCGCGACGGTGGCCTGGTTGGCCGCGCCGCACGTGTAGCCATCCGCGTTGGAGCCCTGACAGCCGGACGCGCCCAGGTGGAAGTAGTACGTCGCGTTCTGCTGCGAGCGGATGTCCAGCTTCACGAACTTGTAGCCGCCCTGCCAGCTCCACCACATGTCACGCACGTCCAGGGGCGCGGGCTCCACCTCCACGTCCAGGTGGTTTCTGTCCGGGGGCAGGCCCACCTTGAACTCCAGGCCCGTGTAGTCGTCGTGCTCGGGCGCCGTGCCCGTCACCTCGCGGTGCGTCCCGGGGCTGCCCGTGCGGCAGGTGCCGGTGCCGTCCTCGAAGTCCAGGAGCGCGATGGCGTCACGCTGCCACTCGCCGTCCTGCGCGAGCTTCAGCGCGTGGCGCTCGCCGTTGGCGCGGAGGAGGGTGACGTCGCGCACGTACATGCGGAAGTCCAGCAGCTCGATGACGCCGCGCGACGTGCCGATGTCGGTGAAGCTGGTGGTGCACGACAGCGCCTCCTGCCGGACCTGCGGGCTGAAGCGCACGGTGTACGCCTTGGACTCGACGTCATCGTCTCCGCCGCAGCCCTGGGCGGCGAGCAGCAGGGCGGGCAGCAGGGCTCGCGACAGGGGCTTCCAGACGGCGTTCATCGAGATGACCTCCGGGACGGTGACTCAGCGATGAGGCATGGGTACCAGCAAGGGGACACCCGCCGGCTGTGGCATGTTGTCGCGGCGGGAATGCCCGCCGTCGGGCGGAAGCCCCGGGGTCGCTAACGCCGCCGGAATCCGGACATATCGCCAGTCCCCCGCCAGACGTGCCCTCGGGTCCCCCCCGTCATCCCGGCGCACACGTCCGCCCGCCTGGTCAGGAACCAGGGGCAGTCGACTCACCGAGGAGGGGGACCCGGGCTTCGGAGACTTCGGGGGAAGTCCCTCGCGAAGACCTGGGCGTGCTGAATGGGGGAAGGCTCGACTCGCGCGTCTGGGACGGACGCTCGGGGTGCTGCTTCATCGGGAAGGGGGAGGACACCCGGGGTTGGGCCTCACGCTTCCGCGCGGCGCGGGGAGCCGCGAGTCATGGGCGGGTCGCCAGGAAGCTCACTGGCAGGTGCCGCAGTCCGCCTTGCAGCTGTCCGGCGTCACGCCCGTGCCGCACTTCTCGGAGACCTGGCAGACGCCGTCGCCGCAGCGGTAGATGTCCTGGGGACGGATGCGGGTGACGAGCGGCTTGTACTCGACGCCGTTGTACGTGCAGCGCGAGTAGTGCGTGCGCGTCGCGTCCAGCTGACAGTGGTCCAGGCAGGAGCCCACGTGCTGGATGGTGGGCGCGCACGCCGCGTCGCCGCTCCACGACGACAGGCCGCAGGTGCGCACCGTGCTCTGGTCATAGGCCAGGTAGTTGGCGTCGTTCGCCGCGAAGAGGCCCCCGCCGTTGAACAGGTTGCCAAAGAAGCACGCCTCCTTCTGGCTGTACGTCTGGACCTCCTCCGTCGTGGTGGGGATGCTCACGTTCGTCGCGCCGCGCCCCTGCACGGAGATGTTCACGTGCACACCGAACTTGTTCGCGTGCGCCGCCAGGCACGCGGACACCACCTGCTGCTCCGCCACCGACGCGGGCTGGTTCGTGGTGGACCAGGTCGGCGCCAGCCCCAGTGAGCCGGGCCACGAGTACGTCGTTCCGTTATGGGTGTACGTCAGGGTCTGGGAGGACGACAGAGCGCAGCGGGCCACGTAGCGCATCAGCTGGTCGCCCGCCGCCGGGTTCGAGCTGAACCATGTATTGAACAACCCGTTCGTCGACAGCCCGTTGGTGGAGAGCCCGTTCGTCGACAAGCCATTGGTGGACAGGCCGTTCGTCGACAGCCCGTTGGTGGAGAGCCCGTTCGTCGACAAGCCGTTCGTCGACACCAGGCCGGCTTCGTGGGTATCCACCGACTCGCTCGGGTCGACCGGGCTCACGCCCTCCGGGCCACAGCCGACGGCGCCGGCGAGGAGCGCGGGCAGGGCCCACGCGCGGACGAGACGGGACGAGAAACCACGAGACTGGGAACGGATGAAGGACAAGCGCATGGGACAGGCTCCGCGTTGGGGGTCACCGCGGCACCTCCGCGGCTGAGACAACGGGTAGTCCCTGTCGCCGGAGGTGACAGGTGTCCTCACGTCCAATTCCTGGGAGGAAGTCCTTCGCCAGACAGCGTCAGCGTGAGACGGCTGACGCTTGCGCCGTGTATCGCCTCACGGTGGACGGTGATTCACGGGCCGTGACACACCGCGAGCCGTGCGTGAAACATCTACCGGCTCGCGCGTCGCGCGTCGCGCGGGAGCGTCACGGTGAAGGTGGTGCCGTCCAGCTCGGAGGAGCGCACGTCCACGCTGCCGCCATGCGCGTGGACGATTTCCCGGACGATGAAGAGGCCCAGGCCCAGCCCGCCGCGGCGCCGGCCCTTCTCTCGCGCGGCGCCCGCCTGACGGAACGGGTCGAACAGCGTCGCCAGCTGCGGCGCGGGGATGGGCGCCCCGGGGTTGTGGACCTCCACCACCTGCCGGGTCTCCAAATCCAGACATCGCAGCAGCACGGGGGCATCCTGGGCGCCGTGCTCCAGGGCATTACCCACCAGGTTGCTGAGCACCTGCGCCAGCCGGTCCGCGTCCCAGAGCCCGTCGGAGCGGCCGTCCACGTCGAAGGCGATGTAGCGGTCCGGATGCACCGCCGACAGCTCCTCCACCACCTGTCGACACACGTTGGACAGGTTGGCCGGCGCCACCTGCAAGGGGATGCCGCCGGACAGCCGCGCGCGCGTCAAATCGAGGATGTCCGAAATCATGGTGCCCATGCGCTCGGCGCTCGCCTCGATGCGCTGGGCCATCTGCTGTTGGGTGGAGCTCAGGGGCGCGCGCCGGCGCAGGGCGCGCGCGGACAGCGTTATCGCGTTGAGGGGGTTGCGCAAGTCGTGGCCGAGGATACCGATGAAGCGCTCGCGGAACTCCGCCTCCTCCGCCAGCCGCTCCAGCGTGCGCTTGCGCTCGGTGATGTCCATCATGGAGCCAATCATCCGCACCGGCCGCCCGGCCGCGTCGCGCGACAGCACGCCCCGGTCCAGGACGTGGACCCAGCCGCCGTCGTCCTTGCGGAAGCGGTACTCCGCCTGCCACGCGTCCTCGTCGGACGCGATGAAGTCGTGCAGGCCCCGGGACACCGACTCCCGCTCGTCGGGGTGCAGCCGCTGGGTCCACCACGCGAAGTCGTGGTCCGCCGCCTCCGGGCCGTAGCCGAACAGCTCCTCCTGGCCCCCGTCCCAGCGCACCCGGCCCGTCTCCAAATCGCAATCCCACAACACGTCATGGGTGGCGCGCGCCGCCAGCCGGTAGCGCTCCTCCGCCTCGCGCAGCACCGCCTCCGCCGCCTCGCGCTCGGTGCAGTCCGCCACCACCCCCACCATGCGGTGGGGCCGCTCCTCCTCGTGGAAGCTCTGGCCCACCGCCTCGTACCAGTGCGTGGAGCCGTCCTGGTGACGGCAGCGGAACTTGAGCGAGTACGCGCCGTCCATCGCCAGCGCCTGCTCGATGCCCCGCGCCACCCGGGGCCGGTCCTCCACCACGACGCAGGACAGGAAGGACGGCAGCGAGCCGCCCAGCGCGCCCGGCGACTGGCCGAAGAAGCCCGCCGCGTCCTGGGACCAGGTCACCGCGCGCCGCGCCTCGGTCCACTCCCACGCCACCATGCGCGCCTTGGACAAGGCCTGTCGCAGCAGTTCCTCGCGAGCCAGCGCGTCGCGCGCGGCCTCCAGCGCCGCCTCCGCCCGACGCCGCGCCTCGCGCTCGCGCTCCAGCGCGCCCTCCACCACCGCCGGGTCCCCCCCCTCCGGCTCCAGCAGCCACAGCACCAGCCCTTCCGCCTCCCTCACGCCCACCACCTGGAAGCGCCCGTGGAGCCCGTCGCGCGTCAGCCGCAGCGTCGCGGCCAGGGGCACACCGGACGACGCCGTGCGCACGCACGCCTCCAGGTCCACGCCGCCCAGCCCCTGCTGGGCCCAGCGCGAGACACACGAGGGCACGCCCCAGTCGCGCACCAGGTGCTCCGCGGCCGCGTTGAGCGACGCGCACTCGAAGTCGAGCACCTCTCCCGAGCTCCCCCGCACGGCCTCCAGGCGGATGCACGGTGCGGGACTTGCGGCATGGAGCGACCGTGCCAGGGCAGGCCCCGGCAGCGACGACAGGCTCACCATCGACTTCCCCCCGGCGAGCAGCACCCCTGGAGCCCACGTGCGGGGACCGGGGCGCGCACCGCGCGTTGGCAGAGAGTGCCATGTCCGAGGTGTCGCGAACTTGTCCTCGGGTACAGCCCTTCCCGCAGTGCTCACCCGTAAGCATTGCGCTGGCGAGAGACACTCCGCCCCGCGGCCCCGAACCCACCCGGGGCGCCGCGGCCCCCTACCGACCCGCGCCCCGAAGCAAAATGCACCCAGGGCGACACCCGCCACTGCCCCCCAGGGCAGGAAGGCACCGCACCCACAGGGGCCAGGGCGCGACTCACCCGGTCAGCCGGGGCAGGCGGACCGTGAAGGTCGTCCCGTCGGACTGGGAGGACACCACGTCCACGCTGCCCCCATGCCCCCGGACGATGTCCCGGACGATGTAGAGCCCCAGGCCGATGCTGCGGCTGGACTGGCCCTCCTTGAGCGAGCCGCGCGTCATCGGCTCGAACAGCCGCGACAACAGCTCGTGCGGAATCGGGTCCCCGCCGTTGTAGACGCTGATGAGCGCGTGGCCCCCTTCCGCGAACGTGCGCAGCCGCACGGGCGCGCCCTGCGGGCTGTAGGCCAGCGCGTTGGAGAGCAGGTTCGTCAGCACCTGGGCGATGCGGTCCGGGTCCCACTCCCCGCGCACGTCCGACGCCACCTCCACGTCGACATGCCGCCCGGGGTGGGCCACCTGCACCTCGTCCAGCACCTGCGTCACCACGTCCTTGAGGTCCGTGGGCTGGCGGTGCAGGGCGATGCCGCCGCCCAGCCGCGCCTTGGTGAAGTCGAGCAGGTCGCGAATCATCCGCGCCGCGCGCTCGGAGGCCTGGCCGATGCGCTGCACCGTGCGCTTCTGGCTGTCGGACAGCTCGTTCTTCTTCTCCAGCAGCCCCACCGACATGGAGATGGCGGCCAGGGGGTTGCGCAAATCGTGGCTGACGATTCCCACCAGCTGCTGCTCGAACTCCGAGCGCCGCCGCAGCTCCTCGTGCACGCGGCGCTCCTCGGTGACGAGGCGCACCTGCTCCAGCGCCTGCGCGCACGCGTGCGCCAGCGCGGAGAAGAACGCCCGGTCCATCTCCGTGAACAGCCGCGCCCGCGCGAACGACAGGCCGATGACGCCCAGCGCCCGCCCCTTCACCAGCAGCGGCAGCGCGATGGCGGACTCGTGGATGCCGTGCGCGTTGAGGTGCGGGTAGCGCTCGGTCCACTCCTCCAGCGAGCCCAGCCAGATGGGCTTCTGCTCGCGCACCGCCTCCGTCAGGGGCACGCGCTGGGACAGGGGGATGCGCCGCCAGCGCGACAGCACCTGCTCCGGGTAGCCCACCGCGTCCACGATTTCGAGCGCCTCGCCGTCATCGCTCAAGAGATTGACCGCGCCCGCCTTGGCGCCCGCGGCCACCAGCCCCTGCTCGAACAGGGCCCGGCACACCTCCGCCACGGTGCTCGCCTCCGACAGCCGCGCGGTGAAGTCGCGCAGCCGGTCGATGTGCCCCGCGGCCCGGTGCGCCAGCTCCCGCGACTCCGCTTCCTTCTGACGCAAGAGCTCCGCCTGCGCCCGCACCTGGTGCTGCGCGCGGAACAGCTCCACGAAGACGGACACCTTGGAGCGCAGCACCTCCGGCGGGAAGGGCTTCTGCAGGAAGTCCACCGCGCCGGTGGAGTAGCCGGTGACGAGCTCCGTGTCGTCGCGGCCGTACGCGGTGAGGAAGATGATGGGCACGTTGCGCGTGCGCTCGCGCTGCTTGATGAGCGACGCGGTCTCGAAGCCGTTCATCCCCGTCATCCGCACGTCCAGCAGGATGACCGCGTAGTCCTCGCGCAACAGGAAGCGCAGCGCCTGCTCCCCCGAGCTCGCCTTCGTCAGGCGCACGCCGAGCGGCTCGAGGATGGCCTCCAGCGAGACCAGGTTGGCGGGGTTGTCGTCCACCACCAGCACGCCGGGCGCCTCGGCGCCCTGCAGCAGGGTGTTGTCGGAAGCACTGTCCTGCGGCGCGGGGAGGCTGGCCAGCCCCATCACGCCGCGCGGAGACGTCTCCCGCCGCGGCGGCCGTTCCGACATCGTCGTCGCAATCCCTTCGTGGAACATGGCGTCTTCACCTGATGTCGGGCGGTCCACCGTCGAGCCTGGGAGTGTCCATCCGTCCTGGGGGCAGGTCGGCTCCCTTCAACACGCTCCAGGCCCGAATCAAACCGTGCCCTCCCCCTCCTGGGGCAAGCCGCTCGCGGGGAGGGCCGGCAAGCGTGCGCTATCCATCAATCGTGGGGTTCAGTATCGCCCCTTCATCCCCAGGATGGGCAGGACGATGGGCAGCCCCACGGCTTTCTTGGACAGCGGCCGGCCGCCGCCCCCGTCGTACTCGAAGCTCACCGTCTCCTGACTGATGGTGACATTGAGCATGTCCAGGTAGGCCTCCAGGCTGAACGTCTCATAGACCCAGGCCTTCGACAGGCGCATGTCGAAGCGGAAGAAGGGCGGCAGCCGGTCCACCGCGTCCCGGTCCGCCTTCACCCACGACGGCCGGCCCGTGGCGTCGCGTCCCGGACGGTGCGTCTGGGTGCCCAGCGTCCCGTACTCGGGGCGGCCGGTGTTGAAGTGCAGCACCCCGCCCAGCGTGACGCTGTTGGAGAACTTGTAGCTGAGCACCAGGTTGAGCACGTGCGTCTGGTCGAACGCGAAGGGCAAATCCCCCGTCGCCTCGCCCATGACGTTGCCCTCGAAGTCGTACCGGTAGAAGCGCGTGCGGCGCAGGCTGCGCTGCAGCGTGTACGACAGCCAGCCGAACCAGTTGTCCCCCAGCGGGTGGCGGATGAGCAGCTCCAGGCCGTAGGCCACGCCGCTGCTCTGGAAGTCCGGGAAGTCGATGTCGCCCCGGTCGGGGATGCCGGGCTCCGGGTCCGGCAGCGGCGTCTCCTCGTCCGTCAGGCCCTCGTCGGAGAAGGGCGTCAGCTCAATCGTGCGCACCAGCGGGTTGACGTACGCGTCCACGCCCAGCTCCAGGCCCTTGAGCGCCTTCCACTCGGCGCCCAGCGACAGCTGCACGCCGCGCTGCAGGCCCAACAGCAGGCTGCCCACGTCCACCACGGGCAGGCTGATGAGGGACGTGGGCGGCTGGTGGAACAGGCCCGCGGAGCCCTTGAGCACCAGCGCGTCGTTGAACTGGTGGCGCACGGTGAGCCGGGGCTCCAGCACCGCGTGGTCGATGCCGGGCGACAGGTGGTAGTTGTCCACGCGCAGGCCCGGCACGAAGGACCACCGGGGCGAGGGCTGGTACACCAGCTCCGCCCACGCGCCCATGAACGTGGCCAGCGCCACGGGGGCCAGCTGCTCGGTCTGCTCGTCGGGCGTCAGCTCGTAGAAGTCGACGATGGCGCGCTTGTGGTCCACGTCCCCGCCCAGCCGCAGCGTCACGGCGGGGTCCAACGGCACGGTGTAGCCCGCGCGCGCGGCCCACGTGCCCTGGTCGATGTGGATGGCGGTGGCGTCGCTCGGCGGGTCGCTGCTGACGATGGCGAAGCGGTCCAGGCCCCACGTCACGCCCAGCTCCAGCTCTCCGCCCCCCAGCGGGTGGCGGTGGCGCAGGTCCATGCGGTGGAAGACGATGGACTGCATCGCCGTGTCGCCGAACTCATCCTGGGCCTCGGTGCCGAAGGTGTCCGACGAGCCGAACGCGAACAGCCGCAGCTTGCCCCGGCCCACGTCCTGCTCCACGCGCAGCTGGTAGTCCCAGAAGTCGAGCACCACCTTCTCGTTGAGCCGCCCCGGCGCGGGCGGGTCCTGCAGCTTGTTGGCCGCCAGCGCGATGAGCCACGGCGTATAGGAGTAGCGGCCCGCCACGCTGACGTTGGTGCCGGTGGACGGGAACGGCGTCTCCAGGAAGAAGCCCGCGTTGATGAGGTCCGCGTACGCGCTGCCGTGGACGCGGTCATCGCGCGGACGGCTCAGCCGGCCCTCGATGGCGCCGCCCAGCAGCCGCCCGTAGCGCGGCGGCGGCGAACCCGGGAAGAAGTCGATGGTGTCGATGAAGTCCGGGTGGATGACGGCGGGGCCGAGGAACAGGTGGAACAGGATGGGGACGCGGATGCCGTCCAGGAAGTAGCCCGTGGCCGCGGGCTGGCTGCCGCGCACCACCGGGTAGGCCACGCCGGACAGCATGCTGCCCACGCCCGGCAGCAGCATGACGACGCGGAACGGGTCGCCCATGGTGCCGGGCACCTCGCGCAGCTCCGCGTCGTGCAGCGTCACGCGGCTGACCTCGGTGCGCTCGCGGTCCGCGCGCACCACCGTCTCGTACGGGTTGATGACCAGCGGCTCCAGCCCGTACACCACCTCCAGCGCCTCCTGCGCCTTGAGCACCTCGCGGAAGGTCCCCGCCTTGTGGCCTGGCGCGGACACGCGCACGCGGTGCTCCCCCGCGGGCCAGCGCGCCTGGAAGAACCCTTGCGCGTCCGTCTGCACCGGCGCGTCGGGGGCGGCCTCGGACACCAGCGTGGCGCCGACGACGGGGCGCCGGTTGCCCTTGGTGCGCACGCGCCCGCTCAGCGTGACGGGGGCCTGGGCCACGGCGTCGGGCGCGAGCACGGGCGCCTCGAAGCGGTACTCGAAGCCCAGCCGCACCGGTACCGGCTGGCCGTCCACGGTGGCGGGCGTGAAGCGCAGGCCGGGCGCGGCGTGCAGCGCGGCCCGGTCCAACAGCGGGTGGATGCCCTGGACCAGGGTGGCGGACTCCACCTCACCGGACGCGTCGATGAGCAGCTCCAGCCGGACGACACCCGAGACGCGCTCGGCGGCGAGCTGGGGCGGATACGGCGCGGGGGCATCCTGGGCGAGCGTGGGCGGCAGGAAGACGGACCCCGCGTCGGAGGGCCCCGTGTCCACCGTCCAGCCCGCGTCCGTGCGCGAGAGGTCCACCTCGGCGGCCACGGGGGGCACGCCCGCGTCGGGGGTGGACGGGGCCTGGGCGCTCGCGCGGCCCACCGGCGCGCACAGCGCCAGCAGCCACACCGCCATGAGCACGCGCGGCCAGCGTCCTCGCCGCCGCCTTCCCCGAATCGAATCCGTCACGTCGCTTCTCGTGGGCCCCTCGAGACTCCATGAGGCCAGGGACCCGGCGGGGTGACAAGCGCCCAGGCCGCCGAGGCGTCACCCGGAGAGCACGGGCAATCGTCGCGCGCGCCCCGCGTCCGGTGCCGGACGGAGGGGACGTGGCACGTCCTGGGGTGAACAACGGGCCTGTCCTGGAGGGAGGGAGGACACCAGAGGGAGGGCTCACCAACTTCCCCGCACTCCGGAGCCCCGCGTCATGCGTTTTCGTCTGTCCCTGTCCTGGTGCCGGCGGGCCGTCATCGCCCCGTCGTCGTCCCCGTCTCCCCTCGTGTCCTCGGCCTCTCCGGTGGGCCGGGGCGTCGTCCTCGCCCGAGCGCGCGCCGCGCGGAGGCTCGCGAGATGATCGCCCCGCCTTCCCTCCGCATCCTGCGAGGTCGCCTGCTCCAGCTGCTGCTGGGCGTGTTGCTGGTGCTGGTGGCGCTGAGCTTCATGCCCGCCGCCTCGGCCGAGTCCACCGCGCGGGGCGCGCTCACCGCGGAGCAGACACGGGCTCCCCGTGAGACGCCCACGCACCCGGGGGAGTCCGTGCGCCCCGGAGCACCGCTCCCCGAGCGCTGCCCGGCCGACACGCTCTGCCTGCCGAGCCGCTGACGCTCAGCGCTGCGGCAGGATGGCGGCGGCCACCTGGTTGACGAGCTTGAGCTGTCCGCGGGACATGCGCCGCAGCGTGCGCAAGAGGCGCCGCATCTCCGGCAGGTGGTCCTTGTCCCGCGAGTCCTCCTCCCACAGCGCCGCCCCCACCGAGGCCGCCGTCACGAGCCCCAGCCCCACGTCCGCCGACAGCCGCAGCGCCAGGCAGAGCCGGAACAGCGTGGGCACGCTGGGCATCATCTTCCCGCGCTCCATCCGCCCGTAGACCTCCGCGGCGATGCCGATGCGCTCGGCCACGTCCGCCTGGGTCAGCCCCGCGCGCATCCGCGCCGAGCGGGCCTCCTCGCCCACGCTCACCGCCAGCCGCCGCTCCAGCTGCTGACGCGACTGACGGGCACGGTCGCTCGGTCGGCCCTTGCTGGACGCGCGGGACGACTTGCGAGGGGTGGAGGAACCTGCAGGGTGGGTCTTCACCGCGTCAACCTTGTGAGTTCGGACCGAGGCCCCGGCCTGCACCGCCTCAGGCCTCCCTCGGACGTGTGTCCGGACCGGCTTATAACCCACCACGTCATCAGGCGAAATACCGATACGCCGGGTAGTCCTCGGACCCGGGTCCAGCCCTCCCGCCACCCCTCCCACCCCGGCCTCGCGCGTCCACCGCCCTCCCCCCGCCGCCCCTCGGTGGACCTCGCTCCATCCGACCTGGGACGTCCAGCGTCCACCGCTGGACTTCCCTGGCCATCCGGGGCCGCCCTCCCAGGTCCTGGACATCCCTCGGAGCCCACCTCACACCTCCCATTCGCAAAACTGAAAATCAAGACTTCGGCCCCAAACTGTTCAAGGTCGGAAACAGGAACCACCCCGGGCAGGGGCTCCACCGTCAGCGGACGGATGGCGCGCGAAAGGAACGGACGCTGGGAGCCGGCCGCGGTGGACGGGGCACGCACTACCCATGGGGTGACTTCCAGCCGGAGGACGAACATACTTTTCACGGTGCGCCCACGGGCCCATCGGGCCCATCGCCGTCGCAAGGAGAGCCGACCATGTCGCCCCCGTCGTCCGACGCCTCCATGCCTCCGGAAGTCCTGCTGCGCTCCGGCCGCGCGTCGTATGAGTTCGTGAGGTCCTTGGGGGCCGCGCACCATGGGGAGCTGCTGCTCGCCCGTCGTCGCTACGAGGCGGACTTCTGCGGCTACGCGGTCATCAAGCGCCCGCTGGGCGAGGACGCCGCGGCCATCCACCGGCTGCTGGAGGAGGGCCGGCTCACCGCGCTCCTGCACCACCCCAACGTCGTCTCCGTGCACCACCTCAAGGGCCCGGACGACACGCCGGTGCTCGTCTTCGAGCACACGCCCGGCCACCGGCTGGACGCGCTGCTGGAGGCGTCTTCCCGCTCGCACCTGCCCTTCTCGGAGGGCTTCGCGCTCTACGTCGCCGCCGAGATCGCCGAGGCGCTCCACCACGCCCACACCCTCACCGACGAGCACGGCCACCCGCTGCGCGTGGTCCACCGCGACGTGGCACCCCACAACATCCTCGTCACCGAGCACGGCGCGGTGAAGCTGCTCGACTTCGGCGCCGCCACCTGCGTGTTCTCCGGGGACGCCGCGCGCGCCGCGCCCCCCGTGAGCCTGGCCTACGCCGCGCCCGAGCACGTCGCGCGCCAGCCGCTGGACGGCCGCGCGGACCTGTTCGGCCTGGGGCTGGTGCTGCTGCAACTGCTCACCGGCCGCCACCTCTTCGAGGGCGCGGACCGCTTCGAGGCCGAGCGCCGCCACCGCCACGAGCGCGCGCTCACCCAGCCGCCGTCCGACGCCGGCGAGGCGCTGGAGGACGCCATGAAGAACGCGGTGGGCCTGGCCGCCGCCCGGGAGCTGCGCCGCCGCATCCGCGCCTACGGCCATGATGATTTGGAGGACGCGCTGCGCTCGGTGCCGGCGGCCTTCCAGCCGCTGCTGAGGGGCACGCTGGCGCCGGCGCGCGAGGAGCGCTTCTCCACGGGCGCGGAGCTGGCGCGGGCCCTGCGGCTGTACGCGCGCCGCGCGGGGCTGGTCTTCGGCCGGGCGGAGGCGCTCGCGGAGGTGACGGGCCTGCGCTACGCGGCGCTGCGCGTGCAGGCGGGCGAGTCCCCGGAGGAGGTGCTGGAGGACAGGCTGCTGCCGGAGGAGGACCCCGCGAGCTGAGCTTCGCTCACCTCCGAATCGCCCGATGTTCACGGGCGGACACCCGGGACGTCCACGCGAGGACGTCTCGACGCGCCGCGGCTGGCGGATGTCGGACGCCGGTACGAGGCTGAGTCTCCATGTGCACGCCCAGCCTCGTCCTCCTGGTGGAAGACCACGTCGACAGTCGGGAGCTCCTGGAGGAGTTCCTGACCCTGGAGGGCTTCGCCGTGGAGACGGCCGGCAACGGCCAGTCCGCGCTGGAGCGCCTGTCCCGGCTGCCCTGTCCGGACGCGGTGCTGCTGGACCTGATGATGCCGGTGATGAGCGGCTGGGAGCTGATGCGCCACGTGCGCGAGGATGACCGGCTCAAGCAGCTGCCCGTCGTCGTCGTCTCCGGCGCGGGCAACCACCAGGCCCTGCCCGAGGGCATCCAGGGCACCGTGCCCAAGCCGGTGGACCTCTCCGAGCTGCGCGCCACGCTGGCCCGCGTGGTGAGCACGCAGGGCTGAAGGAGGCCCCCGCCCTGCCTCATGCCGGCGGCGCGCGCGGCAGCGTCACCCGGAACACCGTGCCAGTCTCTTGCGTGGACGTCACCTCGATGTGGCCCCCGTGGCCCTTCACCACCTGCTCGACGATGTAGAGCCCCAGGCCCAGGCCCCCGCTGTTGCCGCCTCCCTGATGGCTGTGGCCCGCGCGGCGGAACGGGTCGAACAGGTGGGGCAGCGCGTCCGGGGAGATGGGCTCGCCCGGGTTGTGCACCTCCAGCACCACCGTGTCGCCCTGGTCCGTCAGCGTGAGGGTGACGGGCACCTCCGCCGCGCTGTACTGGAGCGCGTTGCCGCCCAGGTTGCTCACCACCTGCAGCAGCCGGTCCGCGTCCCACTGCCCCTCGTAGCGCCCGCTGCCGCCCGCCACGCGCAGGGTGCGCTCCGGCCACGCGGCCTCCAGCTCCTCCACGCCCTGGCGCACCACGGCGCGCAAATCCCCCGCGGTGCGATGCACGGGGATGCCGCCACCCAGCCGGCCGCGCGTGAAGTCCAGGAGCTCCGAAATCATCCGCGTCATCCGCGCGCTGGAGCGGGCGATGCGCGTGACGAGCCGGCGCTCGCGCTCGGGCAGGGCCTCGCTGTGCAAGAGCTGCGTGGTGGACAGGTGGATGGCGTTGAGGGGGTTGCGCAGGTCGTGGCTGACGATGGCGATGAGCCGCTCACCGAAGCGCGCCGCCTGCAGCGCGGCCTCCTGGGCGCGCCGGCGCTCGGTGACGTCCGTCAGCGTGGCCACGCCCGCGATGATGTCCCCGTCCCTGTCGCGGATGGGCGCGCTGGAGACGAGCACCGTCATCGAGCGGCCATCCTCGTGCCGCAGCATCCCCTCCTCGCCCTGCACCACCTCGCCCGTGCGCAGGCTGCGCGACAGGGGCCACTGCTCCGGCGCGTACGGGCGCCCGTCCAGGTGGCAGGCGCCGTAGTCCCCCGCGAAGGCGTCCACGTTGGACATGGGCTGGAACGGGCGGCCGGTGAGCGTGGAGACCTGCCGGTTGGCGAGCGCCAGCCGGCCGCTGGCCGCGTCCGCGATGACCACGCCCGCGGGGAGCTGCTCGAGCACCGCCGCCAGCCGCGCGCGCTCCGACTCGATGGTGGACAAGAGCCGCTGCCGGTCCGTCTCCACCGCGCGCCGCTGGGTGATGTCCATCACCGTGGCCACGCGCTGGGACACCTTGCCCGTCTCGTCGCGGAAGGCCGTCACGTGGGTGAAGGCGGGGAAGCGGCTGCCGTCCTTGCGCAGGTGCAGGGACTCGTACTCGTGCGAGGGCTTGGAGCGCGCCGCCGCCGCGTGACGCGGGAGCATGCCGCGCGCCTCCGGGGCGATGACCGTCTCCAGCGGCTTGCCCACCAGCTCCTCGGGCGTGGCCCCGTGCATGCGCGCGAAGGCGGGGTTCACGTCCAGCAGCACGTCGTGCTCGCCGGCCACCACCACCACGCCCACGCCCAGGCGGAAGAAGACCTCCTCCCAGCGCTTGAGGCCCGCCTCGCTCTCGCGAAGCCGCCCCAGCGACACCTCCGCCTCCTCGTGGGCCTCGCGCTCGCGGGCGTGCGCCTGCGCCTGCGCGAGCAGCGCGGTGGCCCGGTTCGCCATCGCGCGGAACAACAACAAGTCCTCCTCGGACAGCTCGCTGGTGGCGCGGCTGCCCATCAGCGCCACGCCGATGAGCGCGTCGTCGAGCACCAGCGGCACGCCGTACAGCGCGCGCACGTCGGAGGTGCGCACCACGTCCGAGCGGGCGCGCACGTCACGGCTCGCGTCGTGCACCAGCAGGGGCTTGCGGGTGGCGGCGATGGTGCCGGCGAAGCCCTGGCCCACCGGGACGCGGCCCCCCACGTCCACGCCCTCACCCACGGCGCTCTCCACGCGCAGCAGGTCATCGCCCTCGCGCAGCAGCACCACGGCCACGTCCACCGCGACCACCGTCTCGCGCAGCACCTGGAGCAGCCGGGGCAGGAAGCCCGCCACGTCGGGGCTGCCCAGCGCCGCCGCGCTGATGCGGTCCAGCGCCTGGAGCGTGCGCTCGCGCGCGCGGGTGTAGCGGCTGACGGACGCGGCCACCGCCTCGTCCATGGCCTCGTGGAAGATGCGCTCCTCCTCCGGCCGCGGCGTGGCGCTCCCGCGCGAGGACCACAGGCGCAGCACGCACGAGCGCAACAGCCGGTACTCCACCACCACCTGACGCAGGTCGAAGCCCTCGCCCAGCCGCTCCAGGGCGTGGTGGTCGCTGATGGCGCCCAGCCCCGAGGCCAGCTCCGGGCGGGGCTCGCGCATCATCAACGCGATGGTCTCCAGCAACCGGGGCAGGCCGTTGCGCAGCGCGGGGCCCGCCAGCGCCTGGGCGGCGGGGATGGAGCGCACCTCCACCTCCCAGGCCGACATGATGGCGTCGCGGTTCTTCAGCAGGAAGTCAGCCAGGGGGATGGGCAAGGGCGTGTCGGGGTGGGGTTCCGGGCACAGGGGGTGCCCCGGGTCTAGGTCACTCACAGAGCCCGGACAACCGCCGAGATGGCTTGCGCCATCCAGCCCACACTTCACGCCCTGTCTCTCACCCCCACGGGGAGGTGGGCGCGGTGACCTCCGTCAGCCGCAGCAGGCGGTGCTCCTGCTCCAGCAGGTAATGGACCCGGAAGCCCGAACCCAGGACCACCAGGCCCGCCTGTCCCGGAGACAGGGGACCTTCCAGCGGGAGCCCCGCGGCCAGCGCGGCCAGCTCCCCCTGGAGCTGCTGCCGGACCGGCGCGGAACACTCGCAGAGCGTACACAAGGCCTCGGGCATGAGCTGGAGTCGCAGTGCCATGGTCCATGTCAGGTTGACCACCTCGGCCCCCTGGAACAAGACGTGCCTGGGGTCCAAGGCACTCGTTCGTTTCCAACTTCCGCGAATCTGGATTCCCCGCGAGCCGCCGCGCGTCAGGTGCCAGGCTGTCCTCCAGCCAACGACGGGCTTCGGCGGCCGCGAGCGCGAAAAGGTGGCGCGCGCTAATGAGAACGGGTCTCCTCCCCCCCGTCCCTCATGTCTCACTCCGTACGCCATCTCCTCCTCGTCGAGGATGACCCTTCCTGGCGGAAGCGGCTGGCCGACGCCGCCCACGCGGAGGGCGTCGCCGTGACCCACGCCTCGGACGGGGTGGAGGCCCTGGACTGGCTGCGCACCCACCCGCGCGCCGGGCACCCCGACCTCATCCTGTTGGACCTGATGCTGCCCCGCATGGATGGCTGGGAGCTGTACGGGCAGCTGCGCATGGATGCGCGGTTGCGGCACCTGAACGTGCTGATGTTCTCCGAGGCGCTGCACGGCCAGGAGGTGCCGCTGGGCGGCGTGGTGGGCTACCTGCACAAGCCTCCCACGCCCGAGTCGATGATGGGCGCGGTGCGCTCGCGCCTGCGCTTCGCGGCGGCGCTCCCCTCGCGCGAGCCGGCCGGCGCGTACTCGCTGGAGCTGCGCGAGGACGTGTCCCTGCCGCTGCGCCTGTTGCCCGCGCCGGTGGGACACTCGGTCCGCATGCACCTCTTGCGCGCCGCGGAGCTGGTGGGCTCCGAGCTGCCCATGGCGTCCACGTGGCTGATGGCGCTGCCGGGCACACCTCCCGCGCTGCTCGTCTCCGTCGAGGGCGTGCGCGTGGTGCTGGACGTGGACGACGAGGCCCGCGTGCTGCGCGCCACCTCCGTCGATGTGCCGCCGGACCTGCTCACCCGCTCCTGAGCGTCCCTGTCGTCACGCGGCGACGACGTGGCGCACGGCGCCGTGCTCCAGGTCCAGGCACAGCACGCGGCCGTGCACGTCGTACACGAGCAGCGTCGAGCCTCCCAGCCGCACGCGCGGCGGCGTGTCTCCCTCGAAGGTGAGGGTGAGCCGGGCGCGCAGGACACCCCGGGCATCGAGCAGTCGCGCGTCCCAGCCCTCCACGCAGCGCACCACCTCCGCGCGCCACGTCGAGGTGAGGACCTGGTGCACGGGCTCACCGAGCCCGGCCTCGGAGACCCACGGCGTGGCTTGTCGGGGGATGTTGGGCGGCAGCCACAGCCAGTCGACGCGGCGGAACAGCGGCCCTTCGTCGACCATGAGCACGGCCGCGCGGGCCTCGCCGTCCGGGGTGAGGGCGCAGGAGCGCAGCCCCAGCACCTCCTCCGCCGGTCCCGACACCAGCGGCCCACGCGCGCGCAGCGTGGGGCCGTTGCGCAGCTCGTACGTCCAGCGCTCCAGGTGGCTGGTGGCGAAGCTCAGCCACGCGTCGTCCGCGGCCAGGGAGCGCACGGTGCCGGGCACCTCCGCCACGCGCCACAGGGCCCGCGCGTCGGGGGCCTGGGCGTCCAGCATCATCACCGTGTGGCCGGACACGACGAACCAGCTCCCGCCGTCGTAGGTGGGCGCCCAGCTCTCCATGGCGAGGTCGCACCAGTGCGTGGCCGTGCGCGCCATCACGTCGACGCGGGACACGCGGTACAGCTCGCCCCGGGGCGCCAGGGCCAGCACGCGGTCCGCGTGAAGCGAGGCCACCAGCGAGAAGGCGGGGACATCCAGGTGCGCGAGCCTGCGGCCCTCGGCGTTGAGCAGCACCGCGCCCGCCTCCCCCAGCGCGAGCAGCACGCGGCCGCCAGCCAGGGCCACGGCGTCGTGGACGAAGTGGGTCCCCGCGTCGGCGAGCGAGGCGGACGCGACGACGGGAGGCTGCTTCGGGTCCGAGCCCCAGGCCGGGAGGCGCTGCGCGGGCAGCGTGGGCAGGTCCGCGCGCAGGGCGCCGTCGAGCAGCTCCTTGAGCAGTCGCTCGAGGAGGTCGACGGTGACGTGCGCGCGGCCCGCGGCGCGGTCCTTCAGCAGGGCGCGCACCGTGGGCTGGAGCAGCGTCGCGCGCATGGCGGAGACGGACTCCTGTGACAGGGCCTCGGCGAAGGCGAGCCGCTCCAGGCCGCCCTGGGGCGTCTCGTCATCCAGCAGGGCCGACACGCGAGCGCGCGTGGAGGACAGGCCATCCGGGAACGCGCAGGCCCAGCGGGCCAGCAGCCGCGAACCGGTGGGCCCCCCCACTTCGACGCCGCGCTCCAGCCACCCGCGCGCCAGCTCCCGCTTCTCCACCACGGGCCAGATGACCTGCACGGCCTGCGACCAGTTGCCCGCGTCGGCGTGGTCCTGGGCCCAGAGGAGCCTGAGCGCGCGGGCCTCCTCGGGGTGCGTGCGCTCCAGCCGGAGCACCGCGTCCGCGAAACAGCCACTGCGCCGGGCGATGGCCACCGCGCGTTGGGGGTCCTTCGCGAGGAACCACTGGCGCACGACGAGCCCGGGGCCCAGGGCGCGGCCCTCGGCGAGCTCCGCCGCGAGCTGGAAGCGGCCGTGCTTCTCCAGGAAGGCGACGGCCTCCAGGTGCGCGCCGAGCAGCTCGGAGAGCACGAACACGGCCTCGTCGATGCGGCCCTCGCGCTCGAAGCGTTGGAAGGCCGCGCGGTAGCGTTGGCGCAGCGCCTCGTAGAGGTCCTCGCCGCCCGCGAAGGTGGTGGCGGGCCCCCGAGGCCCCAGCTGCAGCGTGAGCTTCTCGCGAGGCCCCGGCAGTCCGAGCGCCTCGCGGGTGTTCGCATCGGGGGCGCCTCCGCCCAGCGGCACGGCGTGGCGCAGGGCTTCTCTCAGGTCCCCGTCCTCGAACATCTCGAAGAGGCGGCGCAGGTACTCCGCCTTGCGACGCAGGAGCAGTTGGCTCAGCGGAGACTGGTGGATGAGCCATTGGGACAGGCGCGAGAACACACCCGGGCTCGGAGGAGCGGGACGCGGCCCCGGAGCCTGGGCGCGAGTGCCCGAAGGTTGCGCGTCCTCCACGGTGGAGAACAGGGACGACAACCATCGACCCAACCAGGACGGCTTTCCCGAGGTGAGCGCGCCGTCGCTCGTGGTGCCACCGCTCCCGAGCCATGCGGTGAACCGGCCAAGCCAGCCGTCCGTGCTCCCACCGGAGGACCGGGCCCGCGGCGCCGAATCACGTGCCTGCGCGCCGTCAGCACCTCCGCCGAACGCGGCGCGAAGCCGACTCCACCACCCCGCCGAACCTTCACGCCTGGCGGCGGACGAGCTCGACCTCGAACCTGGACGAGCGCCCTCTCCTCGCCCGAAGGCCGCGCGCAGTCGCGACAACACCCCAGGACGCGTTCCTGAACCATCGCTCCCGCGCCGCGACAACCCACCAGGCCGCGCCTCATCCCCCGGTCCGAGGGCCGCGCGCAACCGCGACAGCAAGCCACCACGCGCCATCGCACCACCCCGTCCGAACGCCGCGCGCAGTCGCTCCCTCCACCCCACGGGCTTCACCGTGGCGGGCGCCTCCGCCACGCGCCCCTGCATGCGCGCCAGCACCTCCTTCGCCTCCGTCGACAGCTCGGGGACCGCGGAGCCGAAGAAGGCCCGGGTGAGCGGCGCCTTCGGCTCCACCACGGACACCACGGGGGCCGGTGGCGCACCCAGTCCCCGCGTGGGCACCGCCGTCCACGCCGACACGTCCAGCCACGAGGCCACATCCACCGGCAGCGCGCCCGTCACCGGATGCACACAGGCCCGGCCTCCTCGCACGAGCACGAGCGAACCCGGCCGCGCCTCCACCCGCTCCCACTCCGCGGACGACAGCGGCGCCGAGACGAGCACCCCTCGCTCCAGCGTGAGCGCGAGGCCCGGACTCGTCCCCGCGTCACAGCGACGCGCGACAGGCAGCCGCAGCAGGTACCCGTTGGCGACCCACAGCACGGAGGCCCCCGGCGCCCACAGCGACATCACCCGCCGACGCGCCTCGTCCTCCGAGAGCAGCACCGGGTCGAACCAGAACGCCACGGCGCTCACCGTGCCCCGATGCAGGTGCTGACGTGGCGAGGGAGAAGGACGCATCACATCCCTCCCGTCGTCGCGCGGTAGAGCACCCGCCCCATCGTCAGGTCCATCACCACCAGCTCTCCACTTCGCGTCAGCCACGCGAGCAGCGGCGCGGAGTGGCTGACCTCGGCGTGTGTCACCACATCCGACGCCTTCCTCAACACGGTCTCGCGCTTCTCCGTCAGCCACAGGAGCGTGCGCTGGTCCGCGGCCAGGACGAACAGTCCCACCTGGTGCTCCGCGACGTGACAGCCGCCCACGCCCACGCCCACGACCCGCGCCCCTTCCGGCACGGTGATGTCCACCTGGTGGTCCGCGAGGAACATGCGCCACACATTCGATGCGTGTCGCGCCGCGAGCAGCCCCATGCCCTGGACCACCGGGACATCACTCGCCCAACCGAAACAGGCCTCGCCCTGCTTCACGTTCAGCACCACGTCCTCGGCGTCCCAGGTGCCCATGACGTGCAGCGACGTCCGGGGCGGAGGCGCGGGCGCATCCTCCTGCGGCGCGAGCACGAACACCGGCTTGCCGGCGTCCCCCGTCTGCCAGGGCTCACGCCTCAGTCGCTCCAGCCGCGAGCTGACGGGCACCTTCGCGCCGCCACGGATGTAGACGAGCTTGTTGCCCACCTCCACCATCGCCGTCACCGGGTAGTCGAGCGCCACCATCTCGATGCGCTGCTCGGCCTCGACGCGATACACGAGGAAGAGCCCGCCGGTGCGCGTCAGCAGCAGCACCATCTCGTGACGGCCCCGGTCCCTCCAGGAGAACAGGCGCCCCGGTCCCGGGGTCGCGGAGGGGAACGTGGGCGCATAGCCGGACGACCAGCCGCCGATGATTTCGGCCGACCCCACGCCCCGGTGGATGCGCGGCTGGGAGAGCGTGCCGTGGAGCACGTAGCGGTCCTCGCGCTCCATCAACGTGAGCAGCCCGCCATTCGGACGCCAGCCCGCGGCCAGCACCGTCTGGTTCGGCTTCACCTTGATGCGCCGGGGCTTGGGGAGGGTGGCCGTCGGCGAGGCGGGGATGGCCATCGCGGACACACTGCCATCCGCGTGGAACGTCACCAGCCGGCGGCCCTCCGCGGAGAAGTGGAACGACGTGGGCCGGTCCTCGGACAGGCGCACCACGGGCTTCGCGACGCGCGCCTGGAACGGGTCTCTCAGGAGCCGGACGCAGTCGTCCGCGGGCGGCAACTCCAACACCACCGAGCGCGCCTCACGCGACGCGGGGCGCACGTCCACCTGGAGCTTGCGCTCGCCAGGCTCCATCACCTCGCCCACCTCCACGCGAGACAACCCGCGTGCGCTCGGAAGCCGCGCCAGCCGGGCATCGCCCACGAGCCACGCATCTTCCGGAGTGGCCTCCAGCGCGAGCGCCTCACGCCACGCGGCGAGCTGCTCCTCCGTTGGCGGCGCGAGGTCCCTCGCGCCGAGCCAGGACAACACCAGCGACGACGTCACCTCGGAGTACGGGCGCTGCTTCGGAGGAGGCGCCTGGAGCACCCCCCACGTGAACGCCGCCCCCGCGGCCTCGGCGCGGCGGGCCATGACGATGAGCAGCGCCAGGTGCGCGATGCGCGGGTTGCCGAGCTGGTCCGGCCCTGCGTCCAGCAGCACCACCGTGCGACGCGCGCCCTGCGGCTGTCGGAACGAGGGCTTCAGGTACGACAGCTCTCCGAAGGCGGCGCGACGCACCAGCTCCTCGGGAGCCTCCAGCGCCCAGAGCCACTCACTGACGAGCAGTCGGTCGAACGAGCCGCGCCGGGACAGCCCGTCATATCCCTCGGGCTCACCGCCCTCCATGTTGGAGCGCGAGCGCATCCCACCCACGGCCGCCGCCAGTCGCGCGACATACGCGCCCACGTGGAGCGACAGGGGCTCGGGGAACAGCGACAGGGACTCGGCCCAGGGACTCAGGGAGGGAGGCAGCGCGCTCATGAAGCCCCGCCCTCCTCGTCCGCGAGCCACGCGGCGAGCGTGGCGCGGTGCACCGGCCGGGCCGACGCAACGGACAGCAACCACGGCCCCGAGGGCAACACGGCCCACGGCGTGCCACCGACCTCCACGCGCGAGAGCAGCGCCCGTTCCAGCACGGACACCAGCACCTCGGGAGCCAGCGCGCACGGCAGCAACAGCGACGGCGCGGAGACGTCTCGCCCCAGGTACGTGACGCCATCCACCCACGGCAGGGACTCGGAGGCGCCCAGCAGCACGAGCACACCCCGTCCCGCGACACCACTCCACGTGGACAGCCGAGCGTCATCCGCCAGGAGCACGCGCCGGGCGAGCGCACGGGCCACGTCCCCCACGCCCACCACGGCCAGCGGCTCCAGCGGCTGCGCGCGCGGGCCCCACCGCACCGGCAGGGCACCCTGTGTCTCACTGCTCATGCCCGTGCTCCACCCTGCGCGCCGTCCGACGAGCAACGCCGAGCGCAAGCGTGCCGCACCCGCGAAGCGCCCCACGACTCACCACGCATGTCCGTGTTCCACCGCGCGCCGCCCGACGAGCAAGGCCGAGCTTGAGCCTGCCGCACCCGCGAAGCGCCCCACGACGCACCAAGCATATCCGTGCACCACCGCGCGCCGCCCGACGAGCAACGCCAAGCGCAAGCGTGCCGCACCCGCGAAGCGCCCCACGACTC
>NZ_JAIQDH010000038.1:0-64498 GCF_020037095.1 Myxococcus sp. XM-1-1-1
CATCGCGACGTGGCGCGCACCGACGAGCACATCGCGACGTGGCGCGCACCGACGAGCACATCGCGACGTGGCGCGCATCGACGAGTACATCTTGGCGTAGCGAGCACATCGCGACGTGGCGCCCGCATCGACGAGCACCACGGCGCACGCTCGTCCTCATCCAGGCTCGACACTCAGCCGCGCCGAGTGGCTGCGTGCCTCGCGGCCTGGACGAGCGCGGGCAGGTCCTTCATGTCCCGCACATCGCGCCCCGGCTCCTCCGAGGCACGCGGCGACGCGCGGGACGGAGAGAACAGTCGGGCCGGTGTCTGCTCCGTGCCGCGCAGGATGACGAACAGGCGCAGGGCATCGCGCAGTCGCTCCACGTCCGCGCCGCCCTCGTCACGTGCTCGCTGCGCCGCGCTCCACAGCCGCGTCCACGCGGCCTCCTCGTTCCACGCGCCCGTGGGGCGCTCGTGCGACAGCGACGCCAGCTCAGCGGCCAGCTCGAACAGGCCCGCGCGTCCCTCGTCGAAGGATTCACCGGCGCTGAGCTTCGCCTCGCCGCCCGACGCGGCCTCGCGCGCTGCAATCCACGGCAGCAGCGCGGGCACCTCCGTCTCCAGCGGGGACACCGGCGCCAGTCGCTCCTCCAGCAACGCGCGCAACCTCGCTCGCGCCACGCCGTGCCAGAACGCCGCATGCAGCACCAGCTCCGGCCCGCTCCGAGGCGCATGCAGCGGCGTGCGCGAGGCCCGGCGCGACAGGAACTCCTTCACCCGCCCGCTCGTGTCGAAGTGCTCCAGCCGCGCCCACAGCGCCCCCAGCGCGGACTCCGCGAGCGGCAGGGCACGGCGCAGCTCATCCGCCTCCGCCTCACTGAACGGCAGGGCCCCCGGCCGCGTGGGCCGCTTGAACACGCGCTCGAACACCTCGGCCGCGGCGCACGCGGCGCGCAGCTCCGGGAGGTTCCGGGGCAACAACTCGATGGCCCGCGCCCACGTGCGTCGGCCCAGCAGCGGCCCCGCCTCCAGCACCACCTCCTCGAGCCGCAGCAACATCTCGCCCAGGGACGACGAGCGCTCCGCCTCCGGCAGCCGCTTCCGGGCCACCTGCCGCACGGCGTCCCGCAGCCGTGTCACCTCCGCCATCAACTTCATGGGCGCGGCGTCGCGCGGCCAGCTCTCGGCGGCGGCGCGACGCTGGAGCGCGGCGAGCGTGGCGTCCACCTCGGGCTGCACCTGCGCCACCTCGCGCAGCAGCTCGAAGTGCGCGCGCACCCGGTCCTTCCAGAAGAAGGCATCCAACATACCGCGCAGGGCGACGTAGCGCAGGCGCGTGGCCTCCAGGAGGTCCGCGCGGTCCTCCAGTCGTGCGCGCAGGTCGTCCGGGTGCGTGGCCACGGCCTCACTATAAAAGCGCGGCCCTCATCTCGCAGGCCCCCCGGCCCCTCTCTCCTCGGAAGAGCGTGCACGATGTGTCACCCGGGACCGCGCCCCGCCCTCCCGAGTGCGCGCCCCGCGCGTTCCCCGTCCAGAATGAGGCATCCGGCGCGCCGCGCTCGGGCGAGGCCTCCCGCCCAAGTGCGCGTGTGGAGCACGCCCTCTCGTCGCGCACCACGCCGGACGAGCCGCTCTCGATCTCGGACTCCTCGCCCAAGCAAGCGCGGAGCAGTCCGCGTCCTCTCACGCCGGACGAGCGCGGCTCGAACCCGCACGCACCTCCGCGCGAGCACCCCGCCCTCGCGCCCACGAAAAAGCCCATGCGACCCCACCCCGAAGGCGGAGCACGCATGGGCTCGCACGGCGAGACGCCGGCCGTGGCCGACTCAGACGCGCATCGGCATGACCACCGCGGTGAACGTGCGGTCCCCCGGCGCGTGCAGCACGCCCGGGCTGTGCTCGTCACCCAGCTCGAAGCTCACCTCGTCCGTGTCCGTCACCGCGAGCACGTCCATCAGGTAGCGCGCGTTGAAGCCCACCGTGATGTCCTTGCCCTGGTACGCCAGCTCCACCTCGTCGCGCGCCTCGCCCAGGTCCGGGTTGCTCGCGGTGATGATGAGCTTGTTCTCCGCCAGCCCGATTCGCACCGCGTTGCTCTTGTCCGCGGACAACAGCGCGATGCGCTTGAGCCCCTCCAGGAGCCGCACCTTGGGAACGAGGACGACCTTCTCCCCCTCCTTCGGAATCACCCGCTGGTACTCCGGGAACTGCCCGTCGATGAGCCGCATCACCATCGTCAGGCCCGGCTTCTTGAAGAGCGCCGAGTTCTCCGCGAACCCCAGGTGGCACTCCGCGTCCGGCGCCTCGTCCAACAGGCGCTTCAGCTCCATCAACCCCTTGCGCGGGATGATGACGCCGCTCTTGAGCTTGAAGTCCCCCGTCAGCTCCCGCTCGATGAGCGACAGCCGGTGGCCGTCCGTGGCCACCATGCGGACCTTGCCGCTGGCCTGCGGCTCGAAGAAGACGCCGTTCAGGATGTAGCGCGTCTCGTCGCTGGAGATGGCGAACTGGGTCTTCTTGATCATCTCCAGGAGGGTGTTGCCGCCCACCTGCACCAGCGGGGCGTTCTCCTCCTTGGGCAGCTTCGGGTACTCCTCCGCCGCCATGCCGACAATCTTGAAGTGGGCGGAGCCGCTGGCGATGTCCACGTAGTTGTTCGCCAGCTTCTTGAGCGTCACCTGCGCGTCCGGCAGGTTCTGCACGATGTCGAAGACGTACTTGGCGCTCAGCGTGACGGCGCCCGTCTTGATGACCTCGGCGGGGTGCTCGGACACGATGCCGATGTCCAGGTCGAACGCGGTGACGGTGATGCCGCCCTTCGTCGCGTTGACGAGCACGTTGGCCAGGATGGGCATCGTCGTCTTGCGCTCCACGATGCCCTGGGCGCGGTAGAGGGCCTTCTTCAGCTCGTCGGCGGCGATGCGGAATTCCATCGGAGGTCGTCCTTGAATCCCGGCCCCCGGAGGGGCCGATCAGGCGGTCGATGTAGCCCGTGAGTCCAGGCGGGTCAACGCGCCAGAAGCACTCTGGACACGAGCGCCAGGACGTCAACTGAAGCACATCAGCCACCCTACCCGCCCTGTACGGGCATTCAGCCACGGGCAGTCCAATTGACCGCCAGTCAGCCGGGTGAACGGGAGACTGGCCCAATCGCCGGGGGCGATGGACACTGGGTGCCTTCCCGCCTTCCGGAGCCTTCCCATGAACGTCCGCCCGCTGTTGCTCGCCGCCCTCGCGCTGGGCTTCGCCGCCGGCTGCAGCAAGCCGTCCGCCTCCTCGTCGTCGGCCACGGGCGAGCCGGGTACGCCCACCCCGGGCGCCCCCCGCCCGGCCGCGGAGAACGCCGCCCCCGACAATGACCGCAGCGGCACCCCTATCGCCCCGCCCCCCTCCAACGCCAACGGCGGCGAGGCCAAGCCGGGTGAGAGCGCCGTCTACATCGTCACGGACAGCGGCATCCGGTGCATCGCGCCGCCGTGCCCCTCGTACAACGCGGTGCTGGCGGACAAGCCGGGCATGGACGCGATTCCCGTCCACGAGCTGGACCTGACGGCGGTGACGGGCGGCAACGAGCAGCAGATGGAGTCGCTCATGCAGCAGACCACCAGCGGCGGGCTGCGCATCCGCGCCACGCTGGAGACGCGCGCCAAGGCGGGCCCCGCGGGCGACGCCACGGTGCTGCGCGCCAGCAAGGTGGAGTAGCCCGACTAGAAGTGCAGTCCCAGCTGGAGGCCGGGCCAGTGCTGCAAGCGCTTGTCGGCCTTCGGGTGGCTCTCGCGCACGGACATGCGCGTCACCGACGCGAAGTCCGGCTGTCCCCACACGAGCCACGCGTTGTACGTGGGGCCGACGAACACCGCGAAGCGCGGCATCACCTGGACGCCCAGCATCAGGCGCAGCTGGCCCAGCACGTTGCCGCCGTCGCCCTCGAGCGGCTTCTGCACCGGCTGCACCGCGCCGCCCGTCACGTCCAGGTCCAGCCAGAAGCGGTGCGACAGCACGATGTGCCCGCCCACGCCCAGGCCGAAGTTGAAGCGGGCCTCGTCGCGGCTGCCCGGCTCGATGCCCGCCAGCAGCGTCAGGTAGAAGGGGCCACCGCCCAGCTTCACCGCGAGGTTGGCGAGCTGGATGTCGCTCGACCACAGCTCCATGTGGACGTTGCCCTTGCGCAGCCCGCGACGCTCGGGCTCGGGGCCCGGGTCCGCCGACTGCGCGAACGCACCTTCACCCTCCTCCATCGCGAGGGGGCGCGCCGCCCTGACATCGGCGACCGCCGCCCCCGCCCACAGCCACAGTGCGAGAAGGGCTCGGGGTTTCATCACTCCTTCTTTTGAAGGGTGAAGGACACCTGCGTCAAGCCCTCGGGCAACATGAGCGACGCGGTGTCGGCCCCGGCCGACGCCGCCAGTCGCCGGGCCGCCTCCACCACGGGTTCCACCTCGAAGGGCGCGTCGGACGTCACCAGGAAGAAGCGCTCGAAGCCCGGCGCGTCATCCAGCTCGTAGGCCCCCGGCAGCCGCTGTGTGCCAGAGGGGGACAACGCCGCGGCCCGGGCCCCGTGCTCCGGCGCGTGCAGCGTGACGGCGCCCCGCCCGTCCACGGAGAGGATGACGCCGTGCGCCCGGCCCGCCGCCACGTACGCCAGCTGCACCACGTCTCCCGGCGACGCGCGCGCGCCGTCCTGGAGCGCCTCGTCCGCCTGCCCCCGCTGGCGGTGCACCTCCAGCTTCGGCTTCAGGCCCTTGGAGCGCGTGGTCTCCGTGTCCCACCCCGCCACCGGTGCCTCCACGCCGTCCGAGGGCCGGGACGCGGGCTTCACCACCATGAACAGCGCGAGCGCCGCCAGCACCGGCACCAGCCCCATCGCGGGCGTCAGCCACGCGGGACGAGTCGCACGACGCCCGGCGCCCCGGCGAAATCGCGCATCCACCTCGCGGGTCACGCGCTCGGCGGGCAGCCGCTCCAAAGTGGCGCGCGTGTCGGCCTCCAGCGCGGCCAGGCGCGCCAGGCCCTCCGGCTCCGACTCCAGCCGCGCGCGCGCGGCGGCCAGCTCCTCCGGGGGGAGCTCGCCCAGCAGGATTCGCTCCAGCAGCCAGTCCGGGGTGCGTTGGGGGGAAGTCATGCGGCCTCCAGCTCGAGCTCCTGCAACACGGACGTCAGCGCGCGCAGGCGCTTGCGCACACCGGACACGGACAGGCCCACCTCGCGCGCCGTCTCCTCCAGCGTCATCCCATCCACCAGGTGCAGCACCGCGATGTCGCGGCTGGACGCGGGCACCCGTCCGAACAGCCGGTCCAGCATGCCCCGCGCGCTCGCGCGCGACTCGGTGTCGTCCGCGGAGGCGATCTGCAGCACCAGCTCGTCCTCGCGGTCCTCCGGGCGGCGCCGGGCGCCGCGCAGGCGGTTGAGGCACACGGTGGTGGAGATGCGGTGCAGCAGGCTGGAGGGAGCGGCGTCCTTCAGCGCCCCCTGGTAGCGCAAGAGCTGCACGAACACGTCGTGCATGGCGTCCACGGCCTTCTCCTCGTCACGCAGGAGGAAGCGGCAGCGCCGGAGCACCTGGGGGCCGTAGCGGCGGTAGTAGGCCTCCACATCGATAGACACCGGCGTCGCGCCTCCCTCGTTCCGCGAAAGGGAACACCAGTGCCTTGCGAAAGTGTCACCGGCCTCTTCGCGCTCCGGTTTCCCTATCCCGATTCCCCCCGCCGGCGAAGCCCGATGGGCCCGCGCCACCTGCAAAATCTACAGGGCGGGCGGCTTCACGAGCGCTCGTCTTCCCGAGCGTTCAGTGTCAGGTTGTCGATGAAAACACCCCCGCCCGCGTGTACTCGACTGTATCGAGGCAGGTTCCCGTCACTACTTTCCGAAACTCGACGCCCCCGGCAGCTCGCGCCCCCTGTGACCGAAGACGCCCTCACCCAGCTCAGGACGCGCTACCTGGCGGCGCAGCTCGCGGGCAACCGACAGGAAGCCCTGCGCCTGCTGGTGGATGACGGTCTGCTGCGGGGCATCCCCCTGCAGCTCATCCACCTGGAGGTCATCCAGCAGGCCCAGTACGAGATTGGCCGGATGTGGCAGGAGAACGTCATCTCCGTGGCCCAGGAGCACCTGGCCACCGCCGTCTCCCAGCTCGCCCTGGCCCACCTCTACCGCCACCTGCCCCGCGACCCGCCCAACGGCAAGGTCGTCATGGTGTCGTGCGTGGAGGGGGAGCTGCACGAAGTCGGCGCGCGCATGGCCAGTGACTTCCTGGAGATGGCGGGCTTCGACGTGCGCTTCCTGGGCGCCAACGTCCCGCCCGAGCACCTGGCGCGCATGCTGCGCGAGCAGACGCCGCACCTGCTCGCCTTGTCCGTCACGATGTCGTACCACCTGCCCGCGCTGCGCCGCGCGGTGGAAGCCGCCAGAGAAGTCGCCCCCCACCTTCCCATCGCCGTCGGCGGACACGCCTTCCGATGGGCCCCCGGCCTGGAGAAGGAGCTCGACGTGACCTTCCACGGCAAGGACGCGCGCGAGCTCGTCTCGTCCGCGTGCCGCACGCTGGGAGTTTGAGGAAAACGCATGGAGAAACCCAGTCGCCAGTTGGCTGCGCGCGCTGACGCCATCGCCCAGGCCTCCGTCGAACCGATGTATCAAGACCCCTTCTGGGAAGCGCGCTACGGCCCCGAGCGCGCGCGCCGCTTCGGCGACGAGGATGCGCGCTTCCATGTGCGCTACCTTGTGCAATCCCTCGACGAGCAGCGCCCCTCGGTGATGGAGGGCTATGCGCGCTGGCTGCGCACCTTGCTGGTGTCGCGGGGAATGTCCACCTTCCATCTCGACGCGAACTTCGCCGGGCTGGCCTCCGCGCTGGAGGCCGAGGGGTGGGGCCCCGGCACCGAGCCGTACGAGCATGTGCGCGCCGCCCGGGAAGCCTTGCGCTACCCGGAAGGTCCCTCACGCACCCTGCAAGACGACGCGGCGGAACTATCCCGTGCCGCCACTGCCCGGCTGGCCCTCTACCTCACCCAGGAGGACCGCCCCCGATTGGAGGAAGAGCTGAGACTCCAGCTTTCATATCTGGCGGACGCGCTGGACGCGGACAAGCCCGAGCTGATGGCGGACCACGTGCGCTGGTACGTGGGCTTCTGGCCCCGGCGGGGCTTCGGCCTGCTCGCCTTCCCCACCGTGCTGGGGATGTTGAAGGCGGTGCTGGGAGGCCGGCATCCGCAGGCGCGCGCGCTGCTCGCCACCGCGGGTGTTTCGTGGGAGGAGACCCGCTCATGAGACTCTCCGCTCCCGACAAGAGCCCCCCCGTGGACGAGCTGAGCCGCGAGGTCGCGATGATGTGCGACGCGGAGGGCGTGCTCACCTGGGTGGACGCGCGCGCCCAGGGCGTGCTGGAGGCCGTCCCGGGCAAGACGCTGCGGGCCCTGGCGGCCCAGGGCACCGAGGACAAGGTGGACCGGCTGTTGATCCAAGCGCGCGACGAGCGCGTTGAGGGCTGGGAGCTCATCCTGTGCCGCGGCCAGACGCCCACCACGTTCGCCTTCCGCGCGCGCCCGCACGAGGGCGGCGTGCTGCTGGTGGGCAGCCTGGTGCCGGAGGACTACGGCAACGCGCTGGAGCAGGTGAGCACGACGATGAGCGAGCTGTCCGCGCTGCATCGCGAGGCGGAGACCCAGCGCCGCGAGCTCAAGCGCCGCGCGGACGAACTGATGCGGCTCAACCGCGAGCTGGAGGAGTCCAACCGCGGCGTGAGGAGCCTGCACGCGGCCCTGGACGAGAAGGCGGAGGGGCTGCACCGCGCCGCCGAAATCAAGAGCCGCGTCGTCGCCAACGTCAGCCACGAGTTCCGCACGCCGCTGCACTCCATCCTCGGCCTGTCCAAGGTGCTGCTCAACCCCATCAACGGGCCGCTGTCCTCGGAGCAGGAGAAGCAGGTCCAGTTCATCCGCAACTCCGCCGAGTCGCTCTTCGAGCTGGTCAACGACCTGCTCGATTTGTCCAAGGTGGAGGCGGGCAAGACGACGCTGCGCCACAGCCGCTTCGTGGTGCACGACCTGCTCAGCGCGCTGCGCGGCATGATGAAGCCCATGCTGCCGCCGGGCTCGCCCGTGGACCTGCGCCTGGTGGAGCCCCAGACGCCGCTGGAGCTGGAGACGGACGAGACGCGGCTGAGCCAGGTCTTGCGCAACCTGGTGTCCAACGCGCTGAAGTTCACCGAGGCCGGCCACGTCACGGTGAGCGCGGCGCCGGGCCCGCGCGACACGGTGGTCTTCACCGTGAAGGACACGGGCATCGGCATCGCGCCGGAGGACCACGAGCGCATCTTCGAGGAGTTCACCCAGCTCGACAGCCACCTGCAGCGCAAGGTGAAGGGCACGGGCCTGGGCCTGCCGCTGGCGCGCCGGCTGGTGGAGCTCTTGGGCGGCACGCTCACGCTGCAGAGCGCGCCCGGCGAGGGCTCCACCTTCACCATCACCCTGCCGCGCGTGCACATGGAAGTGTCGGAGATGGCGGGGCTGTCCGAGCGCAGCCAGCACCTGGACACCAGCCGCGCGCCGGTGCTGGTGCTGGAGGACGACCGGCAGACCCTGTTCCTCTACGAGAAGTACCTGGCCCGCTCGGGCTTCCAGGTGCTGCCGGTGCGCAGCACGGACGACGCGCGCCGGGTGCTCCAGCGCGTGCGGCCCGCCGCCATGGTGCTGGACGTGATGCTGGAGGGCGAGACGAGCTGGAACTTCCTGGCGGAGATGAAGAACGGCGAGGCCACCCGTGACATCCCCATCCTCGTGGTGACGGTGACGGACCGCGAGCAGAAGGCGCGCGCCCTGGGCGCGGACGAGTTCTGGCTCAAGCCGGTGGACGAGGTCCGCCTGCAGAAGAAGCTCCAGGAGCTGGCGCGCAGCGGGCCGGTGGAGCGGGTGCTCATCATCGACGACGACGACGTGCACCGCTACCTGCTCAAGCAGCTGCTCAAGGACACGCCCTACGTGCTGCTGGAGGCCGCGGGCGGCAAGGACGGCGTGCGGCTGGCGCGCGAGCAGGTGCCGCAGCTCATCTTCCTGGACTTCGTGCTGCCGGACATCACCGCCTTCGACGTGCTGGACGAGCTGAAGGGGGACCCGCGCACGCGGGAGATTCCGGTCATCCTCCACACCTCGCACGAGCTGCGCGAGGACGAGCGGGTGCGGCTGGCGAACGAGACGGCGGCCATCCTCTCCAAGCACACGCTCAGCCGCGAGGTGGCCATCGGTCGCATCCGCGACGCGCTGGCCAAGGCGGGGCTGGGCTCTCACATCCCACAGGAGGGGCGCCGTGGTTGAACCTCGACTGGCCACCGTCCTCAACGTCAACGACGACGACGCCAACCGATACCTGGTCAACCGCATCCTCGAGATGGCGGGCTACCACGTCATCGAGGCGGCCACCGGCATGTCCGCGCTGCTCATGGCCGAGCAGCACCGCCCGGACGTCGTCGTCCTCGACGTGAAGCTGCCGGACATCAGCGGCTACGAGGTCTGCGCGCGGCTGCGCGCCAACCCGGACACCGCCGCCATCGCGGTGATGCACACGTCCGCCACCTTCGTCACGTCCGACAAGAAGGCCCGCGGCCTGGACGGCGGCGCGGACGCGTACCTCACCCAGCCCTTCGAGTCCTCGGAGCTCATCGCCACGGTGCGCTCGCTCTTGCGGCTGCGGCACGCGGAGCAGGCGGCGCGCCGGCGCGCGGACGAGCTGGCGGAGATGGACCGGCGCAAGGACGAGTTCCTGGCCATGCTCGCGCACGAGCTGCGCAACCCGCTCGCCGCCATCATGACGGCCATCGGCATCCTGGAGCGCAAGCCGACGGACGACACGAAGGAAGCGCGGATGCGCGGCATCATCCACCGCCAGACGAACCACCTGGCGCGGCTGGTGGATGACCTCCTGGACGTGAGCCGGATCACCCGAGGCAAGGTGGAGCTGCGCTCGGGCCGGCTGGATTTGCGCGCGGTGCTCTTGCAGGTGGTGCAGGTCATCCGCCCCATCACCGAGGCGCGCGGGCTGGGGCTGGAGGTGTCGCTGCCGGAGGGGCCGCTGCTCATCAGCGGCGACGCCACGCGTCTGGAGCAGGTCTTCACCAACCTGCTCGACAACGCGGCCAAGTACACCGACAGCGGGCACATCTCGCTGCGCGTGGAGAAGGAGGGCGTGGACGGCACGGCGCAGGCGGTGGTGCGCGTGCGCGACACGGGCATCGGCATCCCTCCGGACGTGCTGCCGCGCATCTTCGATTTGTTCGCGCAGGCGGACACCTCGCTGGAGCGCACGCGCGGGGGCCTGGGCATCGGCCTCACGCTGGTGCGCCAGCTGGTGCACCTGCACGGCGGACAGGTGCAGGCGGTGAGCCCCGGCCCCGGCCTGGGCGCCGAGTTCGTGGTGCGGCTGCCGCTCCTGCACGTGCACGAGGTGTCGCTGGCGCCGCCCGTCAACACGGTGTCGCGCGGGGGCCGGCGCATCCTGCTGGTGGAGGACAACCCGGACGCGCGCCAGGCCATGCGCGAGCTGTTGGAGCTGTGGGGCCACGACGTCGAGGTGGCGCCGGACGGCCTGCAGGGCGTGGAGCTGGCGGTGAGGAAGCCGCCGGAGCTGGCGCTGGTGGACATCGGCCTGCCGGGGCTGGACGGCTACCGGGTGGCGCGGGAGCTGCGCATGCGCATCGGCCGCGACATCCGCCTGGTGGCGATTACCGGCTACGGCGGGCCGGAGGGACATGACCGCGCGCTCGAGGCGGGGTTCGACCTGCACATCGTCAAGCCGGTGAAGCCCGACGAGCTGGATCGCCTGCTGTCCAATCTGTGAGGGAGGCGGGGGTGGGCGCGGGCCGGCGCCCTTCACTGCTTCGGGCGGGGCGCTTCAGCGCCGGCCCAGGGCGTTGGCCACCAGCCCCAGGAGCTTCACGTGGGGGGCCTCGAGCTGACGCACGGTGCGAAGCAGGCGGCGCACCTCGGGCCGCTCGGGTGGGGACGACGACGACTCGCTGACGCGCGAGGGCTGCACGCCCTGCGACGCGAGCCCCAACAGCTCGTCCGCGGAGACATGCAGCTCGTGACACAGCTTCAGCAGCGTCTGCACGCTGGGAAGCATGCCGCCGCGCTCCAGTCGCCCATACACCTCCGTGGCCACGTCGATGCGCTCGGCCACGTCAGCCTGGGTGAGCTCCAGCCGGGACCGCGCGGCTCTTGCTCCCGCTCCGATGGTGGTTGCCAGTTTCTTGTCCATGCCTTACCGACCCGAAACGTTTGGCCGCTGGCATAGGACGTATAGAGGCAGACAGACAGAACTTGTCGGGTCAGCCTCAGGTTGTTCACCCAGCGGGTCACCGCTGTAGAGGGAGACTTTCGGGGTTCCGAGTACCTCGATACCCGCCCCTTTCTCTCGACGGAAGAGCTGTCTTCCACGCTCAACCCGGCACCCCGAAGTCGGGGGGAGAGGCCCTGGGAGGGGACGACCTGAGACGTCGGGCGTCGATTTTCCTACGGTGCCTGGGAGTCCTGCCGCCAGGGCCACCCCGCAAGGTTGTATCCCCTGTCGGACGCGTCGCCCCGTCATCGCCCGCGTGTGGCGGCGGACCGGGGCAGGCAGGCGGGCCGCGACGCTCGCCCTGCCACACACGGCGTGCGCCGGGGACGATGAGACCTGGGACCACCGGTGGCAATCGACGGGGGGACGACCGTGGGAGTCGCGCGCGCCGAGGGCGGGAGGACTAGTCTTGCGCGCCGATGGCGCTCGGACGGCGCAACCTGCTGGTGAAGCTCTGTGTGGCGATGGGCGTGGTCGCCCTGCCGCTGCTCGTCGCCATCCTGGGCTACGTGTTGCCCCAGCTGCGCGCGCAGCTGCACGCGGACCGGGTGCGCGGCCTGCGGCAGGCGGTGGAGACGGCGTACGGAATCCTCCGGATGTACGAGGCGCGCGAGCGCGAGGGCACGCTGACGCGCGACGAGGCCCAGCGGCAGGCGTCCGTGCTGCTGTCGACGCTGCGCTACTCGCAGGTGGAGTACTTCTGGGTCAACGACCTGGACACGCGGCTGGTCATGCACCCGCACCTGCCGAAGATGGTGGGGCAGGACATGAAGGGCTACCGCGACGTGCGCGGGCGGGCGGTGTTCTCGGACATCGTCGCGCTGGTGCGCGCGCGGGGCGAGGGCGCGCTGGGCTACGAGGCGACGCGGCCGGGCTCGCCGGACCCCATCCCGAAGGAGAGCTACGTGAAGCTCTTCGAGCCGTGGGGCTGGGTGCTGGGCACGGGCGTGTACGTGGAGGACATCGACCGGGAGGTGGCGGCGGTGCGCCAGCGCATCCTCATCGCCGTGGGCGGGGCGCTGGTGCTGGCGGCGCTGGCGGGGGTGTACGTCTCGCGGCGCGTGGTGAGGCCCGTGCGCGCGCTCGCGCTGGCGGCGCACCAGGTGGCGCGCGGAGACCTGTCCGTGCGCGTGGAGGCGCGGACGGAGGACGAGGTGGGCCAGCTCACCGGCGCGTTCAACACCATGGTGGCGGGGCTGGGCGAGGTGGTGGGCGCGCTGACGCGGGCGGCGGGTGACACGGCGGCGGACGCGGAGCGCATCCGTGTCTCGGCGGACGGGCTGTCGCGCACGACGCGCGAGCAGGCGGAGTCCCTGGAGCGCGCGGCCAGCGCCGTCCAGGAGATGAGCCGTCATGTCTCGCTGGGCGCGGCGGACGCGCGGGTGGCGGCGCGCTCGGCGTCGAGCCACGGGCAGGTGGCGCGCGAGGGCGGCGCCGCGGTGGACCAGGCGTCGCGGAAGATGGTGGAGATTGTCGACGTGGTGGAGCGCTCGGCGCGCACGGTGGAGGAGCTGCAGGCCTCCGGCCGCGCGACGTCGCGGATGCTCCAGCTCATCCAGGCGGTGGCGGACGAGACGCGCATGCTCGCGGTGAACACCGCCATCGAGGCGGTGCGCGCGGGCCAGCACGGCAAGGGCTTCTCGGTGGTCGCCGGCGAGGTGCGCAAGCTGGCGGAGCGCACGCACGAGGCGGCGGACCAGGTGCAGGTGCTCCTGACGAAGCACGAGGCGGACACCACCGCGGCGGTGGAGCTGATGCGCCGGGGCACGTCGAAGGTGGACGAGGGCATGGGCCTGTCGTCCGCCGCGGCGCAGGCGCTGGCGCGGCTGTTGTCCGGCGTGAAGGAGCTGGGCGAGCGCGTGGAGGCGCTGGCGGAGCAGAACGCGCGTCAGTCCTCCTCCGGTGAGGCCATCGCCGAGCGCATCCAGGCGCTGTCGGAGCGCTCGGCCGAGTCCGTGTCGGGCGTGGAGCGCATCGCCCGCTCGGTGGAGGACCTGCGGGCCCGGGCGGGACGGCTCCAGGAGCTGGCCTCCCGCTTCACCCTGGGCGGGCCCCCTTAGCTCCGGGCGTTAACCTTTCTTCACACCCGCGCAACGCCCGGGACAGCCGCGCCGGGCAGTCTGCTGCTCCAACCTGGATGGACGTCCTTCATCCCCACATGGAGGTAGCAGACATGGCGCTGGCATTGACGCGGGCCCCCGGGCGCGAGCCCGTGGTGTTCGGATACGCGCTGGAGACGCTGCTGTCGGCGGCGGCCCCTCTGACGGAGCTCACGCAGAAGGCGCTGGAGCGGCAGGGCATCTTCGCGCTGCGGCCCCTGCACACGGCCTACCCCTGCGCGGTGTGGCCGCAGAGCATCCAGTTGCTGGCCGCCACCACCCTGCCCCACCTGGAGCGCGAGGAGGCCGAGTACGAGCTGGGCCTGCGCTTCGGGCAGGCGTTCATCCAGGCGCGGCTGGGCACGGCGCTGCAGGACTTCGCCCAGGTGGTGGGCCCGGAGAAGATGTTGCTGCGGCTCGCGCGCTCGCTGCGCTCCATCAACAACTTCCTCGACGCGTCGGTGACGCCGACGGGTGACGACGGGGGCTGGGAGCTGAGCCTGTACCCGGTGCGGGAGTTCCTCGACCACCCCCGCCGCCGGGCGGACCCGCCGCACTTCATGCGGGGCCTGCTCACGTTCGCCTTCCAGCACAGCGGCGCGCCCACGGCCCGGGTGACGCTCACGCGCCACGACGATGCGCGGGCGGTGACGACGTTTCACGTCGGCCTGTAGTCAGCTCCGACGGAGGCAGGGGCAACAGGATGCGCGCCGTGGTGCCCACGCCCGGCTGGCTCTCCAGCGTCAGCGTGCCGCCGTGTGCATCGACGATGCGTCGGGCCAGCGCCAGGCCCATGCCGATGCCACCGGTGCGCCGGGCGCGGCTGCGGTCCGTGCGGAAGAAGGGGGTGCCCACGCGCAGCAGGTCCTCCGACTCGATGCCGATGCCCTCGTCCGCCACCTCCAGCGAGAGCGTGTCCGGCGTCCCCGCGGCCTGGGCTCGCAGCCGCACCGGGCTCTTCGGCTCCGAGTACTTGCCCGCGTTGTCGAGCAGGTTGTCCAGCGCGCGGCGCAGCAGCACCGGGTCCACCTCCACGGGCGGCAGCGAGCCCTCCACGCTCACATCCAGCACCCGGCCCGGCCGCGCGGTGCGGAAGCGTGAGGCGGCCTTGTCCACCAGGCTCTGGACCTCCACCTGCTCCTGGCGCAGCGGCGGCGCGCCCACGCCCGCGTTCCCCGTGGCCAGGTCCAGCCGCGCCGCGGTGAGCACGTCATCCACCAGCTGCTCCAGCTCGGCCAGGTCGCTGGTGATGTCGGAGAGCATCTCGCGCGCGGTCTCCGCGTTGCCCTCCTCCGCCAGGTCCAGGGCCACGCGGATGCGCGCCAGCGGCGTGCGCAGCTCGTGCGACACGTTGGCCAGCAGCTCCTTCTGCGAGCGCAAGAGGTGGGTGAGCCGACAGGCCATCTCGTCGAAGGCCTCCGCCACCTGCCCCAGCTCGTCGCGACGCCGGATGCCGGTGCGCGTGTCCAGCTTCCCCTCGCCCAGCGCGCGCGCCACCTCAGCGAGCCGCTGGAGCGGCCGGGCCAGCGTGCGCGCGAAGGCCAGCGAGGTGATGGCCGTGGACAGCAGCACCGCGCACACCACCAGCGCGGTGTTCCCCGGCGGCGGCTCGGGGGGACGGGTGATGATGGTGGCGTACGCCTCCAGCGGCCCCCCCTCCGGAATCGGCAGCGTGAGCGAGTGAGGCGGACGGCCGCGCGACAGAAGCTCGCCGTGCAGGGTCAGCTCGTCCAGCTCCACGGGGGTGAGCTCGGGCGAGGGCGCGGAGGTGTTGGTGGCGATGAGCCGACCGGACGCGTCTCGCAGCGTCACCTTCGCCTCGAGCAGCCGCGCGGCGCGGTCCAGCGAGGCCTGGAGCGCCACCGGGTCTTCGAGCAGCTCCTCCCACTCGCGGATGTTGTACGCGGCGTGACGGATGAAGCCGTGCCGCAGCGGCTTGTCGACGACGAACGAGCGCGCCGCGAACAGCGTGGCGACGACGAGCACGAGCTGGGCGATTCCCACCAGGTAGATGCGGAACAGCAGGCGGCCGGGAGTGCGCGGACGACGACTCACGACTCCTCTCCGGTCGCGAGCATGTAGCCGGCGCCGCGCACCGTCTTCAGCAACAGGGGGTTGCGAGGGTCCACCTCCAGCTTCTGGCGCAGGCGGAAGATGTGCACGTCCACCGAGCGGTCGAACACCTCGTCCGCGCTGCCCTTCACCAGATCCAGCAGCTGCTCGCGGCTGAGCACGCGACCGGCGCGCTCGGCCAGCACGCGCAGCAGGCTGAACTCGTAGGTGGTGAGGTGCAGCGCGCGGCCGTCGAGCGTGGCGCGCAGGCTGCGCGGGTCCATCATCAGCCGTCCGGCCTGCACGGGCTGGGAGGAAGGCCCCACCTTGCCCCGGGCGCGGCGCACCTGGGCGCGGATGCGGGCGAGCAGCTCGCGCGAGGAGTAGGGCTTGGCCAGGTAGTCGTCCGCGCCCGTCTCCAGGCCGAGCACGCGGTCGGCCTCCTCGCCGCGCGCGGTGACCATGATGATGGGGACGTCGGTGCGGCCTCGCAAATCCCGGCACACCTCCAGGCCATCGCGGCCGGGGAGCATCAGGTCCAGGAGGATGACGTCGAACACGTGGCGGTTGGACTCGACGAGCGCGTCGGAGCCGCTGTGTGCCAGCGTCACCACGAGGCCGTGCTCCTGCAGGTAGCGGGCGGTGAGCCGCGCCAGCCGCTCGTCATCCTCGACGAGCAGGACCTGGATGGTGCCCTCCTCCAGCGAGGGACGGCTGAGCTGTTCCATGGGTTCCAAGCCTCCTGCCTTTCCGCGGACCTTCCCACCGGGAGGGTAACAGCGGAGCGGTGGCCCGGGAGCAGGCGGGAGGAGTCTGTCGCCGCTCGCCGGGCTCCAGCCGGGTCCAGCGAGGGCAGTCGAGCTCCCGGGCCACGCTTCGAACGGTGGCACCGGGATGTGTCCGGGGTGCGTCCCCCGGATGACGATTTGTTACAGGACGACTCCGCCCGCCCAGGAGCCGGACGGGCATCCGCCGTCCCGTCCGGCCCGGCGCTCCGGGGAGGCGCAGGTCAGCGCAGGTACCACTTCTGGTTCGCGGTGCCGGCGCACTCCCAGATTTGCAGCCGCGTGCCGTTGTTGGTGTTCCACTCCGACACGTCCACGCACTTGTTGGCCTGCGGGTTGACCAGGTCCCCGGCGCCGCTCAAGACGAACTGCTGCGCGGGGTTGCCCGTGCAGTCGTGGAGCTGGATGAGCGCGCCGTTGGCCGTGGAGCCCCACGTCACGTCCATGCACTTGCCGAAGGCGCGCAGCGTCCCGTCGCCGTGGAAGGTCCACTTCTGCGCGTTGGAGCCGTTGCAGTCCCACAGCTGGATGGCCGTGCCGTTGGCCGTGTTGGAGTGGTCCACGTCGATGCACTTGCCCGCGAGCCCGACGATTTCACGGCCCCCGCCGCCGTTGGTGGTGAGCGACAGGCCGTAGACGGAGAGGATCTCGTTCACCGGCTGGAAGTACGTGGTGCCGCCGGTGGAGCAGTCGCCCGAGCCGCCCGACGTCACGCCCTGCGCCTGGTTGCCGGAGATGAACGAGCCGCCCGAGTCGCCGCCCGCCGCGCACGCGTTGCTGCGCGTGAGCCCGTACACGGGGCCGACGTCGTAGTTGACGGTGACGTTCTTCGCCTGGATGACGCCGCAGCGCCAGCCGGTGGTGGAGCCGGAGCGACACACGGACGCGTTGATGCCCGCCTCCGCGGAGCCCGCGACGATGACGTTGCCGCCCGCGTAGTTGTAGACCCACGGCTGCGAGGCCCAGTTGCCGTTGACCTGCACCCAGGCGTAGTCGTTGTTCGGGAAGGAGGAGCCGCGCACCGTGCCCTGGCCCGCGCCGTTGTGGCCCTGGGTGGAGGAGTTCACCCCGCCGCAGTGGCCCGCGGTGACGAAGCCTCCGGCCACGGGGAAGCCGATGGAGCAGCGCGTGTTGCCGTTGATGTAATACGCGTCACCGCCGCGCAGGTCGTAGAAGGGGCGGGGCTTCTCCTGGGAGATGACCACACGCACGGCGCTGTCGGCCGCGCCGCTCTCCGCGACGAAGCGCTCCGCGTTCACCACCGCCGCGTCCGGGGCCAGCACCACCACGCTGTTGGTGGGCAGGTCCACGTACCAGCCATGGATGTCCTTGCTGGCCACGTCCGCGCCCCGGTCCAGCGCCTCCTTGAGCGCGTCCAGCTCCCGCTCCGTGCGCGTCACCCAGCGAGGCTCCGCGCCCGCGCGCCGCGCCGCCTGCTCTCCCGCGGCGGTGGTGACGCCGACAACGAGCCGGTCTCCCGCCTCGTTCAGCCACGCGCCGCCGAAGGACGCGCCCAGCTCGCTCCTCAGCGTCCGCTCCGCGCGCGCCGTGAGCGCCTCCGTCTCCAGCCGTTGTCGCGCCTGCTCGGCGGTGAGCCCCAGGTCCCGCTGCATCGCGGTGAGCACCTCGGGAGAGACGTCCTCGCTCGCCGCGAGCGCGGCGCCAGGGAGGGTCAGGGTGGTGAACAACGCCGTCGCGGTCCGGAGCGCATGCAGTCTTCGGTTCATCGGGGGCTTCCTTTCTGAACGGGGGACCGGCGCACGCGGACACCAGCGTCCACGACGCCTCGCGGACCATCGGAAGCGGGATTTGTGACCCGAGTCAATCAATTCAAGTATTTACAGAAAATCACGACACTTTTGCCGGACAAAGAATAAAGTCCAGGACATCACGCAGGTTGGACGGAACTGCCGAGCGGCCATGTTTCTCCACTCAGTGGAATAATTCAGAGGGTCGGCGCCCCGTTGAGACGTCTGCCCACACATCCAGCGCGCGACTCGGGAGCAGGCCCGCGGTCCGGATGCATCGGGCAAAACGCGTCATGGAGTGGGCGCCCGCACGAAGCGGACGCAAGACGCGTCAGAGGTTGGGCTCCTGCACGAGGCGGAGGCGAGACGCGTCAGACGGAGGGCGCCTGCCCGAGGCGGAGGCAAGACGCGTCAGACGATGGGTGCTCGCACGAGGCGGAGGCAAGACGCGTCAGACGATGGGTGCTCGCCCGAGACGGAGGCAAGACGCGTCAGACGATGGGCGCTCGCTCAGGGCTGACCATGCGAGGCGGACAGCGCGCGACGGTCCACCTTGCCAGCGGAGGTGCGCGGCAGCGCATCGACGAAGCGCACGGAGCGCGGTGTCTTGTAGCGCGCCAGTCGTCCCTCGCAGAACGACAGCAGGGACTCGGCGGTGGGTGTCGTCCCGGCGCGAGGCACGACGAGCGCGCGCGGTGTCTCGCCCCACTTCGCGTCAGGCACGCCAATGACGGCGACCTCGGCGACGTCGGGGTGTCCGGCGAGCACGCTCTCCACCTCGGCGGGGTAGATGTTCTCGCCGCCGGAGATGATGAGGTCCTTGTGGCGGCCGACGATTCTGAAGCAGCCCTCCGCGTCGCGCAGGGCCAGGTCGCCGGTGTGCAGCCAGCCATCGACGATGGTGCGCGCGGTCTCCTCGGGACGCCGCCAGTAACCGGCGCACACGTGAGGCCCGCGCAGCAGCAGCTCTCCCACGTCCCCGGGCTGATGCTCGCCGTCGATGCGGGCCTCCACCTGGAACAGCGGCACGCCGACGAAGCCGGGCTTGCGGCGCACGTCCGCGGGCGGCAGCCAGAAGTTGTTGGGCCCCGCCTCCGTGAGGCCGTAGCCCGTCTTGAAGGCCACGCCCTTGGCGAAGAAGCGCTCGAACACGGGCGGCGGACACGGCGCGCCGCCGCTGACGACGAGCTTGAGGCGGGAGAAGTCCATCGCCTCGAAGCGCGCGTGACGCTGCAGCTCGATGAACATGGTGGGCACGCCGAAGAAGAGGCTCACCTCGCGGCGCTCGATGAGGTCGAACACCTGCTCCACCTCGAAGCCCTTGCACACCACGGACGCGCCGCCCACGTACACCAGGGGCAGCGTGAAGACATTGAGTCCTCCCGTGTGGAACAGCGGCGCGTTGAGCACGGCCACGTCGTCGGACGTGAGCCCCCAGCTCACCACCGTGTTGACGGCGTTCGCGGCGATGGAGCCATGGGTGAGCACCGCGGCCTTGGGCACGCCGGTGCTGCCGCCCGTGTAGCAGAGCACCCACGGCGCCTCGGCCTCCAGTTCCAGCGCGGGCAGCGGAGACTCGGGGGCCGCGTCCCGCTCGGAAACGAAGTGCCGCTCGTCCGCGCCCGGCGCGTCGAAGGTGAGCCAGTGGCGCACGAAGGGCGCATCCTCGCGCACGGCGAGGGCCTGGGCCCGCAGCTCCGAGCCATACACGAGCACGGCCGGCTCCCCGTCGATGAGGATGCCGGAGAGCTCCGGCGCGCTGAGGCGCCAGTTGAGCGGCTGGAGGATGGCGCCCAGCTTCGCGCAGGCGAAGAGCAGGTCCAGCGTCTCGACGCGGTTGTGGGCGAGCACCGCGACGCGCTCGCCGCGCTGGACACCGAGCACGTGATGCAGGTACGCGGCCGTGCGCGAGGCACGGGCGTCCCACTCACGATACGAGCTGCGACGTCCGCCCTGCGTGGCGTCGACGAGGGCGAGGTGGTCGGGGTCCAGGGCCGCGCGTCGGGCCAGCCAGTCGTGGACGATGGGCATGGCCCGCACGGTAGCCGAGCACCCCTCCCGCTCAAATCTCCGGGAAGATGAGCAGCCCGCGCGTCGTGTCGACGACGTAGACGTAGCCATCACCCGGGAGCCGGATGCCGATGGCGCCGTCCCAGAAGTTCAGCCCCCGGTTCGGGTCCGACTCCCGCATCGTGTGGAAGTGGCCCAACTGCCGGAGCGCCCGAGGCTTGGAGACATCCAGCACGCGCACGCCGTGCTGATAGTGGGCGAGGTAGAGCCGTGAGCCCTTGAGTTCCATGTTGTGGATGGAGGCCCAACCGGGGAGCTGGTACTCGCCGATGAGCGTGGGGTTCGCCGGGTCATTGAGGTTGAGCACACGCAGGTGGCCACCCCAGTCTTCTCCCCCCTCGAAGGCGATGAGGTTGTTGTTGAAGTACGCCACGCGCGAGGCATGGCTCGTGGCGCGTGGGTACGTGTACGCGCCCAGCCGCTTCACGTTCGCCGGGTCCGCGGCGTCGAGGATGATCAACCCTCCGCGCATGTGACTGACGAAGAGGCGATGGTTCAGGGACGTGGCGTCATGCGGATAGGAGCCAGGGACCACCCTCACGGTCGAGTCGCGGTAGCGGCCGAGCAGCACCGGCTCGCGCGGATTCTTCACGTCGTGGATGTGCACCTCCCCACCGGGACTGAGCACCACGGAGTAGAGCCGGTCGCCGTCCACGAAGAGGGTGTGCACGTCGGCGCGCGCCCCTCCGGACAGGTCGCGCAGGAACCGTGGGTTCGCTGGGTCGGTGATGTCGAACACCAGCACGCCCCGGTCTCCGCTGGCGACGTAGAGCGCATCCCCTTTCGCCCACACACCGTTCCAGTAGGAGTCCTCGGGGAACTGGATGAACTTCACCAGGCGAGGCGCCTTGCGGTCCTTCACGTCGTAGACCTGGAGCGCGCCGGCCCCGAGGAAGTAGTCGTCGATGGAGACGACATAGGCGTGCTCCTTCGTGACATAGACATCCACGGCCCGCCCGCTGTGCCCGCCCGCCTCGCCGACGAGCTCCAGCCCTCCGGAGGACTCCGCCTCTCCAGGGAGCCACTGAATCCGTCGGGCCTCCCAGGTGTAGACCTGCGGCGCGTCGCTCTCGGTGCAGGTCGCCATGCAGCCGGTCACGTGGTCCCCCGTCGGCGCCGTGCAGCCCACCATGGCGAAGTGGTAGGGCGTCCCGTCTGGAAAGGTATCCGGGTCGACGTTGTACAGCGGATGGTCGTTCCCTGGGCTCGGCGCCCAGCGTGAGAAGTCGTCGACCCCGATGAACTGCCACGAGTCATCCGTCGCGATGTCCACGCCATGGAAGCGCATGTTGTAGTTGCCCGTGCGCTTCAGCCCCTTCAGGCTCTGGAGGTCGCAGCCTGACAGGTCGAAGGACTCCACGGTTCCACAGGCCGGGAGCCGCTCCATCCCAGGCTTCAGCTTGCACGCGGCCAGCGGCACCGGCTCCCAGTCCGCCCGGTCCTGGATGGCGGGCCCGGGTGACAGGTCCACGGGAATCTCCACGACCTCGTGGTCCCGACTCTGGCACGACGTCGACGCGCCCGCGCACCACAGCGTGACAACAGCACTCACGATACGCTTCACCATGTCAGCCCCCGGGGTTGGGGCCGGCGACACAGGAGGCTCGAGCGAAGAGGGACTGCCGGCCTGCTTCCGACATCCTACGAGCGACGCGAGCCGCCCCCTCCGGATGCCCCTCATTCCAGAAGCGTCATCCCGGTCCTCACACCTCCGTCCGATTCCAGACCCTTGGCCTCACAACGCCAGACGCCCGGCGCAATGCCTCCCCGGGGTAGGGGGACAGCGACGTCACCCGCCTGTCCGCGAAGCTGCTTCCCCTGGGGCCCTTCCCTCCCAAGCGCGGGAGCCAGGGCACCGGCGACTGAAGCCCGCCGCTCACGGCACCAGCACCAGCTTGCCCACCGTCGTGCCGGACTCCAGCGCCTGGTGCGCCTGGGCCACGTCATCCAGCTTGAAGGTCGTCACCTTCGGCGACACCACCTTCCCCTCCTCCACCCACGCGAGCAGCCGCGCCATGCTGTCCTCCAGCACGAAGCGCTGCTCGAACAGGTACGACAGGTTGAACGCGAGCACGCTCGTGTTGTCGTTCGTCAGCGTCAGCGGGTCGAAGCGCGGCGTGCGCAGCCAATCCCACGCGAGCTTCGCGTAGTTCGGCTTGCCACCCGTGCGCGGCAGCATCGAGTGGAACCCGTAGATGACCAGCTTCCCCGGCGACGCCAGGTGCCGGTAGCTGTCCTTCAGCGTCGACGGCCCGTTCGCGTCCAGCACCACCTCGTAGCCCCTGGGTGACGCCGCCTCCGCGGCCTTCCACAAATCCTCACGGCTCTTGTCGATGACCACGTCCGCGCCCAGCGCCCTCGCCGCCTCCACCTTGTGCGTGCCGCCCACCACGCCCACCATCCGGCACCCGGCGATGCGCCCCAGCTGCAACAACGCGCTGCCCACCCCGCCCGCCGCCGAGTGCACCAGCACATTCATTCCCGGCCTCGGGTGCGCCAGCTCGAACAGCGCGTAGTACGCCGTCAGGAACACCGCGGGAAACCCCGCCGCCTGCTCCATCGTCAGCTTCGACGGCAGCGAGAACACCTGGTGCCGGGGCACCACCACGTGCGTGGCGTACCCGCCGAACCGCGTCACGCCGAAGACGCGGTCGCCGGGTGCCAGGTCCGTCACGCCCTCGCCCACCGCGTCCACCGTGCCGGCGAACTCGAAGCCGGGGGTAATCGGCCACCCCACATACTCCTTCGCGGAGGCGTACAGGCCCATGCGGATGACGCAGTCCGCATAGTTCACCCCGATGGCCTGGGTGGCCACCCTCACCTCCCCGCTCCCAGGTGAAACCTGATTCAGGTTTTCGACGCGGAGCTGCTCGTAACCACCGGCCTTCGGGATGACCACCTTGCGTGCGCGCATGTCCCGATGACTATCACGCGACGCAGCGCGACAACGTGCGCGCGCGTCCACTCGGATGACGACGCTCGCGTGAGATGTCTCTACACTGCGTCTCGCGCTCGAAGACATGTCTCGGTCCGAGCGCGTTTGCATCCCCCACAACCGAAGGAGTCCACCATGCGATTGCGGCATTCGCTGTTCCTCATGGCCCCCCTCTTCGTCGGAGCCCTCACCGGCTGCGGCGAGGGGCTCGAGGAGCCCGTCACGCCCGAAGCGCCCATCACCGAGCAGCTCGGCTCCACCGCGTCCGCGGCCTCCACCGCGGGCATCACGCCGCACTTCCAGCAGTGGCTCCTGGCCAACGGCTACAAGGACGACAACTTCGCGCGGTACGAGCTCGCCGGCGGCAGCTACGGCGGCAGGGCCAGCAGCACCGACACCGTGGTGAACACGCCCGTCATCTTCATCCACGGCAACTCCGACAAGGCGGTGGGCACCGGCACCGCGGGCCAGTCGGGGTGGAGCGCGTCGCTCGATTACTTCCTGGCCAATGGCTACAAGACGAGCGAGCTGTACGCGCTGACGTGGGGCCCGGCGGACATCATGCAGACCGCCGTGCAGTACCACTCGAAGCCGAACATCATGCGGGTGCGCCGCTTCATCGAGGCGGTGAAGGCGTACACCGGCGCGTCGAAGGTGGACATCATCTCCCACTCGATGGGCGTGACGCTCGCACGCAAGGCCATCCTCGGCGGCTCCGCGAACGACTCCGCCAACGGGGGCGCGTACAACGTCGGCGCGCCGCTGACGAACTCCGTCGACACGTTCGTCGGCATCGCCGGCGCGAACCTGGGGCTGACGTCCTGCTACCAGACGGGTCCCACCACGCCGACGTGCGGCTCCACCAACGGCCTGTATCCGGGCTACCTGTACTTCGGCGTGGTGTACGGGCGCTCCACGTTCCTGGACAACCTGCGCGCCACGAGCGGCTACGAGGGCGCGTACCGCTACAGCATCTACTCCACGGCCGACGAAATCATCGGCTACGGCGGCATCGTGTATGGCGACTACACCTCGCGCATCCCCGGGCAGCAGGGTGAGAAGGTGTACTCGGCCTATCCCTACGGGCACTACAACTCGAAGGACCTGACCGGCGCGGTGCAGTACAGCATGGTGCGCAACCACGTCGTCCCGTAGCCACACCCCGCTCTCGTCTCCCGGCGCGTCGTCACCTGAGACGTCGCCGGGAGCACGGGCCCGACGTGGGAGTCACTTGAAGTCAGGACATCGCGCGCGGACCTGCGCGCAACGCGCGCCCGCCGCAGAGGTGTGAGTCGACAGTCGTCCACGCCGTGGGGGAGTGGACACGGGCCGGCTCGCCGCCTCGCGAAGGCGCGCGAAGTCCCGGGCGGCCTCATCCAGGTTTCAGGATGAGGCCGCCCCACCCGCTTCCAGCGCGAGCGCGGCATCTCGTCGCGGGGGACCTCCTCCCAGTCGGAGGTCACCTCTCCACTTCGAGCCTTGCCGCGCGCTCACGACCTGGGTGCCCTATGCCCACCCGGTCGCGTGCGCTGCTTGTCTTCACTCCCTCCGAGCTTCAGGAGATGGGGGCCTCCCGCCGCGCGTCTCCACGGCGGGCGTCGTCTCATCCTCCGGAGGGCGCCATGCGCGCCCCTCGCGCCGAGGCCGGTCTTCCTCTCGGCGCGAGGCCATGTCTCACCCTACGGCCTCGGCCCGTCCGACGGCGCCGGCGTATCGTCCTGCGCGGGCGTCGGCGAAGGCTGCGTCTCCGGCGCGCCGGGCACGGGCGCGGGCTCGCTCGGCTTGGGCGCCTTGTCCTCGGGCTTCGTCTGCGCCACGAACGGCTTCGCCGCCGCGGGGTCCGCCAGGAACGCGAGCAACACCTCGTTGACGGGCTCCGGGCAGTCCAGCTGCACCGTGTGCCCGCAGCCCTTCATCGGCGCCAGCGCTGCGCCGGGGATGCGGGACGCGCCGTACTCCATGATTTCGCGCGCCTCGCCGCCGTGCAGGAACGGGTTGGGAATCAGCCGGTCATCCGTGCCGTAGACGATGAGCGTGGGCACCGAGACGCGGTGCAGGTTGTCGCGCACGAAGTCGTTGTTCGCCAGGCCCCGCACCGTGCGGACGTTGGCGTACGCGTACGCGTCGAACTCCGGCGACTTCGCCAGCCGCACGCGGTCCTGGATGAGCCATTCGAGCTCCGGCCGCCAGTGCATGAAGTTGCCCTGACGCACGCTGCCCCAGATGCCCGCCTCCGGCGCCGCCTTGATGAAGTCCGAGCTCATCACCCGGCGGAACCACTGCTTCTCCTTCCAGGAGAACTTCTCGAACCCGGCCGGAGACACCAGCACCAGCGCCTCCAGCGCGTCCGGGTAGCGCAGCGCGTACGACAGCGACGTCTGCCCGCCCATGGAGTGCCCCGCGAGGATGGGCTTCTCCACGCCCAGCACCCGCGCCAGCTCCGCCACCGCGTCCGCCATGGCCTCGGTGGTGTACGGGAACGTGGCGGGCTTGTCGGACTTGCCGTACCCCGGCAGGTCCACCGCGACGACGCGGTAGCCCTTCGCGTGGAACACGTCCAACTGCGCCTGCCAGAACTTCAGATACGAGCCCAGGCCGTGCACGAAGATGACCGTCTTCGCCTCGGGCGAGGGCGCGGGCAAATCCACGTACGAGACGTGGAGGGGGCTGGCCAGGCCATACCGGGCGGTGACGTCCGGCAGGGCCACGCGGTGCACGGGCCAGGCCTGCTTGGTGCCGGCCGTGGAGTAGTCGAGGTCCTGGAAGGACAGCGCGGACTCGCCAGCATACGAGTGCACGCAACCGGCGGAGGACAACCCCGCCGCGAGGAGCAACGCGGTGAAAGCGCGGGAGGTGCTCATGGTCAGAACGCGTACCAGGTGAAGGTGGTGAAGGCCGCCCACGGGTCGCTGCGCACGGTGGCCGAGCCGTCGTAGAAGCTGCCGCGGAAGAGGTAGCCGCCGTGGAGGCCCACGGTCATCAGGTAGCGGATGTGGTAGCGCAGCTCCGCGTTGACCTCCGCGCCGATGAACCGGCCGCGCCGCACCTCGGCCACCCAGGGCGTCGGGTCCGCGCCCGAGTTCGCCAGGCCCGTGGCCACCTTGAGGTTGAGCTTGTTGGGCACGATGTCCCACGACGCCGAGGCGATGCCCGCGCGCAGGCCGTAGCCCTGGTTGGAGATGTCCGTCACCGCGCCCGTGTAGTTGTTCACCGTGCTGGTGAACGGGAACAGGATGAGCATCTTGTGGTTGAACCACACCGCGCCCGGCAGGCCGTACTGGTTCAGCGTGAAGGCGCCCGTGTACTTGTCGTCCTCCAGGTTGGAGTCACCGGTGGAGAACATGCCCTCCAGCGTGACGACGTCGCCGGGGCCGCGGCCCCACTGGTACATGACCTCCAGGTTGGCGGACACGCCGGAGATGCTCAGCTCGTCGATGGGCGAGTTCTCCGGGTCGTCGCTCTTGTACTTGCCGCCGTTGTACATCACGAAGCCGGAGGCCCCGAGCCGACCGTTGCGGAAGTCGATGTTGTGGTTGAAGTGCGCGCCCGCCCAGAAGACGGTGCCGGTGGGGCGGTTGATGTTGAAGCGCGCCGTGCCGGTGAAGCCCGGCAGGCCCGTGGACGACGGGCCGCTCTTCACCAGGCCCTCGAAGGCGTACGCGTCACCCTTGGTGTCGTCGTTCAGCGCCCACGCGGACACGCCCACGTTGGTGTTGGGGCGCACCGGGTAGACGTAGTCCGCCATCGCCAGCCAGATGTACTTCAGGCGCGGGTCGTTGCGCGTGGCGCGGTCCGCCTGCGCGCTGCCCAGCGGGAACAGGCTCAGGCGCGCGTTGCCCTTCAGGCCGCTGAAGATGGACAGGCCCGTCGCGTCGCTGCCCAGGAAGGCCAGCTTGTAGCCGGTGCGCGTGAGGTCCGACAGCGGCGTGCGCGTCGGGTCATAGGCGCTGTCGTAGACGGGCTGGGTGCCCACCAGCAGCGTGAGCTGGCTGGGGTTGCGCGTCGGGTAGATGGCGACGTTGACGTTCTTGGTCTGGATGTTCACCTGGTCGGCGTTGAAGCCGCCGCCCTCGTTCTGGCCGATGGTGTTGGCCGAGCGACCCCAGAGGAAGTCCACCTCGAACTGCGCGCGGAAGGACGCCAGCCCGTCGACGAAGAACGGGCTGTACTCGATGACCGGAATCCAGCGCTGCTCGATGAAGTACGCCGAGCGGCTCGGCTCGGTGCTCACCGCGCTGCCCACGCGCGAGCCGATGGGACCCAGCGCCACGCCACGCAGGCCGGCCGGGTCACCAATCTGGTTCGTCATGGAGACGCGGGTGAAGAAGTAGTTGATGAGGCTGAACTCACGAGGCTCGGCGTCCTCCTCGCGGTTCTTCTCCTCCTGCCATTCGGCGTACAGCCCCGGCACCGGGGTGCTCTGCGCGGCGGCCGGCGTCGCCAGTCCCACGAGGCCCAGCGCCGCGAGCATCCTCGCGTTGCGCCGCAGCGTCTCGCGTGCCTCGAACCCACTTCCCGTCATATCCACCTCGGCCCCGCACGGCGGGGCGCTCCCGGTACACCGGGCTCGGATGTCACCACTGTCGATGACTGTCGATGGCTCAAGTACGGCCAGGCTCCCCGAGGACGCGGGCGAAGAGCACCCGCGTCCGGACCTCCGTCCGGAAGGGAGGGCGGGAGCGCACCCTCCCTCCGGCACGAGGTGAAGCGGGCTAGCGGATGGAGTACGTCTGCACGGCGTTGCCCGTGAAGGGCTGGCCGTTGAGCGTCACGGAGCTGGACGTGCCCACCGCGCCGTTGGCGCAGCGGCTGCCCGTCGCCTGGTTCTTGAAGAACAGCTCCAGCTTGAGCGTCTTCTGGTCCGCGGTGAAGCCGCCGCGGCCCTCCTGCACCAGGCCGCCCGGGAAGGAGAACGTCACGTCGAAGCAGCTCCCGTCGGCCGCCACGTTCTCGATGAGGACGGTGTTGGACGTGAAGGAGAGCGGGTTCTTCGGCGCGTCGTGATTGCAGGCGCCGTCGGCGATGGTGCCCGGGATGCTGTCGACCTTGAAGTTGCCACCGGCCACCGACATGGTGACGCTCTGGTAACACTGGGACGCCGCGCCGTAGTCGACATCTTCGCTGAAGCCGTTGGGGTGGCTGGGGATGTTGGCCCCCTCCATGATCATCGACTTGCCCTCGAGGAACGCGAGGATGTTGGCGGAGCTGTCGAGCTTGGGGGCCTGGGGAGTCGGGGTGGGGTCGCCGTCGTCATCTCCGCAGCCGACGAAGCCCAGCGCGCAAACCATGACCGCGGACAGCAGCTTCTTCTTCATGTGGTGCTCCCTTCGTTCCGGCGTCACCGCCGGGGTGTCACGACAGACGACAGGCATGCAGGGCCAACCCCAGACATGCCCGCCCAGACAGTGTTTCAGCGCGGTGCGTCGGAGCCGGTGGGCGTCATCGCCCCTCGGCGTCGGCGGCGATGGCCGCCTCGCGAAGCTCGCGCTTGAGAATCTTCCCCGCCGCGGACACCGGCAGGCGCTCCACCAGCACCACCCGCTTGGGCACCTTGAAGCGCGCCACCTTGCCGCGCAGGTGCTCGAGCAGCGCGTCGCCCGTGCAGTCCGCGCCGGGCTTGAGCACCACGAAGGCGCGCCCCACTTCACCCCACTTCGCGTCCGGCACGCCGATGACCGAGCACTGCTGCACGGCCGCGTGCTCGTACAGCACCGACTCCAGCTCCAGCGGATACACGTTCTCCCCGCCGGAGATGAACATGTCCTTCTTGCGGCCGGCGATGGTGAAGAAGCCGTCCGCGTCCTGGCGCGCGAGGTCGCCGGTGTGGAACCAGCCGTCGGCGTCGATGGCCTCGCGCGTGGCGGCCTCGTCCTCGAAGTAGCCCGAGCACATGGAGGGGCCCTTCAGGACCAGCTCGCCCACGTCGCCCGTCGGCACCTCGCGGCCGTCGTCGTCCACCAGCTTCGCCGCGATGAAGTAGTTGGGGCGGCCGATGGAGCCCGCCTTGGACACCGCGAACTCGGGCCCCATGCTGAAGATTCCCGGGCCGAACTCGGTCATCCCGAAGCCCTGCTTGAAGGGCACCGCGTGCACCGCCTGCCACGCCTGGATGAGCGGCACCGGCAGCGCCGCCCCGCCGCTGGTCATGAAGCGCACCGACGAGAAGTCCGTCGTCGCGAAGCGCGGCGAGTCGAGGAGCTGCTGGTACTGCGTGGGCACCGCGAAGAACAGCGACACCTTCTCGCGGGGAATCAGCGCGAGCAGCTCCTCCGGCTCCCAGCGGCGCATGATGACCACGGTGCCGCCCGCGGTGAGCAAAGGCAGCGTGTACACGAGCAGCCCGCCCGTGTGGAACATGGGCGTGTGCGTCACCGTGACGTCGCCGGGGCGCACCTCGTGCACCAGCGTGTTGAGCGTGTTCCACGCCACCATGCGGTAGCTGACGCACGCGCCCTTGGAGCGCCCCGTCGTCCCGCCGGTGAACAGCAGGCACAGCGTGTCCTCCTCGGACACGGCGTCGTTGCGCACGGGCGCGGTGGGACGGTGCGCGAGCACCTGCGCATACGGGGCGGCGCCGGGCAGCCCCTGGGGCTCCAGGGCCACCAGGCGCAGCGAGTCCCCCACGCTCTCGCGCACCTGGGCCACGGCGTCACGGAAGTCGTCGCCGAAGAGCAGCACGCGCGGGCGGATGGAGCGGACCAGGTCGGTCAGCTCGGCGGCGTGCAGACGCCAGTTGTAGGGGACGAAGATGGCGCCCAGCTTGCCGCAGGCGAAGAGGGCATCCAGGTACTCGACGCCGTTGTGGGCGACCAGGCCCACGCGGTCCCCGGGCTTCACCCCGGCGACGTCGCGCAGCCAGCCGCCGAGCGCCTCGGCGCGCGCGTTCAGGGCGCGGTAGGTGAAGCGGCCGGCGTCGCCCTTGGCCGTGTCCACCACCGCGACGTGCTCGGGCCAGTACAGGGCGCCCCGCCCCATCCAGTCTCCGATGAACATGCGCGCCTCCAAGGTTCAGGCCGTCCAGCGGTAGAGGGCGGAGGCCATGGCGAGCCCACCGCCGCTGGCACAGAAGGCCACCAGGTCCCCCGTCTTCACCTTCCCCTGCACCACCGCGTCATCCAGCGTCATGGGGATGCAGGCCGAGCCCGTGTAGCCCCACTTGTCCATCGTGTAGTGCGCCTTGGCCATGGGCTGGTTGAGCACCTTCATGGTGGCTTCGATGGTGCGCAGGTTGAGCTGGGTGAAGACGAAGAGCTTCACGTCGTCCAGCGTCTGGTCCTGCCGCTTGAGCAGCTGGTCCAGCAGCATGGGCCAGCGCTCGGTGTTGAAGGTGGAGGGGAACTTGCGCACGAACTGCACGGCGGGCTTGCCGCCGGTGAGCGGCAGGGTCTCCGCGGTGGCGGGGCGGTTCGTGCCGCCAGTGTAGATGCCGAGCGCGTCGTGGTACTCGCCGTTGGCGAGCAGCTTCGCGCCCATGAAGCCGGGCTTGTCGCCCGCGCCCAGCACCACCGCGCCCGCGCCGTCCGCGAACAGGGTGCAGGTCTTCTTGTCCTTCCAGTTCACGTAGCGCGTCATGCCGTACGCGCCGACGACGAGGATGCGCCGGTAGCTGTCATCCGCCGCAATCGTCTTCGAGCCCACGTCCAGCGCCGTCACCCAGCCCGCGCACGCGCAGTTGAGGTCGTAGGTGCCGGCGTTGGGCGCGCCCAGCTTGGCCTGCACCACGGAGGACGTGGCGGGGCTCAGGTAGTCGGGCGTGTCGGTGGCGACGATGATGAGGTCCAGCTCCTCGGGCTTCGTCCCGGAGCGCTCCAGGGCCTGACGGGCGGCGGCGACGCACAAATCACTGGTGGCCTGGGAGTCCGCCATGACGTGGCGCTGCTTGATGCCCACGTTCTGCTGGAGCCACTCGTCCACGGGCTCGCCGAGAATCTTCTCGACGTCCGCGTTGGTGAGGACCTTCTCGGGGACGTAACGACCGGTGGAGAGGATCTGCGCGTATCGCATGTGCTTTCGTCAGCTCCGGGCGCTCCGCGCCGGACGGCGCGCGGGACGCAGGGTGTTCTTCTTGGCGGTCTTGGTGGGGGCGGCGCGGGAGGGCGCGGCCTTGGCGGGCTTGAGCGTGTTGCGGCCCGGGGGCGGCGCGGGGCGGGTGTCCAGGCCGTGGCGGATGAGGCCCATGGCGGTGTCGAGCACGCGCTCCAGGCCCGGGTCCTCCTCCCACAGCACCCAGCGCATGCCCAGGAAGTCACCGATGCCCATCAGGCAGTAGGCGAGCGCCTCCGGGTCCATGCGGCGCACCTCGCCCTCCTCCATGGCGCGCGACAGCCCGGTGACGTAGCCCTTGGCGAAGCGGTCGTAGTAGCGGCGGTAGCAGTCGGCGTCGACGAACTCGGCCTGGCGCACCACGCGGTAGAGGTTGGGGTGCTGGCGCACGAACTGGAAGAAGGTGCGCAGGCCCTCGCGCTCCACGTCGATGCGGTTGTCGCACTTGGAGGTGGAGTCCGCGATGAGCCGGCGCAGGCGCGTGCCCAGGTCGTCCACCACCTCGACGAAGATGGACTGCTTGTCCGGGAAGTAGACGTAGAACGTGCCGAGCGCCACGCCGCCCTTGCGCGTGATGTCCGCGATGGAGGCGCGCTCGTAGCCCTTCTCCCCGAAGACCGACTCGGCGGCCTTCAGCAGCTTCGCACGCGTCCGCTGACCTCGCGGTGTCACGGGTCCGGAGCGGTCTGGAGAAGTTGAAGGCCGATTCATGTTTCACCTAGCGGTAGCACCCGCTCAATGGGGTTGTCAAAGCGCGGAGAATGGCTCCGCGCGTCATGGACTGTGGGCGACGCAGGGCGTCACCGGAAGACCTCGTGTCTTCTGTGAGGAAGCGTACTCCGGAAGCCGTCCGAGGCAGCGCGGGCGTCCCCAGGCCCCGGGGACGTTGTTCCTCGACGCAGTGCGTGCCCGGGTGGTTCGATGGGTGGACCATCTGGGGGAAGCCCACACCATGAAGCGCGCGTCGTCCCTGTCGTTGTCCTTGTTGTTCGTCGTGCTGCTCGGCGCGGGCTGCGCGTCCACGCCGGCCGCGCGGAAGTACACCCCGATCGACACGGGGAAGGCGTTCCTCTGGGAGGTGAAGGGGGCGGCAGGAGGCACGGCTTACCTGGTGGGGTCCATCCACATGGGGAAGCCGGGGGCGCTCGCGTTGCCGGCGTCGATGGACGCGGCGTTCGGCAAGGCGGAGGTGCTCGCGGTGGAGGTGGACACGACGAGGACGGACGCGGCCGCGATGGGGAAGCTGGTGCGTGAGCTGGGGATGTTGCCGGAGGGGCAGCGCCTGACGCAGCGGTTGGACCCGGCGACGCGGGAGTTGTTGGGGAGAGCGGCGACGCGGCTGGGGGTGGAGGTGAAGGGGTTGGAGCGGCTGCGGCCGTGGCTGGCGGGGCTGGTGCTCAACAACCTGGAGTTCGAGGCGGCGGGCTACAAGCAGGGGCACGGCGTGGACCGGGCGTTCCTGGACAAGGCGCACGGGGTGCAGAAGCAGGTGGTGGAGTTGGAGACGGCGGACGGGCAGCTGCGGATGCTCGCGGGCACGCCGGAGTCGCTGCAGGACTTGATGTTGAGGGACCAGCTGCGACGGGAGCAGGGGCCTGGGGAGATTGTCGAGGCGCTCACGTCGGCGTGGCAGGCGGGTGACGCGGAGGGGATGGCGGGGCTGCTGCTGGAGGGGGCGAAGGATGAGACCTACCGGCCGGTGTACGAGCGCGTGTTCTTCGAGCGCAACGTGCAGATGGCGGACCGGCTGGAGGGGCTCCTGGGTGAGCCGCGCGTGCACCTGGTGGTGGTGGGCGCGGGGCACGTGGTGGGCGCGGAGGGCATCGTGGCGCTCTTGCAGAAGAAGGGGCACACGGTGCGACAGCTGCCGAGGGATGCGGCGGTGGAGTGAGGGGCGGGGCTACACGGGGGTGAACTTCGCGCCATTGGGCTTCAGGCGCTCCAGGGCCTGCTTGAGGTCCTGGGAGACGATGAGGGCGGTGCGCCAACCCTTGGTGCGGAAGACCTTGGCGTCGCCCACCTTCGATGTGTCGATGCGCATGTCGTCCACCGCGAAGTACTTCCCTTCCTTCCCGGGCGGCGCGTGCTTGGGGTCCCAGAACTGCACCTTGGACGCCTGCTCGTCGATGCAGTGGATGACCTTCGTGGCCACCAGGATGACGTACTGGTCCGGCTGGCCCTTGATGCTCACGGGGAAGGTCTGCACGTCGTCGGGAGCCATCTCCATGAAGAGGGTCGCCAGCCTCACGTGGAGGATGGGGACAACCCCCACGCCCGCGAGGCAGAAGTCCAGCGGCTTTCCTGGCGCATCGATGGACACCCAGAGAGGCCCCTGGACCTGGATGGGTTGCCCCGCCATGAACATCCAGGGGTCGTCCACCTCCTGGCCCGGGGCGCTTTCGATGTCGCCCAGGTACCAGTATCCAGCTCGGACGTCCTCATCCAGCCTGAAATAGCGACTTGGCATGACGTCGTTTCTAGCGGCTATCCGCCCCGAGTGACGAGGATGTTGAGCTCCGTCCCCTTCGTCGCCACTTCGTCGCCCAGTGGCTTGAGCGAGCGCGTCAGCACTGCGCGACACTCATCCACCCGGCGGCAGTCACCGAGCGCCTCGCGCAAACGATCCAGGATGCGTTGGTGGTATGCCTCTGGATGAGGCCCCTTGTGCCCATCGACGCGCACGATGTTCTCGGGGTCCTTCAGCTTCATCCCAGCCCGCTTGAAGAGTCTCTCGAACCTCGGGGTCCAAGGCCCTCCGCGCGCGGCGGACTTGCTGTTCTTGTTCGTCGCGAGGTGGTGCTTCTCGGTGCGCCCGCTCGCCATGGCGACCGCATGAGGCGCCAGCGCCACCGTGAAGCCCTCGGCCGACATCGCCACCGAGCGCACGCTTCCCACCGCCATGTACCGATAGCCCGCCTGCGACTCCACCGCGACCGCCGCCTGCGCCGAGCCCGGCAGCCCTGACGCCTTCGCCGCCAACCCCGCCGTGCTCCCAATTGCCGCCGTCGCGAGCATCACGAAGACGCGCGCCGCGTTCTCCCCGAGCACCTCGCCGTAGGCCTCGCCCGCGGCCTCGAGTTCCTCGAACGTTCGCGCCTCATCCACCCGCCGCACCAGCACCACCCACCCATCCAGCACCCGCCACACCGTGTCCACGCCCAGGTACGCAATCGCTGTCGCCGTCAACAACGAAGCCAGACCCTTGGACACGGGCTCGGGCAGCGCCCACAAGAGCAAGTACATGCTCACCGACGCCGTCACTGTCGCCAGCAACGCCTGGGGGTCCGTCGCATCCTCCAGCGCCTCCGCCGTCTCCTCCCACACCGCGTCCATCGCGATGGCCAGCGCCAACGAATACCGGCCGTCACTCCCCAGCAACGGTCCCTCTTCCAGCAGGCGCAGACAGTCTCCAGGCTGCGACTTGCGCTCGCACCAGCGCCCGTAGTCCCGTGTCAGCGCGTCATCGGCGTACGTCTCCAGCAACCGGAGTCCTCCGACCTCCGCGTCCCCGCGCGGGACGAGCCTGGGGCCCTGAGGCTGGTACTCGTACACACCACTTCGCTCCGGCACACCGAAGCGCTCGCGGGCCTCTCTCAACGGGTGCTCGAAGGGCTTCACGTCCCGGGCGAGCACCACCAGGGCCTCTTCGAACTCATCGTCGTCCAACTCCACCGGCCCCGCGTCCTCTTCCTCGAAGGGCACATGGACCTCTGGCACGCCCTGGCCTGAGTCCAGTCGGACGACCCGCGTGCTCGAACAGCCCATCAAGGTCAGCGCCAACACCCACACGATGAAGCGATGCGCGCTCATCCAGCCCCCGTGCACATGACTTCGCGAGATTCGGGACGCAATAGCAAAGCAGTCCGACGTTCCACGGCGGTGTCCATCCAAAAGCCGAGGCGATGCGAGCGGCGCTCGTGGAGCAGACGCCGACACGGCCCGAAGTCCGGCCAAGACACCTCCAACAGAGACCTCCGCGCAGGCGCTCGCCGCCCTCCAGGAGGGTCACCAAGGTCATCGACAACGCCATCGCCTCCCGACGCTGGACAGACGAGGACGCCAGCGCCCTGCGCCGCACGCTGAACCGCCTGACCGCATCACAGCAAGACGAGGTCGTCCGCAGACTCGTCACCACCCTCAACTCCAACACCCTCGAGCTGCGCACCCATGGCGCTCCGTCCTGAGCCTCGCGCGCCTCATCTTCTCGAAACGGAAGAGCCGTGAGTCCTCGGCGATACACCCGACACGGCTTCGCTCTCAATCCCTGGCAATCCCGCGGTGAGCCGCGGGCGACGCAATCCAGACCCGGGGTGTCTCACGAACCCCGCGTCTCGCGATGTTTGCCTTCACGGACCGTGAACGCCATCCTGCCGCCCGGAGAGACATCTCGTTTCCTCCAGGAGAGACATCCATGACGAAGTACACCGCGAAGCTCGTGGGAATCGGCATCACGGCCCTCATCGGGACGGCGGCCTGGGCAGGCGCCAAGAGCACCAACACCGTCCTCGTCAACCTGTCCGCGATGAACGCCTCGGGCTCGATGGGCGACGCGCGAAACAGCGCGGACACCCGGCAGTTCATCGGCTGCTCCATCACCACGTACGTGGGGAGCGCGCCCACCCTCGGCTGCTTCGCGATGGATTCGGCCGGCAACTACGGCGGCTGTTCGTCGACCAACGCGGACCTGGTGGCGACCGCGCGCTCCATCACGACCGACTCCTACCTCGTCTTCAACTGGGACGCGTGGACCTCCTGTACGTCCCTCCACGTGACGAACGCGTCGCATGGCGCGCCCAAGCAGCCGTAAGCCCGAAGGCCCGTGGGGATGCGCGCCCCCTTCGCGTGCATCCTCATGGGCCGCCCTCCGCGATGACACCTCTGTCGAAGCCCCTCCTCCTGCTGGGCGCTTGCGCCACCGCGTTCCTCGCCGGACGCCAGACCGCCCCGGATACGAACGAGCAGGTCCTCCACGAACTCGCGAACCAACGCGCGGTGCTCGACACGCTCCTGGCGCGAGCCTCCTCACCCTCTCCGGACGTGAATGAGCGGGTCCTCCGTGAACTCGCGAGCCAGCGCGCGGTGCTCGACACGCTGCTGGCTCGGACCGCCCCTTCACCCGACTCGCGCCAGGCCCTCACCCCCGAGGCCAGCGTCCCGGCCTCCGCCGAGAACCTCGCTGCCGCGCAGGAAGGCGAACGGCTCGTCGACGCCGCGCTCCGCGTCCGGCGCTGGACGAGCGACGATGCCCAGGCCTTCCGCGCCGCGCTCGCCGACATGACGCCGGACCAGCGCACCGAGGCCCTGCGTCGGCTCCTCACCGCCATCAACAGCCAGGCACTGCAGGTGCAGACCGGCGGCGCACCATTCTGAGACGGCGCAGGCCCTCCGCTTCGCCCGCGCGGGTCACGCCCGCGCCCACCGTGGCGACCGCGCTTCCCCTCCCCCACCCCCAGCGCCTGTCCGCTCCCCGGCACCACGCGTGCAATCGAGCCCGTGGGGCCCCGACTGCCCGTGAGCGAACGGACAGCCGGGCGACCTCCCACGTCGTTCACCCTTGCACTTCCACCCCACTTGCTTATTTTGCACGCCAAATTTAATTTAGCTGTCGAAACCTCGAAGCACTTATAAAAATAAGGTCAGACCCGCCGATGCCCATGGATGAGCTCGACTTCCGCCTGGTGGACCTGCTGCAGCGCGATGGCCGCGCGACGCAGCTGGAGCTGTCGCGCGCGGTGGGGCTGTCGCAGCCCGCGGTGGCCGAGCGCATCCGCAAGCTGGAGGAGCGGGGCGTCATCACCGGCTACGCGGCGCGCGTGGACGCGACGAAGCTGGGCAAGGACATCACCGCCTTCATCGGGGTGAGCATCGAACATCCGAAGTACTTCGAGGGCTTCGCCAAGAAGGTCCTCGCGCTGCCCGACGTGCTGGAGTGCCACCGCGTCGCCGGGCAGGACTCGTATCTGTTGAAGGTCAAGTCGGCCAACACGCGGACGCTCGATTCGCTCCTCGTGGAGACGCTGCGCACCATCGCCGGCGTCACCCGCACGCAGACCGTCATCGTCCTGTCGTCCATCAAGGAGGACACGCACGTCCGCGTGCCTCCCGAGCTCGCCAAAGGAGAGTGAAAGATGAGCGCCGATGCCATGAGCGCACCCCTTCCCCCGCCGCCGGTCTGGCGACTCGCCCAACGCATGTCGCGCATCAAGACGTCCGCGGTGCGCGAAATCCTCAAGGTGGCCGAGCGCCCGGACATCCTGTCCTTCGCCGGCGGCCTGCCCGCCCCGGAGCTGTTCCCCGTCCAGGCCATCGCCCAGGCGCACGCCCAGGTCATGGCCGACGAGGGCCCCGCCGCCCTCCAGTACAGCACCACCGAGGGCTTCGGCCCCCTGCGTGAGTGGATTGCAGGCCACCTGGGCAGGAAGGGCCGCGTCTGCGAGGCCAACCAGGTCCTCATCACCAACGGCTCGCAGCAGGGCATCGACCTGGTCGCCAAGGTGCTGCTGGACCCGGGCGATTTGGTCATCGTGGAGAACCCCAGCTACCTGGCCGCGCTGCAGACCTTCGGCGGCTACGAGGCGAAGTTCGCCACCGTGGAGAGCGACGACCAGGGCATGCGCATGGATGACCTGGAGCGGGTGCTGGCCACGTGCAAGCCCAAGCTGCTCTACATCGTCGCCAACTTCCAGAACCCCAAGGGCACCACCCTGGCGCTGGAGCGCCGCAAGAGGCTGGTGGAGCTGGCGCAGCAGCACCGCTTCCTCATCCTCGAGGACGACCCGTACGGCGAGCTGCGCTTCCGCGGCGAGCACCTGCCGTCCCTGGCCGCGTTCGATGACCAGGGCGTCGTCGTCTCGCTGGGCACGTTCTCCAAGACGCTGGCCCCCGGCCTGCGCATCGGCTGGGTGGCGGGTCCGCGCGACTTCGTGCGCAGCCTCACCATCGCCAAGCAGTCCACGGACCTGCACACCGCCACCCTCGCCCAGCGCGCGGTGGCCCGGCTGCTCAAGGACTTCGACTACTACGCGCACCTGGACGCGCTCACGCCCGTGTACGGCCAGCGCGCCAACGCCATGCTGGACGCGCTCAAGGCCTACATGCCCCAGGGCACCAGCTGGACGCATCCGGAGGGCGGCATGTTCCTGTGGGCCCGGCTGCCGCCCGGCCTGAGCGGGGACACGCTCCTGCCGCGCGCCATCGACCAGAAGGTGGCCTTTGTGCCGGGCAGCCCGTTCTTCGCCAGCGACCCGCGCTCGGAGTTCATCCGCCTCAACTACTCCAACCGCCCGCCCGAGCTCATCACCGAGGGCATGAAGCGGCTGGGTGGCGTCATCTCCGGCGCGCTCTAAGCCGCGCCCCTGACACCTCGAGGTCGTGCCGCGCCGCGTCGGACACCCGACGTGGCGCTTTCGTTTCCGCCCAAGTTGAATGTCGATTCAGGTTTCAACTCCATCGGTGCTGGCCAGGGCGGGCCGGGTTGCGTAGCCTTGGCGGCGGGTTTCCCGGCGGCACGGGCCCACAGGTGGGTTTCGACAGGCCGCCCCAACACACCGGAGAGAGACAGACATGCAGCTCAAGGACCTGAAGGTGATTGTGACGGGCGGCGCCCAGGGCATGGGCGCGCACTTCGCGCAGCGGCTGATGGAGGCGGGCGCGCAGGTGGCGGTGGGCGACGTGGCCGAGGACAAGCTGGCGGCGCTGCCCGCGGGCATCCACCGGCGCAAGCTGGATGTGTCGTCGGAGGCGGACATCACGTCGTTCGTGGCCTGGGCGCACGGGGCGATGGGCGGGCTCAACGGCCTCATCAACAACGCGGGCATCCTCCGCGACGCGCTGCTGGTGAAGAAGGACCGGACGACGGGCGAGGTGAAGAAGCTGTCCACCGCGGACTGGAACGCCGTCGTCGGCGTCAACCTCACGGGCGCCACGCTGATGGTGCGCGAGGTGGTGGCGAAGATGGTGGAGACGGACCAGAAGCCCGGCGTCGTGGTGAACATGTCGTCCATCGCCCGGCACGGCAACCGTGGTCAGTCCAACTATGTGTCCGCGAAGGCGGCGCTGGCGGCGAACACCGTGACGTGGTCGCGCGAGTTCGGCCCGTTCGGCGTGCGCGTGGGCGCGGTGGCGCCGGGCATGATTGAGACACCGATGACGCAGGGCATGAACCAGAAGGCCCGCGACGCGCTGGTCTCCGCCATCCCCGTGGGCCGCATCGGCCTGCCCGAGGACATCTGGCTGGCCGTGAAGTTCATCCTCGAGTGTGACTACTTCAACGGCCGCACCATCGACGTCGACGGCGGCCTGAGCTTCTAAGGCCGTCGCAGTGCGGGCGCGTCTCCGTCACCCCGAGGAGACGCGCCGCACACGCCGCTATCGCCGGCTGGCGGCCTCGACCTTCGTCGGGTGCAACATCACCGGCTGCCCCGTGTAGAGCAGCTTGTAGGCGCCGTAGCTGCCGAGCACGTGCTTCACGTACTCGCGTGTCTCGTCGAACGCGATGTGCTCCACCCACTCGTCGAGCTCCGCCTGCGGCAGCGCCTGACGCCAGCGGTCCACCGCGTGCGGCCCCGCGTTGTACGCCGCCACCGCGTACGCGACGTTGCCACCGAAGCGGTGCAACAGCTGCCCCAGGTACGCCGAGCCCAGTCGCACGTTCTGCGCCGGCTGCAGCAGGTTCGACTCACCCACGTCCCCCAGCTTCAGCGCCTGCGCCACCTGCTTCGCCGTCGCCGGCATCAGCTGCGCCAGCCCCAGCGCCCCCGTGGACGAGCGCGCCGTGGGACGGAAGCGGCTCTCCTCGCGGATGAGCCCCTGCATCAAATCCGGGTCCACCTTGGACGCCTTCGAGTACCGCTGGATGACGTTGCGGAACGCCAACGGCCACGTCGCCTCCCACACCGGACGTGACTCGGGGCTGAGCGGGCCCTGCACCTCGCGCCGCAGCGACTCGCGCGCCACCTGCCGCGCGGCCCGCTTGCGCCCCGTGCGCACCATCGTCTGGTAGAGCAGCCGCGCCGGCGCCTCCGACAGCCCTCGCGAGTTCACCGCGAGCAGCTCGTCCGCCGCGCCCGGATGCCCCAGCCGCAACAGCTCCACGCCCGCCGCGAAGCGCACGTCGTGACGCAGCGGCCCCGGCGGCAGCGGCCACACCTCGTCCGCGGGCTCCTCCGCGGCCCCGCTCGCCCCAGGCACCGGCGACAGCCGCCCCAGCCGCTCCGGCGCCAGCATCGCCAGTCGCGAGCGCGCCAGCATCCCGTACCAGGTCGCGGGCCGCTCGGTGGCCAGCTGCTCGTAGTCATCGAGCGCGGTCGCGCTCGTCAGGGGCACGGGCTCGCGCACCCGCGCGCGCCAGTACCGCGCCCGCCACAGCGCCTCGTCCGTGCGCGACGCCGCGGGCAGCCGCTCCACCGCCTCGAGCGCCGACAGCGCCTCCGCCTTCGCCTCGCGCCGCGTGTGCAGCCAGAAGGCCCGGAAGAGCGCCTCCGACGCGAAGTTGCCCGCCGGGTAGCGCTCCGCCGTCTCCTGGTAGCGCGCGAGCGCCTCATCCAGCTGCCCCGTGCGCTGCAGCAGCCACGCCTCGAAGAAGAGCGCGTCATCCGCGTACCCATGCTCGGGATAGTCGCGCGCGAGCGTGGCGTACGTGGTGATGGCCGACCTCGGGTCCACCACCGACTGCGAATAGCCCAGCACGTAGAGCGCCTGCGGCCGGTACTCCGCCGACGTGCACTTCTCCACCACCGGCGTCAGCATCTGGATGGCACGGCGGTGCTGGCGCTCCTTGCGCAGCGCGCGCCCGAAGGCCAGGTGCGCCCGACACGACAGCTCATCCGGCGGGTCCACCTGGGACATCACCCCCGCGAGCAGCTCCGTCGCGGGCCCGTGCCGGTGCAGCTCCACCAGCGCCTCCCCGCGGCGCACCTTCCACTTGAGCGGCAAGGGCAGCCCCTTGAGCCGCTCCTTCGCGCGCTGCGCCTCGCGAGACAGGGGGCTCGTGGCCCACACCTCCAGCAGCGCGCGGTGCTCGACGTTGTACAGCCCCTGCGCCCGCGCCAGGTCACAGATGGCCAGCAGCGCCTTCATCCGCAGCGCATCCGGCCCCCGCGCCTGCCGGCTGTCGATGAGCTCCTGCAGCGCCTGCAGCGCCCCCGGGATGTCCCGCTGCCGCTGCAGCACTCGCGACAGGCTGAAGCGCGCCTCCGCGTACAGCGGCGAGCCCGAGCTCACCGCGCGGTACTGCGAGGCGGCCAGCTCCAACCTGCGCAGCTTCTCGTTCGCCTGCGCCGCCCACAGCAGGCAGTGGTCCTTCAACGGCACATAGTCCACCGCCAGCGCCGACAGCTCTTCCGCGGCAGTTGAGTAGTCGCGGCCGAGCAGCGCGCTCTGCGCCCGCAGGAAGCGCACCGGCAACGTGGGCTCCTGGTCCGCGAGCAGCGCGCGCGCCTTCGCGAAGCGTCCCCTCCGCACCTCCGAATGCGCCCGCGCGAGAACCCCTTCCGCGAAGTAGGGCGCGAGCTGCTCCGGGCCGAACGACGCCACGGACAGCTCCGCGCCCGAGGGCTGCTCGGCGGGAGTGTCGAGGAGCTGTTCGAGCTGCTCCTCCGACAGCACCTCACCCGGCTCTCCCTCCTCGGGAGCCTGCGCCCACGCGGAGCCCGCGCCGCCCACCAGGCCCGCGCACGCCACGCACACCGCCATGGCACTCGCGCGCAGCCGACGTCGTCCATCCATGCATGCCCTCGTCGCGTTTCGGGCCGCTGAGGATTTGCACGCCGGGCGGAGTTGGGACCGGGCTGCGCGCACGCCACACGCGCACCCGTCGTCCAGGCGATACACGCGCGCGACGTGTCCGCGCGTCACTGACAGAAAGCCAACGGAAGCCCCTCGCGCGCACGTGGGTGCGCCTGCGCCAGGGTGCCTCCGGAGACGACGTCACGCGGGGCGCAAGGCCGCCCTCACCCGCTCCGCGAGCGCGCGGTTCATCACCTCATAGGCGGCCCGGAACGCGTCCCGCCGGGGCTTGCCCATGAACCACGTCACCACGCCGCTGAAGTCCTCGCCGTGCACCAGCCGCGTCCCGGAGCCCTCGGGGCGCAGCTCGAACCCGTGCCGGCCGAACATCAGCCCCGGCACGCCGCCCGTCCACTCCAACCTCATGGGTGGCTCCACCCGCGTCAGCGTGGCGCGAAAGCCGAACACCCGCCCCGAGCCATCCGGCGAGCGCGCCTTCATCGCCACCCGCGCGCCCACCTCCACCCTCCCGTGCGCCTCCAACATCAACGGGTTCCACAGGGGATAGGCCTTGAAGTCACACAACACCGCCCACACGGCGTCAGGCGACGCGTCGATGAAGGCCTCGGTCCTCAACTGGAACATCCACCGCCCTCGCGCCCTTCGCTTCTGGCCACTGCAAAGTCACACCCACGCCGTCACCGGTGTGAAGCCAACGCTCACATGCCTCCCGGGACGATTGCGGGATGACAGGCGAATCGCGAGTTTCTAAGTTAATCAGGAACAAGCGGAGATACCGTGAGTTCCCCGGATTGGAAGCCGGGACTCGCTCTCCGCGCCGCCAGGTGGAACGAGCCACCACGGGCCGCCCTCCGGGACATCGGATGGGGAGCCCAGACCAGGGGTGCACGGCGAGGGGCACCCACCGCTAGTAGAGGTCGACGGGCATCATCGCGCCCGCCTCGAACTCCGGAGCGCGCCGCAGCTGGTCCAGCACGCGAGGCGCGCAGCGCAGGTGGAGCATGGGCATGGAGCCCGGCTCGCTCACCGAACGCACGGAGCCCAGGAGGTGGTGCGCCTCGAGCCAGCGCATGAAGCTCTCGTGGAAGCGAGCGCTCTCCGCCAGCCCGGCCCGTTGGACCTCCGCCCGTGACAGGGGCGGGGGCCGTGCGGGCGCGCGCGCGCGGGGAGGCGCGGGCGTCTCCCGGGGCATCACGGTGATGTCGATCCACTCGGGCTGCGTGCGCGCGCTGGCCATGCCTGGCAAGGCTCGCACACCCGAGGAGACGCGGGGAACCCCCGCCGCGAAGCCGTCTCCGGGTTCGCCATTCTTTCTGCTCATGGCCTCATCCTCCCCCGGGCCCGGCGCTCGACTGGCGCCGACCCCGGTTTCGACCCACCACCGTCACCTGAAGACAGCCAGGCCCTTGCCCGTTCGGTGACCACCAGAGCGAGGAAGCTTGACCGCATTGGCCAAAATCAAATCCCGCACCTCGAGCGCCGTCAAGTCAGGGGCGCGGCACCGATAGAGCGCCGCGATACCGGCTACATAAGGCGCCGCCATGCTGGTGCCACTCATTCGTTCGTAGAACGCCTGGTTGTTACAACGCCGCTCGGTGCTCGAGTACACATTGACTCCGTAACCCATGACGTCGGGTACGACGCGGCGCTCCACGACACCGCTGGCGGAGAAATGAGCCACGTTGCGCTCGAAGTCGACTGCACCGACGGCCAGGGACTCGTCAAAGGCGGCTGGATAACCAACTGTGTCGGGTCCACTGTTACCTGCCGCGACAACAGGCAGCACGTTGCTGTCGAGCAGCCGACGGATCATGGTCTGCAGCGCGCGCTGGTTGAGGCGGTAGTCGGCCTCCGAGATGCCCGGCGGCGGCTTGAGCGGGAAGCCCAGGGACAGGTTCACCACCGCGGGGCGGGTGACGTTCTGCGGGCTGCTGAACTGGTGCAGCAGCCACTCCATGCCGGCGGCCACGCGGCCCAGGCTGGTGCGGATGGTCTCCGATTCGATGACGGACGCGACGTAGAGGTCCACCTCCGGGGCGACGCCGTGGTGCGTGCCCGCGGCGATGCCGCACACGTGGGTGCCGTGGCCGTCCGGGTCGAAGCCGCGGATGTCCCGCGCCGGATTGTGCGGCGAGTTGGGGAACAGCGACACGTAGCGGAACTGGATGACCCTGGCGGCGTGCTCGGGGTGGTCGGCGTCCACGCCGGTGTCGAGCACGCCGAGCAGCACGCCCGCGCCGCGGATGCCCTGGGCGTGGGCCAGGGGGACACCGCTCTCCTCGGGCCACTCGCGCTCGGCCAGGGAGCTCATGCCCCGGTTGCGCGGGCCGGACTGTCCGGCGGACACCGGTCCGGGGAACGACAGGGGCACCACGTCGGGGATGAACTCGAAGTCGGCGGCGAGCTCGCCGCGCGCCTCGGCCTCCGTGGCGTCCGAGTAGAAGTGGGCCATGGTGGCGCCGATGAGCGGCATGAAGCGGAAGCTGCCCGCCTCGCTCCCCGTCTGCTCCGAGACAGGAGCGCCGGGCAAGGGCGGGGTGGTCGCGTCCGCGCCACGGGTGGTGGGGCGCTTCACCTTCGAGCCCTTCGCGACGCGCTTGCGCGCCTCCTGCCCGCTGACGGGAGGACGGGGACCGGGCAGCGTCGCCGAGCGCAGGCCCAGGAGCGACAGCGTGTCCGGCGCGCGGTTGGCGACGGTGAAGCGAAGCGCCGTGGTGCGCGGCAACACGCGCTCACCCTGCTGCGTGCCGCGAGGCCCGACGCGGGCCTGCGTTTCGATGGACTCCTTGGGGACCAACAGGTAGGACTTCATGGGTTGTCGACTCCTTGAACCACCGTGCAACGCGGATGGCGACGGACAAGGGCCACCCGTATCCAGACCGCGTCCGCCATGCCCGGAGCCTCGCGAGCCCGGCGGATGTGAAGGCGCGCTTGCTGGGCGCGCGTCTGCCGGGACCTCCCGCCCGGCGTGATGAGACCTCCCGGAATCCCTGAAGCCATTGTGAGATTGGACAGGGCCGGCCTGACAATTAAAGCAGGGTTTACAAGCTGTAGACGCCTGAGCCCCCCTGTTTCGGTCCTGGCGGGACTTTCTGGAGCGTCGGGAAGTATGAAGGAGGCCCTCTGACTGCTCGGAGCGGCACAGGAGGGGTGTCCGCCAGCCGACCCGGGCCGTCCGGGCGGCAGGGGCGGCAGAGGGGGAAGTTCGCCTCCCCACAATTGTTCGCCTACGTCGCCCCCGACGGATTAAGTGGGGCGGACGGTCCGTCCTCTGGAGCCATCGACGTGATTCCTTACTGGCATGCCCCCTCGCTGAAGCTGGGGCCCCTCACCATCGAGCCCTTCGGCATCTTCGTGGCCGCGGGCATCCTGCTGGCCGCCAACCTGCTTGGCCGCCAGGCGAAGCGGCAGGGGTTGGACCCCACGCCGCTCGCCGACTACGCCCCCTGGGGCGTGGGCGTGGGCGTGCTGGTGGGACACTGGGTGCACCTGTTCTTCTACCACCCGGAGGAGCTGTCCAAGAGTCCGTTCCAGATTCTGAAGGTCTGGGATGGGCTGTCGTCCTTCGGCGGCCTCGTCGGCGGCATCATCGCGGCCATCTTCTTCTTCCGGCACCGCAAGCTGCGCTTCAACGACTACGCGGATGCGTTCGCGCTGGGCGTGGCGCCGGGCTGGGCGGTGGCGCGGCTGGGGTGCTTCGCGGTGCATGACCACCCGGGCGTGCGCACCGACTTCTTCCTGGCGGTGGCGTTCCCCAACGGGCCCCGCCACGACCTGGGCATGTACGACGCCATCGCGCTCTTCGCCATCTCCGGCCTGCTGTACGCGCTGCGGGACGTGGAGAAGATGAAGGGGCGGCTGTTGCCGCTGCTGGCGATTCTGTACGCGGCGTGCCGCTTCGGCTTCGACTTCCTGCGCGCCACGGACATGAGCTACGTGGACGCGCGCTACTTCGGGATGACGCCGGCGCAGTACGGCTGCTTCGCGCTGGTGGCCTACGGCCTGTGGGGCCTCTTGCGCCGCCGCGAGCCGAGCGCCCAGGCCACCGCGCCGGGCGAGGGCTCCCACGCGGGCCACCCCACGCACCGACGCGCGGGCTGAGCCACCCCACGCCCGGGCCCCTTCACACGGGCTCGGGCATCCGGAGGTTCGCGAGCTTGCGCTCGGCGAGCACCGAGTGGATGTGGGCGATGCGGCCATCCGCGCCCAGGTCCACGCGCACCACCGCCCGCGTCGCGAGCATCGGGTCCTTCGCGGGCGCGAGAATCATCACCAGCGCGGGCAGGCCGTTGAGCCACCGCAGCTCCACCGCTCGCGGCGAGCCGCGCAGCTCCATCAGCTTCGTCAGGAACGTCAGCACGCGGCGCGCGCCCACCACGGGCACCAGCGCGGCGCGCACCTCGCCCCGGCCGTCCGAGAGCGCCTTCACGTCGACGGACAGGAGCGCCTCGGCCGCGGCCACGTCCCGCTCGAGCAGCGCCGCCATGAAGCCCTCCAGCGCCGCGAGCGTGCGCTGCTGGAGGTCCCTGGTCGGCACGCAGCGCTCGCCCTCGTACGCGGCCATGGCCGCCCGGGCGCGGTGGTGCACCACCTTCACGTGCGCCTCGCTCATGCCCAGCGCCTGGGCCACCTCGCGCACGGAGGAGTCGAACACGTCGCGCAGCAGCAGCACCGCGCGCTGCTTGGGCGTCAGCGCCTCCAGCGCCAGCAGGAAGGCGAAGGAGACGCTCTCCAGCAGCTCGTAGCGCCCCTCCGTGGAGCCGCCTCCGGGCAGCCTCGCCTCCACCGCGGGCGGCACCTCCTCGTCCCCCGTCTCCAGGGGTGAGGGCAGCCACGTGCCGACGTAGCCCTCGCGGCGGCGACGGCGCAGCGAGTCCCGCGACAGGTTCACCGCCACCCGCGTCAGCCAGGGGCGCAGCTCCTCGTGCCGCGCGGGCGGTGAGGCGAGGGCGCGGGCGAAGGTCTCCTGCACCAGCTCGTCCGCGTCCGCCGCCACGCCCGTCATCCGGTAGCACAGGCCCCAGAGGTAGCGCTCATGCTCGCGCGCCGCCTCCTCCAACACCCCTCGTGACAGGTCCGACATGGCCTCAGGCTCCCACCGCCAGGCGACGCGGCGCCACCTCCGCGTGATGGAGCAGCGCGCGCTCCACGGACTCCGCGCTGGCGAAGGACGCGTCCGAGAGCATCCCCTCCCCGCCGACCCAGTCTCCCACGCGGAACAGGCCCGCGACGTGCGGCACCGCGGGCGCGGGCCTCCCCGACAGGCCGCCCGTGCTCGCCGTCGGGAGCCAGTGGCTCACCACCAGCGCGGGCCGGAAGCGGCGGGCGACGAGCACCTCGCGCCAGCCCGGCTGCAGCGCGTCCATCACCGCCTCCAGCTCCGCCTCGGTCGCCTCGGGGGCGGACGGCGACAGGTACTTCATCACGTGCACCATGGCGCCGCCCTCCGGCCCCAGCCGGGCATAGGCCGAGTGCACCGAGGCGTACCATGGGCCATCGACGCCGAGCGCGAAGAGGGACTCGCTCCTGGGCAGCCGCGACAGGCCCAGCTCCAGCGTGGCGGCCCGGATGGGCGTGGCGCCTTCCGCCTCCTTCGCGAGCACCGCGTCCCCGGGCAGCAGCGACGCCACGTCCCTGGGGCTCCCCGCGAGCACCACCGCGTCCGCCGCGCGCACCGAGCCATCCGACAGCCGGAGGCCGCGCACCTGGCCCTGCTCGACGACCACGCCCTCGACGCGCGCGGACAGCTCCAGCGTCGCGCCGGACGCCTTCGCCACGGCGGCCACCGCGTCCACCAGCGCGGCCCAGCCGTCATCGAGGTAGAGCACGCCGGCCTCGATGGCGAGCTGCACCTGCGTCACCGCGGCCTCCGCGCTCAGCGTGTCCAGGTCCGAGGCATAGGTGGCCACGCGCACGAGCGCGGCGACGAGGGCGCGCCCGTCCTCCCGGGACATGCGCGTGTCGAGCCACTGGCGCATCGGCACGTGCGTCAGCGGCTCCGTGTCCACGCGGCGCAGGCTCGCGAGCAGCCGCGCCATCTCCAGCTTGCTGCTCAACTGCAACACATCCGTCGTCAAGAGTGACACGGGCCCGCGCGGCAGCGTGTGCAGTCTGCCGGCGCGCAGCGCGTAGGAGCCGCCCGACTCTCCGGCGACGCGGCCCCGCGGCTTCACGCCCAGGCGCCCGAGCACCCGCATGCCGGCCCCCGCCCGGTACAGCGCATGCGGCCCCAGGTTGAAGCGGAAGCCCTCCACGTCCGTCGTCTGCGCGCGACCGCCCAGGTGCTTGGAGCGCTCGTACAGCGTCACCGCGCAGCCGCCGCGCGCCAGCAGCGCCGCCGTCGCCAGGCCGCCCAGCCCTCCTCCCACCACCGCCACCTTCTTCGCCTCCATGTCCGTCCTCCGTCGCACCGCCGGGGGAAATCCCGGCGTTCGACGACTCCACGAAAATGGGCGGCGAAAGGTTACAGCGGGCCGCGCCGCCCCTCGACGTGGTCAACGGCGGCAATCGCACCGCCGCGAAGCGCGCGAAGCCGTTCAAGCTGCCGGACCCCAACCCGAGCGATGAGCCCGTCTACGGCCCCGCCCCTTCGCCGTCGGGCTCCGACGCCCGGACCTCCAACGACGCCTCCTGAACGTCCGGTCGGTCGCCTCGACGAAGCGACGGTGCCCGCCTGAGCCCTGGGACGCGACGCGTCGCGGCCCGACGACAGGGGCGGGTTGCGCAGCTTCCGCCGCTCGGGTGTCAGGCCCTCGTGAGCCCTTCCCACCGGCGATTCCATCCCGCGCCGGTTGCGACGAACCCGGTTACGGTGCGGGATTCAGCGCCGCTGGAGCATGCCATGCGAAACATCGCCGTCGCCGTCATCGCCAGTCTCTTCTTCACGGGCTGCAGCAACTACTGGTGGCTCGCCCGCGCGCTCTTCCCCGGACACGAGGTCGGCCACCCGAGCGACCGCGGCGGCAGCCGGACCTTCCAGGAGCCACCGCCGAATCCCTCCAGCGAGCCCGTGTACGGACCGGACCGCTCCTCGGATGCTCCGGACGCGAAGCAAGAAGAGTCCAAGACCGCCAGCGACAAGCCCTGAAGCGCTTCGCGCCAGCGCGGCCCATCGCTGAAAACCGTGGCCCCGCCCTACGTCGCGGCACGTCATGGGCGTGCGGACCTGGCCCTTCGAGACGTCGTCTTCGCGCATCGTCAAGCCAGGTTCGCGACACGGACTTGATACAGATTTCGCCGCGACAAGAACCTTCCGCTCCGAGTGGCGTGAGACATCTCGACCGGGTCTGTTTCACCTCGGACCTGGAGCGAAGACGACCCCACACGTCGTGACAACCGAGGCAATGTCAGAGGTAGTCGTAGGATGATGCGTGCACGGCGGATTCCCCGCCGGGACTGGACAAGGCACGCATCCATGAAGACGCTCCTCGCCGCCCTGCTCACGCTTCCCCTGCTCGCCTGCGGCCCCGCGCCCGAGGCGGAGCCCGCCGCGGCTCCCGCGGACACCGAGAGCCTGACGCAGTCGAGCGAGCTGTCCTCCGCGCCCCGCGAGCGCTCCATCCGCCTGCGCACCGGCGTGACGCTCCGCTATGTGGAGCAGGGCTCGCGGCGTGGCCCCGCCGTCGTCTTCCTGCACGGCTACACGGACTCGCACCACACCTGGGACCTGAACCTGTCGCGCTTCTCACGCGACCTGCACATCTACGCGCTGGACCAGCGCGGCCACGGCGACTCGTCCCGCCCCGCGTGCTGCTACACGCAGCAGCACTTCGCGGCGGATGTGGCGGCCTTCCTCGACGCCGTGGGTGAGCCTCGCGCCATCCTCGTCGGCCACTCGATGGGCAGCTTCATCGCGCAGCAGGTGGCGCTGGACCACCCGCGCCGCGTGGAGGCGCTGGTGCTGGTGGGCTCGGCCCCCACCGTCGCGGGCAACGAGGTGGCCCTGGGCCTGAAGTCCGTCGTCGACGAGCAGGTGGGCACCGTCGACCCCGACTTCGTGCGCGAGTTCCAGTCGAGCACCTTCGTGCGCCCCGTGCCCGCCTCCTACCTGGACACGCTCGTGTCGGAGAGCCTGAAGGTCCCCGCGCGCGTGTGGCAGGACTCGCTCGACGGGCTCATCGCGGAGGACCACTCCCAGCGCCTTGGCTCCATCCGCGTGCCCGTGCTCGTGGTGGGCGGAGACCAGGACGGCTTCTTCCCCGTCGCGCAGCAGCAGGCGCTCGTCAATGCGCTGCCCGACGCGCGCTTCATCCTCTACCCCGACACCGGCCACGCGCCCCACGCGGAGCTGCCGCGGACCTTCGTGCGCGACGTGAGTCAGTTCATCAAGCGCGTGACGCGGTAGTCCCTCGACGGCCCGCGTGAGGCACTCCCGGCGGGTGTGCCTCACGCGGTGGTATCCGCGCCCTCGGGCTTCAGGCTCTGCCCCGGGACATCCGAGCGCGCGAGCAGCACGGCGGCCGTGAGGATGAGCACCCCGCCCAGGCCCTGGCGCAGGCTGAGCCGCTCGTTCAGGAAGAGCGCGCTCAGCACCACCGCCGTCAGCGGCTCCATGTTGGACACCAGCGACGTGTTCACCGGGCCGATGCGCGCCATGCCCAGGAAGAAGAGGAACACGGCGGCCACGGTGGAGATGAGCGACAGGCCCACCACCGCGGCCCAGCCCAGCGTCGTCGTGGGGAAGGACGGCCCCTTCACCAGCGTCGCCAGTCCGAAGGTGAGCCCCGCGGACATCAGGATGACGGTGCTGGAGACCAGCGGCCCCGCGCGGCCCGCCACGCGCGCGCTGGTGACGACGTACACGGCGTACAGCAGCGCGGACAACAGCCCCAGCGTCACCCCCAGCGGCGTCACCCCACCCTGGCTCAGGTCCGCCGTGAGCCCCGTGCCACACAGGGCCAGCACCACCGCCACCCACTTGATGCGCCCCAGCTTCTCGCGGAAGACGAACACCTGGAGCAGGGCCACCAGCGCCGGGAACGAGTACAAGAGCAGCGCCACCAGCCCCGCGGGCGCGTGCTGGAGCGCGGCGAAGTACACGCCCGCCTCGCTCACGTAGCCCACCGCGCCCAGCAGGATGAGCGACACCAGCAGGCGCCCCTTGGGCAGCGGTTGGCGCATCGCCACCATCACCGCGCCGAGCACCGAGCCCGCCAGCGTGAAGCGCAGGAACAGCAGCGTGGAGACGTCCGCGCCGGCCGCGTAGGCCAGGCGCCCGAAGAGCCCGAGCGCGCCGAAGCACGCACCGGACAGGGCCACGATGAGGAAACCAGCGGTGCGGTTCATGACGGGAGCGACGGCACGCTGCTCCATGCCGCCCGCCTTGTCACGCGTCGCGCGGGGCCCAGGCCTCGCACGGCCCCGCGGTCACCAGTTGTTCACCGAGCGCAGGTCGAAGACGTCCGGGAAACCATTGGCGCGCAAAATTTGTGTGGCCACCGCGCTGCGGCCTCCGGCGGCGCAGTACACCACCACGGGGGTGCCGGGCGGGCCGACCTCCTTGACGCGCTGGGGCAGCTCCTGCACGGGGATGTTGCGAGCGGCCTCGGGGTGTCCCTGCTGGAACTCCTGAGGGGTGCGCACGTCCAGCAGCACCGCGCCATCGGCGACGAGCTGCCGGGCCTTCTGTGACAGTTCCTGGGGCGTCATGGGCGACAGCATGCCCTACTTGCCCGGGGCAGGGCTCGCTCGTCGCGCGGGTCCTGTTCCCTTCAAGGCACATCCCCCGGCTCAGAGCTCCACCGTCTCCTCGAAGCCGCCCGCCCTCACCGTGAGCGACTGGAGCGCGGGGAAGCGCTCGCGCGCCTGGGCCACCACCGTGGCGAGCGCGTCCTTCGCGGCCTCCTCCCGGTCGTAGCAAAGGGTGAGCTCGCGCAGGCTGTCCGAGCGCAGCTCGTGCACCCCCACGCCGTCCCCGGGGAAGAACTCGAACGCGCGCAGCCTGGGCAGGAACTCCACCAGCAGCGCCAGGATTCGGTTGCCTTCACCCAAGGACCACGTCTCGGTGGTGTCCACCCGCGCGCGCCGACGCCGCCAGACGAAGGCCGGCTTCAGGGTGATTCGGCTGCTGGCGTCGCCGCTCCACTCCGGCGTGAAGCCGTGCTCGCGCAGCACCTCGACGATGGTGCGCCCCACCGCCGCCGCGTCCTCGCTCACCTTCGCGTCCTCCGCCTCGGTGCGCTCGTCCTCGCGCGCGTCGTCCTCCGCGTCGTTGACGAGCCCATAGGCCAGGTGCAGCGGGTGGCCCTCCATCGCGGAGGCCGCGTCCTGCTGGTCGAAGAACACCGTGCCGACAATCGTCTCGCCCTGCTCCCGGCGCAGGTCCGCCAGCTCGCGCGACACCTCCCACCCGCCGCTCATCGTGGTGGACGCGGACATCTCCGCCACGAAGCCCCGCGCGCGCAGCACGTCGAACGCCGCCTCCAGCCGGTCCGCGGGGATGACGTCCGGCCAGGTCTTCTCCTCCTCGGCGCGCGCCCGCACGTGCGCGCAGACCTGCTCCAGCACCCGACGCCGCAGCCGGTCGTCGTCAATTTCATCCCAGTCCGGCATGCCCAGGTAGTCGAAGAGGCTGTTCAACGGGTGGTGGCCGTACTCGAACTGCTCGAGCACCGCCTCCACCACGCCCGGCACCCGCGCGGCCTCGTCCTCGGGCTCCGGGTCCCTCATCGCCTGGAATCCCAGCGCCCCCAGCTTCGCCGCCAGCGCCAGGGCCTGGGCCTCCAGCCCCAATCGCCGCGCGCATCCCGGCTCCGGGACATCCCCGCGCGTGGTCGCCAGCGTCTCGAGCTGGAAGCGCCACTCGCGCCTGTCGAAGGTGTGCACGCCCACCTCCAGATGGCCGTCCCCCCGCCACTCGACCACGGCGTCGTGCCCCGCGGGCTCCAGGACCTCCTGCGCCAGCGCGAGCACCCGCAGCTCCCACTGCTCCTGCTCCGACGGAGGACGCGGGGCGAGCGCCCTGAGCCGCTTCGCCAGCGTCTCGACCTCCTCGAGCAGGCCTTGCCGCTTCGCCCACAGCCGCAGGTGCACCTCGCCCAGCGTCGACGTCAGGGTGCGGAAGGCGACCTGTCCCGTGTCCGGGTCGACTTCGTCGACGTTGACGTAGCCCCGAGGCGGCGCGTGCCAGGTGGTGACGCCCAGCGAGAGCGCCTCGCCCAGCACCTCCCGGGCGACTTCGCGGATGTGCCCCCGCAGCTCCTCGTTCTCCATCTGTCGCGTCCTTCCCGGTGGGTGTGGGCACGGGCCGTGTACGGGCTTGCCACGAGGAAGAACGCCCAGGTGCACGGGATGTCGCATCGGCCCACACGGCGCGAGGCCGCGAGCAGGTACCCGGTGGCGACGGAAAACTGGAGCCGGTGCCCAGGCGCGCTACAGTTCTGTGCCATCATGTCACTCGACAAGCAGGCACTGCTCCTCCAGCTCGCCGAGCGCCTCCAGCAGAGCGACCGGCTGGCCCACAGGGCCGAGGCCGAGGCTCGCGAGGCGGCCCGCAGCCTGGCCACCGAGTCGGAGAAGAAGGAGGACGGCCGCGCGGCGTTGGAGTTCGGCAGCCTGGCCACGGGGCAGGCCAACCGCGCCCGCCGGGTGCAGGAGGAGCTCCAGGCGCTGACGCACTTCGGCCAGGCCCCCATGCCGCGCTTCTCGCGCCAGGGCCCGGTGGGACTGGGCGCGCTGGTGGACGTCAGCACCGAGGACGAGGAGGGCTTCGCGGAGCGGACCTTCTTCGTGCTGCCCGTGGGCGCGGGCACGGAGCTGACGGGCCCCGGCGGCGACGGCTTCCTGTCCGTCATCACCCCCGCATCCCCGGTGGGCCGCGCGCTCATGGGCCGCAAGGCGGGAGACACCATCGAAGTGACGCTGGCGGGCGAGGTGCGCGAGTGGACGGTGCTCGAGGTCGCCTGACGCCGGGTGTCCCGCCCTGGTCGTCCGGGGTGTCAGGCCCCCGACGCTCGGCGAGGGAGCACTAGAACCATGGGCCCGGCCACGCCTGAATCCGGGAAGAAGATGTCTCCACCTCCCCCAGCGCGCACGCCCCAGGCGCCCGCCTCCGCCACCCTGCTGCCGCTGACCTGGCCCGCGGCGCTCATCGGCCTGCTGTTCGGCGTGCTGATGACGTACGTGCCCTACGAGTTCCGGGTGGCCGCGTTCCGGCCCCTGTACCCGTACGTGCGGCTGCTGGGCGTCGTGTACCTCACCGGCAGCATCGCCCTGATGGGCGCCCTGCTGTATCCGCGCGCGCCGCGCTGGCTGGACGTGGGCGGACGCCTGCTCCTAGGCGTGGCCATCGCGCTGTACTGGTGGGTGCTCAACGTGCTGCCCGGCAGCCTCACGGGCATCGTGCTGTACCCGCTGCTGTTCGTCGGGCTGCTCCTGGAGGGGATTCCCGCCCTGCGCCAGCGCGCCATGCTGCGGGGGCTCGCCGCCCTCACCGGCACCGCGTTCGGCGTGGCGCTGCTGTCCGTGCCGGAGCGCTTCCCGCTGTCCGTCTACGCGCACCTGGCCCCGCTGCGGCCGCTGGTGGGCCTGCTCTTCGCGGCGGGCGGCGTGGGGCTGCTCCTGCCCGCGCGCTGGCTGCACCCGCGCGTGCCCGCGCTGCTGATGGGCGTGCTCGCGGTGCCCTTCTCGCTGCTGGCGTACGCGCTGGCGCGGGGCGCGTCGTGGCTGGGCGCCAGCGTCTACACCGTGCTGGCGCTCGCGTGTGTCGCGCAGGCGGTGAGCTGGCGGCCGCGCGCGCCGCGCACGGTGGGCTGGAAGCTCTTGCGCGGGCTGGCCTTCGCGGGCCTGGTGCCGCTGCTCGCGCTGGGGGGCCTGGCCGCGTACCTGGCGCAGAAGGCCATCGAGAAGCAGGTGCGCGACGACACGCGCTACGCGGCGGCGGGCGAGGCGGACTTCACCCGGCGCTACCTGGATGACTCGCGCGAATCGCTGTACCTGTTGCTGGAGTCACCGGGTTTCCGCGCCGCGCTCATGAGCGGGGAGCGCGAGTCCCTGCGGCCGTACCTCTCCAACCTCGCCGCGCGCGAGCGCACCTTCCACGCCGCGCTGGTGCTCGACGAGCGCGCGACGGTGCTGGCCACCTCCGAGGGCCTGGAGGGCTGGGGCTTCCAGATGCGGGGGCTGTTCCCGGAGGCCCCCGCGCCCGGGGAGCTGCCGCTGTCGCTGCCCTTCACCCGCCCGCCCGACAAGCCGCTCGTGGCCGTGGCCCTGCCCTTCCAGCTCGACCTCCACGGCGCGCGCCGGGGCCTGCTCGTGGGGCTGCTCTCGCTGGAGCGGCTGAGCGAGGCCGCCACGCCCGCGTCGCGCCGCTTCCGCGTGCAGGTGCTGGACCGGCGCGGACAGAAGATCCTCCGGGACACCGCGCCGGGCGCCCAGCTCTTGGGCTCCGCGCACCTGCCGGAGGCGCTGCAGGAGGAGCTGGCGCGGCCCGGTGGCGGCGTGCTGGAGGCGTTCGACGCGGCGGACCGGCGCGTGCTCGCGGCCGAGGCGCCCGTGGAGGGCTCGCCCTGGAGCGTCGTGGTGACGCAGGAGCTGGGCGTGGCGTACGCGGCGATTACGCGCATGAGCGCGGCCGTGGTGGGGCTGGTGCTGATGGGCGTGTTGCTGGCCCTGGCGCTCTCGCAGCTCGTCGCGCGCGACGTCATCCGCCGGCTGGGCACGCTGCGCGAGGCCACCGCCGCCCTGGCCGCCGGCGACCTCACCCGCCGCGTGGAGGTGGAGGAGGACGACGAGCTGGGAGAGCTGGCGCGCGGCTTCAACGAGATGGCGGACCGCACCGGCGCCACGCAGGCGGAGCTGAAGGAAGCGGTGCGCGCGCGCGAGGAGTTCCTCAGCGTGGCGAGCCACGAGCTGCGCACGCCCCTCACGCCACTCAAGGGCTTCGCGGCCCTGACGCTCCAGCGGCTGGAGAAGAGCGGCGACTTCCCGGAGCGCGAGCGGCTGCTCAAGGCGCTGCGCTCCATGGCGCGGCAGACGGAGCGGCTGGCCCGGCTGGTGGATGACCTGCTCGACACCGCGCGCATCCAGGGCGGACGCTTCGAGCTGGAGCGCCAGCGCGTGGACCTGCTGCCCGTGCTGCGCGAGGTGATGGAGCGCTTCGAGCTGCGCGGCGAGGGCGGCGTCACCTTCGAGCTGCGCGTGCCCGAGCACCCCGTGGAGGGCGACTGGGACGCGCCCCGGCTGGACCAGGTGCTCACCAACCTGGTGAGCAACGCCGTGCGCTACTCGCCCCAGGGGGGCCTGGTCCGCGTGACGCTGGAGGAGGCGCCCGACAGCATCCACGTGCACGTGAAGGACGAGGGCATCGGCATCCCCCCGGAGAGCCTGGCGGGGCTGTTCCGTCCCTTCGCGCGCGCTTCCAACGCCACCGCGCGCCACTACGGCGGCCTGGGCCTGGGCCTGTTCATCTGCCGCGAAATCGTGGAGCGCCACGGCGGCACCATCTGGGCGGAGAGCCCGGGGCCACAGCAGGGCAGCGCGTTCCACGTCCGGCTGCCGCGCAACGTCGCGCCGCCCGCCGTGTCCGACGCGGCCGCGTGACTCAGGGCTCGGGCGCGCCCGGCACGGACAGCCACTCGTCCGGGATGTCGCCCCGGGGCAGCTCCAGCACGAAGGTGGAGCCCTGCCCCAGCGCGCTCGTGGCCTTCACCGTGCCGCCGAACGCCTCGACAATCTGCCGGGTGATGTAGAGCCCCAGCCCCAGGCCGCCGTAGTGCCGGTCACTCACCGCGCGCTCGAAGCGCTCGAAGATGCGCGGCAGGTCCTGCGCGGAGATGCCGATGCCGCCGTCCTCCACGGTGAGGCGCGCGGTGCGCCCGTCCGCCTCCACCGTGAGGCGCACGGGCTGGCCCGCGCCGTACTTCAGCGCGTTGGACAGCAGGTTCGTGACGACCTGCTCCAGCCGCAGCCGGTCCCACCGCCCCAGCACCGGCACCGGCGCGTGCATCTCCAGCGAGCAGTGGAGCTGGGCCGCGGACGGCGCGAAGCGGTAGAGGATTTCCGCCGCCACGCTCGCCAGGTCCATCTCCTCCAGCTCCAGCTTCAGCCGGCCGGCGGTGATGCGCGACACGTCCAACAAGTTGTCGACCAGGCTGGTCAGCTTGCGCACCTGGCGCTGCACCACGTCCAGCGTCTCGGAGACGCGCTCGGCGGACACGGGCTTGCCGTGGGCGGCCAGCACGTCCACCTGCTTCTGGAGCAGCTGAACCTTGAGGTGCAGCGGCGTCAGCGGCGTCTTCAGCTCGTGGCTGGCGATGCCCAGGAACTCGTCGCGAAGCCGCACCGCCTCGCGCGCCTCGCGCAACAGCCGCGCGTTGTCCAGGGACAGCGCCGCCCGGCGCGCCAGCTCCTCCGCCACCCGCTCCTCCTCGTCACCGAAGGCGGGCGCCCCCTCCGAGCGGAACAGCGCCAGGGCGCCGATGACGCGTCCGCGCGCCACCAACGGTACGCCCAGGTAGCGCGTCACCCCGAGGAGCGCGAACAGCCGCGCGTGCTCGGAGTCCCGGGTGAGGGCCTCCACGTGCGCGTCCGACAGCTCGGCCACCCGCTCGGTGCGCCCGGTGAGGAACAGGGCCGGCAGCCCGCGCGGGTCCAGCGGGTCCGGCGGGTAGCGCCGCAGCATGTCCACCAGCAGGACGTGGCGCTCCGGCTCCGCGTGCACCGCCGCCGCCGCGCGCACCGCCTCGCCGCCGGCCCCCAGGAAGAACACCCCCGCGTCCGCCAACGTGGGCACGAGCAGCCGCAAGAGCGGCTCCACCCGCTCCTCGTTCTCCAGCTCCGCGGCCAGGAGCGCGCCCGCCTCCGCGAGCAGCCGCGCCGCGCGCATCGCGTCCAGCCGCGGCTCCTCCATCACCTCCCGCGCGCGCAGCAGCACGCCGGCCGGCTTCGCGCCGGGCTCCTGCCCCACCGGGAACACGCTCCCCTCGAGCACCACCCGCGTGCCGTCCGGACGGCGCAGGCCCCAGCGCTCGTCGCGCACCCCCTCGCCCGCGAGCGCCCGGGACAGCGGTGACACCGCGGGCACCCCACCGCCCTGGTCCAACCGAACCCAGACGCAGCCTGGAAGATTGCCGTGAGGCTCGATTCTCTCGGGCGGGGGAATACGAAAGCGCGACCCGGCTTCGGAGTTGAAGGCGAGCACGCGGCCCGTCGCATCCATCAGCAGCACGGCCTCGCCCGTCTGCTCCACGAGCAGGCGCAGCGCCGCATCGCTCAACCGGGCTTCCGCCCGTTCCGCGAGCGCCTGATGAATCAAAGAAAGCTGGGCGCGGCCAGAGGACATGAGTTCAGGGACTTTCCGCTCGTGGCATGGTGGCATCCCCACCCGCCTGAAGGAAGACAACTCCCCGCCCTCGCACAACATCCAACGGCACGCGGTCCGAATCCCTGCCCCGGGGTCAGGCCAGCCCCCTTGCTTGGACTGCAGGAAATCCTGAATCGTTGGATAGTTGCACATCGTCCGGACTCCTCGTCCGGATGAGCGCCGTCCACTTCCTCGAGCCTCAACATGCAGACGCCGCCCCCCAGGCCAGACTGGACTCCACACGAGCGACGCTACCGGCTCGTCATCGACAGCCTGAAGGAGGTGGTGTTCCAGACGGACGTGCAGGGCCGGTGGACGTTCCTCAACCGCGCGTGGACGGAAATCACCGGCCACGCGGTGGACGTGTCGCTGGGCAAGTCGTTCCTCGACTTCGTGGACCCGGAGGACCACGCGCCCTGTCGGGAGAACCTGCGCCGGCTGATGACGCGCGAGGTGGAGCACGTGCGCATCGAGGTGCGCTACCTGACGCGCGATGGAGGCTTCCGCTGGGTGGAGGTCTTCGGCCGGGTGATGGTGGGCGAGGACGGCGAGCTGGTGGGCACGTCCGGCACGCTCAACGACATCACCGAGCGCAAGGCGTCGGACGGGGCGCTGGCGCGGCGTGAGCGCTACCTCACGGCGCTGGTGGAGATGCAGCAGCGGCTGCTCGCGGTGCGCGATGGCGGAGACCTGTACGGCTCCGTGCTGTCGTCGCTGGGGCTCGCCGCGGGGGCCAGCCGCGTCTACGTCTTCGACCTGCACCCGGGCCCATCCGGTGAGCGGATGTGCAGCCAGCGCGCGGAGTGGTGCGCGCCGGGCGTGCACGCGGAAATCGACAACCCGGACCTGCAGAACGTGGCCATGGTGCCGGTGCTGGAGCGCTGGGAGACGACGCTGTCGCGGGGCGATGTCATCGAGGGCCTGGTGGCGAGCTTCCCCGAGGTGGAGCGGGCGCTGCTGGACCCGCAGGGCATCCTCTCCATCCTGGTGCTGCCCCTGCGCGTGCAGGGGGCGCTGACGGGCTTCGTGGGCTTCGACAACTGCTCGGAGGCGCGGCGGTGGGACCGGCTGGAGGTGGACCTGCTGTCCGCCGCGGCGGGCGCCATCTCCGTCGCGCTGGAGCGGCGCGAGTCGGAGCGCGCGCTGCGCGAGCGTGAGCGACGGTTCCGGCAGCTCGCGGAGAACGCGTCGGACGTGCTGTACCTGTACCGGCGCGAGGCGCCCCGGGGCTTCGTCTACGTCAGCCGGGTGGCGCACGCGAAGCTGGGCTACGGGCCGGTGGCGCACTACGGCGACGCGGACCTGTGGTACCGGCGCGTGCACCCGGAGGACCGCGCCGCGCTGGAGCAGCTGCTCGAGGCGCCGCGCGCGTCGGCGGGGGCGCCGGTGACGGTGCGCTACCTGCACCCGGACGGCCGCATGCTGTGGCTGGAGCACGTGGTGGTGCCGGTGACGGACGCCATGGGCCGCATGGTGGCGGTGGAGGGCCTGGCGCGCGACATCACCGAGCGCCGGCAGGCGGAGGAGGCGCTGCGGCTGTCCGAGGCGAGCTTCCGCGCGCTGTTGGAGGGCGTGCCGGACGCGGCGGCCATCGAGCGGGACGGGCACATCGTCTACGCGAACGCGGCGCTGGTGGGCACGCTGGGCTTCGAGCGGGCCGAGCAGCTCGTGGGCCGTCAGCTCTCCGAGTTCGTCAAGGACATGCGCGGCGTGGAGGCGGTGCGCGCGGGCGCGCTCACGGGCGAGCGGCGGCTGGTGCGGCGCGACGGGCGCACGCGCGTGGCGGAGGTCGTCTCACTGCCCCTGCGCTTCGACGGACAGCCCGCGGTGGTGTCCATCGCGCGCGACGTGACGGAGCAGCGGCAGCTGCAGGCGCGGCTGACGCTCGCGGACCGGCTGGCCTCGGTGGGCACGCTGGCGGCGGGCATCGCGCACGAAATCAACAACCCGCTGGCCTTCGTGCTGTCCAACCTGAGCTTCCTGTCGGACGAGTTCCGCCGCAACCTGCCCCCGGGTGACGGCGCCGCGGCGCTGCAGGCCCGGCTGCGCGGCGAGCCGGACCTGGCCGAGTGGGGCGAGGTGCTGCACGAGGCCTGCGAGGGCGCGGAGCGGGTGCGGCAGATTGTGCGCCAGCTGAAGACGTTCTCCCGTCCGGACGAGGAGCGCGTGTCGCCGCTGGACGTGCACACGGTGCTGGAGTCGGTGGCGATGATGGCGGCGAATGAAATCCGCCACCGCGCGCAGCTGAAGCGGGAGTACGGCGACATCCCCTCGGTGATGGCGAACGAGGGCAAGCTGAGCCAGGTGTTCCTCAACCTGGTGGTGAACGCCGCGCAGGCCATCCCCGAGGGCTCCGCGCACCGGCACGAAATCCGGCTGGCGACGCGGCGGGACGGGCTGTCGCGCGTGGTGGTGGAGGTGCAGGACACGGGCGTGGGAATCGCCCGCGAGGTCATCGACCGCATCTTCGACCCGTTCTTCACCACCAAGCCCGTGGGCGTGGGCACGGGGCTGGGCCTGTCCATCTGTCACAGCATCGTCCACGGGCTGGGCGGTGAAATCACCGTGGAGAGCGAGCCGGGCCGGGGCACCACCTTCCGCGTCGTGCTGCCCACCACGGAGCCGGAGGCGCGCGCGGTGGCCACGTCGCCGGAGCCCTCGGGCGCGCCGGTGGGTCCGCCGAGGGGACGCGTGCTGGTGGTGGACGACGAGCCCGCCGTGGGCCGCGTGCTTCAGCGCATCCTGCGCGGCCACGAGGTGGAGGTGGCGTGCAGCGGGCGACAGGCGCTGGAGCTGCTCGAGCAGGGGCTGAAGCCGGACGCGGTGCTGTGCGACGTGATGATGCCGGACCTGACGGGGCGCGACGTGTACGAGCTGGTGCGGCGCGCGCACGCGGGCCTGGAGGGGCGCTTCGTCTTCGTGTCCGGCGGCGCCTTCACCACGGGCGCCCGCGAGTTCCTGGCGAGCATCCCCAATCTCCTCCTGGAGAAGCCCTTCGACGAGGGGCGCGTGCGGCGCGTGGTGGATGACCTGGTCCGCCTGCGACCTCCGGAGGCCTGACGCCGCGTGTGGACCGATGAGGAGCTGCGAGAGCTGGAGACATGCGCCGCGCGGCTGCTCGCACAGGTGCGCGAGTCGGACGGGTTCGAGCAGGTGAGCGCGCAGGTGGCCGAGGCCCAGGCCGTGGACGCGGGGCTCGTCGCGGTGATGACGGCGGGGCTGGTGAAGAGCTTCGGGATGTACCGCGAGCCTCGCTACCTGCGGCAGGAGGCGTACGTCTGGGAGGAGCTGGACGGCGTGCGCCGCGCCCGCGTCCGGCCGCTGTCGGGCCTGTTGCTTTACTGGGCGGGCGGCGACGTGAGCCCCTACGTGCCCCAGGAGGTGTGGGGCCAGGGGCTCGTCGAGCACCACTACGAGGAGACCGCGGAGGAGAACGTGCTGGACTCCAGCGCGACCAACTTCGACACCTGCGGCGGCTTCGGGCTGGGCTCGGTGGGCGATGCGCTGCTGGAGCTGGCCGAGGACCGCGGGCTTCGCGCGCTGGAGGTGTTCGCTCCGCTCGAGAAGCTGCTGGTGGTGCGCTCACTCCAGTGCGCGCGTGAGGCGGTGCGGAAGGCCGTGGAGTCGGAGGCCTTCCGCGCGCTGCCTCGTGAGGCGTCGTTCCAGGTGCTGGCCATGCCGGGACACGACGCGCCGGCGTGCCTGCTATGGCGCACGCCCTGACGGACTACTTCACGCCGTCGAGCGACAGCGGCCCGCTGTCCAGCAGGCGCTGACGCGTCACCACCTGGCCATACTCGGCGGTGCGGAAGGTGCGCCCGCCCGCTTCCGTCGTGCCGTGCAGCCGCACCTCGGAGGCGTCCGGCAGGTAGCCCACGCGCAGGCGCAGCTCGCGCACGGCGGACAGCTCCAGCGTGGTCTCCGCGCCCTGGGGATAGGGCAGCGACGTGCGCAGCGGCAGGGGCACCACCAGACGCGAGGACACGGTGGCGCCGGGCGCCAGGGCGCTGACGTTGGGGACCTCGGGCGCCTCCACGTCGAGGTTCTCCGGCACGGGCACCAGCGCGCGCAGCAGCACGGCGCCGTCACCGGAGAGCTCCACGTACGCGCGCTCGGGGGCGAGGCCGACGTAGCCCGTGGGCCCCCACTCCGGCAGGCCGTCCACGAGCAGCACCTCGCGCGGCGAGCCGTTGTGCACCGCGTACGAGACGGAGAGCCCCTCGGGCCCGCTCGACACCGACTCCACCTTCAGCTCCACCACGTCCGCCTGGGCCACGCTTCCTCCCGCATTCACCGGGCGCTCCGCCCGCGTGCAGCCGACGATTATGGCCAGCGCCATGCCGAGGGCGCCAGCCTGGAGCAGGGTCCGCATGGACTAGTAGCGCGGGCGGGTGGGCAGGTTCAGCTCGTCGCGCAGGACGTTCTCACCCGGGCGGCCCGGCTGCACCACGTCCGGCGTGGCCGGGTTCTGGTCCAGGTCGATGGGCAGGCCCACCGCGGACGTCTCGCGGTTGTTGACGCCGTTCTTCTCGCCGCGCGCCAGCGTGCCATTGGCGTAGTCGGACGCGTGCACCAGCTCGTGGAACAGGGCCACGATGGGAGGACGGGTCATCCACTCCTCGCCGCCGAGCGAGGTGCGCGTGGTGTTGTAGTTCACCGTGCCGTCGGTGCCCTTGCCCGGCGTGCCGTCCGTGTTGAACCAGGCATCATCGCGGTTGGCGGGAGACGCGGAGTTGCCGCTGGTGGTCTCCTTGATGGTCGTCGAGTGGCCGCTGTCGTCCAGCGTGCGCAGCAGGTCCTGGCCCGACGGCAGCGAGCGCATCGCGTCCAGGTCCGACTGCGTGCGCGCCTGGAAGTCTGCGCTGCCCTCCACCGTCACGGAGCGGCCGCGCTGGCTCGCGTCCGTCATGTCGACGATGGTCCGCTCGCTCGCGGCGCCGTCGGTGGTCTCGTTCTCCTCGACGTAGAGCTTGTCGTCGCCGGCATCGCCGCTGACGGTGTCCGCGCCCTCGCCGCCGGCCACCGCGTCGTTGCCTTCACCGCCGCTCAGCCGGTCATTGCCACGGCCGCCGATGACCTGGTCATCGCCCGCGCCGCCCGTGGCCGTGTCGTCACCCGCGCCACCGTCGATGTAGTCACGGCCTTCGCCGCCGTTGAGCAAGTCGTTGCCGTCCAGGCCGTAGAGCACATCGCGGCCCGCGCCACCCTGCACCAGGTCGTCGCCCGCGCCACCCTCCACGTAGTCGTCGCCGTCGTCACCCGACACCGAGTCGTTGCCCGTGCCGCCGATGATGGTGTCGTTGCCAGCGCCGCCGCGGATGGTGTCGTGACCCGCGCCGCCCTTCAGCGTGTCGTTGCCGTCGCCGCCGTCCAGGGTGACGTCGACGGTGACGTTCTTGTCCACGGTGATGGAGTCGTTACCCGCGCCGCCGTTGATGATGGCGTTCTTCGACTGCTCCGGCGACAGCGTCACCGTGTCCGAGCCGGACTTGATGACCAGCCCGCCACTCTTGTTCATCGTCACCGTCGCGGTGTTGTTCCCCGCGCCCAGGTCCACCACCGTCTGACCGTTCGCGTTCGTGCTCACCTGCGGCGCCGTGGCCGAGCCCGCGGCCTGCTTCACCTTCTCCGCGATCTTCGCGATGGCCTTGCCCAGTCCACCACCAGGGCCAGGAGGGGGCGCGCCCTCGAAGTCGCTGCCACCGGTGCGGGACGGGGTGCTCGCGCGCGTCGGAGCCGCGTCGAAGCCGTCCTTCATCCGCTGGTCCACCGCCGTCTTCACCACGTTGGGACGCTGGGCCGGCTGCTTCGCCGTCTCCTGCTTCGGCTCGGGCTTCACGTACGAGGTGCTGCGCGAACCGGTCTTCCCAATCGTGGACATGCGGCTTCTCCCTGAGGCGGCCCGTGCCTGTGAGGCGGACCAACGCCGAACTCCTTGATTATCGGGACCTCAGGACGCCAGTTGCTTCGAGGCCCGGGGCAGGGAGCGGATCACTCGTTCCATGGGGGCACGGGACCGAGTCGCTGGCGCGCGACGCGTCCGCGTCGCACAAAGAGCCTGTTGTTCCAGGAGGTTGGCGGAGGGGAGTGCGAATCAACCCAGCACACGCCCCCTGCCTCACGTCGACGCGGCGCCAGAGGCGAGTGCTCGAGCAGAGCCCCCTCGTGGAGCAGGCGCATCCCTGCGCGCAGCCCTGAATCGGCGTCGACACGGCCCCTGAGGCGAGTGCGCGAGCGGAGCGCGCCCTCAACCAGGAGCAGGCACGTCCCTGCGCGCAGCCCTGAATCCATGTTGATGCGGCGATGGAAGCGCGTGCTCCCGCATGGAGCAAGAGCATCCCTGCGCGCAGCCCTGAATCGGCGTCGACACGGCCCCTGAGGCGAGTGCGCGAGCGGAGCGCGCCCTCAACC
>NZ_JAIQDH010000039.1:0-60003 GCF_020037095.1 Myxococcus sp. XM-1-1-1
GTGGAGCTGTACCACGCGGGCGTCGGCATCGAGGGCGACATGCAGGGCTCCGCCTGGGCGGCCCTCCAGGCGGTGGCCGAGTACGCGGACCACCACCGGCAGACGCGGGCCGTGCAGGGCAGGCGCATGGACGCGATGCGCCTGGAGTCCATCTGGATGGGCAAGGCCGCCAGCATGAAGCGGCAGGCCCTCAACGCCATCCTGGGCGAGTCCCAGCTCCGGCTCGTGGCGTAAGGCCCGAGGCGGGAAGCTCGAAGCAGAGGTGCACCATGGACTGGCTCAAGAAGGCGCTGACCTCGCGCCTGGTCCGGGAGGTGGCCGCCGCCATGCTCGCGGTGGTGGCTGACTTCCTGGGACGGCGCAGGGAAGCGCGGTGACGTAGGAGGGTGGGGCCGTGCTTCAACGGCGGCCCCACCCTTCTTCTTACCGCTCAAGCACCGGGTGGACCGGGGCCTCACCCTGGTTGCAGGTGGAGGTGGACGGAGGTTGACCCACGGGGGGCCGAAGTCCCTGGGCACCTTCCCCGGTCCATCCCCAAGAAGCAGAAGTGCCGGAGTCGCCCCGACCCCTCGTGCGCGAGAAGCGAGAGGGCGAACACAGGGGTTGGGGTGCGGTCATCAGGACCTGATGGGGGCAGGCCGGCGCCAGGTAGACCCCGAAAATTTTCGAGCCCGCCCCCGCCCCCGGGCAGCCCGAAGAAGACCGGGGCCTTCCATGGTGGACCCGAGGCAAGGGAACCCCAGTCCCCCTGGGAGGTGGGGGGCCTGCCACGTTCGGATAGCCCTACCGATTAGCGAGGTGATGGGAACGGTCTGAGCCCGGGAGGGCCTGACAAAACGAACCCGGGCGTCACCTCACCAGCCGCAGCTTCACGCGGAGCTCCCGGGCTTCGGCTTGCACCTCGGGCTTGGACGCGGTGACCTGGACCCGAATCTGGCTGAGCAGACCGAGCTGGCGGGACATGGAGCTTTCGAGCAACCGACGGTGCCTCTCCAACTTGCGCAGGTCCTTGTCCTCCAGCAGCAGCACCTCGGCAGCGAGCCGTTCGCGTACGGGGTCCAGGGCGGCCTCTTCCTGAGCGAGCTTCGCGGTAAGGGCGCCTCGCGCCAGCTTCGCCATATCGCCCAGGTGCTCGTAGGCGGTCTGCTCCAGGCGTCCGTCCTGCCGAGTGTCGTGAGCCTCTTCAACCGCGAGGCTCAGCGGGTGGATGACAGCTTGCGGCAGCCCCGGCACCTCGCGCAGGAGGGTCAGGGTGCCCTCCAGGCCGCGCAGGAGGGCCTCCGTCAGCTCTGGTTCCTTCGGGGCCGTGCGGCGGGCGTCCAGGGCGGCCACGAGGCCGGACAGCGCCTCCAGGGCCCGGCGCGTGCTGGTGACGAGCCCGAAGGCATCGGTCTTCTCCAATTCCTCCTCCAGCCGGGCGAGTAATCGCCCGTTCTCCAGCTTGGTAAGGCGCTCCATCTTCCAGCTCAAGTCCCCGAGCTGGGCGACGATGACGGCCTCGGGCAGTGTGGTGGGCGCGAAGGTGGTGAAGTGCCGGTCGAGGTGGTGCTCGTATGCCTGAGCGTCCTCACCGGGCAGCAACAGGTTATTGGCGCTCAACCCATGACGGAGCGAATTGAGCGAGGAGGCGGACTTTCCCTCGGCAGTCTTCGGGCCCTTCGAGCAGGCACCGTTGATTGCGGCTTGCGCGGCCTGGAGGGCGGAGCGGACGGGAGCGTTCATGTCAGGATTGTCCGGCGGGGTCTCGCCTCGTGGGAAGAGGGAAGATGGCTCCCACTGGTTGCTCTCCCGCTGACAATGAAACATCCGAGCGAGGCCCCAGGAACTCCTGGTGTCTTGTAAGTTCTGGGTCTCTTCTCGAACGAGGACAGGGGTGGTTTTTCAAGGGCTCTGTCCCGAAGGACTCCTGGTATCTTGTAGTTCTTGGCCTCCTTCTTCAGCGCCGAGAGAAGGGACCTTTGAGTCCTTCCCTCTTCTTCCATTCTCTTTATATTATGTAATTACAATATATTAGGAGAATAGAGAGAGAAGTAGAAGAGGACTTTGAATCCAGTCCTCGTCTGAAAGAAAGGGCCGAGAAGTTACGAGATATCAAGGGCTCTCGAATCCTTCGTCCTCGACTTCCACCCCTCCCTCGGAGGAATGAAGAGGGCACCCGAATTACAAGATGTCAGGTGCTCCCCTGAGAGAGGCTCTCGATTCTTACTGAGCCCTCGACAGAAGAAGAGAGCCCCTACAATTACAGCATGTAAAGGGCTGTTCCTAGTTGAAGCGAGCGGGCTTGTTGCTGCGTACCGGCTTCCCGTCCCTCAGCTCAAGCCCGAGTCTCCTGGCCGCGTCCTCCTCGGTGTACGGGCCGGTATCTGGAGCCCACTTGAGCTTGTAGGTGGTTGCTTTGTGGCCGGCCGAGTAGTTCTGGTAGGGCTCTGGCTCGAAGACATGAGTCCGCAGCAGCTCCGTGAGAACCCGGGCGTGCGTGGAGGCTCCCGGAATCGCATCTGGATTGGTTCTTGATCCGCGCAACCAGGTCGATCTCCAGCGAGCTAGCCAGCCTTGGGCCTGCGTGTCCTTTCGCATGTAGGCCGCCAGCCGCTGCAAACACCGAAAGAGATAATAAGCAGCCCTGGGGCCGTGCGTTTGACTCACCAACCGGACCCATTCCAGGCTGTCGCGCCCCAGCGAAACAAAGGATTTTTCAGGGTGTTCGTTGAGCAGGTTGTCCCTGAAGCGGGCAAGTAGGCCCTCCAGTCCTCGGAGGGTATTGCCATCCCCAACGCCACTGGCTTGAGCCCATGCCCTGATGAAGTCGAGATAGTCGGACAGCCCATCTTCGGGGCGCCACTCAACAGCCTTTCGTAGCCTTTCGCTCCGAAGTAGCACCCCGGCCGTGCGGTAGAACGGCTTACCCCTCGGCGATGGGGCGCCCCAGATGACCAGGGTGTCCTCCTCACTGATAGCGGGCGGATGGGCCGTCTCGGCGATCTCCACCAGCGTCTGCCGAAGCTTGAAGAGCGGATGCCGTTCGTGGATGCCGAGCGGCTGTGCCAACAACCAGGTCCATTCCTCGTCACTCACCAGGCGGGTGTCCCCGTAGCGATGAATCAGCGCCTCCTGCCAGTACGCGGAAGGGGCGTAGCCGCAGGCCACCACCAGTTCCTGCACCTTCCCCACGTTCGTGAGCCATCGGTCCACGAGGTCCAGGTACGGGCATGCGTCCAGCACGCTCCCTGTGGGCAGCGGAAGCCGAGGCGGCAGAGGACGCGCATGATAGGGAATCTTCCTCTGTCTGCCGCCGCTGGGCACACCGCCCGTCTGTGTGTCGCTCATGGCCCCGCTCCTCTTGGGCATCGCAACAGGGCTGACGCTGCTGCCCGTGCGCTCCTCAATGAATCAACCCGGCGGGCGGCAGGCGCATCATCCCGGTAGCGACCCGCCAACCCGTGCTTGCCCCTCTGGGGCCCGTCCTGCCGGATACGTCCTCGGTGATGGGGGTGGCCAGCCGTCTTACTGTTTCCCTGTTGAGGAGACGAGTGATGGCGAAGCGCGTGGGTGAATCAAGCACGGGCCTCCTGCCACCCGCAGGGAACGCCGAAGTGCCGGAAGACGGACCGAAGCCGATAAGCAAGGGGCCCCGTCGCCTTCCTGCCGTTCCCAGGGGAGTTGCCTGCGCGCCACCGCCTCCACCACCGCCAGATTTTCTCCGTCTCCCCCCTCCCATGATGCTGGGCCGTCCCGAGGGCTGGGTGTGTCGGCGATGCGTCGAGTGGTGGGAGTGGCATCCATATCGCCCTCCGACCGAGCAGGAACTGGACGCCCCCTGCGTGGAGTGCAGGAAGCCACTTGATGCCGAAGAGCGCGCGGTGGAGGTGAACCGCCTCCTGCTGGCGCGGCTCAGCGCGGGCTCGAACTTCCTGGCCCTGCCGGTCCCCTCAGTCCGCCAGCCGGAAACGTCCCCTGGCTCGACCACCCCAAACCCAGAGTTCGCCTGCACCGTGAAGGAGGCCGGCGCCATGCTGGGCTGCGGGACCACGAAGGTGTACGAGCTGCTGAATGAGGGCCGACTTCAAGCCGCTGAGAAGTTCGGCAGGAGGCGCATGGTGCTCAAGTCCTCCGTGGAGGCGCTGTTGCAGGCCGGAGGTATCTCAGCCCGGGCTGCACAGCCGACGAAGTCCGCCCCCGCCAAGTCCCGCATCAAGGATGCGAGTTCACTGGCGGCTGCCATCGCGAAGCTGCCGGTCAAGTAGCAGCACGGGGTCCTCCGGGTGCTCCAGGCGGATGGGGAGCTGGATCATCGGGGGGACCTTCACGCCCTCGTAGAACTTCTTCGTCGTCACCGCGGACTGGTGCCCGATGGTGGCGGCGATGCGCGAGAGCGGCACGCCGCCATCCAGCGGCTTCACCTCCACCCCGCACTCCGCGGCCCAGGTGACGAAGCTGTGGCGCAGCTCACCCATGCGCAGCGGCTCCAGGCCGATGGACTTCGCCGCGCGCTTCACCACCTGGCGGATCCACCAGTCCGCCGGAGCCGAGCCCCGGGCCTGGAGGCGCAAGGCGGCGCCCAGGGCCTGCGCATCCGCGGACTGCACGTGGACCCGGCCCGACTTGTGGACGAACGTGATGGTGCCCGCGATGGCGCCCTGCCCTTGCAGCACCTTCACCTTGCCCTCGCCGCGAGCCAGGCGGTCAATCTCGGTGCCGTGCATGCCGCACTTGGCGTGGAGCATCAGCACGTCCCGCACCGGCTGCACGTCCGTCACGCGGCCCGTCCCCTTCCAGCCGTACTTCTTGGACTCCCACCCCTGGATGGCGGCGTAGAGGCGCTCCACGTCCCGCATGGAGTACCCCTTGTCGCGCATGGCCTTCTCCGGGCGGGCCGGGGGCACCTTCAGCGCGAGCGTGGGGTCCTCGGCCGTGGTGAGCACCGCCTCCTCCTCGCGCAGCCAGGAGAAGAACGACTTGATGGCCGCGATGCGGTGGCGCTTGGCGACGATCTCCTTCTTCGCGTCGTCGTACCAGCCGTTCAACACCTGCTTGAGGTCCTGGAGCCGAAGGGTCCGCAGGTCCTTCTCGAAGAGCGCCTCCGCCCACTGCGCCAGGTAGTTCCGGACGTTCTTCCGGTGGCGCTCCGTGCGGCCCTGGCGCTTGAGGTGTTCGAGGAACCGCCCCACCCGCTCGGGGTCCATGTAGACCGGCGAGGTGGCGGCCTCCGGCTCGGGGGCCGTCCCTGCCGCCTGGGCCCTGGCGATGTAGGCGTCAGGGTCTCTCTTGAACAGCGCCAGCTCCCCCAGCGCGTCGTTCTCGTTGCCCGCCGCCAAGCGTGTGGTATAGAGCCGCCCGTGGACCTGCTTTTCGAGGACCCACACGGTGCCGCCCTGCTTGTTCACGTAGGTCCGGCCACCGGCCCACTTTCCCGTCCACCGGGGCATGTCAGTTCTCCAGTCCGTACGAAGTCCGTACAAGTTGCACAACCCCTGGAGAGGCAGTATTGAGGGAGTAGAAGTTCCGCAGTAAAAGCCGTAGGTTAGAACTTACGGCCAGGTAGCTCACCTGGTTAGAGCGGCGGTCTCATAATCCGCAGGTAGTCGGTTCAAGTCCGACCCTGGCCACTGCCCCGGAATCACTTTCCCAAGTGATTCCGGGGCTTTTCTTTTCGTGGCACCGGGACTTCAGCGGACCTGGCATCCCCGCGCGGGCCAGCCTGCAAGGGCAGGACCCGGGTGGAGATTGGCCCCCCCTGCTCCCCCGGGAAGGCCACCACGAGCCTCCAACACTTCGGGGCCCTCCATCCCCCAGGACACGTCGCCGCGCAGGAGGGCCAGCGAGCCGCCGGGCCACTCGCCACGGCGGACCGAGCACTCGTGGAGGAACTCAACCAGGCGCCCCACCGCGCCAGCATGCGCGGCCAGGGGCACCGGCCCGAGTCACGACCTCAGCAACTCACGAGTCGTAACCGGTGTACCCGCGCAGCACCACGACCTTGCGGCTGGCCGGGTAGTACAGCACCGCGAACTGGTTGAACTCGTGGCAGTTCTGGCACGGCACCTCCTGGGTGCCCAGCCACGCCTGCACCTCACCGCCTCCGGTGAACGCGTCGATGGCGGCCAGCAGCGCCGCGCCGTCCCCGTAGTAGTTCGTGCTCAAGAGGATGCTGTTCGCCAGGCCCGCGCGGTTGGTCACCGTGCCGGCCTCGAACGTCGGGATGTCCCGGTACCCCGGCCACTGGAGCGCGTCGTACGCGGCGCGCAGGCTCGCGGCCGGCTGCGAGCAGCGGGGCGTGGTGTACGCGGAGATGGAGTCCAGCCCGTGCCACGCGCCGTTGTTCGAGCCGTCGTTCCACGCATCCCGCGCCGCCTCCAGCGCCGAGGCGTCGATCTCCGTCAGCGCGAACGGCACGTTCGGCGTCTGGTCGCAGATGTTCGTCACGTACTGGCACCGCGACACCTGGCGGTACGAGCCGCACAGCCCGAAGTCCAGCGTCCCCGCCGGCTGCGCGTGGATGCAGTCATACACCGACAGCTCACAGGCGGGCGTCGGCCAGACCTCGTACGGGTCCCCCGTCGTCACCGCCAGGCTCGTCACCCTCGGAACCAGCCGCGCCGTCTTCTGCGACACCGCCTGCCCGCCCTGAATCACGTTGAAGGCGAGCGGAATCGTCGTCGGGTCCATCGCCTGCTCCACCGCGGAGTAGGACCAGTCCAGATTGAAGGTGTCCGCGTCCACGCGTGACACCTGCGGAATCCCATCCGGCCCCGTCACCAGGAGCCCGTCCGCCAGCACGTCCGCGCGGCCCCGGTACACCAGGCTGCTGATGGGGTCCTTCACGTAGACGGGGTCCACCTTCTCGTCGATCCACACCGGCGACGTGCCCCGGAAGTCGAAGAAGCGCGGGTACACCTCGATGCGCGCCGTGTACTGCGTGGGCGTGCCCGTGAAGGTGTTCACCGTGATGAACAGCGGCAGCCCGGAGAGGATGGAGTTCAGCTCGTGCCCCACCGGCAGCACCACCTCGAAGCGGCGCTCGCTGATGATGTTCGCCGTGCCGAAGGCGTCATCCGGCACGAAGCTGAACACGTACTGCAGATACCGGTTCGCCGTCGCCTTCAACACCAGCGAGCGCACCCCGTTGCGCGTCTCGAACGTGCCCATCGTCTCGAAGCTCAGCTCCAGCGACGCTTCGGACGCGTAGATGCGCGTCGCCGTCGCCTCCGCCTCGGAGACCGCCAGCGCCTGCTCGGGCGCCGGCTCCCCACCCGAATCCATACAGCCCGTCGCTCCAGACAACGCCAGACATGCAATCAATACCTTGCGAAGACGCATCATTCCGCTCCAGGTGGGCTAATCGGGGAAAATCACAATAACGTGAACACCCGGCCGCACGACGTGTCAATCCCGTCACAGCGCCGCGGGCCCCGAGGAGACCTGGGTTGATACATGAAACGAAAAAGGCGCCGGCCCCAGCACAGGGGACCGGCGCCCGGGGACGACGAGACGTCAGGAGTCGTAGCCGGTGTAGCCCTGCAGCACGACGACCTTGCGGCTGGCCGGGTAGTACAGCACCGCGAACTGGTTGAACTCATGGCAGTTGTGGCACGGCACCTCCTGCGTCGACAGCCACGCCTGCACCTCGCCACCGCCCGCGAAGGCGTCGATGGCGGCCAGCAGCGCCAGCCCGTTGCCGTAGTAGTTCGACGTCAACAGGATGCTCTGCGACAGACCGGCCCGGTTGGTGAACGTCCCATCCTCGGCGGAGGGGAAGCCCTGGTTCTCCCACGCCAGCTCCTGCATCACCGCCTGGATGGTGGTGGGCGTGGTGGGACACTGGGGCGTGATGTACGCGGCAATCGGATGCAGGTAGTGCCACGCACCACCGTTGGAGCCCAGGTTCCACGTCGCGCGAGCGGGCTCCAGTGATGAGGCATTGATGGACGTCAGCGAGAACGGCACCGGCGTACACGCCTTGGCCACCGTCGCGACTTCCCGACCCCCCTCCGCGAAGGCGGAGAAAGAAAACACAGCGACCACCGCAACCATCAGACGACGGAAGTTCATCAGTGTGCTCCAGGTGAGGAAGGCGCGGATTAGCACACCAATTTGAGAAACCGGCTAACAAAGGTGTCACTTCCACCCCTCGGGGGCCGGGCCGTTTTGTTGACGAGTCCCCGGACCACCCTCCTAATGCCCGGACACGTCAGTAGCGGCCTGTAGCAGTCCCCCCGGGAGGAACCCCCATGCAGGATGGAAGCGCCAGCCCCCTGAGCCCCGAGCTCGCCCCGTCACCGGGCGCCACGGAGACGCCCGTCGACGCGCGGGGCCCCGAGGCCGACATCGTCTCCACCCACGTCCTGGTCCCCGAGGAGCAGGTGCAGAAGCTGCGCGAGCTGGCGCGGCGCACCCGCATCCACCAGAGCGAGTACCTGCGCGAGGCGGTGGAGGACCTGCTCGGCAAGTACGGCCGTGGCGCCGCCAAGCCCGAGGGCCAGTCGTGAGCATGCTCGCCCAGCGAGGCGCCTCCCCGCGTCTGGGCGAGCCCCAGCCCGTCCTGCGACGCCGCGAGTGGGACGGCGCCTTCCGCCTGCCCCGCCCGCGCCCCTCCTCCGAGCGCCCCTCCTCCATCCGGGATGCCATCATCCGCTGGCTGGACCAGGAGCTGTAGGAGCACCGCCCACGCGGCACCTGGAGGCGACCGACTCGCGCGGGCTAGGCTTGCCGCCATGCGCACTGTCCTGCTCGTCGCCGCCCTCGCCGCCTCCGGCTGTGCCGGCCCCGGTGGCTTCCAGAAGCTCTACCCCGGCATGACGTCCCGGGAGGTCGTCGAGGCCATGGGCCAGGGCCCCACCCGCGCCCACGAGTTCCCCGACCGGTCCTCCGCCTGGTACTACGGCGACGACCAGTGCGTGCTGATGCGCGAGGACAAGCTCGTCGCCAAGTCGACCACGCGAGAGCGCACCGCCGTCGACACGCCCATCGTCTCCATCCGTGACACCGCGAAGGCCGTGTGCGCGCCGGAGGGCTACGCCATCGAGACACGCGACGAGCAGCGCATCGACACTCCCTTCGGCAGCTTCAAGAGCTCGCTCGGCTCGACGAAGGCGCCGAGGAAGTCGACGCCTCCGGCCGACAGCGCGCCGGGCGCCGACACGCAGCCCGACGACGCCCCGTACTGAGCCCGCGTCACGCGCTGGGGGCCGTAGCCTCGCCCTCCTTCTCCAGCTTGCCCGCGATGTCCTTGAAGGACATGTGGCCCAGCGACATGAGGATGAGGCCCAGGCCCACCGTCTGCGCCGTCTGCGCCATCCACAGCACGTTGGCGTACGCGAGCCCGCCGGCGTTCACCACGGTGGCCGGCAGGAAGAGGCTCAGGCCCACCTTGCACGCCGCCTGGAAGGTGCCGACCATGCCCGGCGCCGCCGGAATCATCACGCCCACCACGAGCACGCACAGCACCACGTACGCCTGGAAGAGCGACAGCTCCATGGGCTGGCACGCGGCGCCGGCCGCCACGCCCGAGCAGTCGAAGGCGTTGGCGAGCAGCATCATCCCGAAGCCGTTGAGGCCCCAGTAGCCCACGGTGAAGAGGAAGAAGAGCACCACCTGCCTGGCGTCCGGCAGCTGCCGCATGGCGCCCACGAAGGTGTCGACGATGTCGGCCACCTTGTCGGCGAGCCCCGGCGCGAAGCGGCCCACCGTCGCGCGCACCAGGCGCACGGTGCGCTCCTGCTGCCACAGGCCGAAGAGCAGGAAGAGCAGCCCGCCGCCGAACACCGCGAACATCAGCCACGAGCCCAGCTTGACGTAGCGCACCTCTGGCGTCTCGGTGGGCACGAAGAAGAGCAGCACCCGCATGGACGCGGCGACGAAGAGGCCGTCGACGATGCGCTCGAGCACCACGGACGTCATGGCGGCGCTGCGGCGGATGGAGCTGCGCTGGGCGATGAGGAAGGGCCGGGCGAACTCGCCCAGGCGGAAGGGCAGCACCAGCAGCATCATGAAGCCGATGGCGGAGGCCTCGTTGAGCTTGCGGAAGGGCACCCGCTCCAGGCCCGACAACAGGCTGCCCCAGCGCAGCGTGCGGAAGACGTGGATGCCCAGCAGGCAACCGAAGTACGGCAGCAACCAGATGTAGTTGGCCGACTTGAGGCTGTTGAGCTGCGTCCCCCAGTCCGTGTCCCGGAAGGCCCACCAGAGGAAGACGAGGGTAACGAGCAGGCTGGCTGCGAGCTTGACGGCGCGTTTCACGGCGGCCGGGTATACCGTCAGTCCTGGTCGGACTCCAGCGACTCTCCGGCCAGCAGTCGGGAGGGGTTGTCCCGCAGGAGCCGGACGGCCGTCTGTTCCCCCACCCGGCCGACGAGCTCCGCCAGGGAGCGCCCCAGCCAGTCCCGCGCCCCCACCGGCCCATGCAGGTCCGTGGCGGCGACGGCGTAGAGGCCCTCTTCCAGGAAGGCGCGCGCGAGCTTCTTCGGCGTGGGGCCGTAGCGGCCGATGAGCGCCCCCACGTCGAGCTGGAGCCGGGCGCCGGTGCGCACCGCCTCCGCGGCGCGCCCCTTGCGCTCGAACTCCACGCAGCGCTCCGGATGGGCGATGAGCGGCACCACGCCCTTGGTGCGGATGCGGAACAGGATGTCCGGCAGCGCGGGCACGGGCGCGGTGTAGGGCAGCTCCACCAGCGTCACCTTCCCCGCCCCCAGCATGCGCGCGGCGGGCGTGCCCAGGGCGCGCAGGAAGGCGTCGTCCAGCACGTTCTCCGCGTTGCGGCCGAGCGTCAGCGGGATGCGCTCGCGCGCCAGGGCGGCCGTCAGCTCGGCGAGGCGGGCCTCCACCACGTCCACGGGGGCGTACTCGGGCCGGGCGTGGGGGCTGGGGGCGACGGTGGAGAAGCCCAGGTCGACCAGCGCCCGCGCCATCTCCAGCGCGTCCTCCAGCGAGCGCGCGCCGTCATCCACTGCGGGCAGCAGGTGGCAGTGCAGGTCGACGTAGCCCTTCACGCATCCTCGCGCTGGCGGTCGGGATGGCTTCCGGGCGGCAGCTCGTCCTCCGTCTCATCGGACTGGCGGTCGGGCATGCGGTACTCCTCCCCCAACCACTTGCCCAGGTCCACCGCGCGGCAGCGGCGCGAGCAGAACGGGAACGAGGTGTTCTCGGGACGGGGAGGAACCGGCTTCTTGCAGATGGGACAGGAGGGCGTGCTCATGTGGGACCTGCCTTCTTAGATAAGCCTTGACGCTCTCGTGGGCCAGGACGTTTCGTGCCCGCCCGCCAGCAGGAGGAGGCCCGCCATAAAGGTCATCCGCATCACCACGCCCGGAGGCCCCGAGGTCCTCGCCGAGGACGAGCGCCCCGAGCCCATCCCCGGCCCTGGAGAGCTGCGCGTGCGCGTGCGCGCCACCGCCCTCAATCGCGCGGACCTGCTCCAGATTCGCGGGCTCTACCCCGCCCCGCCGGACGTGGCGCCGGACGTCCCCGGCCTGGAGTACGCGGGCGAGGTGGTGGCGGTGGGCCCGCGCACGCACCGCTTCAAGGTGGGAGACCGCGTGATGGGGCTGGTGGGCGGCGGCGCGTGGTCCGACCAGCTGCTGGCCCACGAGCGGGAGACGCTGCCGATGCCGGAGGGCCTGGACTTCACGGACGCCGCGGCGCTGCCGGAGGCGTACCTCACCGCGTACGACGCGCTGGTGCTCCAGGGAGGCCTGAAGCCGGGCGAGACGGTGCTCGTGCACGCGGTGGCCAGCGGCGTGGGCTCGGCGGCGGCGCTCTTGTGTCAGGCCACGGGCGCGCGCGTGGTGGGCACCGGGCGCAGCGCGGCGAAGCTGTCCCGCGCCTCCGAGTGGGGCGTGAAGCACACGCTCGTGTGCGAGTCCTCGCCGCCGCGCTTCGCGGACCCGGTCCGTGAGCTCACACAAGGTCGGGGCGCGGACCTGTGCCTGGACCTGGTGGGCGGGGACTACGTGCCCGAGTCCATGCAGGCCCTGGCGCCCAGGGGCCGGATGCTGCTCGTGGGCCTGGTGGCCGGCGCGAGCACGGAGGTCAACCTGGGGCTGTGGCTCACCCGGCGCCTGAGCATCACCGGCACCGTGCTGCGCAGCCGGCCGCTCGAGGAGAAGATGGCCCTGGTCCAGAGCGCGGAGCGACACCTGCTGCCGCTGTTCCGCTCGGGCGCGCTGCGCCCCGTGGTGGACGCGGTGCTGCCCCGGGCCGAGCTCGCGCGGGGCCTGGAGCGCATGGCGCGCAACGACTCGGTGGGCAAGCTGGTGGTGCGCTGGGACTAATCCCAGCCATACCAGAGCTTCTGGCGTGAGTCGTACGAGTACTTCCAGAAGACGATGGTGTAGCAGGTGATGCCGAACGAGCCGTCCTCCCGACGCTGATAGCCGATGTCCATGGCGAACGTGGCGGCCGGGCCCTCGGGCTCGACCCCATCACACGTGGGCACCTGGGCGATCCACTCGGGCACCAGCTCCTTCGCGGACTCGGGATAGGCGCCCTTGCTCGCGTGATAGGACTCCAGCGCCGCGATGAGCGGAGCGAAGCGGACCTCCAGCTGGTCGAAGCGCCAGGAGGTGCCGCGCGTCAGCCCCAGGTAGGACAGCACGAGGCCCGCGAGCATCCAGGCCAGGGACAGGAAGTTCACCCTCCTGCGCACCGGGAGCACCGCCAGCACCAGCGCGACGAGCACCAACCCGGCCCCCGCCAGCATCAGGAGCGGCACCGCCAGCGCCGCCGTGAACGACAGATATCCCAATCCTGTCATCAACGCCGCTCCCAGCAGCGTCAGCAGGGGCACGAGCCATTTCGCCATGTCGTGACGATAGCAGACGGATGGCCCCCGAGCGTCCTCGAACCGACAGAGCCCCTGGACTCCTGACGCGGGGCGCGCTGACGGATTGCCGACTTCGCACGCGCTGAGCAGCGCCGGGGTGGTCCAGGACCGCACGCGCAAGTGTCTGCATGGTTCCGGCCCGGCGCCCATCAAATGACAGACGCCTGCCCTCGCGTTCACATAGGCAAGCAGACGCGTCCGCTCAAGATTGGCAACGAGAGCTTTCTCCGGAAAGTCCGACTCCCGAGTCCCCCCCACGCTCTCGCCCAGGCTGGCGTCAGTCACCCCCGCGACCAGGGACGGGCCCGAGGCCCCATCCCTGGCGCGCCAGCGCTCATTTCCGCGTCCCCGATGAACGGCCCGCACCCTTCGCGGTGGCGCGGGCCGCGCGTGCTTTCCAGAGGTGTCCCCTCGCCTCGTCGAGTGCAGACCATGAAGCCAGAACCCTCGCTGTCCGCCCGCAGTGCGCCCCACCCCAGCGCTCCGCTTCCGATGGGTCTTGGAGCCTTCGGCCCCGGAGCCCGCATCCAGCATTACGAGCTCATCCGGCAGCTCGGCAGCGGAGGCATGGGCACCGTCTTCCTGGCGCGGGACACGCGCCTGGGCCGCCGGGTGGCCATCAAGCTGCTGCACTCGAAGGACGCGCAGTTCAGCCAGCGCTTCATCCTGGAGGCCCGCACCACGGCGCGGTGCAGCCACGAGAACATCGTCATCATCTACGAGGTGGGCGAGGCCCATGGCAGCCCATACATGGTGCTGGAGTACCTGCAGGGGCAGCCGATGGACCGGCTGCTCAAGAGCAGTCCGCGCCTGCCGCCGTCGCGCGCCGTGGAGCTGATGTCCCCGGTGCTGCGGGCGCTGTCGTGCGCGCACGCGCACAAAATCGTCCACCGCGACTTGAAGCCGGAGAACATCATCGTGACGGACGCGGGCACCATCAAGGTGCTCGACTTCGGCATCGCGAAGGTGCTGCAGGGGGACGAGCACGGCGCGGAGACGGACCCGCGCGTCCTGCTGGAGGGCCTGCGGCTGCTCCCCCCGCCGGGCCGGATGGACCAGTCGGTCCACCTGACGCGCCAGGGAGCGCTCTTGGGGACGCTGGCGTACATGTCCCCGGAGCAGTGGGGCAACGGCGTGGGCGTGGACCACCGCACGGACATCTGGGCGGTGGGCATCATGTTGTTCCGGATGCTCTCGGGCAGACATCCGCTGGAGCCGCTGCGGGGTCCGCAGTTGATGGTGACGGCGATGATGGACGAGCCGATGCCGCAGCTGCGCGCGGTGCTGCCGGACATCCCGGGGGAGCTGGCCTCGGTGGTGGACCGCTGCCTGCTCAAGCCCAAGGAGCAGCGCTTCCCGGATGCGCTCGCGGTGCTGCGCGCGCTGGAGCCGTTCCTGCCCGGCCGGTTCATCCCCGACGTCGGCGTGGACGAGAGCCCCTATGCGGGGCTCGGCTCGTTCCAGGAGGAGGACTCGCCGCGGTTCTTCGGGCGGGCGCGGGAGACGGCGGCGCTGGTCAACCGGCTGCAGGACCGGCCGCTGCTCGCCGTCGTCGGGCCCTCGGGCGCGGGCAAGTCGTCCTTCGTGCGCGCCGGACTGGTGCCGGTGCTCAAGCGCTCGGGCATCCCCTGGGAGTCGCTCATCATCCGCCCGGGGAGGGACCCGCTGGCCGCGCTGGCCAGCATGGTGGCGCCGCTGGTCACGTCGTCCCCCACGCTGGAGGAGGACCTGCGCAAGCAGCAGCAGATCTCCGCCCATCTGCGCCGGGAGCCCGGCTACGTGGGCGCCGTGCTGCGGGCCCGCGCGCGGCGGGAGCGCCGGCGCATCGTGCTCTTCATCGACCAGTTCGAGGAGCTGTACACGCTGGTGCCGGACGCGGCCGAGCGCCGCGCCTTCACCGCCTGCCTGTCGGGCATCGCGGACGACGCGACGTCGCCCATCCGGGTGGTGCTCTCCTTGCGCTCGGACTTCCTGGACCGGGTGTCGGAGGACGAGCGGTTCATGGCGGAGCTGTCGCCGGGGCTGTTCTTCCTCACGGCGCCGCAGCAGGACGGGCTGAGGGATGCGCTCGTGCAGCCCGCGGAGCTGGCGGGTTATCGGTTCGAGTCCCCGGAGATGGTGGACCAGATGCTCCAGCACCTGGAGACGACGCCGGGCGCGCTGCCGCTGCTCCAGTTCGCGGCCACGCGGCTGTGGGAGGCGAGAGACCCGGGCCGGCGGCTGCTGACGGAGGGCGCGTACCAGCGGATGGGGGGAATCTCGGGCGCGCTGGCGACGCATGCGGACAGCGTGCTGGCGGGGTTGTCGTCCCAGGAGCGGGCGCTGGCGCGCGCGGTGTGCCTGAGGCTGGTCACCGCGGAGCGCACGCGGGCGATCGTGTCGATGGAGGAGCTGCGGGAGCTGACGCGGGACACCGACGCGCTCCAGCGGCTCATCGATGGGTGGGTGCAGGCGCGGCTGCTGGTCATCCAGACGGGCGGGAGCTCGGGCTCGTCGGTGGAGCTGGTGCACGAGTCGCTCATCGGGAGCTGGCCCACGCTGAAGCGGTGGTTGGACGAGGGGCAGGAGGATGCGGCGTTCCTGGAGCAGTTGCGCGCGGCGGCGCGGCAGTGGCAGGCGAAGGGGCGGGACGGCGGGTTGTTGTGGCGGGGGGAGATGGCGGACGAGGCGCGGCGCTTCCAGCGTCGTTACCGGGGGGAGCTGCCGCAGTCGCAGCGGGCGTTCCTGGACGCGGTGGGGGCGCAGGCGAAGCGGCTGGCGCGGGTGAAGCGGGCGTTCATCGTGGGGGCGGTGGCGCTGGTGTCGATGCTGTTCGCGGCGGCGGCGGTGGCGCTGGTGTTCATCCGGGAGGCGCAGCAGGAGGCCGAGCACCAGGCCATCATCGCGCTGCGCGCGGAGGCGACGGCGCGCAACGCGGAGTTCCTGGCGAAGCGCTCGGAGGCGGAGGCGCAGGAGCGGCTCGCGGAGGTGCGCGCCAAGGAGGAGGACCGACGGGCGGCGCAGTCTCGCGCGGAGGAGGCCAATGAGCGGGTCGAGGCGACCAACCAGACGCTGGTGCTGCGCAACGCCGAGCTCGTCACCGCGCTGAAGCGGGCGAAGTGGGCGCGCTTCCATGCGAACGTGGCGATGCGGCGGGCCGAGCAGAGCGCGTTGAGTGCGCGGCAGGCGCGCGCCGAGGCGGAGCGGCTGTTGCAGCGCGAGCAGGAGCGGACGCTGCGGATCCAGTCGACGCTCGGAAGTCCTTTCATCGAAACGTTGAAGTGACGTGAGGCACGCCATGTCGGTGATGCGAAGCTGGGGCTCGCGTGGGCGCGGGCTGGCCGTGGTGGTGGTGTCGTTGTGGGGGATGCTGGCGCAGGCGCAGCGGCTGGATTCGCCGCTGGAGGTCGGCGGGAATCGCCCGTGGGCGCAGGGGGTGCCTCGGGACGAGCAGCAGGCGGCACAGGCGCTCTTCCTGGAGGGGAACGAGCGGCTGCGGGAGTCGGTCTTCGTGGAGGCCAGCCGGAGCTATCGGCGGGCGCTGCGGCACTGGAACCATCCGGCGATTCATTACAACCTGGCGCTGGCGTTGATGAACCTGGACCAGCCCATCGAGGTGCACAAGCACCTGGAATCGGCGCTGAGTCATGGGGCGGACCCGCTGGATTCGAACCGGTACGAGCATGCGCGCTCGTACAAGGCGTTGCTCGAGAAGCAGTTGGCGTGGGTGGACGTCCGGTGTGACGAGCGGGGGGCCATCGTCACGCTGAATGGACAGCCGCTGTTCACGGGGCCGGGGAGATACCAGGGGCTCATCCGGCCCGGGATGCACAGCGTGATTGCCTTCAAGGACGGATATCTGCCGACGGAGAAGCGTCAGGCCTTGATGCCCGGGGAGCGGACGAAGCTCGCGCTGGATTTGTATACGGAGGAGGAGGTCATCCGGTACCGACGACGGTGGTCCGCGTGGGTGCCGTGGACCGTGCTGGGCGCGGGACTGGCGGCGGCGGGCGGAGGTGGCTGGATGCACTGGATGGCGAATGAGTCCTTCGGGAAGTTCGATGCACGCATCGAGCGTCCCCAGGGAAGCACGCTCACGCCCGAGTTGAAGAGCCTTCACAAGAAGGGCGCGAGCTTCAGGGCGGCTGCCTACAGCGGCTATGCACTGGGAGGAGCCACCGCCATCACGGGAACCGTGCTGCTCTACCTGAACCGGCAGCGGTCCTATCGGCTGACGGCGGAGGACCTCGCGCCCCCCGTGGTCATCGTCCCCGTCGTCGAATCCGAATCACAGAGCGTCGTGGCAACCATTCGCTTCTGAAGGAGGCGCTTCGTGTTCCCCAATGCTTCCCCGAGCTCAATCCCAAGCATCGTCGTGACATGCCTCGCAGTCCTCACGACCGCCGCATGCATCGAGTCCAAGAGCGTGACCTGCAAGAACGGGCTCGTATGTCCTGCTGGGATGGTCTGCGCCGCCGAGGAAGACCGCTGCATCCAGGGTCTCTGTGGCGATGCGACCACCCAGAAAGACGAAGGAGAACAATGCGACGACGGCAACTCCGTGGCTGGAGATGGATGCAGCCCCGACTGCATGTTCGAACGCTGTGGAAACGGGCTGATGGACCTGCATGAAGAATGTGATTACAACGCCGACGGCGGCGTCGGATGCAATCAATACTGCGCGCAGAGGCGCTGCGGCGATGGAGTCCTCGACCCCGGAGAGGCTTGCGACGATGGCAACGAAGCCTCGAGTGATGGGTGCAATGCGACCTGTACCTCCACCGAAAGCTGCGGGAACCGATTCCTCGACCCTGGCGAACTCTGTGATGACGGGAACAGGGCAAACGGAGACAAGTGCAGCAGTGACTGCAAGTCCATGGAGGCGTGCGGGAACGGGATTCGAGACATCGGCGAGGAATGTGACGACGGAAACGAGTCCAACAGCGATGACTGCCTCACCACGTGCGTGAGCGCCCGCTGCGGTGACGGCTTCACCAACAGCCAGGGAGCTGACCACGAAGCCTGTGATGACGGTCCCCTTCTCGACGGTCCCTGTCGCTCCGATTGCCGCTCGCTCAAGAAGTGTGGAAATGCCCTGGTGGACCCAGGCGAGGAATGCGACGACGGCAATGACATCGACACCGATGCGTGCCCTCGCACCTGCAAGAACGCAACGTGCGGAGACGGCTTCGTCCTCGACACGAATGAACTTCGCGAGGAATGCGATGACGGCAATACAAGCGCATGTGGCTCATGCAGTGCGACCTGCACCCATCAGCAGGAGCCTGCCCACGCCCGAGGCGTCATCATGCTCGACCTGGTGGACGGGGGCGTCCGGGATGGCGAAATCCTCATCGTCAGCGACGGTGTCGGCCGCTGCATCTTCGAGTTCGACACCGATGGCGAGGTCCTCGACACGCATGCCCAGGTGAGACCCTCTGCCCCGGGCAGCGGGATGGACGTGGCCGACCACCTCTTCTCCGCGCTCGGTGACGCTACGACCCACGAGACCAAGCAGGGCTGCGACACTCCGGACGCAGGCAGCTTCGCGCCTCCGCCTGCCCTCCGACTGAACGTCCGCCGACCCGATGGAGGGACACGTCTGGAGTTGGAGCATCGTCATCCAGGGCCCCAGGGCAATCAGCCCATCATCGAGTCGGTGGTGAACCCCGGCTTCACCGTGACGTCCCTGGGCGGAGGAACTGGCATGGACTGCCCGGCCGGCACGGGGTGCACCGATGACCGCGACTGTGACCCGGTCGATGGCCGCCATGAGTGCCTGAAGGACGACGACCAACCCGTCGGCCGGTGTGGCGTCCGACGCAGTCCGTAACGGACAGTTGCGCCCCGTCCCGGGGTCCGTATCCTCCGCCGCCATGGCCACCCACTTCGACCCCAGCGCAGCGGCGCAGCCGGGCTCCGGCGTCTTCGGACTCCCCCACTCTCCCGACGAGGCGCACGTCGTCCTCATCCCCGTGCCCTTCGAGGCCACCACCAGCTACGGCGGCGGCACCTCCGAGGGCCCCGCCGCCGTCCTCGACGCCAGCCGCCAGGTGGACCTCTTCGACGTGGAGACCGGCCGCCCCTACGAGCGCGGCATCGCCATGCTCCCCGAGCCCCAGCAGCTGCGCGACTGGAACACCCGCGCCAAGGAGCGCGCCCAGGTCGTCATCGAGGCCGGCGGCATCCACTCCGGTGAAGCCGAGCTCCTCGCCGCCGCCAAGGACGTCAACGCCCTCTGCGACCAGATGAACGAGTGGGTCTACCGCACCACCCAGCACTGGCTCGACCAGGGCAAGCGCGTCGCCGCCGTCGGCGGAGACCACTCCATCTCCTACGGCATCATCCGCGCCCACGCCGAGAAGTACCCCGGCCTCGGGGTGCTCCACCTGGACGCCCACGCCGATCTGCGCGTCGCCTACGAGGGCTTCACCTGGTCCCACGCCTCCATCATGTACAACGTCGCCGAGCGCATCCCCGGCGTGAAGACGCTCGTCCAGGTCGGCCTGCGCGACATGAGCCAGGAGGAGCACCGCTACATCGAGGACTCCAACGGCCGCGTCCACGGCTTCTTCGACGCCGCCCTCCAGAACAAGCGCTTCGACGGCGTGCCCTGGAACCGCCAGGTCGATGAGATGGTCGCCCTACTCCCCCAGCAGGTCTACCTGTCCTTCGACATCGACGGCCTGGACCCCGTCCTCTGCCCCCACACCGGCACCCCCGTCCCCGGCGGCCTGTCCTTCCCGGAGGCCGTGGCCCTCATCGCCGGCGTCGTCCGCTCCGGGCGCACCATCGTCGGCTTCGACCTGACCGAGGTGGCCCCCGACCCCGAGGGCAGCGAGTGGGACGGCAACGTCGGCGCCCGCCTGCTCTACAAGATGATTGGCTGGATGCTGAAGTCCCAGAAGGCCTGAGCGTCAGCTCACCCCGCCCTTCGGCAATCGCACGCCGAAGGGCACGCTCCGCACCACCGAGGGCTCCACACCCTGCTGGCGCGCCAGCTCCGTCGCCACCGAGGCCATCGACTCGAGCTGCGCGTGCAGCACCTCCAGCGCCGCGGCGTCCACCGACGCCCCCGCCTCCAGCCGCCGCAGCTGCCGCCGCGCCTCATCCAGCGGCCCCTGCAGCGCCCGGGCCGCCCACGCCCCCAATGGCAGCCCCCCGCCCACCGCCGCCCCCTTCGGCGCGTCCACCAGCGACTTGTGGATGAGCGCCTCGAAGTCGGTGATTTCGAACGGCTTGTGGAGGAACGCGTCCGCCTCCGGCGCCCCCTGCGGCAACACCGCGCTCAGCAGGATGACGGGCACACCGTGCAGGTCCGGGTCGCGCTTGAGCCGGCGGCAGAGCTCCACCCCGCTCAGGCGCGGCATCATGTGGTCCGTCACCACCAGATGTGGGCGACGCGTCCGGGCCAGGGCCAGGGCCTCCTCGCCATCGCGAGCCTTCACCACATCGTGACCCAGGTCCTCGACCACCTGACTGAGGACCTCCAGCACCGCGGGCTCATCATCCGCGACCAGGACCAGACTCATGCTTCCGCTCCTCCGCACCAGCGTGGCCCCCAAGCCACGCCGCCAGGACTCGGCCTGCCCCTTGGATGAAGCGAGAATCCTCGGGGAACGGCCACCACCCGGAGATGCAATCGTTCACGGACGTGCGGAGTGGTTTATGAAAGGCGCAGCACCGCCTCCAGCGAATCGTGGGAATGACGCCGGCTTCCCGACAGTCCACCTGTCCTTCGCCGGACAATCCGCTGGAGGCCCACGGAGGGTGACATGAAGGGTGGAGTCATGAGGTGGGCAACCCTGCTGGCGGCGCTCATCGCCACGGGGAGCGCGAGCGCGGACCTGGCCCGGCGGCGTGACGCCGTCGTGGAGGTCGTCCAGAAGGTCTCGCCGGCCGTCGTCTACATCGGCACCGAGCAGGAGGTGGAGGCGCGCTTCCGCCGCCGCTCCCCGCTGGAGGAGTTCTTCGGCGGCTTCGGGGGTGAGCGCGGCGAGCGCGGGCGACAGAAGATCCAGGGCCTGGGCAGCGGCGTCATCATCGACCCGACGGGCATCATCGTCACCAACGACCACGTCATCCGGGGCGCGTCCACCATCCACGTGGTGCTCGCGGATGGGCGCTCGCTCGACGCGGAGGTCATCGGCAGCGACGCCAACAACGACCTGGCCGTGCTCAAGGTGACGACGAAGGAACCGCTGCCCATCGCGAAGCTGGGCATCAGCTCCGACCTCATGATTGGCGAGACGGTGGTCGCCATCGGCAGCCCGTTCGGCCTGAGCAAGACGGTGACGGCGGGCGTGGTGTCCGCGACGGGGCGCACCTTCCGCGCCGACAACCGCGTGTACAACGACTTCGTCCAGACGGACGCGGCCATCAACCCCGGCAACTCGGGCGGACCGCTGCTCAACGTGGACGGCGAAATCATCGGCATCAACACCGCCATCTTCGGCGGCGGAGCGCAGGGCATCGGCTTCGCCATCCCCGCCGACAAGGTCCGCCGCATCGTCGATGAGCTCACCCGCTTCGGGAAGCTGCGCCCGGCGTGGGTGGGAATGGATGCGGTGGACCTGACGCCGCGCGCGGCCCGACAGCTCGGGTGGGACCGCTCCTACGGCGCGCTGGTGACGGCCGTGGAGGACGGCAGCCCCGCGGCCCAGGCCGGTGTGCGGCGCGGGGACATCGTCGCGGAGCTGGGCGGCTCGCGCATCCAGGACGCCGAGGACTTCGACACCCGCGTGCGCGGCTACCCCGCCCGCTCCGCCTTCGCGCTGGTGCTGTTTCGTGAAGGCGCCTCGCGCACCGTCCAGGTCACCCCCTCCGAGTTCCCCGCGCGCATGGTGGAGGCGCTCGCCTGGGACAGGCTGGGACTGCGGGTGAAGGAGAACCGGGGCGTGCTGACGTTGTCGGGCGTCAGAGGGGGTTCGGCGGCCGCGGAGGTGGGGCTGGAGCCCGGGGACACCATCCTCCGGGTGAACAACCAGCCGGTGACGACGGCGGACGCCTTCAAGGAGGCCCTGCTCACCGCGCGTCGCGGACGTAGCGTCCTGTTGCTCGTGAGACGGGGCCGTTACGGCTATCACATCACCCTGCCCTTCGAGCAGGACACAGGGCAGAGCCTGTAGGGCTGCCCTCCGACCGAGCTGGGGTTCGGGTTCCTCGGATTTCGAAGGGCGCGCATCTCGCACTAGCATGCGTGCCCCATGAGCACCGTGCGCTACCTGTCCCTTGGACCCTTGCTCGCCGGGGCGGGCTCCCGAGCCTTCCTGGGGCTCGCCCTGGAAGATGGATTGCCTCCTCGTCCTGTCGTCCTCATCTGGGCGCCCCAGGAGGTGGTCCAGAGCCCCGAGCTGACGGCGAAGCTGACGCGAGAGACGAGCCGCGCGCTCGTCTTCGAGCACCCGAACATCCTCCGCGTCCACAGCCTCGCGGCCCAGGACGGGGGACTGGCCCGCGTCACCGAGTTCGCCGACGGCGAGCCCCTGCGTCGCGTGCTGGAGGCGAGCCCGCGCCTGCCTCCGCCCCTGGCCGCGCTGGTGGCGGCCGACGCGGCCACGGGCCTGCACTACGCGCACATGGCCGGCAACGACGACGGCACGCCGCTGGTGCACGGCGACGTGCGGCCGGAGACGCTGATGGTCTCCTTCAGCGGCCTGACGAAGGTGACGGGCTACGGCGCGCTGAGCGTGGCCCCGCGCGAGCGCGACGGAAAGCGCGTGAAGAACCGCCGCGCGTACAGCGCTCCCGAGCAGCTGCTCGGCGGACGCGAGGCGGTGAACGTCCAGTCGGACGTGTTCCTGTTGGGGCTCGTGCTGCACGAGTGCCTCTCCGGGAAGATGCCCTTCAAGGACAACGCGGACCCGGACAAGGCCACGCTCACGCGCACGCTGCCGACGATGTCGCAGGACGTGCCGCTGAAGCTGGACGCGGTGGTGCGCAAGGCGACGGCGAAGCGCGCGTATGACCGGTACGCCTCCGCGCACGCCTTCCGCGAGGCCATCGTCGAGGCCGTGGGCACGCTGCCCGCGCACACGCTGCTCGCCGACTACCTGGCCAAGCTCTTCCCGCCGGAGAACGAGGCCCGCGCGGCGCGGCGCCGGGTCATCGACGCGGGCATCGCGGACGTGCTGCAGAAGACGGGCGTGCCGCCCCCGGCCGTGGCGGAGTTCCTCGCCACCGGCGCCCTGCCCGCCGCCATCATCCCGAAGGTCTGGCCGGCGATGCAGGGCCAGCTGTCCATCCTGGCCGCCGTGTCGGGGGGAAGCAGCGACGTGCAGATCGCCGAGCCCTCCTCCGCGCAGGGGGCGAAGGAGCCCGCGAGCACGGCTGCGACGAGCGCGGCCCAGGCCGTGAGCACGGAGGGCCCGGCCTCGGCTCCCGCGAGCAGTGCTTCATCGACCGCCGTCGAATCGACGGGAAGCTCGCCCACGGTCAGCGCGGCCGCTGAAGTCACGGGCAGCACGGCCGTGGCCGCGAAGGCGGGCGAGCCCACGGACAGCACGGTCGTGGCCGCGAAGTCCCCCGAGCCCACGGCCGTGGTGACGAAGTCCTCCGAGGGCACGGGCAGCGCACCCGTCGTCGGCGCACCTTCGCGGCAGCCGGTGGCGACGAGCGCGCAGGGTTCGTCGACCCAGCCCGCGACCGCCACCGCGGCGGGCCCCGTGCCTCCTCCGACGAGCGCGGCGGCGCCGAGGAAGTCCTCGCGCGGCTGGCTCGCCATCGTGGGTGTCGGCTCCGCGCTGGCGCTCGCGGGCGCGGCGGTCATCGTCCAGCGGCTGCCCACGCAGGTGGAGGCCTCGCTGGAGGACGCCGGCCCCGCCACCGTGGCGCAGGCGGCAGGGGACGGCGACGCGGGGACGGATGCGGGAACGGACGCGGGAGCCCAGGCCATCGCGATGGGCTACCTGGACCTCACCGTCGACCCGCGCGTGGACGTGTCCTATCCGGGCGGCTTCCTCGGGCGCACGCCGCTGAGCGTGTCGCTTCCGGCGGGACGGCACGTGTTCACGCTGACCAACGCGGTGCTCGGCATCCAGCTGTCTCGCACGTTCACCATCCCCGCGAACGGGCGCAACGCGCAGCAGCTCTACCTGAACAAGGCCTTCCTCAACGTGCGCGCGCCGAAGGACGCCATCGTCACCCTCGATGGACGGCTCATCGGCGCCGCGCCGGTCGAGGAGCAGGACGTCTACGAGGGCACCCACCAGCTCCTCGTCATCGCGAACGGCGCGCGCTGGCAGAAGACCTTCAAGGTCGAGCCCGGCCAGCGCATCTCGTTCGACGTCGACTTCGAGGCGCCGCCCGAGGAGTGATTCACCCGAGGTCCCCACCGAAGCCGCGCGCCGACAGCGCGGGCGCGCGGCGCACCGGTGGGGGCATCGCGACGCAGGCCACGCCGCTCACGACCTGCCGAGACGCGGCTCCAGCCTCAGCAACTCCATGATGCGGTGGGCATCCACGGGGCGGGCCACGTAGTCGCTCGCGCCGGCGGCGAGGCACCGTCCCCGCTCCTCGTCGGTCAGCTGCGACGCGACGACGACGATGGGCAGCGCTCCGAAGCGCGCGTCCTTCCGCATCGTCCGCAGGACGTCGTAGCCCGCGTCCGTCATGGGCACGAGCAGCACCACCCCATCCACCTCGGGCGAGTCCCACAGGACGCGCAGGGCCTCCCCCATGCTCTCCGCGTGGAAGCTCTCCAGCCCTCGCGACTCGAGGACGCTGATGAGCGAGAACACCTCGCGGATGTTGTCGTCCACGACGAGGACCCGGTGCCGCGTGGGCCGCTCGAGCAAGGCCTCCTGACGCATCAGCGCCTCACGCGAGTCCACCGGCTCCCACCCAGCCACCTCCGACTCCGCATCCTCCCGGGAGCCCCCGGCGAAGTCGGTCGCCGACAACTCCATCGCCTCCAGATGAAGCGGCGAGCCGACGCCCGCCTCGACCACCGCGTCGCGCCCCCCGACCTCCGCGCCCACGTAGACGTCCGGCAGATAGAGCGTGAACGTGCTGCCGCGCCCCGACTCACTCGCGACCTGCAGCTCTCCGCCCAACAGGCGCGCCAGCTCCCGGCTGATGGACAGGCCCAGCCCCGTGCCGCCGTACTTGCGGCTCGTGTCCGCCTCCGCCTGCTGGAAGGCCTCGAAGATGCGCTGCAGCTTGTCCTGCGGGATGCCGATTCCCGTGTCCGCCACGCTGAACGCCAGCACCGCCTCGGCGCGGTTGAGCACGTCGCTCTCGAAGTGGAACAGCCCCTTCGCCACGGGCGCGACGCGAAGCTCCACCCGCCCCACGTCCGTGAACTTGAACGCGTTCGACAGCAGGTTCCTCAGCACCTGCCGCAGCCGCATCGAGTCGGTCCGCAGGGAGCGCGGCAGCCCACCCGACAACACCACGCCGAACCCCAACCGCTTCTGGTCCGCGACGTGCTCGAAGTCCCGCTCGACGAGCGACTTCACCTCCGCCAGCGAGACCTCCTCCGCGACGACCTCCAGCTTCCCCGCCTCCACCTTCGACAGGTCCAGCAGGTCGTTGATGAGGTCCAGCAGGTCCACGCCCGAGGCGTGAATGGTCCGGGCGTACTCCGCCTCGCGAGGCCCCAGCCGATGGTCCGAGTCCTCCGAGAGGACCTTCGCCAGGATGAGCAGGCTGTTGAGCGGCGTGCGCAGCTCGTGGCTGATGTTCGCCAGGAACTCGCTCTTGTGCCGTGACGCCACCGCGAGCTTCTCCGTGAAGCTCATGTTGTCCGTCAGGTCCTTCCACACGCCGGAGGCCCCCGTGTCCGTGCTCGCCCCCTCCACGCCCACCTGCCGGGCCACCCGGTTCACCTCCCGCGCGAAGTCCGTGAGCCGCTCCACCATCGTGTTGACGAGGGTCTTCAGCTCCAGCGACTCACCCCGGACATCCACCTCCAGCGTCTGCGTCAAATCGCCCCGCGCCACGGCGCCGCTGACGCGGATGAGGTCGCGCACCTGCACGGTGAAGCTGCTGGCGAGCACATTCACGCCGTCCACCAGCTGCCGCCACGCCCCCGACGCATCCGGCACGTCGACCAGGCTCCCCAGCCGACCCTCCACGCCCACCTCTCGGGAGACGCGGGTCACCTCGCGCGTGAGCAGGACGAAGCGCTCGGCCCCGGCGTTGAACGTCTCCGCGATGCGGTCCAGCAACGGATGCGTCCCCGACACGGGCACGCGCCGCGAGAAGTCACCCTGGTGGGCGGCCTCCATCGCGGCCAGGAGCGCGCGCAGCTGCGCCTGGTCGCTCCCCGTCTTGTGGTTGCCATCGTCTTCCAAGCCTTGCTCCCGAGACGCCGCACCCGTCATGCCGACGCGGCGCGCGCCCTCTCACGACGCCATCTCGCGGCCACCACGAACACGCGTCGCGGTCTCGCTCATCCCGAGCGACGCTACGCGCTCTTGCGACGACGCATCATCGCCTCGTACGAGCGGCCCACGCTCTGCGAGAGGATCATCAACTCGCCCACGTCCGGCGGCGTGAGCTGGTCCGGGCCGTTGTCCACGTAGAGCAGGTGCACGACCTTGCCCCGCACCAGCAGCGGGAGGATGACCGCCGTCGTCGGGAAGCCCCCGCCCAGCAGCTTGTAGAACACGGCCATCGCCGCGTCCCGGCGCACCGGGCCCACGTAGTGCGAGCGCGTGTCGCGCACCAGCCGGAACGTGCTCTGCTCCCGCAGCGCCACGCCGATGCGCCGCACCGCCGACTCGCGCACGCCGGAGCCCATCCCGTGCCAGCCCGTCACCAGGCTGCCCTGCACCGACAGCAGCAGGTTGCGCCGCCACTTGCCCATCGCGAAGCGCAGCACCGTGCGCGCCACGTCCTCGCGGTCCAGGCTGCGCGACAGCTCCGCCTGCGCCTCCGCGAAGGACAGCGGCGTCGGCGGCGGCGCGGGAGGGGGCGGCGTCGGCGGCGCCGCGGCCACGGGCGGCTGCGCCACCGGCGGCCTGGGAGACATCTGCGCCACCTGCATCGGAGGCTGCGCCACCGGCACGCCCACCTGAATCGGAGGCTGCGCTACCGGCACGCCCACCTGAATCGGAGGCTGCGCCACCGGCACGCCCACCTGCATCGGAGGCCGCGCCACGGGAGGCTGCACCATCTGCACGGGAGGCGGCGCCACGGGGCGCTGCGGCTGAGGCGGCGCCACGGGCATCGGCGGCGCCTCGAGCACCTCGACGCCGGTGATGACCTCCTCCTCGCCCACCTCGATGTCGACGTCGCCGTCCGCGCCGCCGCGCAGGGCCTGGGCGTAGAGGGACTGGAACTCCTCCTCGCTCATCAGGTCGGGCGGCTTCTCACGCGACTTCGCGAGCTCGACCTCCTCCCGCGAGCCGGGCTTGGGGCGCGGCCGCACCGCGTTCATGTCGATGGCCCGGAGGGGCCGGAACGCCTTGCTGTAGCGGCGCAGCAGCTGGTTCATCCGGAACTCGGGGATGACCACCGGCACCACGCGCTTGCCCGTCTTGAACGCAATCGCGTCCAGCGTCGTGAAGTCGTGCGGGTTGACGACCGCGACGCTCAGCCGCGTCGCGTCCACCCGCATGGGCAGCAGCTCCTTGTCGTCCGCCTGGTTGGGCGGCACCAGCTCCAGCGCCTTCGGGTCCGGCACCATCTCCCCGGAGGCGAACGCGGCGTTGTGCAGCGCGCCCAGCGTCTTCGCCAGGTCCTGCTCGGACAACAGGCCCAGCTCCACCAGGTTCGTCCCGAGCCGGCCGCCGTGCACCACCTGGGCCTCGAGCGCCTCCTCCAGTCCCTCGGCGGTGACGAGGCCTTCCTTCAGGAGCTGTTCACCCAGGCGCATGCCGGGCTTGTAGCCGTGCCCCATCCCCCTCCGCAAGCACGCCGCCGCCCTCGCCTAGTCCTCTGGATGATGACTGAGCGCGACGCGATTGCCCTCCGGGTCTCGCACGTACACCGTCCACTTCGTCTGGTGCTCCAGCGTCACGCCCGCCTGAGTAAGCTCGGACACCACACCCTCCCGCTCCGAGCGGGCGATGCGGAACGCCAGCAGGAGCAGGCCCGGGTGCTCGTGGCGGAAGGGGCGACCCTCGGGCTCGCCGCTCGACGCCTCGATGGCCAGGAAGCCGCCCCCGGGCACGCCCACCCAGATGCTCCTCAAGGTGCCGTCCGGCCTCGGATGCCGGGCGAGCTCGGGAAAGCCCAGCAAGTCCCTGTAGAACGCCGTCACCCGCTCGACGTCCCTCGCCTGGATTGCCACGTGGTGGAAGCCCTGAACGTTCATGGGGCCCGATGGTATGGTCCGCCCGCCCATGGCGCGACTGCTCATCGTCGAGGACAACCACGAGCTGGCCTCCCTCATCGTCTCCTCGGCCCAGGGCCGGGGCCATGACGCGCGCGCCGTGCACACGGGCGAGGCCGCCCTGGAGGCGCTCAGCCCGGGCACGCGCTGGGACGCGGCGCTGGTGGACCTGCTCTTGCCCGACATCCGGGGCAGCGAGGTGCTCGGCGCCCTGCGCGCCCATGGCATCCCCGCCATCGCGGTGAGCGGCGTCTACAAGGGGGACCGGTTCGCGCAGGAGGCCGTGCAGATTCACGGCGCCCGCGGCTTCTTCGAGAAGCCCTTCGAGCTCATCCAGGTCCTGGAGGCGCTGGAGAAGGCCGGCGGCTTCGAGCCCGTGCCGCGCGCCCCGCCCCCCGTGGACGAGGCGGCCGCGCAGGACGTGCTGCTCGACGACGCGGACCTCATCGTGCTGGAGGAGCTGATGCCCACCCCGGAGGACGCGGGGGAGGCGGGCTCGCCCATGCAGGCCATCCCCGACTCCGCGCCGCTGCCCGGCCTGGAGAGCGAGGAGCCCGCGCTCCCCCTACCCTTCGCCCACCGGGGCAAGGTGTGGTCCGGCGAGCAGGCGTCCCCCACGCCCGCGCCCGCGAAGGCCCGGCGCGCCCTGCCCGAGTGGTCGCTGGCGGGGGACCTCAAGGACACGTCCGTCGCGCGGCTGCTCAACGCCTATTACGAGTCGCGCCACCACGGCGAGCTGAAGCTGCGCCAGGGCTCCGTGCTCAAGGTCGTCTACTTCGAGTCCGGCCGCATCGTGTACGCCGCCTCCAACCTGGCCCATGAGCGCTTCGGCCGCTTCTGCGTGCGCCGGGGTGTGCTCGACGAGGCGAGGCTCGCGGAGGTCGCCACCGTCGCGAAGGAGCAGGGGCTGCGCACGGGCGAGGCGATGATTCGCCTGGGCCTGTTGGACGCGGGCCGGCGCAAGCAGCTGCTCGAGGAGCAGGTGCGCGAGCTGCTCTGGTCCACCTTCCCCTGGACGGAGGGCGCGTACGGCTTCAGCGCGATGCGCCCCCAGCGCGCCGACCTGGTGAAGCTGTCCGTCTTCCCCGGCGACTTGATTCTGGAGGGCGTGGAGAAGACGGAGACGCTGGTCGCGCTGCGCCAGCGCATGTCCGCCGGACGTCGCCTCTTCCCCACCGCCGACCCGCCGTACGGCCTGCATGAGCTGAAGCTGCAGGGTCCACAGGCCCTGCTGCTCGCGTACGCCGACGGGAGCAAGACGGTGGAGGATCTGCTCGCGCTGGTGGACGTGTCGGAGCGACAGGCCCTCGCCACGCTGCGGGGCCTGGAGCTGCTCGGGGTGCTGGAGGAGCGGCCGGAGACGCCCAGCCGCCGTCACCGCATCTCCTTCGGGCTCTGAGCCGCCCCGTCAGCCCTCGCGGCGACGGCGCAGCAGCCGAGCCACCGCGAGCAGGCCGAACAGCGCCGCGCCCGAGCCGCCCTGCGAGCAGCCACAGGACGACGGCGGCTCACGGTCCAGGGTCCCCGACACCGGGACGCCCTTGAGGAACACCTCGCCGCTGAAGCGCGACGAGCCCAACAGCCGGGGCCGGGCCACGTACGTCAGCGTGCGCTGCGCGTGGGCCGGGAGCGACACGCCCTCCACCGAGAAGCCGCCCTCCGTCGCCTGCTCCGCGAGCGACTGTCCCTCCACGCGCACGCTGCCGGGCACCACGTCCATGCCCTCGACGTGCTCGACGTAGCGCAGGCCTGTCACGTCACACGCGGTGGTGTTGCGCAGCGCCACCACCACGCCCACCAGGCCCGTCTCCTGTCCCGCGGCGGCCTCCGTCTCATGGCGCACGTCGACGAAGGGGTCCGCGACAATCGGCACCGAGTGCACCCGGTCCGCCTGACCGCCGCCGCTCGCGCTGGCGGTGACGCGCAGGCTGAGGGACTCGCCCACCAGGTCCTGCAGCCCCGTCTCCCGCGTGCTCAGCGTGACGCTCGGGCCCGACAGGGAGTCCTGCGTGAGGGCCGGGCCGGACTCGCGCGACCACGACAGGCTGACCTCGCTGCAGGCGTCGGCGGGAATCTCCTGGGTGAGCCGCGCCGTCGCGCCCTCGCCACATCGGGCCACCAGCGCCTCACCGTCCAGTTCCCCCAGCGCGACCGGGCGCGCCTGCGCCGTGAAGGTCTCTCTCGCGCGCCCCGCCTCGACGGGCGTGGGCCCGTCCGAGAACAGCTCGCCGCGCACCGTGAAGGGCGTCACCGAGCAGACCGCCGGGAGCGTGAAGCGCCACACCCCGGGCACGGGGACGACGTCCGAGGCGATGGGCTCGCCGGACGCGGACTCCAGGAACACGCGCGCCTTGAGCGCGTGGGCGCCCGGGCAGCGCAGCGACGTGCCCAGCCGCGCCTCCGCGTCCTGGCCACCCGACAGCTGCATCGACAGGTCCAGGCTCGCGGCGGAGACGTCCTCGGGGGCAGGCGCCGCCTCCACCTTCACCCACGCCTCCGGCCCCTCCAGCACCGTCCCGTCCTGCAGCGACAGGCGGTTGCGCACCGAGAACGTCAGCGAGGCGCTCGCGCAGCCCTCGGCCGACACCTGGAGCGCGCGCGCCGTCACGGGCGCGGACAGGTCGACGGCGGCGCCAGCGTCATCCCGCACCGTCAGCCCCGCAGGCACGGTGGTGCTCCCGTCCGCCAGCCGCCACACCGTCTGGACCCCGGGCAGCGCCTGCGCGCCGGCGCACGGATGCAGGAAGTCCGGACGCACCTCCACGCTCTCGCCCGAGGTGAACCGGCGGACCGCGTCCGGCGCGAAGGGCGCCGAAGGACGGCCCCAGGGCTGCACGTCCACGCTGAACGTCGTGGGCGGCGAAGGCGTCTGGCCCCGGTCCCTCGCGCGGACCTCGTACGTGTAGCGCGCGCCGGAGGCCGCGCACAAAAACTCCGGCGGCACGAAGGTGGCGCTGCCACCGTTGCCCTCGGTCACCAGGACGGGCTGTCCCGGAGGCGAGCTCCACACGTAGTCCACCGACTCGCACAAGCCCGCGCCGGGGGACGCGGTGAAGACGCGCGAGGGGCCTCCCGCGCTCGTCGAGGCCTGGGCGGGCTGCACGCGCGGCGTGGCGGGCCCCGCCGTGTTCTCGACACGCACGTTCACCGTGGTCTGCCGGTCATGCGTGCCCAGGCCGTCGGCGGCGAAGACGATGAGCTGCGTGGTGGTCGGCTCGCAGACCTCGGGCGCGGTGAGCGTCAGCGTCACCGCGTCCGGACGAGGCGTGGCGCTGACGTTCAGCGTCGACTGCGCCGCGTCCACGGAGACGCGCACCGCGTCGCCGTCGGGGTCCGTGGCGGTGATGTCCAGCGTCCGCGTGGTGCGCTCGTCGATGAGGACCGGGTCCGGGAAGGAGCCGAACACCGGCGCCGCGGCGTTGGAGTAGTAGATGACGTTCGGCTCGATGTTGCTCAGCGTGAGCACGCAGAAGGTCGGGTCCACGCAGGACACCTGGTTGAACGGGGCCGACACGGGCAGCGACGCGCCCGCGAAGGCGGGATGGATGCGCCACGTCGTGCCCGAGTCCGCCGCGCTCGCGGTGGGCACCGCGCCCAGGACCACCGGCTCCCCATTGCTGTCGACGCCCACCGCCAGACCGAAGCCCGTCCCCCGGGCGCTGCCCTGCTCGGTGGTGAGGTCCACGGACGTGATGCTCACCGGCCCCGAGCCATGCAGGGTGACGCGCTGGAACGTGTCGTTCGGTGGCACGCCCGACGTGAGCTGCCCCCGGAAGAGCCCGTCCTGGTTGCCCAGCAGCGCGACGGGATGGGGACCGCTCGTGGCGAAGAGGTCCAGCGTCAGGAACGGGAGCGTCGTCAGCGCGGTGGGCACGCTGAACTCCGCCAGGCGCTGGTCGCCGCGCACGTAGATGAGGTTGGGCGGCCCGACGACCTGGAGGAGCGCGTGCGGCACCGCGCCCGCCGTGTCCGTCACCCCCATCACCGAGGTCGCCCTGAACTGGCTCGTCTGCAGGATGCGCGTGTTCCAGGGAAGCACACCGGTGCCGGACGGCGTCGCGCCCAGCACCAGGATTTCGTTCGTGTCCACGGTGATGGCCGCGTAGCTGCTCCCCGACTGCGTCTGCATCACCCGGCGCACATCGAACACGGTGGAGGTGGGAATCTCGGGGATGAACTTGGAGTCGGGCAGGCAGCTGTCGTACGCGTAGAGGGTTCCATTCGCGTGCACGCCGGCGAAGCAGCCCGTGGACGTCAGCAAGGTGCCCACCGCGGGAGACAGGAAGCGGAAGGCCACCTGCTCCTCGTTCTCGAAGAGCTCGGCGCCCGTGGAGTGCGCCAGGGCCACACGCTCATGGCCCCAGGCCCGCACGTCCCGGGGCTCTCCCGGCACGCCGGGCCCCACCTTCCATTCCGCGGAGGCGACCGCGGACACTCCCACGCAGAGACAGATGAGGATGCCGGCGCGCACGCGAGACTCCTAGTAGGCGAGCTCCGCCCGCAGGTAGAGCCGGTCCTGATTCTCCGACGACTCGGTGGCCAGACCCAAGCCGCTGAAGCCCAGCAGTGTGTACCCCACGGCCATCCGGAGTCGCTCATCCATCCGATAGGCCACTTCCGCCCGCACCGCCGTCAGCCGCTCTCCGTCCAGGGAGGCCGTCCTGCGCGCCGCCTCCGCCGCCACCTCCACGGCCCCCACCACCCGGACCGCCGGACGCACCGTGCCGGTCCACACCCACCGCGACGAGCCCCGCAGCTCACTGCGCCCCGCGTGCAGCCCGGCCGCGACGGAGAACCGGTCGCCCAGGCGCACCGCGGGCATCAGCGAGAGGATCTGCAGCGCCCTGTCTCCGAACGCGGCCCGAGTCCCCGGCAACAGCTCTCGGGTGACACCGTAGCGCGCCACCACCAGCCACGGACCGGGCCTCCAGGCCAGCGCCGCGTAGCCCTCCAGCAGCCGGGCCTCCAGCGCGTCGTCGTTGACGGTGCGCGCGAAGTCCACACGGCCGGAGGCCGTCACGTCGCGCGGCAGCTCCGCCTCCGCCGCCAGCGCCACCACCGTCTGCAGCCGGTCCACGGCCTCGGTCGCGCCCCGCTCCGGCGTGCCCTTCTCGCGACGCAGCTCGAAGCGGCCCTCCAGTCGCAGCCGGCTCAGGAGCAGCTGGCCGAAGACGCCTCCCGCGTCGCGCCGCAGCGGCGGGTCCAGGTCCAGCAGGCTGCGCACGCCGCGCTCATAGCGCGCGCCCACGCTCAAGCCGTCGAGCACCGTCTTCTGGAAGCCCACCGCGCGAGACATGCGGAGGGTGGAGGCATCATGCAGGCCCACCTCCTCGACGAAGAGCGCCGTGCCGCTGTCGGGCAGCTCCGTGCGCGCGCCCGTGAGCGTCCGGCCCGCGCCGAAGTCCGGCCCGTCGACGTCCACCGAGTAGCCGCCGTAGTACACGTCCGCGCCACGACGCGACTCCACGTTGGCCCAGGCCCGGGGCCCCAGGTCCGGCCCCCAGCCGCCGCGCACGTCCACGCGCGTGTCGCGGCCCAGCGCCACGTCCACGCCCGCCGCGCTGAACGTGTCATCCACCCGACCGGGCCCCGCGCCATGCAGCGCCAGCATCTGCCGGTGCGACGCCTGGAGCCACAGTCCCTCGAGCAACCGGTAGCGGCCCGCGACGCCCACGGAGGTGCGGCCTCCCGTCAGCGCCTCGCCCTGCCCCACGACCTCGGCCGCCTTCAAGCGCGCGTCGCGCGCCTCCACGCTCACGCCCCAGTCGGCCTCCTCCCACCCCACGCTCGCGCCGACGGTGCTCGCGGAGAAGGGATGGTCGACGAAGGGCTCGCGCGGGTCCGCCGACTGACGTCCATCCGCGAGCAGCGACAGGCGCAGTCGGCCCAGGGGCTGACGCACCCGCAGCGCCAGTTGCTGGAAGCGCGCCGCGTCCAGGTGCGCGCCATCCGAGAAGCCCCGCGCGCGCCAGCGGTAGGACGCATCCACGGAGCCATCGCCGGAGAACCCCGGACCGCGCAGCCGCAGGCCCAGCGCCTCGCCGCCCGTCGCGACGGCGCCCGTCGGACGCAGATAGCTCAGCCCTCCGTCATCCGAGACGCCGAAGAGCCCCGCGTCCACCGCGGAGCCGCGACTGGAAGCCCCCTCCGCCTCCAGCGCGTAGCCACCGACACGCGCCGAGGCCCGGCCGGAGTAGAGCGTGTAGGGTCGGCCCTCGCCGCGCCCCTCCCGCACCGCGGCGAGCCCCACGCGGGCGCCCTTCCACTCGGCCCACAGCTCACCGCCGCCGGAGTCCTCGGTGTCCATGGAGCGCAGCGCCGCGTAGTCCGCGACGAGCACCGGCTCCGGCGCCTGCGTCACCATGTCCGTCCGGAAGAAGGTGTCGCTCGCGAGGAACGACAGCGGCCGGGACAGCAGGATGCGGCCCGCGAAGTAGTCGATGTCGTAGTCGCGACCTCGCACCAGGTGCCGCTCCGCCAACGGCAGGCCCGTGACACCGTCGCGCACCTCCACGCGCAGCAACTCCGAGCCCTCCGCCACCGACACTGCGCCCAGGTAGTAGAGGCTGCCGCCCGTGGCGCGGAGCTCCTCGTGCGCGGGGACCGCGGCGAGCCCTCGCGTCGGGTCGGTGAGGCTTCCACCGAACGCGTCCACGCCGGCCCGGAGCGCTCCGTCGCGCGCGTCGGCCGACGTCGCCAGCTCCGCGTAGGGACCGAAGAGCGGACGGTGATAGCGGCCCACCTCGCGGTCCTGCACCAGCGCGCGATAGGTGCCCAGGCCCGCGCGGCCATGCTCCGCGTGCCGGGCCTCGACGCGCAGGCGGGCCTCGGAGGCGTTCGGCGTCAGCGACACCGAGTCATCGCCCCACTCCGCCGGAGAGAAGTCCGGGTCCGCCACGCGCTCGAAGCGCTCGGGCACCCGGGGACGCAGCCAGTCCGGGAGCTCCTTGCCGCGCAGCGTGCGCGCGTCCGTGTCGCGCAGGTCCACCTCGCCCACCACGTCCACGGGCCCCAGGCGCAGCTCGGCGTGCGCGGAGCCTCGCCCTCGCAGCTGCCAGTCGCTGTCTCCCGGCGCGAACGACACCTCGACATCGAGCAGGGCCACCGCGAAGGGCCGCGCCTCCGCCTGGATGTCCAGCAGCAGCTCGCGCTCGCTCGCGCCCGGCGGGGCCAGTACCAGGGGCACGCGGTTGAGGCCCGGGGACAGCGTCACGGGGACCTCCACCCAGCCCTCCGGCCCCACGAACAGGGGCTCTCGCCCCACGCCGCGAACCAGCGTGCCCTCACGGGCCTCGACCTTCATTCGCGCGACGCCGGTGGCCGCGCGCTCGTCACGCGCCGCGGGGAGGCGCACCGAGCCCAGGAGCTCCAGGGGCCTGGGCACCACCAGCCAGCCCTCGGCGCGCTGCACGACGTCGATGCGCTGGCGATACAGGCGCACCGAGCCATCCGGCGCCGTCGCGGTGATGGCCAGCTCGTTGGCGCCCGCGATGAGCGGCACCCGCGCGCTCCAACCGCCGCGCGCATCCACCTCCGCCTCCGCGGCCCCCACACGCACGTGGTCCCCCACGGACGCCTGCCCCGCCACCCGGAACAGCACCGCGCCCTCGCCCGACGCGACGCTCGCCACCGGCGGCGCGCGCTCGAAGGACAGCCCCAGCGACGACGCCGACGCGGGCCTCGTGCGCACCGCGAAGTCCTGGAGGACGACGGCGCCCCAGGGCACCTCCACCGTGGCGGCCTCCGGCGTCACCTGACTCGTCGCGGGCAATGAGCGCGCATCCACCTTGAGCCGATGACGCCCCGGCCGCAGGTGCAGCCCTCGGGTGACCTCCGGCACGCGCGCGTCCACGCCGGTGAGGTGGAAGCGCCCGTGCGAATCGGTGAGCACCTCGCGTCCCGTCGCCAGCACCAGGCGCACCTGCGCGATGCCAGGCTCGTCCGCGCCACAGCGCCCGTCACCATCCGTGTCCTGGCACACGCGCCCGGCGATGGTCGACGCCAGCGACGGCACGTCCATCGACGCGCCCTGCGCCCCGGCAAGGCCCGCCCAGAACACCACCAGCAGGAGGCCCAGGCCCGAGCGTCTCACGGTCGTACCTCGGCCAGCGCCGTGACGCCGGTCTCCACGTCCGCCACGGAGACACTCACCGGCGTGGCCGCGCGAACCGTGAAGGACGTGCGGCCCTCGCGGACCTGCTCGGCTTCCCGCGCGCCCTTCGACAGCGAGACGTGCACCCGCCGCCCCTCGAGCGTGTGTCCCTTCGCGTCCTCCAGCCAGTACGTCACGCGCGTGCCCTCCACGCGGAGCCGCACGTTGACGGGGACCTCGGGCGCCACGCGCACCGTCTGCGTCAGCGGCTCGGGCACCAGCGGCGGATCCAACGGATACACCTGTCCGTCCTTCGTCAGGACATGGAGCGTGCGCACCAGCCCCGTCCAAACGCCGTGCGCCACCACGTGCGCGCCCGGCGCCAACACGCCCAGGGACACGGTGCCATCCGGGCCTGTCGTCAGCGGATGCCCGTCCACGCGCAGCGGCTGTGAGGGCACCGGCTGGTCCGCCAGGTCGGACACGCCCGCGAACAGCTCGCCGCCGCGAGACCACACCGCGATGCGCGCGGGCTCACTGCCCAACGGCCCCCAGGCCCGCGCACGCAGCGCCACCGACTCCTCGCCACCCGAGGCCGGCGGAGACCATGTGCTCAAGAACTGCCCCGGCGAGGTCTCCCGCGCCACGGAGAACTCCCCCTCGGGCGCCTCCAGCGCCAGCATCACCCCGGGACGCGGCCTGCCGAGCGCATCCCGCGCTCCCACCGTCACGTCCACGTGGGAGCCACGGTGCACGAGCGGGTCGGCCACGGACATCGTCAGCTCCGACGCGGGCCCCTGCGCGAGCTGGAGCGCGAGGCTCTCCTTCGAGCCCGCGCCACGCTGAGGCCACGCCGCCTCGATGCGCTCGTCATCCGCCAGCGTCCTGGGCGCGGTGTAGAGCCACTCCAGCATGCCGCCCGCCGCGCGCGTGCCATTCGACAGGGTTCCCCGCCGCGCCTGCGCCGTCACCTTCGCGTCCTCCACCGGCTTGCCCAAGGGGTCGCTCGTCGCGCACACCAGACGCGCTCGCGACACCCCATCCGCCGGCAGCCGCTGCGGCTGGAGCACACACGCCAGACCATCCGTGGGCGGCAGGTTCAGGTCGATGCTCTCCCGACGCACGTTGCCCGCCCGGTCCACCACGCTCCCCTTGCCGAAGCGATGTCCCGGCGGCACGACGATGGGCAGACGGAAGCGCCCGTCCGGCCCCGCCGTCACCGGGCCGAAGCTCTCACCCGCGATTTCGATGGAGATGCGCGCGTCCTTCTCCGTCGTGCCCGGCAGGTTCACCGACGCGGCCAGCGGCACCAGCACGCGCCCATAGGCACCGTGCACGGACTGCGGACTGGGCCACGCGGAGAACGCGACGAGGATGGCCACCTCCGGGTAGCGCGTGTCCGGCAGGATGTAGCGCGCGCGATACGTGCCCGGCTCCACCCGCTCCAGGTCCGCCACCCGTCCGGTGCTCACGCGCACCACGGGCGGCGCGCCGCTGTCATCGGCCGTGCCGTCCGGCCGCAGCAGCTTCACCGTGAGCCGAGCCTCCTTGTCGCGCCCCTTCACCGGCGCGGCGGGCTCCAGCGCCAGCTGCACCTCGGTGGCCGGCGGCCCCAACACGAAGCGCGCCTGCGCCTCCAGCCCATCCACCTTCGCGCGCACCACCACGTCCCGAGCCCCCGGCCGAGGCACGACGACGTACGTGCCCAGCGGCGGCCGTGCGTCACCTGGCCGAAGCTCCGCGCCCTCCACCGTCACCACCGGCTTGCCCACCCACGGCACGGGCGTACCCGAGGCATCCCTGCGCACCAGCGCCAGCGGGAAACCATCGGGAGTCACCGCCGATGACGGTCCAAGCAGCTCGAGCGTGTCGGCCCAGGCCGAGGCAGCGCACACGCATAGCAGCAGGAGAACTGGGGGATGAAAACGGTTCAGGACGCACGGAAGTCTACAGGCTGCGTCCCCTTCGCCGAAGTTCCTTCCGCGAAACCAACACCGGCTCACGCCGAGGACGCGCCAGCGACCACGCCAACAGCGCCAGCCCCACCGCCCCGGACGTGGTTCCGCTCGTACTGCACCCGAAGCCCCGCGCGTCTTCGCCCGGCTCGAAGGTCAGGGATGACACCCCGCCCACCGTGAGGGAAATCGGTGTGATGGCCTGCCCGGCGACCTGCTGCGAGCCCGCGGGCGACACCGTCGCGCCACACTCGGACGCGGTGCCGTACACGCGGATGCGGAACGAGCTCCCTGGATTTCCGGAGATCAGCGCGGCGAGCCACGTGTTTCCGCCCAGCGTGACGTCACGCGCCACGAGCGACACGGTGGGCTTGAAACGAGACGGGTCGACGATTTCACGCCCGTCCAGCCACACCCACCCGGACGTGGCGCGCTCGCCGCTGTAGCCGTTGTCGACACACATCACCCCGGCGCCCTTGCCGTGGAACCCCAGCGAGACGGCGTTGGGCTGTCCCGTGGTGCGCGCCACCTCCAGCGCGGCGAGCAGCGGCGTCTTCCCCGGCTGCTTGCACACCTCCTCCGCGGTCCGAGTCGGCGCGGGAGAGGCCGTCGGCGCGACATCGCACGGTCCATCCGGAGGGAGCTGGAAGGTGAAGCTGTGCACGTCGAAGTCACCGTTCTTCGACACCGTCCACACGACGCGCACGGTGCCGTCGTCGGACACGCTCAGGTCGTTGAGGTTCTCGTTGTCCGGCGAGTCGGTGAGCAGGTACAGCGTCTGCGTGTCGAGGTTGTACAGCGCGATGTCGAAGTCGCCCTTGGTCGGGTCCCTCCGCTCGAAGGCGATCAACGAGCCGCTGATGCTGGGGTTCGCATCCAGTCCCGGCAGCGCGAGCCGCTGCTCGGTGCCACCGTTCACCGGCTTCCAGTAGATGTCCCGGTCCGAGACCCCGTCGACGGTGCGCGTGCTCGCGTAGACGACGAGCTCTCCGTTGGTGTCCGGCTGGGACTCCTCGCCCTCGCTGCCGGTGAGCGCCTGCGAGTAGAACGCGGCGCCCTCCCGCCGCGCGCGCCAGATGTCGCACTGCAGGCCCTCCGCGTTGCACTTGGCCCAGACCACCGTCTGGCCGTCCGGCGCCACCGCCGGCGTGCGGTCCAACATCCGGTCCTCGGTGAGCCGCGTGAGCGTGCCCTGGTCCAGGTCGTAGAGGGCGATCTCCGGCTCGAGCGTGCTGCCCGTGAAGCCGAAGTCCTGCCACGCCACGGTGCGCCCGCCGATGACCGCCGCCCTGCGGCTGCTGCCCGGCTGGGGCGCCAGCTCCCGCGCCGGCAGCCCCGCGCCCACCTGGTACGTGTAGATGGCGCTGGAGGCGCTGACGCGGGTGAAGACCACCGTGTCCCCGCTGATGTCCGAGACGAAGTCGAACGCGCCCTCGTTGGGGATGGCCGCGTCCTCGCCGGACACCAGGTCGTGGTAGCGGATCTCGCTGCGGCCTCCGGACTCGTTCGTGTACGCGACCAGCGCGCCGCTCACGTGCGGGTCCGTCTGGTCTCCGGGGCTGTCGTTCACCACCTTGGCGAAGCCGGACAGCGTTCCCACTTCGGGGGTGTCCGCGGAGGCCAAGGCAGGGAGCAGGCACGTCACGAGGGACAGAGCGCGCAGCATCGGAAACCACCTTCCCGGAAGGACGCTGGAACCACAGACCCATGCCCGCACAAGGCAGCAGTGGGCCCGGAGTCCTCCCCGGAGCTGGTTCCCCACGGCAACCACGGCCGGCCTTGCTTCGGGCCCCGCGGCTTTGCGCACCAAGGCTTTCGCCCTGGATTGCCCTTGAACAGGAATGACTTCGCGACGAAGTCTAGGGAGACCCCCTGCCAGGGGTCAAGCCGACCGCCTGCCAGGACGCTCGGGGTTTCAGGGGCTTGAATCGTTCGCCTGATTCCAGATGTCCGAGTCCGTCTTCAACGGCGGCGGGCGCGTGTCGACGATGACCTCGGCCTGCTCGCGTTGTTCGACACGACCGACGCCCACGGCCCGCACGTCCACGGTGTTGGCGCCCTCGCGCAGCTTCACCTTGCGCTCGAAGCGGCCCTCCGCGTCGGCGAGCACGCGCACGTCGTTGACCTGCACGCGGCTGCCCGGCGTCGTCTGCCCCCGCACGAGCAGCTCCTTCTCGCGGCGCGTGCGCTCGGAGGGCCAGTCCACCTTGAGCAGCAGGCTGGTGGGGACGGCCGCGGGCTCGGACGGCGCCTGTCCGGGGCGCACCACGGACTGCTGGCCCGCACGGACGATGACGACCTTGCCCTGCCCCAGCAGCGTCACCTCGCCCTCGCGCGTGCCCACGGCCACGGTGCCCTGGCCGTTGTTGCTCATCGTGAAGGCACCGGACTCGTGCAGGGTGGCCACCGCGTCGCTCTGCGCGGCCTTCACCTCGAAGGTGTGGCGCTTGCCGGGGCGCACCACGGCGGTGGCCATGCCGCTGGCGAGCAACAGGCGCGACGCGGACTTCGTCAGGTCCTCCACGGACACCTCGGTGCCCGGGTCCATGCGGAACTCCACCGCCTCGCCGCCGATGAGCACGGCGTACGAGCCGTCCTCCGTGCGCACCTTGTCGTGGCGCCTCAGCGCCATGCCCACGGACGCCTTGCGCCACGCGCCGCTGCCCTCCTTCACCTCCACCGTGCCGGTGACCTCGGTGAGCTCCAGCTCCATCGCCTTCTCCACCACCGGCGCCACCACGGGGACGACGGGCGGGGGCGGCGGCGTCGGCGGCGCGGGAGGCTGGCGCAGGAAGAGGAACCAGCCCAGGGGCAGGGCCGCGAGGATCAGCACGAGGCCGACGTAGAAGGGCGTCTGGCGCCGATGAGTGCGGGGCTCGGCCATGGAGTCCTCCTAGCTATCACAGGCCGCGTGGGATGCTCAGGCCCTCGGCAGCTCCACGGTGAAGCAGGCCCCCTGCCCCACTTCCGAGCGGACGCTGAGTGTTCCTCCCGCCTCCGTCACGACGCGCCACGACACGCTCAGGCCCAACCCCACGTTGGACCACACATCCTTCGTGGTGAAGAAGGGCTCGAAGATGCGCGGGCGGATGTCCGCGGGGATGCCCTTCCCCGTGTCCTCCACCTCCAGGAACGTGCGCCCGTCGCGCTCACCGGTGCGCAGCGTGAGCCTGCGCGTGGGGGACTTCATCATCGCGGTGCGCGCGTTGGACAACAGGGCCAGCACCACCTGCGACAGGTGGCCGGGGTCCGCGCGCACGCGGCCCATCCCGGGCGCGAGCTTCGTCTCGAGCGTCACGCCGTCGCTGAGGATCTGGTGCTCGGTGAGGCTGAGCGCATCGCGCACCACGGCATTGAGGTCCACGGGGCGCAGGTCCGGACGCTCGCGCTGCTGGGAGAAGCGCAGCAGGTTCTGGGTGATCTCCTTGCAGCGCTTGGCGCTCTGCTCGATTTTGCGCAGCGTATCCAGGTCGGGGTCCGCGGAGCCGCGGTCCAGCATGAGCAGCTGCACGTTGCCGAGGATGCCGGCCAGCGGGTTGTTGATTTCGTGCGCCACGCCCGCGCCCAGCTGTCCCACCGCCGCCAGCTTCTGCGCCTCGAGCAGCTGGGCCTGGGCGCTCTTGAGCTCACCCGTGGCCTCCTCCACGCGCACGCGCAGCTCGTCGTTCCATCGCAGCATCCGCGCGCGCGCCGCCTCCAGCTCCGCGCCCATGCGGTTGAAGGTGTTGGCCAGCTCGCTCAGCTCGTCCTGCCCCTCCACCTTCACGCGCTTGTCCAGCTCCCCCCGGCCGAAGGCCTCCGCGCCCTGGACCACGTCCTCCAGCCGCCGGTTGAGCCGCCGCGTGAAGAGCGCGCCCAGGCCCAACAGGACGAAGAGCGCGCCGCCGATGGAGAAGAGCACCGTGCGCCGCATGGCCCGCACGGGCGCCAGCGCCGCGGCCTCGTCCACCTCCACCACCACGTCGAAGCGCAGGCCTCGCGACACGCGCGCCACGCTCACCCGGCGCGGCGGGTCTTCCAGCCGGAAGCTGCGCACCACGTCCGGCTCCGGCGCCGTGGGCGCGAGCAGGTGCGCGGCGACCTCCGGCGAGAGCGTCACCATCCGCCGCTCGGGCTCGGAGCTGGCGAGCACCCGGCGCTCCTCGTCCACCAGGTCCACCCGACCCAGCGCGCCCGGAGGACGGCGGCGCAGCGCGGCCTCCAGCGGACCGAAGACCACCTCCGCCAGCGCGAACGGCGCGTCCTCGCCCTCGGCCAGCTTCACGGCGACGGCCACCGCCGCCCGGCCGCTCTCCGCGTGCACGTACGCGCCGCCGAGCGCCGCCTGCCCCTTGCCGCCGCCCCGCAGCTGCTGCACGGGCACCGAGCCCACCATCCGCTCGAGCCCCGTTTCACGGAAACCGGGGTGCCCCTCCGTATCCCGGGGGCGGAACACGGGCGCGCCCACCGGCTGGCCCCGCGCGTCCAGCTTGAGCACGGCGCTCACGGCCTGGGACTGGCCGTAGAGCAGCCGCAGGCCGCCCACCGTCTCCGCCTCCGTGGCGGCCTGCCAGTCGATGAGCTCCGCGGAGCGCGCCAGCGCGTCCACCACCTCCATGAGGGTGGAGCCCACGGCCTCCGCCGCCGCGGCGGCCTGCGTGCGCTGCTCCGCGTCGATGCGGGCGACGAGCTCCGCCTCCGCGCGCGACAGCAACAGGAAGCCGACGGCGGCCAGCGGCAACACCGTCGCCGCGAGCATGAACAGGACCAGCTGCTGGTAGAGCCTCACCCGGCGACGGAGCGTACCACCTGCTCGCGGTCACTGCGCAGGTAGACGGAGCCCTGGATGGCCTTGGCGCGCTTCTTCATGTCGGCCGCCCGCCGGGCCAGCTCCGCGTGGTCCTGGGTGCCGTCGGTCATCACCGCGACGATGGACACGCTCATGATGGGGAAGCGCCGGCGCTCCCCGAAGCGGTCCTCCGCCTCGATGTGCCCCCGCTCCCGGTCCTGCCGGTCGTAGTAGAGCGGGATGATGCGGTCGAAGGTCTCGATGGCCGTCTGGCACACCCGGTCCACCGACTCCGGCGAGGCGATGAAGACGAAGTCGTCCCCGGCCACATGGCCCAGGAAGTCCCCGGCCACGCCCTCCTGCGCGAAGATCTCACGCATCAGGTCGCCCGTCTGACGCACGACGCCGTCCGCCTTCGCGAAGCCGTAGTAGTCGTTGTAGGCCTTGAGGTTGTCCAGGTCCAGGTAGCAGAAGGCGAAGGGGCGCCGGGCGATGAGCCGCCGCTGCACCTCGCGTTCAATTGCGGTGGAGCCCGGCAGCTGCGTCGTCGGCGAGGCCGACAGCTCCTGCTCCTTGCGGCGCAGCACGCTCTCCACCCGCGCGCCCAGCTCCAGCGCGTCGAAGGGCTTGGTGAGGTAGTCGTCGCCGCCCAGCTTCAGCGCGCGCACCTTCGAGGACGTCTCCGCGCGCGCGGAGATGAAGATGACGGAGATGTGACCGCTGGCGCGCTCGGCTTTTATCTCCTCGAGGAAGAGGAACCCGTCGCCGTCCGGCAGCGTGACGTCCAGCAGGATGACGTCCGGCCTGCGCTCGCGCAGGGCGCGCCGGCCCTCCTCCAGCGAGCCCGCGACCGCCACGTCGAAGCCGATGTTCTCCAGCACCTCGCGGCAGATGGCGGAGATCTTCGAGTCGTCGTCCACCACCAGCACGCGCCCGTGCGCCGGGCCCGCGCGGCCACGCACCAGCGAGTCCACCGTGGCCAGCAGCTTGTCCGGCGTCAGCGGGCGCACCAGGAACGCGTCGGCGCCGGCGCGGAAGGCGCGCTGGCGCTCGTCGAACGCGGACGTGAGCAGCAAGGGCGCGCGCCGCGTCTCCGGGTCGTGCCGTAGAATCTCCGCCAGCCGCAGGCCGTCCACGTCCGGCAGGCGCACGGACACCAGCACCATGTCCGGGTGGTGCTTGCGCGCGCTGGACAGGCCCTCCTCGGCGTTGAACGCGAGCCGCACCTCGTAGCCGCGCGCGGACATCAGCGCCTTGGCGATGTAGCCCACCTCGTGCTCGCCCTCGATGACCAGCACCCGCCCCCGGCTCTCGCGCCGCTTGGGGGACTGGGCCTCGGCGGCGTCGTCCGACTGCCGCAGCTCCGCGGGAGGCTCGGTGGGCAGCACCGCCATGAAGCGCACGCCGTCCACGCACGGCTCGCACCAGATGCGCCCGCCGTGGGCCTCCACGATGTTGCGGCAGATGGCCAGGCCCAGGCCCGTGCCGCGCACGGTGCGGTTGGCCTTGGTGCGCGCCTGCTCGAAGCGGTCGAAGATGCGCTCCAGGCTGTCCTCGGCGATGGGGTCTCCGCTGTTCCAGCAGGAGAGCACCACGTAGCCGGGCAGGCTGGACGTGGCGTGCAGCTCCACGCGCACCTCGCCGCCCTCGGGCGTGAACTTCACCGCGTTGTTGAGCAGGTTGTTGAGGACCTGGTTGAGCCGGTTCGGGTCCGCGATGACGCGCAGCGGGTGGCGCGGCAGCCCCGGCGTCACCTTCACCCGCTTCTCGTCGAAGGCCGGGCCGTACTTCTCCACCACGCGCTGGACCAGCTCGTCCAGGTACGCGACCTCGAAGTTCATCCGCAGGCGGCCCTTGGCGAACTTCGACAAATCCAACAGGTCGTCGACGATGGTGTTGAGCTTCTCGGTGGAGTCGCGCGCCAGCGACAGGTAACGGCGCTGCCGCTCGTTGATGTCGCCGGCCATGAAGTTGAGCACCAGGTCCAGCGCGCCGGAGATGGACGTGAGCGGCGTGCGCAGCTCGTGGCTCACCATGGAGACGAACTCGTCCTTGCGCTCCTCCAGGCGCTTCTGGTCGGTGATGTCGCGCAGCACCACGCACACCCCGCGCAGCGTGCCGCGCGCGTCGCCCACCGGCGTGGTGGTGGTCTGCACGTGCCGGTCGAAGAGCTTCACCTCCTCGCGCAGCACCTGCGTGCCGCTGTACTCCCAGCCGCGCACCAGGTGGAACGGCTGGAAGCCCAGGCGCTCCTCCATCATCCGGCTGGTGTGCTCCGCGGGGTCGTCCCCCACGTGCAACAGCCTTCGCGCCGCCGGGTTCATCACCACGATGTCGTTCTTCTCGTCGGTGAGCACCACGCCGTCGGCCATGGACTCCACCATCCGCTCCATGCGGTGGCGGGCCTCCTCCTCGGCCGAGCGCAAGGACTGGATGGCGTCCGCCGTCTGGTTGGCGAGCACGTCCAGCAGCACGCCGTCGTCCTCGGTGAACGCGTCCGAGCGCTGGCTGAACAGCGACAGCATGCCCACCGGACGCCCGCCGGCCACCAGGTTCACCGTGAGCTGGCTGGGGTAGACCGCCGGCGCCGCCGCGTCCTGCGTCGTCGTGCCCGCCACGCGGGTGATGACGCGGTCCTCCGGAAGCAGCAGGCCGGAGCTCTTGCGGTACGCGCCGAGCATCGACTCCTTCACGCCCAGCAGCGCCTGCTCCCCCACCGTGCCGTGACAGCGCAGCCGCAAGGTCGCGCTGCGCGACTCGTCCGGGGCGATGAGCGCCGCGCCGCAGTCGTACGGCAGCACCCTGGCCACGGCGATGAGCACGCGGTCGATGATGTTGTCGTAGCTGGCCGGATCATTCGCGCTCGCGCGGCTGACCTCGTAGAGGACGAACAGGGCCTCCACGCGCTGGTGGAGCTGGCGGATGAGCCGCTCCTTGTCGCGCCGCAGCTGCGTGTACTCCACCGCGTTCTTCACGGTGATGAGCAGGTCGTTCACGTCCCAGGGCTTGGTGATGTAGCGGTACACCTGCCCCTGGTTGATGGCCGCGATGAGGTCATCGGGGTCCGTGAAGCCCGTGAGCAGGAGCGTGGTGACGTCGAAGCCCTCGGCGCGTGCCGTCGCCGCCAGCTCGATGCCCGTCATCTCCGGCATCCGCTGGTCCGTGACGAGCACGTCCACCGTCTCCCGGCGAAGCACTTCCAGCGCGGCCTGCCCGCTCAGGGCCGTGAGCACGCGATACCGGCGCTGGAACATCCGGGTGAGGATGTCCAGGACGTCGGCCTCATCGTCGACGAAGAGCAGCGTGTGGCGGAGTTCGGACAAAGCGGGCGGAATTGTACGTCGAGTTCGTCCACTACCCTCAAGAACTGAGAATGCCGAAAAGATGGGCACGCACTCCAGGTGCGCGGTGGGACACTGAACGAATTGACTCTACACGTCTGTTCAGGGAGAGTGGACACTGAAAGCCTGTTGCCTGGGCAACCGCCCTGTAGCAATCAGGCCCGCCGAGCGAGGGAGCGCATGGAAGAGCTGACGGACCGCCAGCGCGAGATTCTCAGCTTCATCGTGAAGGAGACGGAGACTCGCGGATTCCCGCCCACCATCCGGGAGATTGGCGAGCACATGGACATCCGCTCCACCAACGGGGTGAACGACCACCTCAAGGCGCTGGAGCGAAAGGGCTACCTGAACCGGGGCGAGCAGCAGAGCCGCTCGCTGGTGCCCACCAAGCGGGCCCGGCTGCTCTTGGGCCTGGGCGCCAAGCGCGATGCGGGCATGGTGGAGGTCCCCCTGCTGGGCAAGGTGGCCGCCGGCGCGCCGCTGCTCGCGCAGGAGCACATGGAGGACTCGGTCAAGATCGACAGCTTCCTTTTGGGAGGCGTCAACGGCCGGGAGGTCTTCGCCCTGCGGGTGAAGGGCCAGTCCATGATTGACGACGGAATCCACGACGGCGACTACCTCTTCGTGAAGAAGACGCCGGCCGCCCAGCCGGGCGACATCGTGGTGGCGCTCATCGAGGACGAGGCCACGGTGAAGCGCTACTACCCGGAGGGCGACCGCATCCGCTTCCAGCCGGCGAACGCGACCATGCAGCCCATCTACGTGAGCCGCACGGAGTTCCGCTCGACGATGATCCTGGGCCTGGTCGTCGGCGTGTACCGGAAGATGCAGGGCGGACGCGCGTAGCGGCCTTGCGTGCTCCTGGGCTCCCCGTGGAGCTCAGGGGCACTTCTTCTGGGCGGGGTCCGCGGCCAGCACGCGGGCACACGCGGTCTGCTGGAGCGCGACGTCCTTCAAGTCTCGCGCGAGGCGCGCCGTGGTGAGGTGGAGCTCCGCGTCCTTCGCCATGTCCTTCTCGGCGCTCAGGTTGCCCAGGATGCGCAGCGCATCCGACTTGCGCTCCATGGTGACGAGCAGGTCCGCCAGCTCCCGCAGCTCGCGCACGTCGTTGCCCTGCACGGTCTCGAGCGCGGCGGCGAGCTCCTGCTCCGCGCCCTCCTTGCTCTTCATCGCGAGCTGGATGCGCGCCAGCGCCACGTGGACGATGGCGCGGTCCTTCACGCGCAGGGACTCCTTGTAGGCGGCGATGGCGTCGCCCGGCTTGTCGAGCTGCAGGTGGATGGTGCCGACCAGCTCCCACAGCGTCGGGTCTCTCGGGGACTTGCTGGCGGCCTCCTGGTAGGCGGCGGCGGCCTCGGGCAGCTTCTTGGCGCGCACGAGTGAGTCCCCCAGGGTGGTGAGCACGCCCACGGTGCGCACCCCCTCGTTGGCGGACTTCTGCGCCAGCGCCAGGATTTCCGGCTCGCGCCCCTGCTTCGTCAGCACGTCGACGGCGCGAAGGATGAGCTCGGACTTCGCCTCCAGATGGGAGGCGACGTTGGCGGCGAGGATGAAGTGGCGGACGGCCTCCTCGTGCTCGCCCTTCTTGAAGTGGATTTCGCCCAGCTGCTCCAGCGCGTTGGCATCGTTGGGGTACAGGCCGATGGCCTTGCGCAGCGAGCTCATGGCCTCGTCGGTGCGGCCCAGCTGGGCCTGGACGAAGCCCAGGCGGCTCCAGTTGGTGGAGCGCTTGGGCTCCAGCTTGAGGGCGGCCTCGAACTCGGTGGCGGCCTCGGAGATCTTCCCCATGGAGAGGTAGACCTCGCCTCGGGCGGCGGGCAACCGGGGGTCATTGGGGGCCAGCTTCTGCATCTCGTCGAAGGACGCGAGCGCGGCGGTGAACTGGCCCTGGAGGTACTCGGCGGTGCCCTTGATGTAGAGGCCCTCCGCGTGGTCCTTGGGCGTCACCGTGGGGCGCTCGTCGCACGCGGCGGCGGCGAGCAGGGCAATCAGCGGGAAGGCGCGCAGGCGCTGGAACATGAGGGGCTCCGAATCCTAGAAGTGGTACGCGATGCCCAGGTTGAGGTCCAGATTGAGGCCATCGCCGAGCTGGGATTCCGCCAGGCCGAGCACCGCCTGGGCGACGTTGGTGCCCGCCTCCAGCTGGACGCCGACGTGGCCGGCGATGAGGTACTCCAGCCCGATGAAGCCCACGACGGTGGGCAGGGGGCCGGTGGACTGGAAGATGCCGAAGTCGCCGAAGGACAGCTGCACGCCCAGGCCGAAACCCCAGTACGGGCGCAGGGACTTCTCCACGTTGTGGTAGTGGCGCGCGCCCACGACGCTGGGCAGGACGTTGAGGCCGCCCTTGGCGCCCTCGGTGGTGGACTGCACGTAGGAGAAGCCCACCTGGATGAAACCGAGCCACTCGGGGTGGAACCAGTAGCCCACCTCCACGTCGGCGCCCGGGTTCAGGGTGGCGAGCTTGTCGACGAAGTTGTTGTTGATGCGCAGGCCCAGGGACAGGCCGCCGCCGCCCGTGCGGGGCGCTCCGCCAATCAGCGGTCGGGCACCGTGGTTCTCGCCGGGGTTGACGAGCTCGGCGACCAGCGCGTCGGCGATGGCGTAGACGGTGGGGAACAGCGTGTCGGCCTCGGGGGACTCGGCGCGCGGCTTCGCGAGCGTCAGCCCCGCCTCCGTGTCCACCAGCCGGGCGGTGAGCAGGTACGAGTCGCCAAAGCGGTCCACGCGTCCGGACACGACGTAGCGCGCGCCGGTGAGGGTGGCGAGCTGCTGGAGGCACGGGCCGACGTCGCACGTCTCGAGCTCGGCGAGCTGGCGGCGGCGCTCGGCGTCGAGGGACGCCTCGATGTCGCGCTGGGAGATGACCCAGAGGCGGGGTGACTCGGCGAGGCGCGCGGTGATGAGCGAGGTGACGCCCGTCACCGAGTCACGCGCGGAAGGATTGGAGTCGAACGCGAGCACCGCGACGCTCATCGGCGCTTCGTCTGGAGCGGGAGCGGACGGCGCGGTGACGGCGGGAGCTTCGGAGGCTGGAGGCGTTGGGGCCGAGCCCACCTGCGGAGCCTCGGGGGGCGGCACCGACGCCACGGGGGACTGTGCCCACGCGGAGGGAGCAAGGACGAGGAGGACCACGAGCTGGGCGAAGACGCGCGACACGGCGCGGGACTCTACCCTTCCCCGGCCCCCACCCGGAGGGCCTGCCCGGCCTCGATGGAACATTCTCACGGGAACCCGCCCCCAGCAGGCGACGAGGCGAGCCCCGCCCTCCCCGGCCAGGCGCTCACAGGCTGGGCATCGGCCCCAGGTAGTCGAGCGGGTCCACGGGCTTCCCATCCAGCCGCAGCTCGAAGTGCAGGTGCGGACCGGACGTCTTGCCGGACTCCCCCACCGTCGCGATGACCTGCGAGCGGCGGACCTTCTGCCCCGTGCGCACGCGCAAGTCGCGGTTGTGCGCGTACAGCGTGATGAGCCGGTTCTCGTGCTCGACGATGACGATGTTGCCGTAGCCGCGCTGCTCGCCGGCGTAGAGCACCGTGCCCTCCTGCGCCGTCTTCACCGGCGTCCCCGAGGGCGCCGCCAGGTCGATGCCGTCGTGCGGCTCGCGCCCCTTCTTCCCGAATCTCCCGTACAGGACGCCCTTGAGGGGCCAGTCGATCATCCCCTGCGTGGCCAGCCGGGGCCGCGCGCCCGGACGCGACACGGGTCGACGCGGCGGCTCCTCGCGCCGCGCCACCACCGGCCCACCGCGACGGGGCGGGGTCTCCACCGAGGTGCGCACCGGCTCCGGGTCCGCCTCCGCCGCGATCGTTTCCGGCGCATCCACCGGCACGCGCCGCTCCACGCCCGGAATCGTCAGCTCCTGGCCCACCGCCAGCGAGCGCACGTCCTTGATGCCGTTGGCGGACTTGAGCTCGTCCACCGTGAGCCCGTACGTCTTGGCGATGCGGTACACCGTCTCGCCCGCGGCCACGCGGTGGCGCACGGCCACCAGCTCCGGCTCGTCGTGCGAGGAGCGCAGCGCGAACGGGAACGCCCCCGACTTCGGCGGTGGCGCTTCACCCGACGCGGCGGACGCACCGGCTCCGTCACCCGAGACGGCCTGCGACCTGGTCTCCTGCACCAGCGAGAGCTCCGTCCCGGAGGAAGACGCCCGGGGGCCCACGCAGCCCGTCACGACGACGGTCGACAGGAGGAACAGGAGCGCCCTGGCCGCTCGGATGCAGATGCCGGGCCTCAACGCTAGGCACCATCCGGCTCGTGTCGGGCGAAGCCCTGGAGGTTCCACCCTCCCAGGTCCTCGAGGCGACCATGGTCCGTCAGGTCCAGGTGCAGCGGCGTCACCGACACCCGCTTCGCCAGGTGCACGGCGTTGCAGTCGCTGCCCGGGATGTCCTCGTGCTGATAGTCGCTGCCGCCAATCCAGTAGTACTTCCGGCCGCGAGGGTCCTCCTTCTCCACCACGCCGTAGCCGTACGAGTGGCGCCCCAGCCGCGTGACGCTGTAGCCCTCCGGCTCCACCCCACCCGGGATGTTCACGTTGAGCAGCATCCGCTTGGGCAACGGACGCGACAGCGCCTCCGTCACCAGCGCGCGGGCGAACCGGGCCGCGGGCGCGAAGTCGAACGTGCCTCGCGCCACGAGGCTGAACGCGATGGCGGGCACCCCCAGGAGGGCCCCTTCCATCGCCGCCGCGACCGTCCCCGAGTAGGTGACGTCTTCGGCCAGATTCGAACCGTGGTTGATGCCGGACACCATGAGCGTGGGGCGATCATCCTTCAGGAGATGGACGATGGCCAGATAAGCGCAGTCGGTCGGCGTCCCGTCGATGGCGAACCACCGCTCGCGGACCTCCTTGATGCGCAGGGGCCGGTGCAGGGAGATGGCGTGGGACGCGGCGCTCTGCTCGCGGTCCGGCGCCACCACCCAGACCTCTCCCAGCGGCGTCACCGCCTCCACCAGCGCCTGGAGTCCCTCGGAGAAATAGCCGTCGTCGTTGGATACGAGAATCCGCGGTTTCCGCATGGCCGCGCGGTTGTAGAGGAGCCCTCCGGAGTGGGCAAGCACACTCGGGGACCGCGCTGCTACAGTGTCCACCCGCCGAATGCCGCCGCCCCGTCGCCGCAATGCCCCTCAGGGGCCTGATCCGCTCCTCGCCCAGCGACGCAGGGGCGCCCTGCTGGGGCTCGCCGTGGGCAACGCCCTCGCGGTGCCCACCGCGCACCGGCCCCTCCACGCGCCCGCCTTCCCCACCCTGGCGGACGGCATCTACACCGCGATGTCCGGTGGAGGACCCCAGCAGTTGCGCAAGGGCCAGGTGACGGAGGAGGTCCACCTGGCCTGCGCCCTGGGCCACAGCCTGCGGGACTTCAAGCGCTACGACGCCGCGGATGCCCTGCGCCGCTACCGCGCCTGGCAGCCCCACGCCTTCGACGTCAGCGAACCCCTCAAGGAAGTGTTCGAGGAGTGCCAGTCCGGCCTGCCACCGCTCGGCGCGGGCCGCCGCGTGTGGCTCCGGGGCCACCGCAAGGCCGTGGGCGCCGGCAGCCTCGCGCGCGTCGCCCCCCTGGGCGTCTACCTGGCGAGCGACCCGAAGGCCCGCACCCAGGCCTCGCTCGAGGACTCCGCCCTCACCCACTACGACCCACGCTGCCAGCTTGCCTGCGCGAGCCTCACCGCCGCCATCGCCAAGGCCGTCACCAGCGGCGCGGAGCTCAAGCTCGAGGACGTGCTCACCGCGGCGGAGTCCGGCCTGCTGCTCGCCGGCGCGGCGCTCGGCCGCTCCGCGCCCGACTACGTCCAGGAGGTGGCCTTCGCCCAGCAGCTGCTGCGCGAGGACCTGGCGCGCGCCCGGGACGACGACCCGCGCCTGTACGGCCCGGAGCTGCACGTGCACCGCGCCCAGCACGCCATCCACGTCGCCTTCCGGCTGGCCTTCTGGGAGCTCCTGCACGCGCCCACCGCCCAGGCCGCCCTCATCGACGTCATCCACCGGGGCGGAGACACCGAGGTCCACGGCGCCGTCACCGGCGCGCTGGTGGGCGCCTTCCACGGCGAGGAGGCCCTGCCCGCCGAGTGGCGGAAGCACGTGCTGGAGGCCCTCTCCACCCAGAAGGGCCCCCTGTGGGACGTCTACCACCCCCGCCACCTGCTGGGGCTCGCGGCCACCTGAGGGCCGTCCCCGCCCGGGCCCAGGATGCACGAAGCCCGCGGTGGACCGTCCTCATCGGGACGTCCGCCGCGGGCTCCTGGCCACACGACGCGGCCATGGGGCCGCGTGAGGTTGTCTCTTCACGAGAGCATGTCGATGACCACCACGCCCCGCTGGGGCTTCTCTTCCTCGGTCTCCGTCCGCCGCCGAGGGCGGTCGTCCGGCATGGGCAGCGGCAGCTCCACCACGGGCCTGTCGTGGTCCTCGCGGCGGCGCTCGCGGCGCTTGATTTCCTCGATGATGAAGGCGTCGAGCATGGGTCTTCCGTCTCCCCTCAGCCTACGTACCCCGATGTACGCCCGCCGTCCCGCCCGAAAAGCGCTTCGACTTCCACGACACTCAGATGCAAATTAAGAACCCCGGTTCCGCACTGGGTACGCTGCCGCCATCTCGCACGGTTGCTCGTCCGCCATCCGACATCAGGGCCAGGGGAACCGTGGCATAGATGTCATGGACATCCGAAACTTCCGGTCGGGATGGTGTTGATTCTAATGCCCTCACGACGGCCCGCAAGCAGACCCTTCTCGGGCACACGTCGCCCTTCAGGGAGGTCAGCCTCCCTGCTGGAAGGGCTCGCCCGCCTGCCTGCCGCGTGACAGGCGGGGTCAACGTCCGGCAAGGGGTCCGGGTGGACCCCTGACTCAGGGCGACTCCGCGCGCTTCTTGAAGGCGTCCAGCATCTTGGGCAGCGAGGTGTCCACCAGGGCGTTGACGACGGCCTTGGGCACGAGCAGCCCCAGGGCCATCTCCACGTTGTAGGTCGCGCGCGTCTTGCCCTCGCCCTCGGCCTCCAGCAGCCAGCTGCCCTTGTTGTCCTTCATGACCTCGCCCTCGATGAAGGTCCAGGCCATGCGGCGCGGGCGCTCCTCCACCACGCGGATGGAGTAGCGGACGGTCTTCATCACGTCGACCTTGTAGTGGACGTCGACGGTGTCGCCCTTGCGGTTGGCGGTGCGGATCTCCTTCACCTCCGGGAGGAACTCCGGGTAGCGCTCGTACTGCGTGATGACATCGAACACCTTCTCGATGGGGGCGTTGATGACGATGGTCCGCGTGGCGCCAGGCATGGTGTCGGTCTCCGAAAGCGTCGAGGGGACGGCCTAGATGGAAGCGTATCCCGGCTTCTTGTCGAACTTGTGCAGGGACTGGATGAAGCGCACGGTGCTCGTCTTGCTGCGCATCACCACCGAGTGCGTCTCGCAGCCGCCGCCGAAGAAGCGCACGCCCTTGAGGAAGTCGCCGCTGGTGACACCCGTGGCCGCGAACATCACCTCGCCCCGGGCCAGCTCCTCCGCCGCGTAGATCTTCGCCATGTCGGTGATGCCCATCTTCTTCGCGCGCTCGACTTCGCCCGCGTTGCGGGGCACCAGCCGGCCCTGCATGTCGCCGCCGGTGGCGCGGATGGCCGCCGCCGCGATGACGCCCTCGGGGGCGCCGCCGGTGCCCATCAGCACGTCCACGCCCGTGCCCTCGAAGCACGTGGCGATGGCGCCCGCCACGTCACCGTCCTCGATGAGCCGGATGCGCGCGCCCGCGGCGCGGATCTCCTTGATGAGGTCCTGGTGCCGCTCGCGGTCCAGCACCACCACGGTGAGGTCCGACACGTAGACCTTCATCTTCTCCGCGATGGTACGCAGGTTCTCCGTGGGGCTCTTGCGCAGGTCGATGGCGCCCCGGGCCTTGGGGCCCACCGCCAGCTTCTCCATGTACGTGTCCGGCGCGTTGAGCAGCCCGCCCTTGCTGGCCATGGCCACCACGGTGATGGAGCCCGGACGGCCGTAGGCGCACAGGTTGGTGCCCTCGAGCGGGTCCAACGCGATGTCCACCGCGGGGTCACCGTCGGCGCGGCGGCCCACCTTCTCGCCGATGTAGAGCATGGGCGCCTCGTCGCGCTCGCCCTCGCCGATGACGATGGTGCCGTCGATGTGCAGCGCGTCGAAGGCGCGGCGCATCGCGTCCACGGCGGCCTGGTCCGACTCGTTCTTGTCCCCACGGCCCATCAGGCGGGCGGAGGCGATGGCCGCCATCTCGGTGACGCGCACCACCTCCATTGCCAGGTTGCGATCCATCTTCTGTGCTCCTTCAAGGTCCTGCGTTCGGATTTTCCAGCAGCCGGGCCACGGACTCCGGCAACCGCGTGGGCTTGCCGTCGCGCCCCACGCACGCGTGGAGGGTACGACCGGTGCACAGCAACGTGCGCGGCTCGCCCTCGCGAAAAAGCTCGTAGGTGAACACGACCGAGGCCCGCCGCAACTCGCTCACGCTCGCGCGGATGACGAGCATGTCGTCATAGCGCGCGGGCGCCTTGTACGCGCAGCTCGCCTCCGCCACGGGCAGCATCAACCCGGAGCCCTCCAGCTCCCGGTAGCTGCCACCGCGCGCGCGGAAGAACTCGCTCCGGGCGAACTCGAAGTAGCGGAAGTAGTTCGCGTAGTACACGACACCCATCTGATCGGTGTCGCCGTAGATGACGCGAAGTCGGGCCTCGACCATGAGGGCGCGGACCGTAGCAGGGGGTGGGCGCCTGCGTCCAAGCCGCGACGTACCTTCTGGATTGCATCCACGCGGCCGGGCAGTGCAGCTTCTCGGACGTATGATTCGCGCCCTCGTCCTGACCGCGGTGCTGGCGTCGCTCCCCGCCGCCGCGCGTCCTCCCCGACTCACCCTGCTCATCACCGTGGACGCGCTCGGCAGCGACGTCCTCTTGCGCAACCGGCCCCGGCTCCAGGGCGGCTTGGGTCAACTGCTCGACAGTGGCGCCTACTTCCCGTACGCGCGCTATGGCTACGCGAAGTGCCGCACGGCGCCGGGCCACACCACGCTGGCCACCGGCGCCAACCCGTGGCGCCACGGCATCGTCGACAACCGCTGGTGGGACCGGGCCTCGGGCAAACGGGTCTATTCGTTCGTGGACCCGGCGCACCCGGTGCTGGAGGCCGCGTCCAAGCCGGGCCAGGACGCGAGCCCCGTCAACCTGATGGCGGAGACGCTGGCGGACCGGCTGCGCATGGCCACGCAGCAGCGCGGCAAGGCGGTGTCGATGTCGCTCAAGTCCCGCTCGGCCATCGCCATGGCGGGCCGGCTGGGTCAGGCGTGGTGGTTCGACGAGGACAGCGGCAAGTTCGTCACCGGCACCTGGTACGCGAAGGAGTTCCCCCAGTGGCTCCAGCAGTTCAACGCGCGCAAGCTTCCGGACCGGTCCTTCGGCAAGACATGGGAGCTGTCGCGTCCGCGCGCCGAGTACGTGGGCGAGGATGACCTGCCCCACGAGGCGGACTCGTACGGCCTGGGCCGCGTGTTCCCCCACCCGCTCATGGGAGGGTTGAAGGCGCCGGGGACGGACTTCTACAAGGCGTTCGGCGTATCCCCGGACTCGCACGAGTTCCTCGTGGAGGCGGCCAAGGCGGCCATCGCCGGCGAGGGACTGGGCAAGGACGCGGTGCCGGACCTGCTCATGGTGAGCTTCAGCGGCACGGACAACGTGTTCCATGAGTACGGCCCGTACTCGTGGGAGATGCAGGACACGGTGCTGCGGTTGGACAAGGCCCTGGGGGAGCTCATCTCCGCGGCCGAGCGCGCGGCGGGCGGTCGCGCCAACCTGAGCATCGCGCTGGTGGCGGACCACGGCGGAGCGGCGGCGCCCGAGGAGTGGGCCGCGGCGGGACTGCCCGCGCAGCGGATGCACCCGAAGGCCATCAGCGAGGGAATCACGGCGATGGTGAAGGAGCGCTTCGGGCCGGATGTCACCGTGGCGATGGAGGAGCTGGACGTGTACCTGGGAGGCCCCGCGCTGGCGTCGGGCAAGGTGGATGGAGCCCAGGTGCGGCGCGCGGTGGTGGACTGGCTGAAGAAGCAGCCCATCGTGGTGGCGGCGGTGACGCGCGAGGAGCTGTTCTCCGCGCCGGACCCGGCGGGCCACCTGGCCACGCTGCGCAAGGGCTACTACCCGGAGCGCAGCGGCGACGTGCTCTACATGCTGGCCCCCTTCCAGGTCGTCTACTACGACGCGCAGGGCAGCACGCACGGCTCGCCGTACTCGTACGACTCGCAGGTGCCCGTGGTGTTCGCGGGCAAGGGCGTCAAGCCGGGCACGTACATGACGGAGCTGGACCCGGTGGACGTGGCGCCCACGCTCGCGGCGCTGATGGAGATGGGCATGCCCGCGTCGACGGAGGGCAAGCCCCGGGCGGAGATCCTCACCGGCAAGTGACGCGAGTCCCCGGTCCTAGGGGGTCTTCGCGATGAGCTTCTGGACGGCGTCGAGCTCCGCCTCCACCGACTGACGCTGGGTGGAGAGCTGCTGCAACTGGAGCTCGAACGCCTTGTCCACCTGCTGGATGTTCGCGATGCGCGACTCCAGCGTCCGTCCCTCGCGCGAGCCAGGTGGGTGCTTCGCCGCCAGGTTGGACAAAACGCCAATCAGGTGGCTGAGCTGGTTGCGCGACTGGAGGATGTGCTGGGCCTGGAGCTCCAGCTCGGACTTCTTCGTGGTCAGCACCGACAGTCGCGCCTGCGAGGCCGCGAAGCCGGTGCGGGGCACGCTGGCCGTGGGCTGGAACGCGTCCTTGGGAGACGCGCTGGCCCTCCCCGGTGTCGGCGCCAGGGGCTTCGGGTCAGGCGGACGTGCGGGGACGGACGCCTTCGGCGGAATGTCCGGCAGCCCTCGGGCCCCGGGCTTCTTGGGAAACTTGATCATGGTCGGCTGGGGGATGACGGCGCGACGCTGGCCCTACGCTTCGAATCTTCACATCACGACATTTCCCGGCAACGCCCGCACACCACGAATGCCCACCACGCGACACCCTCGCCGCCCTTCGGAACGAGGATGAGGCCGACGCGTCCGTGGATCAACTTGTGGTCGCGAGGAACCGATCCAGGACGCCATTCACCCACACAGGCGCATCGAGCTGGAGCCAGTGTCCGGTGACGGGTTCCACCTTCAGGCACGGCAGCTCGGACACCACGTGCTGGTACGCGTCCGGCCCCTGGTTGTGCGCCGTCACCACGGACAGCTTGGGCCCGGGGTAGGCCCGCAGCGCCGTCACCGGGTCGAACGTCAGCAGCGCGCCCAGTCCGGAGCGCACCGCGCGCCGCGGGGTTGCGCGCAGGCCCGCGAGCACCTGCGCCCGGACCTCCTCGCTGGACGGCGCGAGCATCGGCGCCCAGTACTCCTCCACGACGGCCAGCCACGCGTCCGAGCCCAGCACCGCCATCAACCCCTGGGCCTGCTCGGCGGGAATCTGGCGACCGTCGGAGGCGGGGTCCAACAGCAGCAAGCCCGCCACGCGCGAGGGGTTCGCCGCCGCGTACGCCGCACACACCGCTCCGCCCAGGCTGTGTCCCACGAGCACGAACCGCTCCAGCTTCAACCCATCCACCACCGCGGCCACATCCGAGGCGAAGTCCTCGACGGTGGCATCCGCGGCCTGCGTGAGCTCGGACTGGCCGTGGCCGCGCAGGTCCAACGCGAGCGCGCGACGCGACGTGCGCAGGTGCTCCAGCTGCGCGCGCCAGTGCTTCGTGCTCCCGGCGCTCGAGTGGACGAACACCACCGGAAGCCCACCCACGCCACCATCATCCACGTACAGCTCACCCGCCGTGCCCTTCATGACGACCTCCAGGAATCGAGAGCGCGTCCAGCCGCGCCATGAATCCTTGAGTACGCCCCATCCCTGTCAGAATCTGTCACCAAATGACACGAGTCAGCCGAGTGATGCGTCTGGTGGACTTCCTGCGGGGGCGCGAGGCCACCACCGTGGGGGAGATTGCCTCCGCGCTGGAGGTGAGCGAGCGCACCGTCCACCGGGACCTCGCCACGCTGCGTGAGCAGGGCCTGCCCATCGCCAGCGACACGGGCCCGGGAGGTGGCGTGCGCCTGGAAAGGGACAGGGGCGTCACCGCCGTCCACCTGTCCGTGGAGGAGGTCGTCTCGCTGTGGCTGATGGCGAGCCTGTCCTCGACGGGGAGCGCGCTGCCGTGGGGGGACGCGGCGCGCTCGGGGCTCGACAAGCTCTTCGCCAGCGTGCCGAAGGAGCGCGCACGCGGCATGCGCGAGCTCTGCCGACGCGTGGTGGTGGGGAAGCCCGCGACGGAGCGGGTGCTGGCGGAGCTGGGGACTCCGCCCCGGGAGCTGCTCGCCGTGTTCGAGCAGGCCTTCCGTGAGCAGGTGTGCCTGTCCTTCGACTACGTGGACCGGCATGGGAAGAAGAGTCGCCGGTGCGTCGAGCCGCACGGGCTGCTCGTCGAGGCGCCCGTCTGGTACGTGCTCGCGCGCGACGTGGAGAAGTCCGCGGCGCGGATGTTCCGGATGGACCGCATCCAGCGGCCCCGCCGCGTGCCCGGGCGCCACTTCACGCCAGACATGGAGGGGCTGCAGGCCCAGGCCCTCGCCCAGAAAGGCAAGGGCCCGGAGCAGTGACGCTCAGCCCTGCGTGGGCGTCGCGCGCGGACGACGCGGCTTCTTGGTGCTGGTGATCTCCAGCGACAGGTCCATGGCCCGCGCCGAGTGCGTCAGCGCGCCCATGGAGACGAAGTCCACGCCCATCTTCGCCAGCCGGGGCAGCCGGTCCAGCGTGACGCCGCCGGAGACCTCGAGAGGCACGCGGCCCCCCGCGAGCTTCACGGCCTCGCGAATCTGCGCGTCGTCCATGTTGTCGAGCATCACCACGTCCGCCCCACCCTCCAGGGCCTCCGCGAGCTGCTTGAGGTTGGTGACCTCGATTTCAATCTTGCACAGGCGCGGGCCATTGGCCTTGGCGCGCTTGAGCGCCTCGGAGATGGAGCCGCCCACCGCCGCGATGTGGTTGTCCTTGATGAGGACGCCATCGAAGAGGCCGAAGCGGTGGTTGGTGGCGCCGCCCATGCGGACGGCGTCCTTGGCCAGCACGCGCATGCCCGGCGGCGTCTTGCGCGTGTCCAGCACCTGCATCTTCGAGCCACGCACCGACGTCATCGCCTGCTGAGCCAGGGTGGCGATGCCGGCGGCGCGCTGCACGAGGTTGAGCGCGGTGCGCTCGGCGGCGAGCAGGGAGCGCAGCCGCCCGTGACATCGGGCGGCCACGACCTTGGGTTTGATCTCCTGGCCGTCCTGGCGGACCAGCTCCACCTCGACGTCCGGGTCGACCTTGTGAAAGACGCGCGTGAAGGCCTCCAGCCCCGCGAGGACCAACTGCTCCTTGGCGACCAGCTCAGCGCTTCCCTCCGCGTCGGGAGGGATGAGCGCTTGCGAGGTGACGTCTCCCGCCGCCCCCAGGTCTTCGTCGAGGGCGAGGTCGATGAGCCGATCCAGGTAATCCTGCTGCACGTCTCCTCCTGCTACCGCCGGGCCTTCGCCCGTGCCGAGGGCTTCGCCCGGGTGACCTTCTTGGCCGCCGCCTTCCGGGCGGAGGCCTTCTTCGCGGTGGCCTTGCCACCCGTCTTCTTGCCCGCCGACTTCGCGGAAGCCTTCTTCGTGGCGCCCTTCTTCGCGGCGGCCTTGCCCGCGGCCTTCTTCGTGGCGCCCTTCTTCGCGGCGGCCTTGCCCGCGGCCTTCTTCGTGGCGCCCTTCTTCGCGGCGGCCTT